>DASTTY010000056.1:0-8135 GCA_035759925.1 Solirubrobacterales bacterium
TTCCCAGCCCGGAGAGCGCGCCGGCGGCCGCTTCGGCCTGGGCGCGCCCACGGTCGCTGAGCATGTCGCCCTCCTGCTCGGGGATCGCGATCCGCTCCCGATCGGCGTTCGAACGCGACTCGCCGTGGCGAAGGAGATGGACGCGCACCGGCGCTCAGGTCTCCGCGCGGAGCGATCGGGGATCGAGCAGGCGCTCGGAGGTGGGGCGGTCATGGCCGATGCCGCCATCGTCGCGCATCGCGATGAACGACGGCTTACGCGGTCATGACGGCGACTGCTCAACGACACCGCGACCGGCGCCGGCAGCCGGCCTCGCCGGTAGGGTCCTCGAGGTGAGGGGAGCGAGGGGGAGACTGATCGGTGTCGCCGGGATAGCGTGCTTGGCCATCGCCGCGATTCCTTCGGTTGCAGCCGGCGCGAGCGACGACAAGGTGCGCTACGTCGTTTTTCAGGCCGAAGGATCGAACGGCTATCACGTGCAGTTCGTCAGCCGGGGCTCCAAGCGGGCCCAGCGAGCCCAGATCTGGACCGACAAGGGGCGCGAATACGCCGAGTGGACCACCGTGGGCGGGGAGCTCGTCGACGCCGAGGTCGGTCAGGGAAGCGCCACGGTCATCTACGACCTGAAGCGAGCTCGGTCGATAGGGCCGCGAGTCGAGGTCGAGATGGGGCCGCTGGGGCGGATATCGGCCCGATTCCGAACGGCAAGGGTGGAGACCTCGCGGCGACCGTGCGTGACCGTGAGGTCGAAGTTCGGCCACCTGGCCGGCGACATCAGGTTCACGGGCGAGGGCGGATACTCGAGCCTCGATGAATCCAGCATCAGAGCAAGGCTCGTCTCCGTCGATCGTCGATGTGGAAATCGCACCGCCCGGGGGGTTGGCCGTTCCGTCGCAAGTGCCGGGCCTTGGCGTGGGCCGTCGCTGCTCGCATGCGGACCGACGTCCCGAGTCGCGATGTTCGCCAGGCGAGAGAAGTTCTTCGGCGATTTCCTCGCGGTCAAGACCGAGCGAACCGACGTCGCTCGGATCACCCGAGTGGCGGGCGTCATCCGTCTCGCCGATTCGTTCACCTACAGGCGAGACCTGCAGTCGGCGAAGCTGAGACCGGAACCTCCGTTCTTCCTGGGAGAGGCCCGGTACGCGGACGGTACCCTCTCCGGCGACCTCAGAGCCCGCTTTCCGGGCGTCGGATGGACGGCGCTCTCCCCGGGCGTAGCAACCCTGTTCAGGAGCGATCCCGATCCGCTGCCCTGCGAGAAAGTCTTCGATTTCATGGGCAGATCGGCGGTGTCGAGCGATGCCGCACGGGTCCCGATCGAACGGCTCAGGTCACGTCTTGCTCCTCCGCGCCTCGCGCCGCTGAGGGCGGTTTCGTCCCGGATGCGGGACGAGATCGGGGTCAGCGGCGGGCGGACGTTCGCTCCCGTGCCGTGATCTCGAAGTAGAGCGCCAGGACCGTCAGCGCGTAGAGCGGAGAGCCGAGCAGGTTGGAGACGACCGAGGCGAGCCAGTTGCCGGGGTAGCCCTCGCCGAGCAGCGAATGGCCGAGCTGCTCGCCGCCGCTCTCGAGAGCGGCCTGCAGGAAGGTGAGCGGGATGACGATCGCCGCGACCCGCCAGAAGTGCGGGCGGACGAGCGCGCGGCTGCGGCGGAAGGCGGCGCGGGCGCCGAGCCCTTCGATCTCGATCGCCGGAGCGATCAGGGCGAACCAGGTGATGAAGATGAAGCCGGGGATGATCAGCGCCAGGAAGCCGGCGGCCATGACGAAGAAGAGGGCGATGTCAGCGACGATCAGCGCCCGATAGGGGAGGCTTCGGGCCACGTCGGCGATCCCGTGGCGGACCCCGGAGCGCCGCTGCTCGACCCCGGCGGCGACGACGCCGGAGTAGAAGACGGCCCCGAGCAGCGGCACCGAGAGCTGCGCGACGATCAGGAGGGCGAGGACGACCGACCAGCCGCCGCTCCAGTCGTCGATGGTGTTGGGGTCGAGGGCGTCGAAGGCGGTGATCAGGCCGATCGCGCCGAAGACGAGCAGGCCGGCGCCGAGGAGGAGCTTCCAGTCGTAGCGGTAGCCGGCCGCGACCTGGGCCAGGACCGGTCGGATCCGGAGCCGCTCGGGTTTCTCCTCGTCGCTGTCGCCGCCGCGCCGCCTGAGCACGCGGCCAGCCTACGGCCCCGCTGGATGATCACCTAGGCGGCGCGGCGGTGGAGGACGCCGCCGCGGGCGTTCGGGCCGAGGATCGTGCCGGTGACGGGGACGGAGCCGAGCGCCTCGTCGATCGCGTCGAGGGTGTCGAGCGAGAGCTCGACATCGGCGGCGGCGACGTTCTCGTGAACCTGCTCGGGACGGCTCGCTCCGATGATCGCCGCGGCCAGCTCACCGCGGCGGAGCACCCAGGCGAGCGCGAGCTGTGCCATCGAGGCGCCGATCTGCTCGGCGATCGGTCGCAGCCGCTGGACGGCCTCGAGGATGCGGTCGTCGAGCTTGCCCTGGATGAAGATGCCCATCTCGTCGCTCGCTGCTCGTGAGTCGGAAGGCGGCGGCCGGCCCGGCTCGTACTTGCCGGACAGCACCCCTTCGGCCAGGGGCGACCAGACGATCTGGGAGATGCCACGGTTCGAACAGAGCGGGAACACCTCGTCCTCCGGAGCCCGCCAGAGCATCGAGTACTGCGGCTGCGAGGAGACGAAAGTGACGCCGTCGACGGCGGCGGCGAGGCCGGCTTCGATCTGCTCGGGGGTCCACTCACTGAACCCGATCCAGCGTGCCTTGCCCGCCTCGACCACATCGGCGAGCGCCTCCATCGTCTCCTCGATCGGCGTGTCGACGTCGAAGCGGTGGCACTGGTAGAGATCGACGTAGTCGGTCTGCAGGCGCGCCAGCGATGCGTCGATCTGGCGGTGGACCTGCTCCGCGGACAGCCCGCTGCCCCCTTCGACCGGGAAGTAGAGCTTGGTCGCGAGGACGTACTCCTCGCGCGGGTACTCGCCGAGGATCTCGCCCCAGGCGCGCTCGGCCGCGCCCTGGCCGTAGACGTTCGCGGTGTCGAAGAAGTTGATCCCGGCCTCGAACGCCGCCCGCGTGCAGGCTTCGGCGTGCTCGCGCTCGACGCCGCCGGCGTAGGTGAGCCAGGAGCCGAGCGCGATCTCGCTCACCTCGAGGTCGCTGCTGCCGAGCCGCCGTCGATTCACGCTGATCCTCTCGTCGGGTACGGACTACGCGACGCTCCTACCCGCTCGGCGGTGGGCTATGCGCCGTAGCGCTTCGGCAGCCGCTGGTAGGTGTTCTTGAGCGCGTCCTGGATGATCGTCGCCGTCCCGTTCGCGCGGAGGACGAGGTTCTCGTCGGGCTTGCGGGTCCGGTAGCGCCAGCCCTCGGGCAGGCCGATCCGGTCCGGATGCCGCCGGAGCCCGCGAAGCTGGTCGTAGGTGAGGCCCGGATCGACGATCTGCGAGTAGGCCTGCATCACGTAGACCCGGCCGTCCGGATCGATCAGCTGGAAGACCGGCCGGTCGTGGCGGAAGACGAATCGGGTCCCCCGCGTGATCTTGACGCCGGTGAACGGCGGTGGCGGCGTCAGCCCGACCTTCGCGAGATCGATCGTCGCCACCTCGCGGAGCTGCTTGCCGGCGAGCTCGACGATCGGACCGGGCTCGGTGACCGTGACCTTGTCCATGAGCCAGTAGCGCGGGCCATTCAGGAGGATCAGGTCGGCGCCGGACTCGGCGGCCAGCTCGGACGTGTCGAGCGAGTCCCACCAGCGCGGCGGGCAGCGGTTGAGACCGTAGGTGTTGTTGACCCTCGCCACCGGCGAGGGCGCGAGGAAGACCGTGAAGATCTCGCAGTAGCGCTGGTCGCGCATGTCCCTGCTGCTGATGCTCGCCGGGGCGGGCGCCGCGAGCAGCAGGGTCATTGCCGCCGCGAGCAGCCCCGCAGCGATCGCGGACATCACCTTGACCATCCTCATCCCTCTCCGTTGGTTCGGCGCCGATGTTGACTCGAAGTTAGCAAAGCGCCGAGCGGCCGGGATAAGCTCGGCCCGTGGCCGGCCCGACCCAGCTCCACTGAGCGCCTGATGACGGCGATCACCAGCACCAACCCGTTCCGTCCCGCCGAGGTCGTCGCGACCGCCGAGGGCCCCGACGCGGCCGCGCTCGACGCAACGGTCGCGATGGCGGTCGAGGCGCAGCGCGAGTGGCGCCGGGACGCCCCGGGACGGTCACGGGCGCTCAACGATCTTGCCGACGCCGTCGCCGCCCGCGAAGGCCTCGCCGAGCTGATCACCCGCGAGGTCGGCAAGCCGATCAGCGAGGCCCGGGGCGAGGTCGCACGGGCCGTCGCGATTCTCCGCTACTACGCGCAGGCGGCCTTCGACCCGACCGGCGAGATCTACCCGGGCTCAGCTCCGGCGACGACCGTGCAGGTGCGGCGCGATCCGCTCGGTGTCGTCCTCGCGATCTGCCCCTGGAACTTCCCGCTCGCGATCCCGCTCTGGAAGGCGGCGCCGGCGCTCGCCTACGGCAACGCCGTCGTGCTCAAGCCCGCGGCGCCGGCGATCGGCGTCGCCGCCGTGCTCGGCGAGCTGGCGGCCGCGGCGCTGCCGGCCGGGGTGCTGACGGTCGTCGACGTCCCCGGCGCCGAGCTCTCCAGCCTGCTCGACGATCCGCGGATCGCCGCGGCGACGTTCACCGGCTCGACCGCCACCGGGATCGCGGTGGTCGAGCGGCTCGCCCGCCGCGCCGCCCCCGCGCAGGCGGAGATGGGCGGCCAGAACCCGGCGATCGTCCTCGCCGACGCCGATCCGGCCGCCGCGGCCGGGCTGATCGTCGCCGGATCGATGCCGTTCGCCGGTCAGAAGTGCACGGCGACGCGGCGGGTGGTCGCCGTGGACACCGTCGCGGACGCGCTGATCGACGAGCTCGGCGCCGCCGTCGCAGCGCTGCCCGTCGGCGACCCCGCCGCCGAGGACACCCTCGTCGGGCCGCTGATCGACGAACGGGCCGTGGCCGGGTTCGAGGACCGCGTCGCCGGCGCGCGCGACCGCGGGGCCGAGCTGATCGCGGCCGCCGAGCCACCCGCCGGCGACGGGCACTTCGCCGCCCCGACGATCCTCGCCGCTGACGATCCCCGCGACGAGGTCAACCAGGAGGAGACGTTCGGCCCGCTGCTGACCGTGATCCGGGCCGCCGACGCCGATGCCGCCGTCGCGATCGCCAACGCGACCCGCTACGGCCTCGTCGGCGCCGTCCACGGTCGCGACGCGGCCGCCGCGACCGCGGTCGCCGAGGGCATCGACTGCGGCCTGATCAGGGTCAACGCCGTCACGCCCGGAGTCGACTACTACGCGCCGTTCGGGGGCGAGCGCCTCTCCAGCCACGGCCCCCGCGAGCAGGGACGCGCCGCCCGCGAGTTCTTCACGACGACGCGGACGGTGACGATCGTCGCGCCCGGCCTCAGGGACTGAGCGCGAAGAACAAGAAGGTCCCGAAGAGGATCAGGTGGACGCCGCCCTGCAGCAGGGTGGCGCGCCCGGGCAGAATCGTCAACGCGCTGACGATCGCGGTGATGACGAGGAGGGCGATCTGGAGCGAGTCGAGGCCGAGGACGAGCGGCCCCTCGAGCCAGATCGACGCGACCGCGATCGTCGGGATCGTCAGCCCGATGCTGGCCATCGCCGAGCCGAGCCCGAGGTTGAAGCTGATCTGCATCCGGTTGCGGCGGGCATTGCGGGCGGCGGCGAGGGTCTCGGGGCTGAGCACGAGGAGGGCGATGAGGACGCCGACCGCCGACTGCGGCGCCCCGATCGCGCTGACGACGTCCTCGATCGCCGGCGATTCGACCTTCGCCAGCCCGACCACCGCGACCAGTGCCGCGAGGAGCAGGATCAGGCTCCGAAGGGCCTCGGAACGGTTGGGCCCGCCGGTTCGATCGTCCTGTTCGAGCTCCTCGCCCGGGACGAAGTGCTCGCGGTGGCGAACGGTCTGCACGAACACGAACAGCAGGTAGAGGGCGAGCGAGGCGATCGCCGCGAAGACGAGCTGGCTGGTCGTGAACTCCGGTCCCGGTGCGCTGGTCGTGAACTGCGGCAGGACCAGACAAAGGGTTGCCAGCGTGATCACCGTCGCCAGCGCCGCCGCCGTGCCTTCGGCGTTGAACTCGGCGAAATGCCGCCGCAGCGCTCCGATCAGCAGCGACAGGCCGATGATCCCGTTGCAGGTGATCATCACCGCGGCGAACACGGTGTCGCGTGCGAGCGCCTCGGTGTCGGCATCCCCCGAGACCATCAGCGTCACGATCAGGCCGACCTCGATCACGGTCACGGCGACGGCGAGAACGAGCGCGCCGAACGGCTCGCCGACCCGCTGGGCGACGACCTCCGCATGGTGGACCGCGGCGAGCACCGCGGCGACGAGGAAGGCCGCGGCGATCGCGAGCACCAGGGCGGGAGGCTTGCCCGTCCAGGTCACCGCGAGAACGATCAGGGATAGCACCGGGACGGCAAGGCCCCAGTCCACCCGCTCGTTCAGCCGGTCGATCATGCCGTCCCGAGGTCGCCGCGGCGCCTAGCGAAGCGCCGCTTCGACGACGCGGGCGCAGCGGCGCCCTTCGGCGATCGCCGTGACGATCAGCGACGCGCCGACGCGGGCGTCACCGGCCGCGTAGACGCGGTCCACCGACGTCTTGAACGTGCCGGCTTTGACGTTGCCGCGGCCGTCGTAGCCGACGCCGAGGTCGTCGAGCAGACCTTCGTGCTCGGGGCCGGTGAACCCGACCGCGATCAGGACCAGGTCGGCCTCGATCGCGAACTCGCTGCCGGGGACGCCGACCAGCGTGCTCGACGACTCGCCGGTCACCTCGCGGGCGATCACCCGTGCGACCCGGCCGGCCTCGCCCTCCATGCCGAGGACCTGGCGACCGAAGCGGCGCTCGCCGCCCTCCTCGAGGGCGTAGGTGGTGACGAGGCGGCGCGGCTGGACCGGCCATGGCGTGTTCGGGTAGCGGCCGCTGCTCGGCACCTCCGGATAGACGTCGAGGAGGAGCACGTCCTCGGCTTGCTCACGGAGCGCGTTCGAGACGCAGTCCATCCCGGTGTCGCCGCCGCCGATCACGACGACGCGCTTGCCGGCGGCGCTGATCTCGCGCTCGGCTCGACGGGCGGGCCGGCCCTGGGAGGCTGCGACCCAGCGGTTGCGGCCGTACAGGTACTCCATCGCGAAGTGGATGCCGTCGAGGCCGCGGCCGGGCACGTCGAGGTCGCGCTCGACACGCGAGCCCGGGGCGAGGATGACCGCGTCGTGACCGGCGTGGAGGCGCTCGACGCTGATGTCACGGCCGACCTCGACGTTGCAGACGAACTCGACGCCCTCCTCCTCGAGGACCGAGATCCGCCGGTCGATGATCCACTTCTCGAGCTTCGCGTCGGGCACCCCGAAGCGCAGGAACCCACCCGGCGCCTCGTCGCGCTCGTAGACGGTGACCCGGTGACCGACCTTGTTGAGCTCGGCCGCGGCCGCCATCCCGGCCGGCCCCGAACCGACGACGGCGACGTGCCGGCCGGTTCGCGTCTCGGGCGGCTCGGGCACGACCCACCCCTGCTCGAAGGCATGGTTGATCGTCCAGTACTCGATCTGTTTGATCATCACCGGGTCGTCGTCGATGTCGAGCACGCAGGCCGACTCGCACGGCGCCGGACAGATCAACCCGGTGAACTCGGGGAAGTTGTTGGTCGCGTGGAGCTGGTCGATCGCCCCCTTCCAGTCCCCGACGCGGGCGAGGTCGTTCCAGTCGGGGATCAGGTTGCCGAGCGGACAGGCGTTGTTGCAGAACGGCACGCCGCAGTCCATGCAGCGCGAGGCCTGATGACGAAGCTCGTCCTCGGGCAGCGTCCCGTAGATCTCCGCGTAGTCGCGGACGCGCTCCTGCGGCGGCCGCTCCGGCGCGGGCGCGCGGTGCACTTCAAGGAATCCTCGCGGGTTCGCCATCAACAGCCCAAGCTCTACGCGAGGTTGACCGTGCGGCCCTTGGCCGGCGGGACGGTGTGGGCGAGGGCGGCGCGGAAGCCGGGCGGGATGACGACGACGAACTCGCTCGCCGCCTCGTCCCAGCGATCGAGGAGCCCGGCGGCGACCGCC
>DASTTY010000057.1:0-11855 GCA_035759925.1 Solirubrobacterales bacterium
CTGACGCTGTTGTCGGCCACCCACTCGACCTCGACGCCGAGCTGCTCGAGCAGGGCGATCTGCGCTTCGGTGTCGCGGATCCGCGGCACCCGGTGCAGCAGCACCTCCTCCTCGGTCAGCAGGCAGGCGGCGAGGATCGGCAGCGCCGCGTTCTTGTTCCCGGCGGCGACGATCTCCCCGCTGAGCGGGGCGCCGCCCTGAATCACGAACTTCTCCAAAGCTTGGCTAGGGTAGCGACGGTGAGCGAGCCGACGATGAACGCCTCGGACCGCGCCGCGGCATGGGAGCTGCTTTGCGAATGGACCGGGTCCGACTCCCTGCGCAAGCACGCGCTCGCGGTCGAGGCGTCGATGCGCGCCTACGCCCGGATCTGGGGCGAGGACGAGGAGAGGTACGCGATCACCGGCCTCGTCCACGACCTCGACTACGAGCGCTTTCCCGACCCCGAGACCGGCCATCCGCGGATCGGCCTCGAGGAGCTCCGCAAGCGCGGTTATCCGGATGACGTGATCGAGGCCGTCGCCGGCCACGCCGACTACCTCGACGTGCCGCGGACCACGCGCCTGGCGAAGACGCTCTATGCAGTCGACGAGCTGTCCGGCTTCGTGACCGCGTGCGCGCTCGTCCGGCCGACCGGGATCGAGGGGCTGAAGCCGAAGTCGGTCCGCAAGAAGCTCAAGCAGCCCTCGTTCGCGGCCAAGGTCGACCGCGAGCAGATCCGCCGCGGGATCGACGAGCTCGGCGTCGACGAGGCCGAGCACATCACGGTCGTGATCGGCGCGCTCGCCGAACGGGCCGAGGAGCTCGGGCTGACGGCGGCGCAGGTCGAGGCCGGCTGAGCATGCGCGGCGCCCTCAAGGCCGTCATCGCCGTCCTCGTCGTCCTGATCACGCTCGCGGTCGTCAACATGCTCGTTCTCGACAGCCAGACGAAGCCGGCCACGGTGACCGCCGACGGCGGCAGCATCGAGTCGGCGTCGTCGGTCGAGCTCCAGGTCTTCGACTCGCCGGCGACCGGGTCCGGGCTGGAGGGCGCCCCGATCGTCCTCCTCCACTGCTTCGGCTGCTCGTCGCAGTGGTGGAACCCGATCCTCGCGAAGCTCAACGAGCATCATCGGGTGATCCGCGTCGACCTGGTCGGCCACGGCGGCTCCGAGAAGCCGCAGAGCGGCTATGAGATCGACACCCAGGGCGCGGCGGTAGCCGAGGCCCTGAACTCGCTCGGCGTCCAGGGCGCGGTGGTCGTCGGCCACTCGCTCGGCGGCATGGTCGCGACGTCGCTCGCCGAGCAGGCGAGCGAGCTGGTCGACCGGGTGGTCCTGATCAGCACGTCCTCGGAGCCCGGCGAGGTATCGCTGCCGCTGACCGAGAAGCTGATCCAGACGCCGCTGATCGGCCAGGCGATCTGGCGGCTCCGGCTCGACGCGACGATCAAGAGCGGTTACGGCTCCGCATTCGCCCCCGGCACGGACGTGAGCAAGGTCTTCCCGAACGACCCCGACCGCGTCGTCGACGACAACCGGGCGATGACCTACGACTCCTTCACCAAGTCCAGCGACGCGGCCGACGCTTTCGTCGAGGAGCAGTCGGTGGCGTCGCGACTGACGGCGACCGGGGTGCCGCTGCTGTGGCTCGACGGCAGCGAGGATCAGATCATCGATGCGGCAGCGGTCGGCGAGGAGTTCCACGCCGTCCCCGGAGCGGTCACGAAGACGCTGGATGGAATCGGTCACTCGCCGAACGTCGAGGCGCCGGCCGAGACGGCGAAGCTGATCCTCGACTTCGCCGCCGAGGCGCCGCCGGCGAAGGGTGCGACCGGCGGCGGCCGGCGGCGGCCGGCGGGCGGTGGCTGAGCCGGTCCGCATCGTCGTCCTCGACGGGGACGAGACCGGGCAGGAGCTGCTCGAGGCGGCGCTCGCCGTCCTCGATCCGGACGTGATCGGGCTGCCGGTCGAGCTCGAGCGCTTCGACCTCTCGCTCGGGAATCGGCGGCGGACGGCGAACGCGGTCTGCACGGATGCGGCGGCGGCGATGCGCGTCGCCGGGCTCGGCCTCAAGGCGGCGACGATCACCCCCGAGGGAGCCGACGACGTCGGCAGCCCGAACCGGTTGATTCGCGAGGGGATCGACGGCACCGTGATCGTCCGGACCGGCCGCCGGATCCCCGGCGTGACGCCGGTCGCGGGGATACACCATCCCATCACGGTCTGCCGGATGGCCGTCGGCGACGCCTACGGCGCCGAGCAGTGGCGCGAGCGGAGCGACGGCGACGAGCTGGCGTTCCGGACCGAGCGGATCAGCCGCCGCGTCTGCCGCGCGGTCGCCGAGCACGCCTTCCGGATCGCGGCCGCCGAAGGCGGGGAGCCGCCCGCGCGCGTCTACGGCGGGCCGAAGTGGACGGTCAGCCCGGTCTACGAGGGGATGCTGAAGGAGGAGATGGACGCAGCGGCCGAGCGCCATCCGCAGGTGCCCTACGAACCGGTCCTGATCGATGCGACCTACGCCGGCCTGATCGCCGGGGCGGCCGACGCCCCGCTCGTGATCCCGACGCTGAACCGCGACGGCGACCTGCTCAGCGACCTGGTGATGCCGATGTTCGGCTCGATCGCCGGCGCCGAGTCGATTCTGCTCAGCCTCGACGACGACCTCCGCCCCGCCGTCGCGATGGCCGAGGCCCCGCACGGCACCGCTCCCTCCCTCGCCGGCAAGGACGTCGCCAACCCGATGGCGATGATCCTCGCCTGCGCCGCCGTCCTCCACTACGCCGCCGAGCGCGGCGTCGCGGAGGCCGAGGCGGCGTCGCGAGCCGTCTATGACGCCACCCTCGGCGCCGCCGGCGACGGCATCCGCACCCACGACCTCGGCGGCGAGGCCTCCACCTCGGAGGTCTGCGCCGAAGTCGTTCGGAGGGTGCGGGGGGTGCGGGGCTAGCAAGCAGCAGGCAGCCCGCTCTCGGCTTCGCCGCTCGCTCGCAGCGGGCAGCCGCTGCTTGCTGCTTGCTACGAACGTATGTTCGTGTAGAGTGGGCGGATCCCGTGACCGTCGGATCCGTCCTCATCCCCCGCTTCTCACTGCTCGCCGCGGTGGGCGGGCGCAGGGAGATGCTGACGGAGCCGATCGCCCTCGCCCCCGAGCCCGGCCGCGAGCAGGCCGTCGGTGAGGTCAGCGGTGCCGCCGAGGCGTTCGGGATCAGGCCCGGGATGGCGGTCTCGGAGGCGCTCGGGCGCTGCCCGCGGCTGATCCTCCACCCTCCCGATCCTGGCCGGACGGCGAGCGGCTGGGAGCGGATCGTCCGCCGGCTCGAGTCGATCGGCGCCGAAGTCGAGAGCGGCCGCGCCGGCGAGGCCTTCTTCGCGGTCGACGGGCTCCGCGGCATCTGGGGGCCGCGGCGCGAGGACGTGCTGGCCCGGGCCGCCGGGGCGATCGGGACGCCGGCCCGGATCGCCGGCGCGCCGAACCGCTTTTGCGCGCGTGCCGCCGCGACCATGGCCCGCCGGCGCGGGCCTGATCGCCGGCCGGCGATCCGGGTCGTCCCGGTGGGGAGCGAGCGTGACTTCCTCGCCCCTCTCCCGGTCGCGCTCCTCGACCGGGCCCTCCGCGAGCGGACGGCGTCGCCGGGCCGCGACGACGCCCGGGCGGGGCGGCTCGTCGCGACCCTCGAGCGGCTCGGCGTCGACTCGCTCGGGGATCTCGCCGGCCTGCCGCGGATCGCGATCGCCGACCGCTTCGGCGTCCTCGGCCTCGAGGCTCACGACCTCGCCCGCGGGCTCGATACCCCGCTGCGGCCGCGGACGCCGCACGAGGACCTCGTCCAGGCGATCGGCCTCCCCGAAGCCGCCTACGGCGCTCAGCTCGAGCGCGCCCTCGACCTGCTGATCGAGCGCCTGCTGGGCGACCCCCGGAGAGCCGGACGGGCGATCCGCTCGCTCGGCCTCGAAGCCCGGCTGGCCGGGGGCGGCAGCTGGAGCGCGACGGCCGTGCTGCGCAGCGCCAGCGGCTCCCCCGAGCGCCTCCGGCTGGCGCTCGCGCCGAAGCTCGCCCAGCTCACCGCCCCGGCGACCGCGCTGGCGCTCCGGGCAGTCGCGACGGCCCCGTCCGGAGGCGCCCAGCAGGCGCTCGGCGAGGATCCGGCCGAGCGCCGGCGCGAGCGGCTGGCCGAGGCGATCCGTCAGGTCCGAGCCGCCGCCGGCAGCGACGCGGTGCTGCGGGTCCTCGACGTCGATCCCGGCTCGAGGGTGCCGGAGCGCTGGGCGGCGCTCGCTCCCTACAACAACCGCGGCGCGGAGCGATGAGCCGCCCCGCCAATCCCTACGCCCCGCGCGAGGTCGCGGTCGCCGTCGGGGCCGGGCGGCCGCAAAGCGTCGCCGGTCGCGACGTCGAAGCGGTCCGCGAGCAGTGGCTCGTCGAGGATCGCTGGTGGTCGGAGGCGCCGCTTCGCCGCCACTACCTGGAGGTCGTGCTGGCCGGCGGGCGCTGCGCGGTCGTCTATCGCGACCTCGGGACCGGCCGCTGGTACGAGCAGCGATGAGCTACGTCGAGCTCCACGCCCACTCGGCCTTCTCGTTCCTGGACGGGGCCTCGAGCCCCGATGAGCTCGCCCTTCGCGCCGCCGAGCTCGGCTACCGGGAGCTGGCGCTGACCGACCACGACGGGATCTGGGGGTCGATGGAGTTCGCCAGCGCCTGTCACGCCCAGGGGGTCAGGCCGATCACGGGCGCCGAGGTGACCGTCGCGGAGGCGGCCGGCTCCGCCGTCGTGGCGCCCGGCTTTCGCGGCAACTGCCCGCCCGGCGCCTTCCACCTGACCCTGCTCGTCGCCGACGCGACCGGCTACCGGAACCTCTGCCGGCTGCTGACGAAGGCCCACTCCGGGACCCGCGAGGCGACCGAGCCGCTGCCGCCGCTCGTCTCCCTCGCCGACGTCGAGCGCCACGCCGGCGGGATCGTCTGCCTGTCCGGATGCGCGCGCGACGGCGCCCTGGCCGGGCGGATCGCCCGCGGCGACAACGGCGGCGCCGAGCGCCTCGGCCGAAGGCTGCTCGCGGCGTTCGGTCGGGATCGCTTCCGGGTCGAGCTGCAGGTGCCGCTCTGGCGGGGCGACCGGACCCGCAACCGCAGGCTCGCCGGCCTCGCCGCGACGCTCGGCATCCCCTGCGTGGCGACCGGCGACGTCCACGCACACGATCGCGACCGGATCCCGCTCCAGGACACGCTCGTCGCCGTCCGGCTCGGCGGCACCCTCGAGTCGACGGAACCCGAGCGGCGCGGCAACGGCGCCGCGACCCTGGTCGCCCCGGCGCGGGCGGCCGAGCGCTTCCGCGACCATCCCGAGGCGGTCACCGAGACCGCCCGCCTCGCCGACCGGCTGCGTTTCGACCTGACGACCGACCTCGGCTACAGCTATCCGGGCGCCGAGGACGGCAGCGCCGACCGGCGGCTGGCCGAAGCCTGCCGGGCCCGGTTCGGCGAGCGCTACGACGGCAAGCCGAAGCGGGCCGAGGCCGAGCGCCGCCTCGAGCAGGAGCTCGGGCTGATCGCGAAGCTGAAGCTCTCCGGGTTCTTCCTCCTCCACCGTGACCTGCTCGAGCTCGCCCGCGAGGTAGCGGTCGAGGTCCGCGGCCCCGACAGCGCCCGCTCGCTGCTGCCGCCCGGACGGGGCCGGGGCTCGAGCGTCAGCTCGGTCGTCTGCTATCTGACCGGGCTCTCCCACGTCGACCCGGTCGAGGCGGGCCTGTTCTTGGGCCGCTTCCTGAACGAGGAGATCACCGAGGCGCCGGACATCGACCTCGACTTCCCCCGCGATGTCCGCGAGCGGCTGATCCCGCGGATCCACGAGCGCTACGGCTCCGACCGCTCGGCCCTCGTCGCCGCCTTCCCGACCTACCGGGCGAAGGGTGCGATCCGCGACTTCGGAAAGGCGCTCGGGCTGCCGCCGGGCGAGATCGAGCGTGCCGCCCGATCGGCCGGCCACCACGAGCGGGCCGAGCTCGGCGGCGACGGAACCCGCCGGCAGGCGCTTCGGAAGCTGCTCGACGACGCCTACGGGCTGCCCCGGCACCCCTCCCAGCATCCCGGCGGGATGGTGCTCTCGACGCAGCCGCTGACCGACCTCTGCCCGGTCGTCCCGGCCGCCATGGAGGGACGGCAGATCGCGCAGTGGGACAAGGACTCGTGCGCCGACGCGGGCTTCTTGAAGATCGACCTGCTCGGCCTCGGGATGCTCTCGGCGGTCGAGCGTGCGGTCACCGAGATCGCCCGGGTCCGCGGCGAGCGGATCGACCTCTCGCGGATCCCGCTCGACGATCCCGAGGTCTACCGGCGGATCCGCGCCGCGGAGACGACCGGCGTCTTCCAGATCGAGAGTCGTGCCCAGATGCAGATGCTGCCGCGATCGCGACCCGAGAACATCGATGACCTGACCGTCCAGGTGGCGATAGTCCGGCCCGGGCCGATCCAGGGCGGTGCCGTCCATCCCTACCTCGAGCGCCGCAAGCGCCTCCGTGAGGACCCCGGCTACGAGGTCCCCTACGAACACCCCTGCCTCGAGCCGATCCTCGCCGACACCCTCGGCGCGATCGTCTTCCAGGACCAGGTGATCCAGGTCGCGATGGCACTCGCCGGATTCAGCTCCGGCGAGGCGGAGGGGCTGCGGCGGGCGATGAGCCGGAAGCGCTCCGAGCGGGCGATGCAGGCCCATCGCGAGCGGTTCGTCGAGGGCGCGATCGCGCGCGGCGTCGATCCCGGCGTCGCCGAGGGGGTCTTCGGCCAGATCCACGGCTTCTCCGGCTTCGGCTTCCCGAAGTCCCACGCCACCGCGTTCGGCCTGCTTGCCTACCAGTCGACCTGGCTGCGCGTCCACTACGCCCCCGAGTTCCTCTGCTCGCTGCTGAACGAGCAGCCGATGGGCTTCTACCCCCCCGACGCTCTCGTCCACGAGGCGCAGCGGCGCGGGATCGAGGTGCGGCCGCCGGACGTGAACGCCAGCGCCGTGCTGTGCGAGGTCGAGAGGACAGAGGACAGAGGACAGAGGACAGACGCCGATGCAGGCCTTGCCGTACGAATCGGGCTCGGCTACGTGAAGGGGCTGAGCGAGCGCGACGCGGGGGCGGTCGTGGCGGAGCGCGAGCGCGGAGGCGACTACCGCGACCTCGGTGACCTCGCCTCCCGCTCGGGAGCCGGGCGCGACGGCCTCGAGCGGCTTGCCTGGGCGGGCGCCTGCGGCGGGCTCGGCGGCGGCGACCGGCGGCGGGTGCCGCTCTGGCGGCTCGGCGCCGCGAACGGCTCCCGCGACGGTCAGCTCAGCCTGCCCCTGCCGCTGCCCGAGGCGCCTTCGCTCGCCGAGCAGACGCCCTGGCAGCGGCTGACGGCCGACTACGGCGCCTATGGGATCGCCCTCGAGGAGCACCCGTTGAGTCTGCTCCGCAGCGATCTCGATCCGGCGACGGTGACGTGCGCGACGCTCGAGCGAATCCGGGACGGCGCCGGTCTCGAGGTCGCCGGCCTGCTCGTCGCCCGGCAGCGTCCGGCAACCGCCCGAGGCGTGATGTTCCTGCTGATCGAGGACGAGACGGGAGTTGCGAACGTGATCGTCCTCCCGCCCGTCTACGAGCGTCACCGCCTGACCGTGCGGACGGCCTCGCTGGTCACGGTCACGGGCCGTCTCGAGCGCCGCGAGGGCGTCATCAACGTCGTCGCGAGCGCGGTTCGCCCGATCGAGCGCCCCGATGTCCCGCTCGCCGACGTCCACACGATCGAGCCGTCGCGCGCCCGGGAGACCGGGCGCGACGGCGGGCACGAGATCAGCGACCTCGACGCGGTCCTGCCGGTCGCCCACTCGTTCGGCCGCCGCGGCCGCTGACGACCGGATCGATAGCCTGGCTGCAAGTTCTCTTGCACGAACACGTGTACGTCCGACGCCCCTCCTATCTTCGCTCGCGATGAGAACGAGGACAGACATGAACCAACGACCCCGCCGGCAGTGGACCGGCCTCGAGATCGGGGTCGCGGCGATCGACCGGGTCGCCGACCGCATCGATCTGGCGATCGATCTGCTGACGCTCGGCCAGTACGGGCTCGAGTGCCGCGAACGGCCACGCACCGGAGCGACCGGTTGCGGGGGGAGCAGCCGCAGTGGAGCCCGGACCGGGCTCCAGGAGGCTTGGGAGGCCCCCCGCACGCCGCGTCGTCCCGGTTGCGAATGGGACTGGCCCGCCCGCCGCGGCGCCGCCCGCCCGCGCTGACCGCCGCTCAGTCGGCAGCGCCGCCGTCGATCGCCGCGAGCAGCTCGGCGCCCGCCTCGAGCGCGCGCCGGACCCCGTCGCGATCGACGTTGGCGAAGACGTCGCTCGCGCGGTGCAG
The DNA here is from genome assembly GCA_035759925.1 of Solirubrobacterales bacterium. GTDB lineage: Bacteria > Actinomycetota > Thermoleophilia > Solirubrobacterales > 70-9 > RHKX01. The sequence goes on from DASTTY010000057.1 coordinate 8,357, forward strand.
GTCGGGGATGAAGCCGTCCTGGTTGCTGATCGTCAGCGCCCGCCCGCCGGCCGCCAGGATCGGGCTGCTGTCGTATGTGAGACCGGCGGGGCGATCCTCGGGCTTCATCCGCAGATCCGGCCGGGCGGTCGCGACCCGATCGGCTGCGGCGACGAGCCCCGGATCGGCGTCCCACTTGTCGATGACGCCCTCCCGGCGCAGGAACCGGACGCTGCCGGGGCCGCCGACGTTGTCGAAGTTGAGGAACAGCCAGCCGCCGGTGTCGCGGGAGTCGCGAAAGGCGCGGGCGCCGAGCGTCCCCGCCTCCTCGCAGCCGGTGATCAGCACGACGACGCGGGTCGATTCGAGCGGCTCGGCGGCGAGCCGCGAGGCGAGCGCAACGACGACGCCGCAGCCAGAGGCGTTGTCGTTGGCGCCGGGAACGTCGGCGCCACGGATCTCGCGCTCGGCGAGCAGCCCGAGGCAGGCCAGCAGCCCACCGCGGACGGCGGCGGCAAACCGCCTGACATGGCGGGAGACAGTCGCGAAGGGCTCGAGCAGCGCTTGAAGCAGGACGAGGCCGCCGCTCGCCGCGATCCACGCCGGCATGAAGCGGACCAGCCCCGGGGCGAAGATCAGTCCGCTCCGCGACGTGTCCATGTGAGCGACCAGGCAGACCGTCCGCGCGGCCTCGCCGGCGGGCTCGATCGTCGCGACGACGTTCCGGCTGGGCCGGCGCGAGAGCAGTGCCGACAGCGGTGCCCAGCGCAGCGAGCCCTCGGTGAGCAGGCCGGCCACGGCGAGCCAGCTCAGCGCCGAGCGCAGGACGGGCCGCGAACGGGGCAACAGCGCCGGTGCCGCCGCGACGCCGAGGATCAGCCCGAACGGGGCGGCAAACGTCGAATAGCCGTCGAATCGCTCCGTGGCGGCGTCGACCCCCGCGGCCCCGAGGCGATCGATCAGGGCGTCGGCAGCGGCCTCCTCCCCCGCCCCGGTCGGCCGCCGCGAGCCGATCCCCTCCGCGAGCTCGGCGATCGTCGTCATCGCGGCGTCGAGGTCCGTTGCGGCGGTGGCGTCGGTCGCCGTCACCGGCCCATCCTACGGTCGGACGGGCCGGATTCCCTGCGATCCTCCCGGAGATGACGTCGCGGCAGACACGGTTCACAGAGGCGAGCCTCGCCTTGACGGTCGGAGTCGTCCTCGCCGACTCGTCGATCGTGACGTTGGCGCTGCCGAGCATCCTCTCGGAGTACGACGCCACCGTGTTCGGGGTCTCCTGGGTGCTGACCGCCTTCAACCTCGTCCTGGCCCTGCTGATTCTCCCCGCGGTGCGGATCGCCCGCTCCCAGCCCCGCGCCGGCTGGTCGGCGGGCGTCGTCGCGTTCGTCTGCGCGTCGATCGCCTGCGCGGCGTCGGGGACCGCCGCGGTCCTGATCGCCGCCCGGGTCGCTCAGGCAGCCGGCGGCGCGCTCGCCGTCGCCTGCGCGATCGAGCTCCTCGCCCGTCTTCGCGGCAGCCACGAGCTCGCCGCTCCGGTCTGGGGCGCCGCCGGGACGATCGGGATCGCGGTCGGGCCCGCGCTGGGCGGCCTGCTCACCCAGCTCCTCGAGTGGCAGTCGATCTTCATCCTCCAGGTCCCGCTCCTGTTGCTCGTGCCGCTGGCGACCGTGATCAGGCCGGCGCCCCCGGAGCCGGGACCGGGCGGCGTCCTCGACCTCAGGCCGGAGGTCGGACTCGGCCTCCTCTCGGCGGGGCTCACGGGGGCCCTCTTCCTGCTCGTGATCCTCCTCACCGAAGGCTGGGGTCTGTCACCGATCGCGGCGGCCGCGACCGTCTCGGCGATCCCGCTGGCCGCGCTCGCCGCCCGCTGGATCGCCGATCGAGCGGGACCCCCGACCGCGGCGGCGCTGGCGGGCGGAATCGCCGTCACCGGCGGTCTCGCAGCGCTCGGCGTGCTCCCAGGCGCGTCCTGGGCGCTGACGCTCCAGCCGCAGCTCCTGATCGGGATCGGTCTCGCGCTCGCCCTGCCGGTGCTCACCCTGGCCGCGCTCGGCGGCCGCGATCCGGAAGGGTCACGCGCCGCAGCAACGATCGCCGCCCGCCACGCCGGGATCGTGGTCGGCATCCTCCTCCTCGCCCCCGTCCTCTCGGCCCAGCTCACCGCGAAGCAAACCGAAGCGACGGATGCAGCGACGGCGGCGCTGCTCGACGCGCCGGTGGCAGCCGACACGAAGGTCTCGCTCGCAGCGGCGCTCGGCGCCCAGATCGATGCCGCCGACGGCCGCCTCCCGGAGATCGGACCGGCGTTCGACTCGGTGACGCCCGCCGCCGGCGAGGAGGACGCCTACGCGACGCTCGAGGCGGACATCCACGACCAGCTGGAGCGGGCGGCCACGAGCGCTTTCAGCCTGCCGTTCCTCGCTGCCGCGCTGCTCGCCGGGCTGGCGCTGATCCCGATCGCCCGACTCGGAACCCGGACCGGAGGCACCCCATGGGTGATCGCAGCCGAGCGCCGCTGATCGCTCTTGCGGCATCGATCGGCCTGATCGGCGTCTATCTCGCCTTCGGCGGCGGCTCGTACACGCCGGCGGCGACTGCGGACCCCTGCCAGACCCGCGATCAGGCCGTCCTCGACGAACGCGGCATCTTCGAGGGCATCGCACTCTCGGCGCTCGACGGCGCCGCCTGCCAGCTTCACGTCAGCCGCGAGGAGCTCGCGCTCGCGCTCGCCGACGAGCAGGCGACGGAGGAGTTCGCGGCCGCCCACGACATCGACTCCGAGGCGGTCGACGACGCCGTCCGAGCCGGCCTCGAGCGAGCCGTCGACGACGCGGCGGCCGCCGGGAAGATCGACGGGCTCGAGGAGTCGATCCTCCGCCAGGTCGCGCGTTACGCACCGGTCGGACCGGCGATCGATGGCCTCCAGTCGCTCTCCGGGGACGACTCGGTCCAGGGACTGATCCGCGAGCTCGGTGGGATCACCGACCTGCAGATCCCCGGGATCGGCGATGCAGGAAACCTCCCCGACCTCGGTCAGCTCCTGCCTTAGGCACGAAAAAAGCCGCCTCAGACGAGCTGAAACGGCTTCGATCGTTTCGGTAAGACCGGCGGCGACCTACTCTCCCAGGCGGTTTCCCGCCAAGTACCATCGGCGCTGAGGGGCTTAACGGCTCTGTTCGGAATGGGAAGAGGTGTATCCCCCTCGCTATAGCCACCGAAATCGGCCGGGGCCGCGGAGGCGAAGCGCCACCGATCCGGTGAACGCGTCGCCCCGCCGTCCGGCGAGGCTTGAAAACTGCACGCAGGCCAACGAAGGCAATAAGAAAACGTCAAGACCTCGACCCATTAGTACCGATCTGCTCACGCATTGCTGCGTTTGCACAGTCGGCCTATCAACCTGATGGTCTATCAGGGGTCTTACTTCCTTGAAGGAATGGGAGAATTCATCTCGAGGTCGGCTTCCCGCTTAGATGCCTTCAGCGGTTATCCGATCCGGGCGTAGCTAACCTGCGGTGCCCTT
>DASTTY010000058.1:0-4656 GCA_035759925.1 Solirubrobacterales bacterium
CTTGGCGAGCCCCGGCCCGATCGCGGCCGCGGCGTCGGCCCCGGTCGCCCCCTCGTCGAGCTCGAGCGGCGAGCCGTCGGGCAGTTTCACGGTGATCGACATGGCGGGCATGCTAGTCGCGGGGGGATCCGCCGCCCGGCCAGCCGGCGAGGGTGGAGCCGCGCGCTGTTAACGTCGCGCCGCGTGACCCGGCGCGGCCTTCCGATCCTGCTCGCGGTGACCGCGCTGCTGCTCGCGGCAGCGGCCACTCCGGCGGGGAGCGCGACACGGACCGCCTCGCCACAGGTGGCCGAGAGCGCCGGCAGCTATTACATCGCCGACGGCAAGGGGCGCCAGCTGCTGCTGCGGGGGATCAACACCAACGCGCTCGTCGAGTACCCCGACTACTTCCAGCAGACCGTGCCGTTGCGGCGCGCCGACGTCGACGAGATGGCGGCGCTCGGCTTCAACTTCCTGCGTGTCGCGATCAACTGGAGCCTGCTCGAGCCCGAGCCCGGCGCCTACTCCGCCTCCTATCTACGGCGGATCGAGCGGATCGTCGGCTGGGCCGAATCGGAGGGCATGTGGGTCCTCGTCGACTTCCACCAGGACCGCTACAACCGCAACCTCCGGCCCGGGGACGAAGCCGACGGCGCGCCGGACTGGGCCACCCTGACCGACGGACGCCCCTGCGAGGAGGCCTTCTTCACCTCGCCCTGCTCGATCGCCGCCTACGACAACTTCTGGAACAACACCTCGGTCGCGGGCAAGCCGCTTCAGGCCCACTACCTGGCGGCGATGAAGAAGGTGTCGAGGAAGCTGCGCGACCATCCGCGCCTGCTCGGGCTCGAGCTGATGAACGAGCCCACGTTCGGCTCGACGAACTCGCCGCAGTTCGAGCGCGAGCAGCTCTGGCCCTTCTACAACCGGATGATCGAGGGCCTCCGCCGGGCCGGCGAGAAGCGCATGCTCTGGTTCGAGCCGAGCATCATCCGCGACGTGATCGACGTCGATCCGAGCGGTCCCGAGCCGTTCAGCGAGGACCGCAACCTCGTCTACGCCCCGCACATCTACACCGGGGTCTTCAACGGCGGCGGCCTCGACCAACTGCGGGCCTCCTACGCGGCCGCCGAGCGGGAAGCCGCCGACTACCGGGCCCCCTGGGTGGACGGCGAGTGGGGCACCGGCGCCGATCCGGCGGGCGAGGAGCGGCTCGTCGCCAACCTCGACCTCCAGGACGAGCACCTGGCCGGAAGCGGCTTCTGGATGTGGAAGCAGCAGCCCGGCTTCTACGACTGGCACACCGTCGAGCCCGACGGCTCGCTCCGCCCCGACTCGATGCGGGCGCAGAATCTCTCGCGTCCCCACCTCGACGCCGCCCCCGGGCGGATCCTCGCGACCGGATGGGATGGCCGCCGCCTCCTCTCCACCGTTCGCGGCGAGGGTGGAACGGTGCGCGCCTGGTCCGGGACCGTGGTCCGCCGCGGCGGCGAGACGCTGATCAAGCGCCCGCGGGTCCGGGTCCGGATCGACGGCGAGCCCGTCAAGTCGAGGCGGGTCAGGAAGCGGTTCGCCACCGACGGCATCGCGCTCGACGGATACCGCGTCAGCTTCCGGGTTCCGCGCGGCCGCCACGAGATCGAGCTGCTGCCGGGATCGATCGGCTGACCGAGGGTCGCGTCGAAGCTACCCGCCGCTCCCGAGCACCCGCCAGAGGACGACGCGGTTGGCGCTGCCGATCCGCTTGACGTCGTCGAAGGGCGCGAGCTGATCGCCGCCGACGACGAGGACGCGCGTGATCCCGGGAGGTGCGGAGCCGCCGCCGGGAAGCGGCTCAACGGTCGCCGAGGACGCTCCGCGCAGCTCCCAGCCGTAGAACTCGGCGCCGTGCTGGTCGGCGATCACGCCGGCCGGGGCGAGGAGCAGGGTCGGCTCGCCGGCGAAGCGGTTGGCGAGCTTGCGAACTCCGGGCGTGTAGTCGTCGGGACCGACGGGGGCGTTGGCCAGAGCCAGCGCGCTCGACGCCGCCGCCGCTGCGACGAACGTGACGCCGAGGATCGCGACGGCCCGCGGGCTGCGGTCGCGCAACGGCAGCGGCGAAAGCGGATCGAGGATGCCGCGGGCCGCGACCAGCATCACCAGCGGCGCCAGCATCTGCAGCGCTTTGGCGTTCGTGTACGGGGTGCTGCCGATGCGGGCCGCGAGCCAGATCGCCGCCGCCGCCGCGAGCGCGGCGAGGATCGCCGTCTCGGCCTGTCGCCAGGCGGCGGCGATCCCGAGCGCGAGGGCGACGGCGCCGAGCAGCGCGCCGAGCCAGAAGACCGGCGCCGGCATCGCCCCGTCGCCGGGGTTGACACGGAAATCGCCGCTCGGCCAGATCCCGAGGACCGACGCGGGGTTGACCTGTCCGAACAGGTTGCCCAGGTCGTTGTCGTACTTGGGCCGCTCCGGCTTCGCCGAGCCGTTGCCCGGTTTGCCGCCACCGGAGCCGTTCGCCCCCCCAGCCCCGATCGGACGCGGCGTCCGCTCGGTGACGGCACCGACGCTCGTCCCGAACTTGCCGATCCGGTCGAGCTCGGGCGCGGCGACGACGAGGATCAGGATCAGGCCGACGAGCGCCGCCGGGGCGGCGCGGCGGATCGCCGCCCCGGCGCCGGGGCGGCGGCGGAACAGCTCGGCGGCCGCCCAGAGCCCGAAGGTGGCGGCAAGCCACGCCAGGCCCGGCCAGCTGTAGACGTAGAGCGTCCCGGCGGCGATCACGGCGCCGGGCACGAACGCGAGAAGGCCGCCGGCCGCCGGCTCCCGCGCCCGGGTGATCTCGCGGAGCCAGAGTGCGAACCCGAGCAGGAAGGCCGCCTCGAAGAGCTCCTTGAAGGCGCCCTGGGCGAGATAGGTGGCGACGAGGTAGGCGAGCCCGGTCAGGACGGCGACGAGCAGCCCGCGCAACGCCGAGAGCCGATCGAGCGCCGCGAGCGCCGCAACGGCGGCGATGACCGGGATCGCGATCGTCACTCCGGTGAACGCGATGCTGAGCTCGCCGGTGACCTCGTTGGCCGCGACAGCGAGCGCGTGCGGGCCGAGCGGGTAGCCGCTGCGGATCAGGCTCGGGCTCAGCCCCTCGGGGTTCGCCAGCCAGTCGGCAGCGAACAGGTGCTGTGACATGTCGACGTTGAAGCCGGTGCCGAGGACTCCGAAATGTCCCTCGACGACGAACGGGATCGAGACGGCGGCGAGCGCTGCGAGCCCGGTCGGCGCGATCCACCGGAGCGTCGCCGCGACGCCCTCGAGCCGGATCGCGGCGAGGGCGCCGGCGAACGCCGCGATGACGATCAGAGCCAGCAGGGCCGTCAGCCCGTGGCCGGGCAGCCGGACCGCCCACCAGGCGATCGCGCTCGCGGCGGCGAGGCCGACCACCGGCGCGACCGGTGAGAGCCGGCGGGCGCCGGCGAGGGCGACGATGCCCGCTCCGAGCGCAGTGGCGACCGCGATCAGCCCGATCGCGGTGACGTAGGTTCCGAGCGCGTCGGCGACCACGAAGGGCCCGGGCTACGCGACCTCAGGCCGCCGAGGCCGCCGCCGGGTTGGCCTTCGCCCAGGCGACGATCTCGGCCGACCCGGCGACGACCTCGCCGTCGTCGAGGACGAGGGCCGGAACCTCGTCGCCGCCGGTCAGCTCGCGGACCTGCCTGCGCCCGGACGTCAGGTTCAACGCCCGCGGCAGCCTCGCCCAGCCGTACGCCTTGACCACCTCCGGCTCCCACCCCGCCTCGCGGACCGCCGCGTAGGCGATCCCGCATGGATGCTTGCCGAAGAGCGGGTGCACGGCGCGGGTGTCCCAGCAGACGTAGATCCGCATCGGCGCGCAGTCTATGCGGGCACGGACGGCGACACCGCGCTCGACCTCAACGGCTCAGCGACCTGGCGATGACGACCCGCTGGATCTCGTTCGTCCCCTCGTAGATCTGGGTGATCTTCGCGTCGCGCATCATCCGCTCGAGCGGGTACTCGGTGACGTAGCCGTAGCCGCCGAGGACCTGGACGCCCTCGACCGTCACGTCCATCGCGGTGTCGGAGGCGAACAGCTTCGCCATCGAGCTGTACTGCCCCCGATCGGGATCGCCACGATCGATCTTCGCGCAGGCCGTGTAGAGGAGCTCACGGGCCGCGGCCGTCCGGGTCGCCATGTCGGCGAGCTTGAACTGGATGCCCTGCAGCTCGATGATCGGCTTGCCGAAAGCGACCCGCTCCTTCGCGTAGCCGACGGCGTAGTCGATCGCACCCTGGGCGATGCCGACCGCCTGGGCGGCGGCGCCGAGCCGGGTCCGCTCGAGTGTGCCGAGCGCGACCGACAGTCCGCGCCCGACCTCGCCGATCACGTTCTCGTCGGGGACCCGCACGTCCTCGAACACCGGCGAGCCGGTCGGCGAGCCCTTGATCCCGAGCTTGTGCTCGAGGCCGGCGATCGAGAAGCCGGGGCGGTCCTTCTCGACCACGAAGGCGGTGATCCGCCGGCTCTCGCGGTCGGTGACGGCGAAGACGACGTAGAAGTCGGCGATCCCCGAGTTGGTGATCCAGTTCTTGGCGCCGTTGATCACCCACTCGTCCCCGTCGCGCACGGCGGTGGTCCGCATCGCCGCCGGATCGGAGCCGGCCTCGGGCTCGCTGAGCGCGAACGCC
>DASTTY010000059.1:0-8598 GCA_035759925.1 Solirubrobacterales bacterium
ACGATTGCCAGCAGGCGCAGGTCTTGGCGATCTTCGGAAGGCATGGCGATGGTCGCGTGCGGGCTCGGCCCGCTCCATTCGGCGATCAACGGTAGCGCTCGCATCGTCCCATTCGCGAGCGGGCTAGCCTCGCGCAAGCATGCGACCCGGCCACGACGAGCTCGACCGGCTCGAGCGCGAGATCACCTCGTGCCGGGCCTGCCCGCGGCTGGTCGAGTGGCGGGAGCGGGTCGCGGCCGACCCGCCGCGCCGGTTCCGCGGCGAGGAGTACTGGGCGCGGCCGGTGCCGGGCTTCGGCGATCCGGAGGCGGCGATCGTCCTCGTCGGCCTCGCACCGGCGGCGAACGGCGCCAACCGGACCGGGCGGATGTTCACGGGCGACCGCTCCGGCGACTGGCTCTACGCGGCGCTGTTTCGGGCCGGACTGGCCAGCCGGCCGACCTCGGTCGACCGGGGCGACGGCTTGCGTCTCGACGGCGCCTGGGTGACCGCCGCCGTCCGCTGCGCACCACCCGCCAACAAGCCGACGCCGGCCGAGCGGGATCAGTGCCGCCCCTACCTCGACCGCGAGCTGGCGCTGCTCCCGAACGTGCGAGTGCTGCTCGCGCTCGGCTCGTTCGGCTGGGACGCGGCGCTGCGGGCGCTTGCCGCGAGCGGCGGCGAGATCCCGCGGCCGAAGCCGCGGTTCGGGCACGGCGCCGAGGTGGAGGTCGGGGGTCGATGGCTGCTCGGCAGCTACCACCCGAGCCAGCAGAACACGTTCACCGGGAAGCTGACCGAGGCGATGCTCGACGACGTCCTCGAGCGGGCGGTCCGGATCGGATCAGGCGGCGTAGAGCTCGACGCCGGGTAGGTCCTCGAAGTCGGCGACGTTGAGCGTCCAGACGGGGACGTCGCGGACGATCGCGTGGGCCGCGATGGCGATGTCGACCTCGCGACCGCGAGGCTCGGTGACGGCGCGGTAGAGGTCGGTAGCGGCCGCTGCCTCGGCCGCCCCGAACGGGAGCGCCGCCTCGGCCGGGAGCAGCCCGTCCTGCGCCGCCAGCTGCTCGGGGAGGCGCGGCCCGCGCAGCCACTCGTAGAGGACGAGGGCGGGGAGGAGCATCCGCTCGCCGGCGGCGAGTGCGTCCCGCATCGCCGGCGCCGAGCGGCGCGGGCCGCTGAGGGCGTCGATCAGGACCGACGTGTCGAGGACGATCACGGCCGGCCGCCGCGGCCGCCGGAGCGGCGAGCGGCGCGGATCGTGTCGAGCTCGGCATCGACGGCGCCGGCCGGGCGCTCGGGGATCTGCGGCACGAGCTCGTCGAACCGGCGCAGGAGCTGCCGGCGCTCCCGCTCGCTGAGCCGGTCGGCGCGGTCGCTGTAGTCGCGGATCGCCGCCCGGACCACCTCGCTCTTCGAGCGCTGCTGGCGCTCGGCGGTCTCGCCCAGGCGGGCGATCGTCTGCGGGTCGAGCGTGAACGTCGCCTTCACCGATGCCATATGGAGACCATATCACCATACAATCGCCCACGACATGGGCTCCCTGCGGGCGTCCGTGAACCGCGGCCGTAGTATCGGCTCAGGCGAGGAAGCAGACCGATGGTCCCCCTCAATCTCCCCAACGCGCTGACGATGCTGCGCATCCTGATGGTGCCGGTGGTGGTCGTCGCGCTGCTCGGGGAGATCCCGAACGGCGACCTCGTCGCCGGCATCGTCTTCGCGCTCGCAGCGTTCACCGACGGCCTCGACGGCTACATCGCCCGGCGCCGCGACGACGTCACGACGTTCGGGAAGCTGATGGACCCGCTCGCCGACAAGCTGCTGATCGTCGCGGCGCTGGTCTCGCTGGTCGCGCTCGATCGCCTTCAGGCCTGGATCGCGATGGTGATCATCGCCCGCGAGCTGGCGGTGACCGGGCTGCGGGCGGTCGCCGTCGAGGAGGGGGTGGTGATCGCGGCGAGCTGGCTCGGCAAGGTGAAGACGGCGCTGCAGGTGGCGGCGGTGATCGCGCTGATCGCGGTCGATCCGGCGACGGCCGCGGTCGACGTGCTCGTCTATGCGGCGGTGGTCGCGACGATCGTCAGCGGGGCCGACTACTTCTTCGGCGTCCGCCGGCGGATCGAGCGGCAGCGGGCCGGAGAGGGGCCGGCGGGGGAGGGGCCGGCGGCGGGCGGCGTCTGAGCGAGGCTGCCGTCAGGCGGCGGCGTCGAGCCACTCGCGCATCGTCATGTGCCGGGTCGAGTGCTCGTTGGTCTCGAGCTCGGCGAGGACCTCGGCGAGCTCGCCGGAGCGCTCGGCGACGACGTTGTGGCGATGGATGGTCTCGAAGTTCTCCTGGCGGGCGAGGATGAAGTTGCGGCCGTGGAGGTCGGGGTGGGCGCCGGCGAGGCGGCGGATCATCTCGCGGACGCAGTCCTCGACGAAGCGCGGGTTGGCGTGCGCCTTCTCGACGACCGAGCGCTCGTCCTCGCGCTTCATCAGCTCGTAGATCTCCGACGACATCGACGACTCGACGATCGCGAGCAGCTCGCGGGCGTCGATCTCGGTCTCGCAGCCTTCGTCGCGACCGAGGTAGAGGGTGCCGACCCCGCGCTGGTTGTGGGTCGCGACCGGGACGAGGTCGAGGATCTCGTCGATCTGGGAGTCGTCGTAGCCGCTCTCGGCGAGTCGTTCGCGGGCGCCGGAGGCGATCATCTCCTGGGCGCAGGGGCAGGCGGTCATTCCCTGCGCCTGGACGCCGGTCAGCGTCCGGGTCCCGGCCGTCGAGGCGACCGCGGTCCCGAACAGCGTGTAGATCTCCTGGGTGGGCTTGCCGCTGACCGGCGCCGGCACGGTCTCCGGGTAGCGGGCGGCGAGGGCGACCTCGGCCCGCATCCCCTCCTGGCGATCGCGGACGCGCTCGGCGATCCGGGCGGCGAGGTGCTCGGCCTTCAGCGACTCGGCGAGGACCGCCTCGTCGATCGCCTCGTTGACGACCTCCTCGAAGCGGGACATGTGGGCCCCGGCCTGCTTCGGGTTGAGATCGACGAAGCACTCGAACTCGGCGAAGAAGAGCTGGCCGCCGTCGCCGTTGTCGCCGCCGCGGGGGTTGATCCGGATCACCTTCTCGACGCCGGTGACGCCGACGCGGGTCAGGCTGACCTCGGTGTGCGGCCGGCGCGCCTGGACGTCGGGGTCGGCGCCACGGCCGATCAATGTGGACGGACGGTTCATCGATCGCCTCCGGCGGAAGGCTAGCGGGGTGTCGTTCCGGGGCCGCGACGAAATGTGGCTTCCGGACTCGGGCGTGGCATACTCGCTGGGCGCCTTCGGGAGAGGAGGAAGGCTTCCCCGCTCGGGAGCGCCGTGCATGAACGGGTACGGACATGGCTGAGGAGCTGCAAGCAACGGAGCTGGTGAGCGCGGAGCCGTCGGGCGAGGATCCGGCGGCGGCGCTGATCGCGGCCGGCCGCGAGCGCGGACACGTCACCGGCGAGCAGATCGCCGCCGCCTTCGAGGAGAGCGAGCTGGGACCGGACGGGATCCGCGACCTGCACAGCCGGCTCGTCGATGCAGGCGTCGAGGTGATCCTCGACGGCGCCGACGGCGACGAGGGGGACTCCGAGGCGGAGGACGATCCGGCCGAGATGCCGGCGATCGTCGCTCCGGACCTCACCGTCGAGCCGGGCATCGACGCGCTCCGCCTCTACCTGCATGCGATCGGGCGGGTGCAGCTGCTCACCGCCGATCAGGAGGTGGCGCTGGCGAAGCGGATCGAGCGGGGCGACATCGACGCGAAGCGGCAGATGGTGGAGGCGAACCTACGCCTCGTCGTCTCGATCGCGAAGGGCTACGTCGGCCGCGGGCTCAGCTTCCTCGATCTGATCCAGGAGGGTTCGCTGGGGCTGATCCGGGCGGTCGAGAAGTTCGACTACCGGCGGGGCTACAAGTTCTCGACCTACGCCACCTGGTGGATCCGACAGGCGGTGACCAGGGCGGTCGCCGACAAGAGCCGGACGATCCGGATCCCCGTCCATGTCAACGAGAAGCTCAGCAAGGTCCGCAGCGCCGAGCGCAGCCTCGTCCAGGAGCTGGGGCGGGAGCCCGACTCGAGCGAGGTCGCCCGCGAGGTCGGGTTGAACCTGACCGAGGTGCGGGAGCTGATGGGGCTGGCCGCGGCGCCGGTCTCGCTCGAGGCGCCGATCGGCGAGGACGGCAACGGGCGGGTCGCCGACATCGTCCCCGACGACAACGGCCAGGGCCCGTTCGAGCGGGCCACGGACGTGCTCCAGCGCGAGGGCCTCGACCGCGCGCTGCGCCTGCTGACCGAGCGCGAGCGCAAGGTCATCGAGCTGCGCTACGGCATCGCCGACGCCGAGCCGCAGACGCTCGAGCAGATCGGCCAGGACCTCGGCATAACCCGCGAGCGCGTCCGCCAGATCGAGACGAACTCGCTCCGCAAGCTCAAGCGCCTCCCGCAGGCGCAGTCGCTGCGGGACGATCTGTAGTCGCGGTTCAGGCAGCCGGCAGCTCGGGCTGGATTGGCGCCGGATCACCTTGGTGAATCCGCTCGATCCGAACCGATCCGAGCCCCACGGCGGTCACCTCGAAGCGATCGCCCGGCGCCAGTCCCGCGGCCGTGAACGGCCCGATCGGGATCGTGACCTGATGACCCGACGAGATCGTCGTCCGGCCAAGCGACCGGCATCGTGCTCCGTTCCGTTGATGCTCGGTCGATGGGGGAGGTGGGAGTCGAACCCACTCAGCACGAGGCACTGGATTTACAGTCCAGCCCGTCTCTCCAACTACGGCGCTCCCCCGCGTTGGAGTTGGGCATTGTAGGCAGCGCAACGACGGCGGTGGGACCTCGCCCGAGGAGCCAATCTCGAACTCGGAGTACTTGTTGCCACCGAGGTTGATCCGCCGTGTGCCATCGACGGCCGTGGACGGAATGAACCAGCGGCGGTCGTCGGTCAGCCAGACGAATAGGTAGTCACAGCGGGTGTGGTCGAAGTACCGCACGAGGCCGGTCCAGCTCTGGTTGCCACCGTTCGTGCAGAGGTTCACCGCATAGCTGCCGTTCTCGAGCCGGCAGCTCGAGCTCTTGACCTGAACCCTCAGCGGCTGCCGGTCGAAGACAGCGATGACGTCGGCGTCGCGGCTGTGACCAAGGGGCACCCAGACGTCGGCGCCCACGGATGCGAGCCATCGCATCGCCTCGACCTCACCGATGTCGCCTTGCTTGCGGGGATGGAAGCCCTTGGGCATATACCAAACATACGTTCGCCTTCGGACGGAATCGAGGTGCGGGCCGCGGCGGGCAGAACGCCCTGTCAGATAACCCTTGCGGCTGCGGCTCCGAGTCGATTAGGGTGGCCGTCGGGATGGGATCGGGGAAAGGATGAACCGGAGACGGACTGCGGCCGTGGCGGTGCTCCTCCCCCGGATCGCCCTACGCTCGCTCCTCGTGCTGGCAGGAGTCCTCGCGGTCGCGATCGTCGCCGCCGTGCCCGCAACCGCCTCGCTGAAGATCCATCAGTCGCGGCGCAGCAAGCCGACGTCGGCCGCGTTCGACGGGGTCACCGCGACCTGCCCGCGGGGTGAGGGAGCGATCAGCGGCGGCTACGAGGTCCCCCAGGCCTCCGCCATCACCGGGATCTTCGAGCCCTGGGGCTCGTTCCTCGGCGACGACGACGGGTGGCAGGCGTCGGTCGCCCAGCTCGGCGACGAGCTCAAGGACGGGTTCGTCACCAGCTTCGCCTACTGCGCCAAGCTCGGCAAGGACGTCACGACCCGCGGCGAGTCGACCGACATCAGCAACGGCGCGTTCAGCGACCTGACCGCCTCGTGCAAGCGCAAGGAGACGCTGATCTCCGGCGGTTGGGCGGTCTCCGCCAGGCTCGGCACCTCCGCCCTCGTGTTCCAGTCGCTGAAGCAGGGGGCGAGGTCGTGGACGGTGTCGGGACGGACGACGACCACCGGCACCGCGAGCCTGATCGCACTGGCCGACTGCGTGCCATCGAAGAAGGCGCCCGACCTCGTGACCCGCAAGCACCAGGAGACCGTCAACGGAACCGACTCGACCGTCGTCGCATCCTGCCGGAAGAGCGAGCAGGTCGTCTCAGGCGGCTTCACCTCCAACACCGCGTTCATTCCCTTCATCTTCCACCGCGGCACGAGGCGCACCTGGGGTGCCCGGGGCGCGACGCTCGGAAGCGCCGGCACCGGTACGACCTTCGCCTACTGCGAGAAGCTCGCCAAGCCCCGCTAACCTGCGCCGACCTGCCCGGATAGCTCAGCGGTAGAGCACCTCCATGGTAAGGAGGGGGTCGTGGGTTCAAGTCCCACTCCGGGCTCTCGCCGCCTGCCCTCCCCGCCCGCTTCCCCGAACGCGCGAAGGGCCCAGGGCGCGAACGCCGGGGCCCTTCGCGTGGCGGCCGGTTGGGGGCAGACGGTCGGCTCAGCCGATCGTCTCGGCCACCGGGTCGGGACGGATCACGACCGTGTCGGCGACGCGCCAGATCTGATCGGCGGGCATGCCCACCCGGCGGGCGTGGTCGCGGATCGCCTCCGGGCTCGTCGCCTGATAGATGCAGACACTGCCGAGGGTGCCGTCCTCCTCGGCGATCACGTAGCTGCGGATCCAGCGGACGTCCTGCGGGAACTCCTCGTCGGCGACGCTCTTCGAACGCGCCGCGACCTGCTCGAGCTCCTCCGGCGATCCCCAGGCGTTCAGCCGGCGAATTGCGTAGGTGTCCATCTTCGCTCCTCTCATTGCTTCGCTTTCATTTCGGGTCGCGACATTGGCGATCACGAGGTCGGACAATCAAGAGGACTTCCGTCCTAGGACGCCCATGAGCCACCGTGCTTGCCGGCCGTGACCGCCGCGCTATCCTTCCCCGCACCTCGCGCCCGGGACCTGGGCTCGCGCCCAGCCTCGACGGCCCTGATCAGGAGCCCGGCAGGCACGGTCGGCCGGGAGCGAGGGAGTCGCGAGACGCACCCAAAGTGACGAGAGCTTCAACCCCGACTGCCTGGATGTATAGATGGCCCGTGGAGACGTACGCATAGCGGTCACCCTCGCCTGCGAGGACTGCAAGCACCGCAACTACCAGACCAACAAGTCGCGGCGGAACACGCCGGACCGGATCGAGATGCGCAAGTACTGCCGCTGGTGCGGCCACCACACCGCGCACAAGGAGACCCGCTAGCGACGATGGCGAAGAGCCGGGCACAGCGGAAGGCGGAGGCGGCGCGCAAGCGCCGGCTCGCCGAGCAGGGGATCGAGGTCGAGCGCGAGGACGAGTCGCGCGCCCAGCACGACACCCAGGTGCCCGAGTCCGCCTACGAGCTCGAGGCCGAGCTGGCGATCGAGCACGGCGCCGAGGAGACCCCCGACGAGGCCCTCGGGAACGCCCCCGACGACGCCCTCGACTCGCCCGCACCCGTCAAGGCCGACCGCCGCGAGGAGCGCCGCCGCCGCAAGGAGGCCGAGCGCCGCGCCAAGGAGCAGGCCGCCCGCCGCGCCGCCAAGGAGCCGGTCGCCGAGCGCGAGCGCGGCCCGGTCATCAGCTTCTTCTCCTCGGTGATCAAGGAGCTGCGCAAGGTGCAGTGGCCGGACCGCGATACGCTGGTCCAGGCCTCGGTCGTGACGCTGCTCTTCGTCGCCGTCGCCGCCGCCTACCTCGGCGTCCTGGATGCAATCTTCAGCCGCCTCATCGACCTGCTGATCTGAGGATCCGCAGCGAGCCAACCGACCAAGGAAGAGCGTTCAAAGAGATGTTTCGCTGGTACGTGATCAACACATATTCGGGCCACGAGAACAAGGTCAAGCACAACCTCGAGCACCGGGTCCAGACGATGGGCCAGGCGCGCAAGGTCCGACAGGTCGTCGTCCCGACCGAGCAGGTCCAGGAGATCAAGGATGGCCGCAAGGTCAACGTCGAGAAGCGGACGATGCCCGGCTACGTCCTCGTTCAGATGGAGATGACCGACGAGGCCTGGGGCCTGGTCAAGAACACGCCCGGAGTCACCGGGTTCGTCGGCTCCCGCAACAAGCCGCTGCCGCTCTCGCAGAGCGAGGTCGACAACCTCCTCCACACCGAGACCCCGGGAGCCGCCCCCGCCGCGGCCGGGGCGCCGGGAGGCGGCGGTGCCGAGCGCGCCAAGCCGCGCGCCCAGTACGAGATCGGGGAGACCGTCAAGGTCATCTCCGGCCCGCTCTCCGACTTCTCCGGCGAGATCGCCGAGATCAACGACGACGCGGCCAAGCTCAAGGTGCTCGTCTCGATCTTCGGCCGCGAGACGCCGGTCGAAGTCGGCTACGACCAGGTCAAAAAGGTCTGAGGAGGCTGAAGATGGCCAAGAAGGTCCTGACACTCATCAAGCTGCAGATCCCCGCCGGGGCCGCCAACCCGGCCCCGCCGGTCGGCCCCGCGCTCGGCCAGCACGGCGTCAACATCATGGACTTCTGCAAGGCGTTCAACGCGCAGACGCAGCAGGACTCGGGGACGATCATCCCGGTCGAGATCACGGTCTTCGAGGACCGCAGCTTCACGTTCATCACGAAGACGCCCCCCGCCGCCGTCCTGATCAAGGAGGCGATCGGCATCCCGAAGGGGTCCGGTGAGCCGCACG
>DASTTY010000060.1:0-31375 GCA_035759925.1 Solirubrobacterales bacterium
GGGAGCGCGGTCAGGCTTCCGCCGCCGAGCTCCTTGGAAAGTTTGCAGGCGCGCTCGAGCAGCCGCGAGTGGAGGTAGAACACGTCGCCGGGGTATGCCTCGCGGCCGGGCGGACGGCGCAGCAGCAGGGCCATCTCGCGATAGGCCCAGGCGTGCTTGCTGAGGTCGTCGTAGACGCACAGCGCGTCCTTGACGAGGCCCTGGCCCTCGACCTCGACGCCGACCTCCATGATCTCCTCGCCGAACGTGACGCCGGAGTACGGAGCGAGGTACTGGAGCGGGGCGGGGTCCTCCGCGCCGGCGACGACGACGATCGTGTGCTTCATCGCGCCGTGCTGCTCGAGGACCGCGACGGTCTGGGCCACGGTCGAAAGCTTCTGCCCGATCGCGACGTAGATGCAGACGAGGCCCTTCCCGGTCTGGTTGATGATCGTGTCGATCGCGATCGCGGTCTTGCCGGTCTGGCGGTCGCCGATGATCAGCTCGCGCTGGCCGCGGCCGATCGGGATCATCGAGTCGATCGCCTTCAGGCCGGTCTGCATCGGCTCCTTGACGCCCTGGCGCTGGATCACGCCCGGGGCCTTGAACTCCGCCGGCCGGGTCTCGGTCGTGTGGATGTCGCCCTTGCCGTCGAGCGGGCGGCCGAGCGGGTCGACCAGGCGACCGAGCAGCTCGTCGCCGACCGGGATCTCGAGCAGCTGGCCGGTCCGCTTGACCGTGTCGCCCTCGACGATCTTGTCCCACTCGCCGAACAGCACGGTACCGACGTTGTCCTCCTCGAGGTTCAGCGCCAGGCCGGTCACGTCGTGGGGCAGCTCGAGCATCTCGAGCGACATGCAGTTGTCGAGGCCGTGGACGCGGGCGATGCCGTCCGCCACCGAGAGCACGGTGCCGACCTCGGCGAGGTCGGCGCTGCCGGTGTCGAGGCCCTCGATCCGCTGCCGCAGGATCGAGCCGATCTCGTCGGGCTTGATTTCCATCTGCTCTAAACGCTCCTTGTGTATCTCGAAGTTCGTCTAAGTCTGGCGGGCTCGGTCAGGCGGCCTGCGCCACCTCGCGGCGCAGCTTCTCGAGCCGGTTGCGGATGCTCGCATCGAGCACCCGGTTGCCGACCTGGAGGACGAGGCCGCCGACGATCGACTCGTCGACCTCGCTGGTCAGCTCGATCGTCTTTCCGGTCTTGCGCTCGATCTCGGCGCCGACCGACTCGATCACCGACGGGTCGAGCTCGATCGCGCTCGTCAGCGTCACCTCGAGCCGCTGGTTGGCCTCGTCCCAGAGCTCGTCGAAGCGCTTGCGGATCCCGAACAGCGCCGGCATCCGCTGCTTCTCGGCGAGCAGCTCGAGGAAGTTGACCAGCTCCGGGTTCGCGCCCGAGATCGTCTTCGCGATCCCCTCCCGCTTCTCGGCCGAGGAGAAGTAGGGGCTGAAGAAGAAGACCTGGAGGTCGTGATCGGCGGCGATCGCGTCGGCGACCTGGCCGAGCTGGTCACGGATCTCGTCGAGCGCATCGTGGTCGCGGGCGACGTCGAACAGCGCCTCGCTGTATACGCGGGCGACTTCTTCCATCAGCTCGCTCGCTCCGCTCGCTCACTGAGGAGGACAGAGGACAGGGCGAGCGCTTCGCGCTCGCGAAGAGGACAGATTGCCAATCCGGCCGCCACCTGTCCTCTGTCCTCTGTCCTCTTTCCTCCCGCCATCAGTTCCTCGCCGCCCCGCTGGCCTCGCCGCCGGCCAGCGCGCCGAAGTCGACCTCGTTGAGGGCGTCCTCGACGAGGCGCTTCTGGTCCTCGGGGCTGAGCGACTTGCGGGCGACCTTCTCGGTCGCGAGCACGGTCAGGTCGGCGACCTCCTTGCGGATCTGCTCGAGCGAGCGCCGCGTCTCGGCCTCGATGTCCTTGCGGGCGGCGGCGACGAGCTCGTCGTGCTTCGCCTTGCCCTCCGCGGTCGCCTCGGACTTCGCCGCCTCGCTGGCCTTGCGGGCACGGGCGACGATGTCGTCGGCCTGCTCGCGGGCTTCCTTGAGGCGCTCCCGGTACTCGTTCAGCAGCTCGTCGGCCTCGGCGCGCAGGCGCTCGGCCTCGTCGATGTTGCTGTTGACCTTCTCGGCCCGCTCCTCGAGGGCCTGCTGGATCCGCGGGAACGCGAACTTCGAGAGCACCCACATCGTCAGCACGAACGCGATCAGCGTCCAGATCATCAGGCCGAGGCCCGGCTGGACGAGGAAGCTGCCGCCGCTGTCGCCACCCTCGGTGGCGGCAACGATCAGGCCCGTGATGTCTCCGGCGAACTCCACCGGCCTAGAGGAAGAACGCGATCAGACCGAAGATGAACGTGTAGAAGGCGACGGCCTCGGTCAGGGCGAAGCCGAGCCAGCGGATGCTCTGCAGCTCGTCCTTCATCTCCGGCTGGCGGGCGACGGCCTGGATCTCCGAACCGAAGATCACGCCGATGCCGATGCCGGCGCCGATCGAGCCCAGCCCGGCGCCGACGCCGAGCGCGATCGCCTTGCCCGCATCGGTGACGCCGGTGTCGGTGACCGCGTCGGTGGCCTGTGCCAGAAGCACTAGATCCATTTGATTTGACTCCTTTTCCTAGTGAGCCTCGGAGGTCGCGCCCCCGAGGTAGATGGCGGTGAGAATCGCGAAGATGAAGGCCTGCAGACCGGCGACGATGACGATCTCGAAAACGTAGAACGCGAAAGCCATCGGGAACGTCAGCACGCCGAGCGCCGAGATCCCGAGCAGGACCGCGAGGCCGCCGCCCATGAACAGCAGCAGCAGGTGGCCAGCGAGGATGTTCGCGAACAGTCGTACCGAGAGCGAGACGAGCCGGACGACGTTCGAGACCACCTCGATCGCGAACACGAAGGCCTTGAAGAGGAACGGCATGTCCTCGATGCCGGCCGGCAGCAGCGTCCCCAGGTAACCGATGAAGCCGTGCGCCCTGACGCCCTCGGCGTTGTAGCCGATCCAGACGACCAGGGTGAGGACGAGCGGGATCGAGATGTTGGCGGTCGCCGCGTAGAGGGCGAAGCTCGGCACGTCGACGCCGAAGATGTTGACCGGATGCTCGGTGTTGGTCGGCAGCGGGATCAGGCCGATGAAGTTCGAGAAGAGGATGAAGAAGAACAGGGTCGCGAGGAACGGGAAGTACTTCGCGGCCATCTTTGCGTCGAGGTTGTCGTTGGTGATCTGGCCGCGGACGAGGTCGAAGACCCCCTCGACGGCGATCTGGGTCTTGTTCGGGCGGTCCTGCATCCGCTTCGCGATCCAGATCATCGCCGTGCAGGTGATGACCGACGCGAGGACGATGTAGAGCACCGCCTTGTTGACGCTCAGGTCGATGCCGCCGATGTGGATGCCAATCCAGCTGTCGAGCTTGAACTCGTTCTGGGGCTGGAACTCGTCGTTCTTGCCGTCGCTGCCGAAGATCAGGCCGATCGCGATCAGGATCAGCGCGTAGCCCCCGAAGACGAGCGCGAGCTTCTTGCCGGTGCTCATCCCGCTCATCGCATGCTCCCGTCCGCCTCGGGATCGAGCAGGTGGGTGAGGAAGGAGGAGCCGAGGTGGGCGGTGACGAGGGCGAGCGCGAGCAGTGCGGCGGCGAGGCCGGCCTCGCGCTCGTCGAGCAGGCCGACGAGGAGGATCGCCAGGGCGAGCAGCCAGACCCGACCCATCATCGCCGTCGCGGTGACGCCGAGCGCGGCGTTCCGGTTCGCGGCCGCCAGCGCCCGGCGGCGCTTGCGTGCGGCCGCCTCCATGCCGATCCGCCCGGCGATCCAGGCGGCGCCGGTGACCGCCCAGGCGACGAGCGGCGCATCGAGGAGGAGGAAGGCGGGAAGCGCCGCGAGCAGCACGAGCAGATCGATGTTGCGGAGGATCTCCATATTCAGTGGGCGGGCGGCTACCGGCACGTCAGCGGCCGGAGGCGAGCACGGCTCCACCCCCCTGTCGCGCCGGGAGTGGCGTGGACCTGTGCGGGGCAGTGCTCGTCGCGGATCCGGGCTCGCTCGACCCGGGGCCACCCGCTGGACGTCCCGCCGCCACGGCGGTGCCGGAAGGGGTCGCGGTCTGCGGGGTTGTCGAAATGAGGGCTATCCACGTCTGCGATCCGAGCCTTGGACTGCCGGCGGATGAAACTTCTCTCCCAGGCCGGCGACTCGGGAGCGGGTCCGCGAATATACCCGATAAGGAGCGGCTCTACGGGTTCCCTAAGACGGCTTCGTCGGCGACGGTGGATCGACCGCCTCGAACTCCCCGGTCTCCGGGTTCGGCGCCCGGAACTCGCCCGTCTCGAGCTCGTGCTCGACCTCACGATCGACCGCGTCGAGGACCGGCGGAGCGCCGGTCGCGGCGACCTGGCGGAAGCGGAAGCGGCGCAGCTTGAGGATCTCGAGAACGTAGATGACGTAGAAGCTGGCGGCGACCGCGAAGATCAGGATCGCCGCCATCAGCGCCGCCCAGGCGGGGTCGAAGTTGCCGCGGTCGTCGCTGTAGGGGACGAAGCGGAGGGCCAGCGCGACCCCGGCCATGACCAGCGTCCATCCGTACAGGTAGGCGAGGGTCCGCCGCTGCGAGAAGCCGATGTTCGCCATCCGGTGGTGGAAGTGCCAGGTGTCGGCCTCGTAGATCGGGCGGCGGTACTTGAGGCGCTTGGCGACGACGAAGCCGGTGTCGAGGATCGGCACCGCGAGCACGAGCATCGGGAAGGCGAGGGCGACGACCGCGTTCGTCTTCAGGGCGCCCTGGACGGCGGCGACGCCGAGCAGGTAGCCGAGCAGGTTCGAGCCGGTGTCGCCCATGAAGCTCGAGGCGGGCGGGAAGCCGTGGCGGAGGAAGCCGAGGGCGCCGCCGGCGGTGATCGCCGCGAGGATCCCGGCCGGATTGCGCTCCAGAGAGAGCGCGATGATCGCCAGGGTCGCGGCGCTGATCAGGCAGACCCCGGAGGCGAGGCCGTCGACGCCGTCGATCAGGTTGACGACGTTCGCCATCGCGACGATCCCGATCACGGTGCCGAGCTCGCCGAGGTCGACGTGGCCGAGCAGCGGCAGCTCGAAGAGCTCCGTGCCGCCGGGATCGACGCCGCCGACGAACGGCAGCGTGAAGACGTCGACGGTGACCCCGGCGCTGACCGGGATGACGGCCGCAACGACCTGGCCGACCAGCTTCACGAGCGGCGGCAGATCGAAGATGTCGTCGGCCATCCCGACCATCGCGATCACGACCGCGCCGAGCAGGATCGCCCGGGTCTGATCGTCCCAGGGCAGGAAGATCGCGCCGGAGGCACAGACCGCGACGAGGATCGCGATCCCCGACAGCCGCGGCGTCGGGACGACGTGGAGGCTGCGGTCGCCGGGCAGGTCGATCGCCCCGATCCGCCAGGCGAAGGCCTCCGCGACCGGCACGAGCAGCCAGGCGATCGCCGCGGCCGCCGCGAACGCGAACAGGGCGTCGATCGACTCCGGCATCAGTCCTTCCCGGCCGCCTCCAGGGCTCCGTCGGCGAGGATCGCCGGATCGCGGGGATCGACCGGCCCCGGCTCGCCCGTGCGCTTGGCGAGCTCGAGGCCGTCGGGGTCGCGAAGCTCACGGAGGCGGCCGGCGGCGATCAGGCGCTCGTCGACGGCGCCCATCCGGCCGCTGAAGATCGTCCAGACGGGGACGCCGAGGGCGACCGCCTCGCGGTTCATCGTGCCGCCGGCGCTGACGACGAGGTCGGAGTAGGCGATCAGGCTCTGGGCGTCGATCGCGGTCGCCGGGACGAGCAGCGACCGATCGTCGCGGGCGATCGCGGCCTTCCGCTGGCCGTCGGTTCGCGGGATCAGCACGGTGATCGCCCGCGGGTCGGCGCAGAGCCGGTCGATGACCCGCTCGTAGAGGGGATTCTCGGCGTGATAAGCGGAAGTCTCCGGTGGCGGCCGGACGACGACGAGAATCCGCTCGTCACCGTCGCGGTCCGGCCCGATCCCGAGGCCGTCGAGGCCGAGGACCGCGAGGACGGCCGGGTCGGGAGTGAAGTCGGCGAGGTAGTAGTCCTCCTTGAGGCCCGGGTAGCGGATCAGCTTCGCCGTCTTTGCGCCGGCGGCCTCGAGGCGGTCGATCGGGATCGCATCGGGGACGATCACGCGCCGCGCGGCCTTCCAGGCGAGCTTGCGCTGCAGGCCCGCGTACTCGTAATCCTGCATCTGCGCCTGCGGGATCCGCAGCGCCGTGCCGACGGTTGCGACGTCGACGGAGCCGTGGGCGATCGCGAGGTCGAAGCGCCGCGGGCGGGCCCAGCGGCCCAGGGCGGCGCTGCGGCCGGCGAGGGCGAGTGCCTTCGACCCGGTCGCTGCGCCGCCGTGACTGCCGAACGATTCGTATGCGAGGCCGAAGCGCTCGAGCAGGCCTTCGGTCTGGCCGTAGTCGCGGGCGGTGATCGCGACCTCGTGACCGCGCTCGCGGAGCAGCGCGATCACCGGCCGCAGCACGACCGGATGGGCCGCGGCCGTGCAGTCGATCCAGATCCTCAAACGGTCGCGACCGACAGCTGCGGGTAGAGCGGGTGGGCCTCGGCGAGCGCACGCGTCCGCGCCTGCAGCGCTTCCCGCTCGCCCTCGTAGTCGTCGGAGAGCGCCGTGCAGATGACCCGGGCGACCTCGCGCATGTCGTCCTCTTCGAGGCCGCGGGTCGTCAGCGCCGGCGTCCCGATCCGCAGCCCGGAGGGGTTCATCGGCGGCCGCTCGTCGAAGGGGATCGCGTTGCGGTTGACGGTGATCCCGATCTCCTCGAGGCGCTCCTCGGCGGAGCTGCCGTCGTAGCCGGCGGCGGTGACGTCGACGAGGACGAGGTGGACGTCGGTGCCGCCGGTCAGCACCGTCAGGCCGCCGGCGATCAGCTCGTCGGCGAAGGCGCGCGCGTTGGCGATCGTCTGACGCTGGCGGGCCCGGAACTCCTCGGTGGCGGCGATCCGCATCGCGACGGCCTTGGCGGCGATGATGTGCATGAGCGGGCCGCCCTGGGTGCCGGGGAAGACGGCACGGTTGATGTCCTTGGCGTGCTCCTCGCGGCAGAGGATCATCCCGCTGCGCGGGCCGCAGAGCGTCTTGTGGACGGTCGTGGTGACGACGTCGGCATGCTCGACCGGGTTCGGGTGCTCATCGGCGGCGACGAGCCCGGCGAAGTGGGCCATGTCGACCATCAGCAGCGCCCCGACCGAGTCGGCGACCTCGCGGAAGGCCGCGAAGTCGAGCTGCCGCGGGTAGGCCGACCAGCCGGCGACGATCAGCTTCGGCCGGTGCTCGGCGGCGAGCCGGGCGACCTCGTCCATGTCGACCAGGTAGCTGTCGCGATCGACGTGGTAGGGGACCGGCTCGTAGAGCTTGCCGGAGACGTTCAGCTTCATCCCGTGCGAGAGGTGGCCGCCGTGGTCGAGGGCGAGGCCGAGGAACGTGTCGCCGGGCTCGAGCAGCGCCTGGTAGACGGCGTTGTTCGCCTGGGCGCCGGCGTGCGGCTGGACGTTGACGTGCTCGGCGCCGAACAGCTCCTTGGCGCGGTCGATCGCGAGCTGCTCGGCGACGTCGACCTCCTCGCAGCCGCCGTAATAGCGCTTGCCCGGGTAGCCCTCCGCGTACTTGTTGGTCAGGACCGAGCCGGCGGCCTCGAGGACTGCCTGGGGGACGAAATTCTCGGAGGCGATCATCTCCAGGGTCCCCTGCTGGCGCTCGAGCTCGCGGTCGAGCACGCGGGCGATGTCGGGGTCGACGGCGCTCAGCCGCGCGTTCTGGAAGTCCTCGGGAAGGTCGCTCATCGGTCATCCTCTCTTTCGCTCTCCTGCTTGGTGGCGCCGGTCTCGACCGCGGCGATCTTCGCGACCCGGCGCGCGTGCCGGCCGCCCTCGAACTCGGTCGCCAGGAAGCTCGCGAGGATCGGCGACGCAGCGTCCGCGTCGAGCCGGCGCCCGGCCAGGGTCAGCACGTTCGCATCGTTGTGGCGGCGGCTCATCTCCGCCTCCTCGGGGTCGTGGGCGTTGACGGCGCGGACGCCCTCGACCTTGTTGGCGACGATCGCCACGCCGACCCCGGAGCCGCAGACGAGCACCGCTCGCTCGGCATCGCCGGCGCCGACCAGCCGCGCCGCCGCGGCCGCCGGATCCGGGTAGTCGACCGACTCGGGCGAGTCGGTGCCGACGTCGATCAGCTCGTGGCCCGCAGCCTCCAGCGACGGAGCGACGGCCTCCTTCAGCTCCCAGCCCGCGTGGTCGGATCCGATCGCGATGCGCACCCGATCGAGCCTACGCGATCGGGGTGACGGGACGGGGTGCCGAGGGGCGCCTCCGGAGGGCCGAAGCGGATCCACGGCAATGAAGGAGATGGGCCGACGGATGTGAGGGCTCGTGATCGCAGTGATCGCGATTGAGCTCATATCCGGGACGAATCACGATCGATGCCGGCCGGCCGAGGCAGCGATCGGGATTGGGGCTCGTATAGGAACACGATCCCGATCGATGGTCGGCGGACGTTTCGTCGTCCTCCCCTCTCAGCTCTCTTCGACCAGACCCGCCTGGCGCAGCCGCTCCTCCAGCCCGTACGCAGCCACCGCTCCCTCGCGGAGGACCCTCCACCCTCCCCCCGACTCGATCGCGGACAGGTCAACGACCGTCGACGGGAGGCCGGTCAGCTCGCCACCGTCGATCGCGAGGTCGGCGCCGGCGAGGACGTCGGGATCGAGGTCGGCGAAGCGCGAGGGAGCCGGCTCGCCGCTGCGGTTGGCGCTGGTCTGGAAGACCGGGCAGGAGGCGCCGGCGAGCGGGCCGGCGATCAGGCGGACGCCGAGCCGCTCCGGGTCGGCACGACAGGCGAGCGGGTAGCGGTGCTCGGGGTTGGCGAGGACGAGGGTGAGCGGGCCCGGCAGGAGCGCGGCGACGGCGGCGCGGCTGCGCTCGCCGAGGCCGACGAGGAGCTCGCGCATCGCCAGCGGCGAGAAGTACATGACCGCCGAGGGCTTGCCGTCGTCGCGGCCCTTGATCGCGTGGATCCGGGTGATCGCCTCGGCGCGGAGAGGGTCGCAGGCGAGCCCGTAGAGGCCGTCGGCGGGGAAGACGGCGACGTCGCCGGCGAGCACGCAGCGCTCCAGGGCGGAGCGGGCGGCCGCGGCGCCGTCGCGCTCGATCGAGATCAGATCGGCCATCAGCGCCGCCCGACGACGACCCGGTCGATCCCGGCGAGATCGGCCCGGGTGGCGACGTCCGGATAGCCGGCGGCCGCGACGAGCGCGGCGACGTCCTCCGCCTGCCCGATCCCGACCTCGAGCGCCACGGCGTCGCAGCGCGGCCCGCTGCCGCCGGGCGCCAGCGCGCCGAGCACCTCACGGATCACCGCCATTCCGTCGGGACCGGCGAACAAGGCCGCTGCCGGCTCCCAGTCGGCGACGTCGGCCGGCAGGGCCGGGCGGTCACCGTCGGCCACGTAGGGCAGGTTCGCGAGCGCGAGGTCGAATCGCCCAGCCGCCGCGGCCACCGGACCATGCACGAGCTCGACCCGAGCGGCGAGGCCGAGCGCGGTGGCGTTCTCGCGAGCCAGCGCCAGCGCGCCGGCGTCGATCTCGACGGCGACGACCTCGGCGCCGGGAAGCTCGTCGGCGACCGCGAGCGCGACGGCGCCGCTGCCGGTCCCGATGTCGAGGACGCGACGCGGGGCGAGGTCGAGCGCGAGCTCGACGAGCAGCTCGGTCTCGGGCCGCGGGATCAGCGCCCGCCGGTCGGTTCGCAGCTCGATCCGCCGGAAGCCGCGGCGGCCGAAGATGTAGGCAACCGGCTCGTGGGCGACCCGGCGGCGCACCATCCTGCCGAACTCCCGCGCAGCCGCGGCCGGGACGGGCGCGCCGGGATCGGCGGCGAGCTGCTCGCGGCGGCGCCCGGTCGCCTCCGCGAGCAGCAGCTCGGCGTCGAGCCGGGGCGTCTCCGACCCCGACGCGGCGATCGCGTCGCGCGCGGCCGCGAGGGCATCGGCGACCGTCGCCGCCGCCGTCGCGCTCATCCCGCCGCGGCCTGAGCCTCGAGCTTGCGGCGCTTCTCCTCCGCCGCGAGGGCGTCGGTGAACTCGCGCAGGTCACCTCCGAGGATCTCGTCGAGGGCGTGGCTGGTCAGCTTGATCCGGTGGTCGGTGACCCGTCCCTGCGGGAAGTTGTAGGTCCGGACCTTCTCGGAGCGCTCGCCGGTACCGACCTGCGAGCGCCGCTCGGCGGAGATCTCGGCCTGCTGGTCGGCGAGCGCCTTCTCGAGCAGCCTGGCGCGGAGCACGCGCATCGCCTTCTCGCGGTTCTGAAGCTGCGACTTCTCGTCCTGCATCGAGACGACGATCCCGCTCGGCCCATGCGTGATCCGGACCGCCGAGTCGGTCGTGTTGACCGACTGACCGCCCGGTCCCGAGGAGCGGTAGACGTCGACCTGGAGGTCGTTGGAGTCGATCTCGACGTCGACGTCCTCGGCCTCAGGCAACACCGCGACGGTCGCCGTGGAGGTGTGGATCCGGCCCTGCGACTCGGTCTTCGGGACGCGCTGGACCCGGTGGGTGCCGCCCTCGTACTTGAAGATCGAATAGGCGCCCTCGCCCTTGACCGCGAACGTCACCTCCTTGAAGCCGCCGACCTCGGCCGGGCTCTGCGAGATCCCTTCGGTCGCGAAGCCGCGCTCCTCGGCATAGCGGGTCAGCATCTTGTGGAGGTCGCCGGCGAACAGGGCCGCCTCGTCGCCGCCGGCGCCGGCGCGGATCTCGACGAGCACGTTCTTGTCGTCGTTGGGGTCGCGCTCGACCATCGCCAGGCGGATCTCCTCGGCGAGCTCCTCGAGCTGGGCGGGCGCCTCTGCGACGACCCGGCTGAGCTCGTCGTCGTCGTCGTCGGCGAGCAGCTCGCGAGCGCCCTCGAGGTCGTCGTTGAGCGTCCGCCAGCGCGCCGCCAGCCGGTGGGCGGGCTCGAGCTCGCGGTACTCGCGGCCGACGTCGGCATAGCGCTCGCGGTCGGCGATCACGTCGGGGTCCGACATCTCGCGCTCGAGGTCGGCGAATCGCTCCTCGATCTGGTTGACGAGCTGCTCGATCACGGGATGACCGGTTCCGAATCCGCGCGTGCCCGGGGATTCGCTCGGCCAAGCAGATCGAGGACGCAGGAGGCGAAGCGGCCTGGAAGGCCGTGAGCCGACGAGGACGAAGAGCTGCGCAGCGCCGAGCGGATCATCCGGGTGCGTGGGGGTTCGGGATCGGTCATCCGTCGGATTCTGAAGCGACCTCGACCTGGAGGAGCTCGTCGGGGCGGCGATGCTCGACCTGCAGCGTCGTGTGGTCGATCGCGAAGCGCTCGTGGATCGCGTGCTCGATCGCCAGCCGGGCGGCGTGACAGTCGTCCTCGGTTCCGACGAGGACGTGGGCTGACAGGGCAGGAAATCCCGACGTGACCTCCCAGACGTGGAGATCGTGGACCTCGACGACACCGGGGACGGCCGCCATCGCGCGCCCGATCGCGTCGGGATCGACCCCCCGCGGGGCCGCCTCGAGGAAGACCCGGCCGGACTCGACGAGCAGCGACCAGGCGGCGCGGAGCATGATCGCGGCGACGATCAGCGATGCGATCCCGTCCGCCTGGTCGAACCCGGTGATGACGATGACGAGTCCGGCGATCGCCGTGAAGACGAATGCCGCGAGGTCGGTGAGGATGTGCTGGAAGGCGCCCTCGACATTGAGCGAGCTGCGGTTCGCCTTCGAGAGCGTCCAGGTGGCGAGCAGGTTGACGACGATGCCGAGCATCGCGACCACGAAGACGACGCCGCCCTCGACCGCCGGCGGGTCGATGAGGCGGCGGATTCCCTCGAAGACGATCAGCAGGCCGAGGACGAGCAGCGTCGCCCCGTTGAACTGAGCGCTGAGGATCCCGGCCCGCTTCCAGCCGAACGTCAGCGCCCCGCCGGCCGGGCGGCGGGCGAGCCGGATCGCGACCAGCGCGAGGGCGAGGGCGCCGGCGTCGGTGAGCATGTGCGCCGCGTCGGAGAGCAGCGCCAGCGAGTTCGCGAGGATGCCGACGACGACCTCGACGGCCATGAAGCCGACGATCAGCGCGAGCGCGATCCTCAGCTTGCCGCGATCGGCGTCGGCGGAGACGTCGTGAGCGTGGCCGGCGTGGCCGTGATCGTGCTGGTGGGCCACCCGGGGGAGGCTACGCGACTATCTCGATCGGGCTCTCCCGCCGCTCGAGGTCTGAACCCTCGACGGCGAGGACCTCCTCGAGGGAGGCGATCGCGACCGCGAGCTGGTCGTGGTCGGGCTCGCGGGTCGTCAGGTTCTGGAGCATCAGCCCCGGCCACATCAGCGTCCGCACCCATGCCCTGCGGCGATTTCGGCCCGCCCACTTGATGACCTCGTAGGAGAGCCCGGCGATCAGCGGGATGCCGAGGACCCGGGAGAGGACCAGCCAGTACCACTCGGGCAGCCCGAGCGGTGCGAAGACGAAGATCGCCAAGACCATCACGATCAGCAGGAAGCTGGTGCCGCAGCGGGGATGGAGGCGCGAGTAGCGGGCTGCCCGGGCCGGGCTGAGCTCGTCGCCGGCTTCGAAGCAGGAGATCGTCTTGTGCTCGGCGCCGTGGTACTCGAAGACGCGCCGGAGGTCGGGAAGGCGGCTGATCGCGGCGATGTAGCCGATGAAGATCGCAGTCCTGACGACCCCTTCGACCAGCCAGAAGAGGACGGCGGAACCGAGCTGCTCCTTGATCAGGCTGGTCAGCCCGACCGGGATGACGAAGAAGAGCCCGACCGCGAGGGCCAGCGAGAGCGCGACGGTCAGGCCCCAGGTGAAGCCGCCGATCGGCTCCTCGTCCTCGTCCATCTGCGCGTTCGCGGAGAACGCGAGCGCCCGGAAGCCGATCTTCAGCGACTCGGCGAGGGCGACGACGCCGCGGACCACGGGGATCCGCAGGATCCGGTGCCGCCTCGCCCACGAGACGACCGGCTCGGAGGTGATCTCGATCTCGCCGTCGGGGGTGCGGACGGCGGCGGCCCAGGTCGAGACGCCGCGCATCATCACCCCCTCGAGGATCGCCTGACCGCCGACCGGCGCGTCGCGCGAGGCGACCGGCTTGCCGTCCGGCATCGGCGTGGCCGCTTCGTGTAGGTCACTCACGATCGGCCGCGCCGCGACGCGGAAGGGGTCAGGACTTCTTGGCCGCGCGGCGGCGGAAGCGCTCGACGCGGCCGCCGGTGTCGACCAGCTTCTGCTTGCCCGTGTAGAAGGGGTGGCATTCGGAGCAGATCTCGACGTGGATCTCAGGCTTGGTGGAGCGGGTGTAGAACTCGTTGCCGCACGCGCAGCGGACGTGCGAGAGGCCGTATTCGGGATGTATCTCGGTCTTCATCGTCACCGAGTTTAGAGATGGTGTGAAGGGCGGCAGCGGTCTAGGCTCATGTCCATGAGCGAGAACGAGGCGGCGCACGGGTTCAAGGAGGGCGACGAGGTCTGGGTCGAGGACGGCGACGGACGCCGCCACCCCGGCATCTTCGTCGGCGACAACGAGAGCGCCGGCTGGTTCGGGGGCGGGCCCAGCGCCTACGTCGTCCATCCCGAGGCCCACCAGGCCGAGGTCGTCTCGATCTTCCGGATCACGCCCCGGAACCCCTAGAACGGTCCCGGGCGATGCGAGCGATGGTCTTCGACGCGCCCGGGCAGCCGCTGCGAGCGGCCGAGATCGCGGAGCCGGAGGCCGGTCCGGGCCAGCTGCTGCTCGAGGTCAGGGCCTGCGGGGTCTGCCGCACCGACCTCCACCTGCTCGACGGCGAGGTCGCGATCGCCGAGCCGCCGCGCGTGCTCGGCCACCAGATCGTCGCCACCGTCGTCGGCGACGGCA
Organism: Solirubrobacterales bacterium; assembly: GCA_035759925.1. Lineage (GTDB taxonomy): Bacteria > Actinomycetota > Thermoleophilia > Solirubrobacterales > 70-9 > RHKX01. The sequence goes on from DASTTY010000060.1 coordinate 13,872, forward strand.
GGCGCGTCGGGGTACCGTGGCTCGGCTGGACCTGCGGAGAGTGCGTCTACTGCCTGTCGGGCCGCGAGAACCTCTGCCCGCGGGCCCGGTTCACGGGCCGTGACATCGATGGCGGCTTCGCCGAGTACACGGTCGCCGACGAGCGCTTCTGCTTCCCGGTCCCCGCCAGCTACCCCGACGAGCAGGCCGCGCCGCTGCTCTGCGCCGGCCTGATCGGCTACCGGGCCCTGACGATGTGCGGGGACGCGCAGCGGATCGGCTTCTACGGATTCGGCGCCGCCGCCCACATCCTCACCCAGGTCGCGATCGCCGACGGCCGCGAGGTGTTCGCGTTCACCCGCGCCGGTGACGACGCCGCGCAGCGGTTCGCGCGCGAGCTCGGAGCCGTATGGGCCGGCTCCTCGGAGGAGCAGCCACCCGAGCAGCTCGACGCAGCGATCATCTTCGCGCCGGTCGGAGCGCTCGTTCCGGCCGCCCTCGCCGCGGTCGCTCCGGGCGGGACCGTCGTCTGCGGCGGGATCCACATGAGCGACATCCCGTCCTTCTCCTACGAGCTGCTCTGGGGCGAGCGCACGGTCCGCTCGGTGGCCAACCTGACCCGCGCCGACGGCGAGGCGCTGCTCGCGCTGGCACCACGGGTGCCGGTGGAGACGGCGGTGTCCACCTACGCGCTCGAGGCGGTCGACGACGCCCTTGCCGACCTCCGCGCCGGTCGCTTCGTCGGCGCCGCCGTGATCGTGCCCGGCGAGTAGGGCGGAAGTAAGCTGTCGCCGGTGCCACCCGCCGCTGAGACCGACGAGAAGATCACGATCGTCCTCGCCGACGACCACGAGCTCGTTCGGGCCGGGATCCGCAAGATCCTCGAAGACGAGGCAGGCTTCGAGGTCGTCGCCGAAGCCGGCGATGCCGAGGCCGCGGCCCGCTATGTGCTCGGCCACAAGCCGTCGGTCCTGGTCCTCGATCTGAGCATGCCCGGGCTGCCGAGCCTCGAAGCGCTGCCGAAGGTGTTCGAGGCGTCGCCGGACACCAAGGTCGTCGTGCTGACGATGCAGAACGAGCCGGCGTTCGCACGCACGTCCCTGCAGGGGGGCGCGAAGGGATACGTGATCAAGCACTCAGCCGCCAGTGAGCTCGTCACCGCGATCCACGCGGTCGTCGCCGGCGGGACCTACATCAACCCGGAGCTGGGCGCCCGGCTCGCCGCCGAGCCGGACAAGCCCGAGGGACCACCCGACGAGCTGACCCCGCGCGAGGTCGAGGTCCTCGGACTGCTCGCGCTCGGCTACGTCAATCCGGAGATCGCCGAGAAGCTGGTCCTCAGCGTCCGCACCGTGGAGACGCACCGGGCGAACATCCAGCGCAAGACCGGGCTCTCGACCCGGGCCGAGCTGATCGCCTACGCGATCGACAACGAGCTCGTCGAGCGCTGAAGCTCGACCGCCCTCCCGGGCGACTGCGCCTCACGTCAGCGATAGCGCGCGAGGGCTAAGGGCCGAGTAGGACTGCCGGTACGACGGCGATGCCGTCCTTGCGTCGGTAAGCGTCGGTGCCGGTCGTGATGACGACCGAGTCGATGAGGTCGTCACCGAGCCGGCCGGCGAGCCATTTGAGGTGTTTCATGTCCCGGTTCTCGGCGGTGCTCGCCAACTTGACCTCGAACGCGACCACCTTCCCGTCTGCACGCTCGACGATGAGATCGATTTCGTGGCGGCCGCCGCGCGTGCGCAGGTGCCCGACGTGAGCCTCAGCCCCCTGGGCATACACCCGCACCGAAAGCGTGACGAGGGACTCGAAGAGCGCTCCGAGGAGTGTCCCGTCGCGCGGAATGACCGGGCCGGGCGAGTCACCCTTGAGGAGCCCCTCCTTCGTGGCACCGAGGAGTTGCGCTGCGAGTGCCGGGTCAGCGAGGTGATGCTTGTGCGGGAGCGCGAGCTGCGCGATGAGGTTGCGCGAGGGCTGCCATGCCGGCAGGTCGTCGAGGACGAACAGCCGCTCAAGGACGTCACGGTAGGTCTGCGCGGTGACCTTCGCCGGCTTGTTCTCCTCGCGTCCAGAGGCGGCGTCGCGCACCTTCTCGAACGAGGTCGAAGTCGCGGTCGCGGTCGCATATGCCGTCATCCACCGCCGCAGGAGCGCCGGGTTGCGAACCTGATGGCCGAGCTCGGGGAAGTCACGGTCGACGATGCGGTCGAGGTAGCTCGAGATCTGGGTGCGCAGCGCGCGCCCACTCAGGTGGCGGAGCCCCGGGAAGCCGGACCGCAGAATCTCGTCGGTGTAGCCCTCCAGCCTCATCTTGGTCCGGCCCTGGATGGCTCCGGCCGTCCCGCTCAGAAGCTTCGTGAGGCTTACGGTTGGTGGAGCTGGCTCAGCAGCTCATCGAGTTCGTCGTCGAAGATGCGGCGCTAACCATCCGTGCAGCTCTTAGTAGACCATCCATGCGGATCTTAGTAGAGCATTCGTGCAGGATTGGGGAAATCTAGTCGGACTCGCGCCAGGCGGGCAGTGTCGCCCGGACCAGGGTCCCGCCGCCGTCGCGACCCTCGATCGAGAGCTCCCCTCCGGCGAGCTCGACCCGCTCCCGCATCCCGGTCAGGCCGAACCCGCGGCTGACGCCCGAGAGGTCGAACCCGGTGCCGTCGTCCTCGACTCGGATCACGACGACGCCGTCGCGCTCCTCGATCGCGACCCGGGCGCGGGTTGCATCGGCATGCTTGATCGCGTTGGTCAGGCCCTCCTGGACGAGCCGGTAGATCGTCGATTCGAGCTCGGGCGTGTGCCGGCGACGCGCGTCACCGCGCTCGAAGGCGAGGTCGATGTCGGCCTCGAAGCGGAGCTCCGAGCGCGTCGCAAGCCGGTCCATCAGGGCTTCGATCGCCGCCTCGATGCCGAGCTGATCGAGCGCCGCCGGACGGAGCTCGGCGATCAGGCCCTGGAGGCCGCTGACGGTCCGCTCGACCTGCTCGTTGGCGATCGCGAGGAACTCGCGCGCATCCTCGAGCGTCTCGGCCCGCGCCGCGTGCTCCTGCATGATCCGCAGCGCGCCGAGCTCCTGCAGCGTCTCGTCGTGGAGCTCGCGGGCCCAGCGCCCGCGCTCGCGCTCCGAGGAGGCGATCGCGAGCTTCGCCTTCTCGTCCTCGATGGCATGCGCAGCCGAGATCGCATTGGCGGCACTGGTCGCGAACGACTCGAGGGTGAGCTGCTGGTCGGCCGTGAAGCTCGTCTCGGGCCCGATGTGATCGACGATGAGGAGCACGCCGACGCCCTGACCCCGCGCCCGCAGCGGCACGGCCAGCCCGCTGGAGCCTTCGATGCCGAGCTCCTCCAGCGACTGCGCAGCCGCCGGGCCGATCCGCTGGCTCGCTTCCATCCCGATGAAGTCCGCTGTCCCCGACCCGGGGCCGACGCCGCGGCCGATCGACCGCGACCCGCGCTCCCCCGCCGCCCCGCGGACGACGAGCTGCGGGCCCTCCTGGAGGAGGACGTACCCGGAACGAGCCTTCATCAGCGCCCGGGCCCGTTTCGTGACGAGCTCGAGGACGCGCTCGAGGTCCGACTCGCCACCGAGCTCGCGGCTCAGCGAAGCCGTCGCCTGGAGTCCCTGGACGAGGCGCTCGAGGTCGGCGCGCCCGCGCTGAAGCTCCTCGTGGGTGCGGGCGTTGTTGATCGCGACCGCGCTCCACTCGGCGAGGACGACCAGGAGCCGCTCGTCCGACTCGCTGAAGCTCGCGCCGCCCTGTTTCTCGGTCAGGTAGATGTTTCCGTAGACCTCACCACGGACGCTGATCGGCGCGCCGACGAACGTCGTCATCTCCGGATGGCCGGCCGGGAAGCCGTAGGAGCGGGGGTGGTCGCCGATCCGCTCGAGGCGGAGCGGGCGCGGGTCGCTGATCAGCTCGCCGAGGATCCCGTAGCCCCGCGGCAGCGGCCCGATCCGGCGCCGCGTCTCCTCGTCGATCCCCGAGTAGAGGAAGCGCTTCAGCCGGGTCTTCTGCTCGTCGAGGACGCCGAGCGCCGCGAAGCTGGCGCCGGTCAGCTCCCGGGCCGCCTCGAGGACCTGAGAGAGGACCGCGTCGAGGTCGAGTTCGGAGACGAGGCGGCGGCCGACGTCGAGGAGCCGCTCGAGCTCCGCCGGCTCGAGCTCCCTGGCCTCCGGGCTCATCGGCCGATCCCGATCCTCGGGCCGGGCAGCGGCCGCTCGGGGTTGACTACCGAGCCGGTTCGCAAGTCCGCCCGGATGCTCGACCCCCGTACCCGGCCTAGATTCGGGCACGTGGAGCGCCAGGTACTCATCGGCTATCAGGATAGTCCCGAAGGCCGTGACGCATTGGCCCTGGGACGGCTGATCGCCGAAGTATGTGGCGGCACCCTGACGGTCGCAACGGTCTATCCGTGGCCGCGCGGCCTGATGACCCACGAGGACCTCTCGAACGCGCTTGCGGTCGAGAGCTCCGGCACGTTCGAGACCGCTCGAGGCCTACTCCCGGGACTTGACGTCGACACCGTGCCGATTGCCGAGCAGTCGATCTCCAGCGCGCTCGGCAAGCTCGCCGAGGATCGTCACGCCACCGTGCTCGTGGTCGGCTCCTGCCACCGCGGCAAGGTCGGCGAGACGCTCCTCGGGAGCACCGGCGCCTCGCTGCTGCACGGCGCCCCCTGCGCGGTCATGGTCGCCCCGCGCGGCTTCGCCGACCGCGGCGAGCAGTCGATGCTGAAGATCGGAGTCGGCTTCGACGGCTCGCCGGAGGCCTGGGTCGCGCTCGAGACCGCGATCGCGCTCGCCGAGCGGACCCACGGCGAGGTCCTCGTGCTGAGCGCCGCCGACTATCCGAAGTACGGCTACGCGACGGTCTGGACCGTGATGACCGCGGGCGAGCTCGAGGACGCCGAGCGCAAGGAGATGCAGCGCACCCAGGAGCTGGCCCTCGGCCGGATCCCGCCCGCGGTCAAGTCCGAGGGGCGGCTGCTGACCGGATCCCCGGGCGCCCTGCTCGCCGAGGCCTCGGGCGAAGTCGACCTGATGATCGTCGGCTCGCGCGGGCACGGTCCGCTGCGGCGGACGCTGCTCGGCAGCACCTCGCGGGCGCTGATCTCATCGTCGCGCTCGCCGCTGCTCGTCGTCCCGCGCGGGATTTCGATGGACCCGCTCGGGCTCCGCCGCGGCCGCGCCGACGCGCCGGCCACGGCTTAGGTCCGGCGTCGCTCAGCCGACCGCCGGCCGCTCGGCGCGGATCCGCCCCCCGCGCGTCGGCGCGAAGGTGATCGCGCGGCGCGTCACCCCTTCGGGACGGGCTCCCGGGCGGGCACGAAGCCGCCGTGCCGCGAGGACGGCCCGAATCACGATCTTCATCTCGAAGACGGCGAAGCTCGCGCCCAGGCAGCGGCGGACGCCGCCGCCGAACGGGATCCACTCGTAGGTTCCCGGCGGATCGTCGAGGAAGCGCTCGGGCCGGTAGGCGAGCGGCGCCGGATAGAGGTCGGGACGGCGATGCAGCAGGTAGATCGACGGGGCGATGTTGACGCCCGCATCGAGCTCCCAGCCACCGATCTCCATCGGCCCCTGGAGGCGGCGGACGACCGCGGGGACCACCGGGCGCAGGCGCAGGGTCTCCTTGATCACGGCGTCGAGATAGTCGCCGTCGCCGGCCGCCTCGGCGGCGATCAGACGGTCGAGGACCGCCGGCTCGCGCGTCAGCCGCTCGAACGTCCAGGCGAGCGCCGTCGCGGTCGTCTCGTGCCCGGCGAGGAGCAGGGTCATCAGCTCGTCACGAAGCTCCGAATCGCAGAGCGGCCGACCGTCGGGGTCGCGGGCCGCCAGAAGCAGCGAGAAGATGTCGTCGCCGGCGGCGCCGTCCGGGTCACGTCGGCGGGCGGCGATCTCCTCGTGGAGGAGGGCGTCGGCGCGCTCGCGCTGTGCGGCGAAGCGCCGCCACGGGCTCAGGGTCCCGTTCCGGCCCGCCGTCAGCGCCATCGCCAGCACCCGCGGCCGGCTCGCGACCATGTCGAGCAGGCGCCGCAGCGGCCCGCCGATCCGCTCGCGGCGCTCGGCGTCGTCGAAGCCGAAGACGGCCCGCATGATCACCTCGAGGGTGATCGCCTGCATGCTCGGGAGCGAGGGGAACTCGCGGTCCGCCGGCCATGCGGCGATTCGCCGTTCGGCCACCTCTTCCATCATCGCCCCGTAGGCGCGCATCCGCTCACCGTGGAACGGCGGTAGGAGCAGGCGCCGGTGGCGGAGGTGCTCCTCGCCGTCGAGGAGGAGGACGGAGCCGGGGCCGAGCAACGGCGCCAGCGTTACGTTTCCCTCACCGGCGTAGAGCAGGGCCGGATCGCCGGTGAAGACCCGCTTGACCGCCTCCGGGTCCGCGGTGACGACGAGCTCGCGATCGGGCGTCGGGCGCAGCGTGAAGTAGTCGCCGCAGCTCTCCCGGCAGGCGTCGAGGAACCGCGTCGGCGTGAGCATGAAGCCGACGCTCATCATCGCCTTCGAGAGTGGCGGCCGCGGGGGCATCCCGCGCCGCGACCCGGTCGCCGGGGCAGTTGTGCCGGTAGCGGACACCGCAGACGCGAGCTTAGATGGTCGCGGGCGGGCGCCGGCCGCGATCAGGGTCAGTCGTCGGCGCGGACCGCGATCAGCATCTCGACGCCACCGAGCTGCAGGGTCAGCGAGCCATCCTCGTGCGCGATCGCGCCGCGGTAGACCTCGCGGTTGAGGCTGAGCGAGCCGGTCTCGCGGCCGGAGTCGAGGCGGATGAAGATCGCCTCGTGCTCGCTCGGCTCGCCCCCGGTCATCGAGTGGCCGGCGCGGAGGACGCCTCCGAACGTCGCGACGAGGTGCGGGCTCTCGCCGGCGGAGACGACGTGGACCTCGACGCGGCGCCCGACCAGGGCGAGCAGGGTCGAGAGGGCATCGTCGAAGGTCACCTCCCCCCTGATACCACCCTGCCGCTCAACAGGCGTCGTAGCGGTACCCGGCGCGGGCCGGCGTGCTGACCTGCCGGTCGCGGAGGACGACGGAGACCCGATCGCCGATCGACTCGCAGGCTCGCCGGAAGTCGCGGCGCCGGTACTCGATCGCGAGGACCTCGTCGCCGTGGACGCGGCGGTAGCGGTTGCACTCGCGCCAGCGCCCGCACTCCTCGGCGATCGCGAAGTCGAATCCCGCGCGACGCGCCTCGGACCTCGTGATCCCGGCGGCGTTCTTCTGCGCGACGGCGAGGTCGCTCGCGTGGGAGTAACGCGCCAACAGCTTCGCGTAGGCGAGCGCATCCGCCTTGTCGAAGGGCACCTTCCGCTGCAGCGGCGTGCCGTTGAAGCGGGTCCAGGAGTCGAGATTGTCGAGCTCGACCGCCTCGAACCCGCCATCGGCACAGCCATCGATCATCTGCTCGACCCAGGCAGCCGCGCGGAGGCGCTTCCGCTTCGTGGCGATGTCGATCAGGTACTCGCCGCCCCAGTGGGGATCGTCGCCGAGCCGCTTCAGGACGAGCCGGCGGGGCCAGTTCGAACGCTCGTCGGGGCGGTCGGTCCCGGGCTCGTTCGCCTGCGTCTGAAATGCGTTGACGTAACAGACCGAGTAGGCGGGATCGGCCGCCGCGCGGCCGCTGAACCAGTCCCGGGAAACGACCGAGACCCCGGCGGGAAGCGGATAGTCTCCGCCGATCTGGTAGTCGAAGCCGGCATTCGGGGGCGGCGGCGCGTAGGCGCCGGCGGGCGACGGCGCCGCGAGAGCGAGCAGAGTCGCCCCGATCGCAAGCACCCGCCACGACATCGGCGCATCGTCGCAGGCTCAGAACCTGTCTCGGAATCCCGCGCGTCCGCCTGGCGAGTGCCGGAGGAGTGCCGATCGGGTGACGCAGCCGGCGTGGCGTGGCATAGCCACGCGAGTCGGCGAGGATCCCGAGCGGCACCCTCCGGCGCCGCCAGGCGGGCGTGGGGGGTTCTGAGGCGGGTTCTCAGGCGCGGAGCCCGTCGAGGAGGGCCGTCATGCCCGCCACGGCGCGGTCGCGGGCGGCCGGCTGATCGTCGGCGCGGGCCAGCTGAAGCGCCGCCTCCATGAAGGCGCCGAGCACCATCAGGGCGACCTCGGGGACCGGCAGCGGCCGGAGCTGGCCGGCTTCCGCGGCCGCGTTCAGCGCCGCCTCGATCAGGCCGAGGCCGTGCTGCTGCTCGACCTCGTGCCAGCGTTCCCATCCGAGCACCGCGGGACCGTCGAGAAGGGTGATCCGCTGCAGGCTCGAATCGAGGCTGAGGTCGAGGAACTGGGCGGCGGCGGCGATCAGCGCGCCGAGCGGGTCGCCGTCGGCGAGCGTGGAGAGATCGAAGCCGGCGACGATCTCGCCCTCGACCTGCTCGTGGACGGCCGCGAACAGGCCCGCCTTGCCGTCGAAGTGGTGATAGAGGGCCCCGCGCGTGACTCCGGCCGCGGCGACGATCTCCTCGCTGCTCACGGCGTCATAGCCACGCGCTCCGAACAGGTCGCGGCCGGCGGCGACCAGCGCCGCCCGGGTGGCGGCCCGCCGCTCCGCCTGAGTCCGTCCGGTCAAGTCATCTCCTCCGCGATTTGACATACAGACTGTCTGTATGTTAGATACATCCTGATTGTATGCAACCTAGCCCCCGGGTCGGCGGGGGCGCGGCCCGAGAGGGGACGATTCGAATGAGCAGCGACGGCGACGGATTCCGAGACGAGCGGGCGGTGCTGACGGCCGGGCCGATCCACTATCGCGAGGCCGGCAACGGCCAGGCGATCGTGTTCGTCCACGGCGCCCTCGCCAACGGCCGGCTCTGGACGGAAACGGCCTCGCGCCTGGCCGCCGGCCACCGCTGCATCGTCCCCGACTGGCCGATGGGATCCCATTCGGAGGCGATGTATCCCGGCGCCGACGTCTCCCCCCGGGGCGTCTCCGCGACCATCGCCGATTTCCTCGCCGCGCTCGACCTAGACGACGTGACGCTCGTCGGCAACGACTCGGGCGGCGCCGTCTGCCAGATGCTCGTGACCGAGAGGCCGGAGCGGATCGGCCGGCTCGTCCTCACCAACTGCGACTGCTTCGACAAGTTCCCGCCGCTCGCCTTCAAGGGCATGGTCCTGACCGCACGGACGCCGGGCGGCTTCCGCCTCCTCGTCCAGGCGCTGCGAGTGCGGCGCATCCGCAGCTCGCCGCTCGCCTACGGGATGCTCACGGCCGGCGAGCCCGACGACGCGCTGCTCCGCTCGTTCATTGAGCCGGCGCTTCGGGACGCCGGCGTCCTTCGCGACGGTCGCGAGTTCGCCGCCGGCATGCGGCCGGCCGACACCCGGGCGGCGGCGGCGAAGCTGCCTGCGCTGACGATCCCGGCGCTGATCGCATGGGGCGCCGAAGACCGGTTCTTCACGCTCGCCGACGGCCGTCGCCTCGCCGCGACGATCCCCGACTCGCGGATGGTCGAGATCGTGGACGCATCGACGTTCGTCTCGCTCGACAGGCCCGGCGAGCTCGCCGACGCGATCGCGGAATTCGTCAGCGCCTAGGCGAACGGGGCTTCAGCTCAGTCCGGCCGCGAGCGCGCGGGCGTTGCGGACCGCGAACGCCTCGCGGTCGTTGTTGAAGTAGACGAAGACCTCGGTACGAGAGCGCCAGGCGGCGATCCGGCGCCGCCAGGACTCGAGCTCGGACTTCGCGTAGTTGCCACGGCGGCCGCGGGCGCCGCGATTCATCCGCACGTAGGTCCAGTCGGCGGTCAGCTCGCGGGTCTGAAAGTCCTGCTCGGGATCGTCGGAGATCACCAGGGCCGCGCCGTGGGAGCGCAGCAGCTCGTAGACGTCGGGTACGAACCAGCTGCGGTCGCGGAACTCGAAGCAGTGGCGGCCGGGGTCCCTGGCGGTGATCGCGGTCAGCGCCGCGTCGAGGCGCTCGTCGTCACGCTTGAAGCTCGGCGGCAGCTGCCAGAGAACGACCCCGAGCTTGCCCGCGGCGCGCAGCGGTTCGATGCTCCCGAGGAAGCGTTCGACGTAGGTCTCGGGCTTCAGCAGACGCTTGACGTGAGTCACATAACGACTCGCCTTGACCGCGAAGCGGAACCCGTCCGGCGTCTCCCTGACCCAGCCCTCGACGGCCGCCTTCGAGGGCAGCCGGTAGAAGGTGTTGTTGATCTCGACCGTGCCGAACTCGCGGGCGTAGGCGGCGAGCCATTCGCGCTGCGGCATCCCCGGCGGGTAGAGGACGCCCCGCCAGTCCTTGTATGCCCAACCTGCGCAGCCGATCCGGACCGGTTTCACCGGCCCGCTCCGGCACCCCGGCGACGATCGAGCTCGACCCGCAGCTCCGCCGCCACGTCGCTCGGCCGGCGATCGTCGGTGGCGATCGCGACATCGACACCTTCGAGGTCCGGCATCGTCGCCGCAAGCCGGCGGGACGCGTTGAGCAGCTCCGGCAGGCCCGACCAGCCAGGCGGCTCACGACTGAGCAGCCGCTCCCGCATCGTCTCCGGATCGGCATGCAGGAGCACGAGCAGATGGTCAGGGACGTCAACGGCTCCGAGCACCGACCGGAGGTGATCATCGTCCTCGATCGTCGCGGTGACCAGCAACAGCTCGCTGCCCACCTCGCGGTAGGAAGCGGTGAGCATCCGCAGGTGGGTGATCGTGCGCTCCCTCGCCAGGGCCGGATGGGAGCGCTCTAGCGCGTCGCACTCGATCAGCGCCGCATCGAGGCCCTCATCGCCGAGGATGTCGTGGAGGTAGGAGGCGACCTCACTCTTGCCAGCGCCGGGCGGCCCGGTGATCACGACCGCGAACATCGACGCGACGATCGCAGGTCCGGCCGCCCGCGGCGGCCGAGGCGCGGGGGCGGAGGCTCAGAGCTCGCGCTCGTAGACGTACATCAGCTCGGTGCCGCTGCGGTTCGTGAGCCCGAACCGCTCGTAGAGCCGGTGCGCGTCGGTGTCGCCCTCGTCGGTGCCGAGGAAGACGTAGTCGCAGCCACGCTCGCGGCAGAGCTCGAGCGCGGCGGTCATCAGCTCCGAGCCGAGCCCCTCGCGGCGCCGTTCACCGACGACGTAGAGCTCGGCGATGTATGCCTCGTTGCCGTCCGACCAGATCGACGGCTGGAACCTGAGCACGATGATCCCGTCCGGCCCGTCCCCGGCGAGCAGCACCGCGGTGCCGCCCGACCCGATCAGCTCCGTGATCCGCGCGGCGATCCGTTCCGGCGCCGGGGTCGGCTCGTCGTACTCGGTGTTGAAGCGATGGAGCAGGCGTCCGATCGCGGGCCCGTCGGCGGCGGTCGCGATCCGAACGCGGTCGCTCATCGCTCCGCGCCGCGTCCCGGCGCTCAGACTTCTTGGTAGAGCGGCCCGTCGCCGCCCTCGGGCATCGTCAGCCGACCGCCCTTGGCGTTGATGGCGCCGCACTGGACGCAGTTCGACGCGGTCACATGGACGTCGACCTCAGCAGCGTCGCCTTCGAGCTGGTCCTCGGGGATCTCGTAGACCTGCGCGGGACACATCGACACCCACGCCTGCGCCACCTCGCGCGGCACGTGGGTCTGGATCCGGACGTGATTCGGCGCGTCGTCGCGGGTGGCGTTGCCGCTCAGAAAGACCGAGCCGAGCTTGTCGAAGGTGAGCTCGTTGTCGGGCTCGGGGTAGTCGTCGGCGGCCGGGCCGAGATGGACCTCGACCTCGGCGTCGGGCTCGCTCTCCTTGTGGCCGGGAGGCAGCGCCCCGCGGGACAGCAGCCAGGCGTTGGCGATCGCCCCGAATGCGACGAACCCCTTGTCGCCGTATTGGCGGACGTTGCGCGAGCGGTAGAGGTCCTTCTCGATCTCGGAGCCGCGCACCTTCGCCTCGTAGGCGGAGAAATCGACCGACTCGGGATCCGTCTTCAGGCTCTCGACGATCGCCTCGGCCGCGTACATGCCGGCGTGCATCGCCAGGTGGATCCCCTTCAGGTAGGGAACGTTGACCATCGACACGTTGTCGCCGCACATCACCATGCCCGGCACCGCGAGCTTGCGCGGCATCGACCAGTAGCCGCCGGACGGGATCGTCTTCGCGCCCCAGCCGACGCGCTTGCCGCCGTCGAGGAGGTCGCGGATGAAGGGATGGGTCTTGAGCTGCTGGAGGAGGTCGTGGCAGGAGAAGGTCGCATCGGTCGTGTCGAGGCCGGCGACCATGCCGATGCAGAGCTTGTCCTCGCCCATCGGATAGATGAACGAACCACCGAACTCGTTGTACTTCGACGACTTGCGGAGGGGCCAGTTCATCGTGTGGATGACCCGGTCGAGCGGCTTCGGGACCTCCCAGACCTCCTTGACGCCGATCTCCCAACGCTTCGCGTCGCCGGCGAGGTCGTAGTAGTCGACCGCGCAGTCGGTCAGGTGCCCGAGGGTGCCCTCGGCGAGCACGGTCGCCTTCGCCATCAGGTCGGACCCGGGCTCGAAGTTGCCGAGCTGCTCGCCGTCCTTGCCGCGTCCCTTGTCGCCGGAGCGGACCCCGCGGACGATCCGGTCCTCGACCAGCAGCTTGTCGGCCACCGTCTCGGTCAGCAGGTAAGCGCCCGCCTCCTCCGCCCGCTCGGCCAGGAAGCGGCTCAGCTTCGCGATCGAGGTGACGTAGTTGCCGTGGTTGCGGAAGTTCGGGGGCGGCGGCTTCAGCGGTATCGCCCTCGATTTGGTCAGCAGGTAGACGGCGTCCTTGTCGACCTGCTGGTAGACCGGCCACTCCGCGGGATCGAGATCCGGGAACAGCTTCTCCATCGCCGAGGGGACCATGTTGGCGCCGCTCAAGTTGTGGGCGCCGCAGACCTTGCCCTTCTCGAGCACGGCGACCGGGATCTCGCCGAGCCGCTCGGTCAGCTCCGGCTCGTCCTCGAGCAGCTGCATGACCCGGTTCGCGCAGGCGAGCCCGGCCGGGCCCCCGCCGACGATGACGATGCCCGCCTCGAGCCGCTCGTCCTCGGGATCGGTCGGGGAGCCGACGTGGGCGCCGGGATCGAACGGGGGCGGGAACTGCCCGGGAGCGACGCCCATCGCCGGATCAGCCGCCCTTCTTGGCCTTGATGGCCTCGGTCAGCTTCGGCATGATCTTGTGCAGGTCGCCGACCACGCCGAGGTCGCAGAACTCGAAGATCGGCGCGTTCTGGTCCTTGTTGATCGCGAGGATGTTCTCGGAGCTCTGCATGCCGACCTTGTGCTGGATCGCGCCGGAGATCCCGACCGCGAGGTACAGCTTCGGGGCGACGGTCTTGCCGGTCTGACCGATCTGCGTCGAGTACGGGTACCAACCGGCGTCGACGACCGCCCGGGTCGCCGCGACGGCGCCTCCGAGCGACCCCGCGAGGTCCTCGGCGAGCTTGAAGTTGTCCTTCTCGCCCAGGCCGCGGCCGCCACCGACGAGGATGTCGGCATCCTCGATGTTGACGTCCTCGCCGCGGGCCTCGCCGCGGGTGACCATCGTCGCCTTCGTCGACCACTCCGACAGCTCGACCTCGACGTCCTCGACCTCGGCGGTGCCGGAGCCGGACTCGTCGACGTCGAACGCGTTGAGGCGGCCGATGATGATCCCCGGCTCGCTGACGTAGCCGACGTCGACGATCGCCGAGTCCTGGAGGACCGGGCGCTCGGCGACGAGCTTGCCGTCGGCCGCCTTGACCGCCGTGACCTCCATCGTCACCCCGGCGCCGAGACGGGCCGTCAGGCCGGCGCCGATCTCGAAGCCGAGCAGGCCGCCGCCGAACAGTGCGTAGCCGATGCCGTTGTCGGCGATCACCTTCGCCATCACGTCGACGATCGGCTGCGCGAGCCCTTCCGGGCAGGCCTTCGCCCGGTAGACCTTGCTCGCGCCGTACTTGCCGAGAGCCGCGGCAGCGTCGTCGGAGACGTCGCCGACGACGACCGCGGAGGCGGTGCCGCCGGTCTCGGAGGCGAGCTTCGCGGCCTCGGAGATGGCCCCGAGCGAGTTCTTGTTGAAGTTGCCCTCGTCGTCATGGAGGGCGTAGACAAGGATGTCCGCCATCTAGATCAGCTTCCTTTCGTCGAGCCAGGCGACGATCTTCTCGACCGTCTCGTTGGTGTCCTCGTCCTCGAACACCTCGCCGGCCTCCTTCTCGGGCGGCGGGTTGATCGCGAGCACCTGCGTCTGCGAGCCGGCCTCGCCGACCCTGTCGGCCTCGATGCCGACATCGCCGGTGGCCTTGCTGTCGAGCGGCTTCTTCTTCGCGCCCATGATCGCCTTCAGCGACGGGTAGCGCGGCTCGTTGATCGCGTCGCCGACGCTGATCACGGCCGGAAGCTGGATCTCGACGGTGTCGTAGCCGTACTCGGCCTGACGCTCGCAGCGGAGCTTCTCGCCGGCGACGTCCATCTCGATCACCTGGGTCAGCGAAGGCATCTTCAGGTGGTCGGCGACGACGGCGCCGATCGTGTAGCACTCGCCGTCGTCGGACTGCTGTCCGAGCAGGACGAGGTCGGGCGACTCGGACTCGAGGACCTTGGCGAGCGCGTAGCCGGTCGCACAGACGTCGGAGCCGGCGAGCGCGTCGTCGCTGAGGTGGACCGAGCGGTCGGCGCCGAGCGCGACGGCCTTGTGGAGCGCGCGCTGGGCGCTGTCGGGGCCCATCGTCACCGCGACGATCTCGTCGACCTCGACAGCTCCGCCCTCGCGGATCTGCATCGCGGCCTCGATGCCATGGGTGTCGAACTGGTTCAGGGTCTTCTCGCCCGAGCGGTCGAGCCGCTTGGTGGCCGGGTCGAGCCGCTTCTGAACGGCCGCGTCCGGGACCTCCTTGACTAGGCAACAGATCTTCAAAGTGGGTGCCTCCTTGGGGACTTGCGGCGGGGATCGTATCGGGTACCGGCCGTCGTTGACTGACCAGTCAATCGGCCTTCGCTTACCGACTCCTACGAGGGAGACCGGCCGGGGCGTGACCCGGTCGGTCGGCGCAGTCGAGCAGCCCGGAGGGCTGCGAGTCGCGCAGTGGTCTAGGCCGGGGCGTGACCCGGCCGGTCGGCGCAGTCGAGCAGCCCAGAGGGCTGCGAGTCGCGCAGTTATCTCTACGCGGGGGCTCCGACGCCGCCGCGGAGGAACTCGACGATGTCGTCGGTCGGCGCCCCCGGCGTGAACACCTCGGCGACGCCGAGGCGCTTCAGCTCGGGGATGTCGTCGGCGGGGATGGTCCCACCGACGGTGACGAGGACGTCTTCGGCCCCCTGCTCGCGAAGCATCGCCACGATCTTCGGGACCAGCGTCATATGGGCGCCGGAGAGGATCGAGAGTCCGACCGCGTCGGCGTCCTCCTGAATCACCGTCGCCGCGATCTGCTCGGGCGTCTGGTGCAGGCCGGTGTAGATGACCTCCATCCCGGCGTCGCGCAGGGCGCGGGCGATGATCTTCGCGCCGCGATCGTGACCGTCGAGGCCGGGCTTGGCGACGACGACGCGGATCTTCCGTTCGCTCATGGACGGAAGCGTATCCGCCCCGCGCACCCCCGGTCATCTCACCACCGCGAAGCGCGGGCGGGATCACCCGTGTGGTGTCGAGTCAGGGGCAGTTCGGCCAGGGCGAGGTGCCGGTGCGCATCTTCAGCCGGACGGCCACGAAGGCCTGCGTCTTGTAGCTGTAGTCGATCGGATCGCCGCCGGGCGAGCGCGGCGCGGTCCGCCAGGTCGAGCGCATGAACTGGAAGGCGCCGCGGTAGGCGCCGCCGCCGCCGACCGCGTTCGGGTTGCCACCGGACTCGCAGCGGGCGACGCGCTTCGCCCAGCGCTTGTTCTTCTTCGAGACCTTGCGCTCGAAGACTCCGTCGTAGGTTCGTTTGTGGTTCGGCTTCGCGGTCGTCGTCGCGCCGGCGACGCTCACGGTCAGCGCCGCGACCGCGAATGCCGCCACGGCAGCGAGCAGCAATCTGGGAATCGGTCTTGCCATCGAGGCGGGCAGGCTAAGGATCGTGTTAGCGAAGCGTTAGCCGATCGTCCGCATCTGCAAGATCCCGCCCAGATGGAGGAGACGCCCGCTGGGCGTCGTCGACCGCCGGCGCAATTCTCAGTCGGTGATCCCGGTCGTGACGACGAAGATCGCGACGATCGCGATCAGCAGCGTGATCCCGATCGCGATCGCGGCGACGGTGAGGAGCGTCCGCTTGACGTTGAGCTCCTCGTCGGGGCCCTCGCTGAAGACGTCCTGGCGGACGTCGACCGCGTCGCCGGTGCCGCCGCTGTGATGCTCGGCCTCCTGCTGCTTTCGGGCTGCCTGCTCGGCGAGCTCGCGGGTCGGGTAGTTGGAGAGCGCCTGGGCCTCACCGGTGCGGCGGACATCCCACCCCTCGACGTCGCTGCGGACAACCTCGAAGTCGCTCATACCGCCCCTCTGCCCCTTCCTGGTCGGATCAATAAACCGGCGTTTCAGTGTAAGTCCCGAACACCCGCTGCAGAGCGGCGACCATCTCCCCTTCGCTGACCCGGGCCCGGGCGCAGTCGAGCAGCGCCGGCATCAGGTTGCGGTCCTCGGCGGCGGCCCGCTCGAGGGCCGCAAGCGAGGCGTCGGCGGCGGCGCCGTCCCGCCGCGCGACGGTACTCGAGAGCCGCTCGCGCTGGCGCCGCTCGGCGGCCGGGTCGGGACGGTGGATCTCGGTCAGCTCGTCGTCGTCGACCCGGAAGGCGTTGACGCCGACCATGATCCGCTCCTCGTTCTCGAGCGCCGCCTGGTGGGCGAAGGCGGCATCGGAGATCTCGCGCTGCGGGAAGTTCGCCTCGATCGCGGCGACCATCCCGCCGAGCTCGTCGATCCGCGCGAAGTAGTCGTAGGCGGCGGCCTCCATCTCGTCGGTGAGCTTCTCGACGAAGTAGGAGCCGCCGAGCGGATCGACGGTGTTGGTGACGCCGGACTCGTGGGCGATCACCTGCTGGGTCCGCAGCGCGATCCTCACGGCCTCCTCGGTCGGCAGCGCGAGCGCCTCGTCGAAGCTGTTGGTGTGCAGCGACTGGGTGCCGCCGAGGACGCCGGCGAGCGCCTCGATAGTCGTCCGGACGATGTTCACGAGTGGCTGCTGGGCGGTGAGGCTGACGCCGGCGGTCTGACAATGAGTCCGCATCAGCATCGACCGCGGGTCCTTCGCCCCGAACGTGTCGCGGAGCTCGCGGGCCCAGATCCGGCGAGCGGCGCGGTATTTGGCGATCTCCTCGAAGAAGTCGATGTGGGCGTTGAAGAAGAACGACAGCCGCGGCGCGAAATCATCGACGTCGAGACCGCGCTCGACCGCCCGCTCGACGTAGGTGAGGCCGTCCTTGAGCGTGAAGGCGAGCTCCTGCGCGGCCGTCGATCCGGCCTCGCGGATGTGGTAGCCGGAGATCGAGATCGGATGCCAACGCGGCATCTCGGCGCTGCACCACTCGACCATGTCGGTGACCAGTCGCATCGCCGGCTCGATCGGGAAGCACCACTCCTTCTGGGCGATGTACTCCTTGAGGATGTCGGTCTGGATCGTCCCGCCGAGCTCCGCCGGGGCGATCCCCTTCTCCTCGGCGGCG
>DASTTY010000061.1:0-9192 GCA_035759925.1 Solirubrobacterales bacterium
AGCCGGTCGTGTCGCGGGTGATCGGGAGCTTCATGGGCATTCCGCCGGAGGACGACGAGGTCTGGGCGCGGCTGATGAACACGACCCTGGGCGCCGGAGATCCCGACCTCAACCCGGAGGGCGTGGAGTCGGTGATGCAGCGCGACATCCCGGAGATCTTCGAGCGCTGTCGCAAGCTGATCGAGGAGCGCCGCGCCAACCCGACCGACGACCTCACCAGCGTCCTCGTCCACGCGGAGGTCGACGGCTCCAAGCTCGAGGAGCACGAGATCGTCATGGGCTTCTTCCTGCTCGTCGCCGCCGGCAACGACTCGACGAAGGCGACGTTCGCGAGCGGCATGAACGCGCTCCTGGACCATCCCGACCAGATGCGGGAGCTCGTCGAGGACCCGTCGCTGATCCCCGCCGCGATCGAGGAGTGCCTGCGGATGTTCCCGGCGTTCGCCAACTTCCGCCGCACCGCGACCACCGACACCGAGATCCACGGGCAGCCGGTGGCCGAGGGCGACAAGGTCGTCATGTGGTACGTGTCGAGCAACCGCGACGAGGACGTCTACGACGATCCCGACCGCTTCGACATCCACCGCAATCCCGAGCACCAGGCATTCGGGGCCGGCGGCCGCCACTTCTGCCTCGGCACCGCGCTCGCCCGGCTCGAGCTCAAGGTCCTCTTCGAGGAGGTGCTGAAGCGCTACCCGGACATGACCCGCGCCGGCGAGGCGAAGCCGGCGGTCAGCCAGTTCCTGAATCAGCTCAAGACCTTGCCTGTTCGTTTGAGCGGCTGAGCAGCCGCGGGTACTAGCATCTGATCCCGTACCCCTTAGGAGAGCGGGATTGCGACCGAGCGGTGAGCAGGAACCGGAGTCGTCGACCGGGCAGTCGGTCCGGCCGGACCTGCTCCGTGGCCTGACCCAGCCGCGCTTCTCGCGGCGCCGCTTCGTCCGCGGCGCCGCCGGGCTCCTCGCCGCCGGCTCGCTCGCCGGCGCGCTCTCGGCCTGCGGGATCGCCGGCACCCGCGACACCGGCTGGAAGGACGGCTTCGACTGGGACGCGTGGTGGAGCGAGCAGAGCAAGCAGGGGACCTTCGACTTCGCGAACTGGCCGCTCTACATCGACCGGACCAAGGACGGCTCCCCGACCATCAACGCCTTCAGCGACGAGTACGGGATCACCGTCAACTACCGGCCGGTGATCCAGGACAACGCGACCTTCTTCGCGCAGATCAGCCCGGTCCTGCAGGCGGGCCAGTCGACCGGCTACGACATGGTCGTGATCAGCAACGGCTGGCAGCTCACGCAGATGATCAAGAACCACTGGCTGATCCCGCTCGATCACTCGCGGATGCCGAACTTCAAGCGCTACGCCGCGCCGTCGGTCCGCGATCCCAACTACGACCCCGGCAACACCTACACGGTCGCCTGGCAGTCCGGGGTCACCGGGATCGCCTACGACACGAACAACATCGACCGCGAGATCACCACGGTCAAGGACCTCTGGGACCCGGCCTTCGCCGGCAAGGTCGGGATGATGGCCGACGACACCGAGCTCGGCAGCGTCGGGATGCTGGCGCTCGGGATCGACCCGAAGACCTCGACCCCGGCCGACTGGGAGCGCGCCGCCGACCTGCTCCGCAAGCAGCGCGACGCCGGCATCGTCCGCCAGTACTACGACCAGAGCTACATCAAGGCGCTCCAGCAGGGCGACACCTGGATCAGCATGGCCTGGTCCGGCGACGTCTTCCTGTCCCAGCAATCCGGCAACAAGAACCTCAAGTTCGTCGTCCCCGACGAGGGCGTGATGTTCTGGCAGGACAACTGCATGATCCCGCTCCACGCCGCCCACCCGGTCGACGCGATGATGTGGATCGACTACTTCTACCAGCCCGAGGTCCAGGCGCTGATCGAGGACTGGGTCAACTACATCTGCCCGGTCCCCGACGCGAAGCCGATCATCGCCGGCAAGCTCGGCGACCCGACCGTCGCCGACAGTCCGCTCGTCTTCCCGACCCCGGCGATGGAGAAGCAGTTCGTCGCCTACTACGACCCGAAGGGGGTCGAGGACCAGCTCAAGTGGACCTCGATCTTCGACCCGATCATCCAGTCCTGACGTCGTGAGCACGAAGCTCCGCACCGCCCTGGTCCCCTACCTGCTGTCGCTGCCGGCGGCGCTCTGGCTCGGCATCTTCTTCCTGCTGCCGCTCGTGACGATCCTCGGCGTCTCGCTGATGACCGGCAACTCGATCGACGGCTGGACGCTGACCTGGAACTTCTCGATCTTCGGCGACGCGATCTCGACCTACGCGACCCAGTTCGGCCGCTCGTTCCTATATGGCGGGATCTCGACCGCGGTCGCGCTGCTGACGATGTACCCGGTCGCCTACTGGATCGCCTTCCACGGCGGCCGCTTCAAGTCGGTCCTGCTCTTCCTGCTGCTGCTGCCGTTCTTCGTCAGCTTCGTGATCCGGATCCTCGCCTGGCAGTTCATCCTCGCCGACGACGGAATCATCCTCGGCGCGCTCAAGGACATCGGCCTGATCCCCGAGGACACCCACGTGCTGTCGACCCCGTTCGCGGTCGTCGCCGGGCTCACCTACGACGCGCTGCCGTTCATGCTGCTGCCGCTCTACGTCGCCCTGCAGCGGATCGACCGCACCCAGGTCGAGGGGGCCGCCGACCTCTACGCGAGCGCCAGCGCCCGCTTCCGGACGATCATCCTGCCGCTCTCGGCGCCGGGCATCTACGCCGGGATCGTCCTCGTCGCGATCACCAACATCGGTGACTACCTGAGCGCATCGATCCTCGGCGGACCCTCGACGACGATGATCGGCAACATCATCCAGACCCAGTACGTCAACAACGCCGACTACCCGATCGCGTCGGCGCTGGCGCTGATCCTGATGGTGGCGCTGATGGCGGCGATGGCGGTCTACGCGCGGGTCTTCGGCACGCGGACGCTGCAGGAGCACGTCACGTGAGCGGCGCGACCGCCGCCTCCGGGCGCCGTCCGCGGCGCCTCGCCGGCCCGCTCTGGAGGCGCGCCGTCCTGCCGACCTACGTCTTC
The DNA here is from genome assembly GCA_035759925.1 of Solirubrobacterales bacterium. Taxonomy (GTDB): domain Bacteria; phylum Actinomycetota; class Thermoleophilia; order Solirubrobacterales; family 70-9; genus RHKX01. Next base: position 3,061 of record DASTTY010000061.1, read on the forward strand.
GTCGTCCTCGCGATCACGCTCGTCCCGATCGTCGTGATGATCCTCTACAGCCTCAACGAGGCCCCGAACGGGCGGCTGAGCTTCTCCTGGCACGGCTTCACGACCGAGTGGTATCACCGGTTGTTCGAGATCCCCGACCTGACCGACGCGCTCGTCACCTCGCTCGAGATCGCGGCGCTGAGCACCGTGATCGCGGTCGCGATCGGGACCCCCGCAGCGCTGGCGCTGGCCCGCTACCGCTTCCGCGGCCGCGCGACCGGCGATCTCGTCATCCTCGCCGACATCGCCGCCCCCTCGGTCGTCGTCGGCGCCTCGCTGCTCGGGCTGTTCGTCTACCTCGGCGTCAGCCGCGGCTTCGGGACGATCCTGATCGCCCACGTCGCCTTCAACGTCGCTTTCGTCGTCATCGTCCTGCAGGCGCGGCTCCGCGACATCGACCCCTCGCTCAGCGAGGCGGCGCGCGACCTCGGCTCGAGCCCGATCCAGGCCTTCTGGCTGGTCACGATCCCCGTCATCTTCCCGGCGATCCTCTCCGCCGCGCTGCTCGCGTTCGCGCTCTCGATCGACGACTTCATCATCACCAGCTTCGTCGCCGGGCAGACGCTGACGTTCCCGCTCTGGGTCTACGGCTCGGTCAAGGTCGGGATCCCCCCGCAGGTGTTCGCGATGGGGACGCTGATCTTCGCCGCCGGCGTCCTGATCGCGATCGCCGGCCTCTTCAGCGCTCGGCGCTCGGCCCGCCAGACAGCCTGATCGCGCTCGCCGAGCGGCCTCCCGGGGTGCTGTGAAGCCCGGACACCGCGTCCCGCTACCGTTCCGAGCCGCAATGACGCTCCGCAACTTCAAGCTCGTCGCCCTGATCGAGGCGACCACTTTTCTGCTCCTGCTCCTCGCCAGCTACGTGAAGCGCGCCAACGAGTGGCCGCTCGGGGTCGAGATCCTCGGCCCGATCCACGGCCTGCTGTTCATCGCCTACTTCGTGATGGCGCTCTCCCTCCGCGAGCGCGCCGGCTGGACCGGCAAGCAGACGCTGCTGATCCTCGCCGGCGCAGTCGTCCCGTTCGGCGGCTACGCGGTCGATCGCTGGATCGACAACAACAACGCCGCGCTGCTCCGCACCGAGGGCGCCGGCCGCGTCTCCTAGGGCTGGGCCGATGGGCCGGCTGGATCGCTGGCGGCGGTCGCTGACCTCGCCGCGAGCCGACGGCGCCGGCGCGGTGGTCGTCGCCGACCCGCGCTTCGACGACTGGGAGGTCGTCCGCGAGTTCGTCGACCTCGACTCCGCCCGCGCCTGGCACCAGCAGCTCAGTGACGCCGGCGTCGAAGCGGTGCTGACCGCCGACCACGAGCCGGACCGGTTCGGTCATGGCGACATCTACCTGCAGGTGCCGCCGGGCCGCTGGAGCGAGGCCGAGGAGCTGCTCGGCGACGTCGACTGACGGGGCGCCACGGGATAGGGTCGCCGCACCCATGAGCGACGGTCCCGACCAGCTCTCGTCGGCCGACATGTCATCGCTGCTCGACGAGCGCGGGCCGATCCACGTCCACGTCGGCGGCACCGCGCTGTTCAGCGGCGAGCCGCCTCGGTTCGGCGAGTTCCTCGACCACGTCCGCGATCGGCTCGAGCTGATCCCGCGGTTCCGGCGCCGGGTCCGCTGGCTGCCGGGCAAGGTCCTCCGCGCCGAGTGGGAGGACGATCCCGACTTCGACGTCGAGCGCCACGTCCGCCACGTCGCGATCCCGGCGCCGGGCGGCGATCGCGAGCTCCGTGAGCTCGTCGGCCGGGTGATGTCGGAGCCGCTCGACCAGAGCCGGCCGCTCTGGCAGCTCTACCTCGTCGAGCGCTGCGGGCCCGGCGGCAGCGATCCAGGGTTCGCGGCGATCTCGAAGACGCACCACGCACTCGTCGACGGCGTTTCCGCGATCGACGTCGGCGCGGTGATCCTCGACCCCGATCCGGAGGGGACCGACCTCGGGCTCAGCGGCGCCGACTGGCAGCCGCGAGCGCAGCGGCGCACCCAGTCGGTGATCGCCGATCGCGTCCTCGACGCCCGCCGAAGGCTGCTCGGGATCCCCCGCGAGGCGACGAAGCGGGCGCTCGACCTGTCGGCGCCGCAATCGGCGCTGAAGACCGCGCAGGGATTCCTCGACCTCGCCCGCAACAGCGAACCGGTCCGGCCGACCATCCTCAACGAGGAGATCGGCCGCGACCGCCGGGTCGCGTTCGCGGCGACGGAGCTGGCGGCGCTGAAGGCGGTCGCAGCCGAACGGGGCGCCACCGTCAACGACGCCGTCCTCGCCGTCTCGGCCGGAGCGCTGCGGCGGCTGTTCGAGCAGCGTGACGCGGCGATCCCGGGCGAGTTCTCGGCGCTGGTGCCGATGAGCGTCCGCAAGCCCGGCGAGGAGCTGACGCTCGGCAACCGGATCACGACGCTGATCGTCCCCCTCCCCCTCGGCGAGGCCGATCCGGTCGAGCGCCTCCGGCGGATCCACGAGACGACGGCGCGGCTGAAGGGCTCGGAGGCGGCACGGGCGGCGTCGCTGGTCATCGAGGCCTCCGGCTGGGTGCCGCCGACGATGAGCCGGGTCCTCGGCTCGATCGGCGCCGCCGGCAGCAACCTCCCGGTCGACCGGGTGATCCCGCAGCGGCTGCCCTGGAACCTCGTGATCTCGAACGTGCCTGGGCCACCGATGCCGGTCTATCTGCTCGGCCGCCGGCTCGAGTCGATCCACCCGTACGTTCCGCTCTCGCCGCAGCGGCGGGCGCTGTCGATCGGCGTGATCAGCTACGACGGCGGCCTCTACTTCGGCTTCACCGGCGACCGCGACCGCCTCTCCGATCTCGATGACTTCGCCGGTTTCGTCGCCGCCGAGCTGGCCGCGATCGGCGCCTAACCCTGCGGCTCGGTGGCCTCGGCGAGCAGGTCGGCCTGGGCCGGATCGCTCGACGAGGGGAACATGATCAGCTCGTCGCAGCCGGCCTGCTCGAAGGCGGCCAGGTAGCCCTGGACCTGGTCGGGGTCAGTGGCGGCGCTCGATGCGACCATCTCCGCCGTCTCCTCGCCGAGGAATGCGTAGTAGTCGGTCAGGTAGCTCCGCGCGTCCTCCTCGGCGTTGTCGCCGAGCGCGAAGTAGGCGAGGCTCGCGAGGCGGGGCTCGCCATCGTTGCCCGCGTCGGCCCAGGCCGTCCGGACCTTCGCCGCCATCTCCGCGTACTGGTCCGGCGAGGCGCCGCCGGCGATCCAGCCGACGCCGTGGTGGCCGGCGGCGCCGTAGCGGGCGGCGCGCTCGAAGGAGGCGTCGGCATGGCCGCCGATCAGAAGCCGCGGGACCCCCGCGTCGCGCGGGCCGATCTCATCGTCGTCGAAGGTCCGCTCGAGGTAGGCGAGCATCTCCTCGAGCTTCTCGGCGGTGTCCTTGTACTCGACACCGGAGAGCTCATAGTCGTCGCCACGGGCGCCGAGCCCGATCCCGAGGGTCAGCCGGCCGCCGGAGAGCTGGTTGAGGCTGAGCGCCTGCTTGGCCGTCTGGACGGCGTTGAGGCGGAGCGGTCCGAGCATCACGGTCGTCATCAGCTCGATCCGTTCGGTGACGACGGCGGCGGCGGCAAGCGCGATCAACGGCGTCCAGTTGGCGTAATTGATCCGGTCGATCGTCCCGAGGCTGCTGAAGCCCCGCGCCTCGGCCCGCCGCGCGAACTCGGCCATCTCCTCGCCACTCGTCCCCGGGACCGCGTTCGGCAGTCCGATCCCTACCTTCATCACCGAGCCTCCTGGGTTGCCTTCACTCAGGCACACCTATCCCGATGGCGGACGGGCGAAACGGAGAGGGAGGGATTCGAACCCTCGAGAGAGCTTGCGCCCCCTACTCGCTTAGCAGGCGAGTGCCTTCAGCCGCTCGGCCACCTCTCCGGGGGTCGTATCGCGGGCGCCGGGCCCGCGAACCGCGTCGATTCTAGAGGCAGGCGGCGGGGCGGGCGCGTCTGTGGCGATCGGGCGGGCGGCGGCCGAGGGGGCATCGGCTAGGCTCGCGCGGCGATGAGCCCGGCTGTCGACGACCCGCTCCACGACCGCTACGAGGCGATCTTCGAGGGGATCGAGGCACCGTTCGCGTTCGTCGACCTCGACGCGCTCGGCGGCAACGCCGACGCGATGCTGGCGCGTGCCGCCGGCAAGCCGATCCGGGTCGCGAGCAAGTCGGTCCGCTGCCGCGAGGTGCTGAAGCGGATCGACGGGCGCGACGAGCGCTTCCGGGGCCTGCTCTGCTTCACGCTGCCGGAGGCGCTGATGCACGCCGAGGCCGGCCGCCGCGACCTCGTCGTCGCCTATCCGACCGTCGATCGGCACGCGATCTCGCGCCTCGCCGAGCTCGCCCACGCCGATCCCGCCGCGGCGCCGGTGCTGATGGTCGACGAGGCGGCGCAGCTCGACCTGATCGAGGGCGCGGTCGGCGGCGGTCCGGCGCCGGTCCCGGTCGCGATCGACATCGACGTCGGCTACCGGGCGCTGCGCGGGGCGATCCAGGCGGGGCCGAAGCGCTCGCCGCTTCGGACCGCGGCGCAGGCGCGCGCGTTCGCCGAGGAGATCGCGGCGCGGCCGGGGCTCGAGCTGGTCGGACTGATGGCCTACGAGGGTCAGGTCGCCGGGGTCGGCGACGCCGCTCCCGGCCGGACCCTGCGGAACCTCGGCATCCGCCGGATGCAGCGGGCGTCGATGGCCGAGATCGCCGAGCGTCGGGCCGCGATCGTCGCCGCGGTCACGGCGGTGGCGCCGCTTCGGTTCGTCAACGGCGGCGGCACCGGCAGCCTCGAGCTGACCAGCCGCGAGGACGCCGTCACCGAGCTCGCCGCCGGCTCGGGCTTCTACGCGCCGGCTCTGTTCGACGACTACAGCCGTTTCTCGCTGCAGCCGGCTGCCGGCTTCGCTCTGCCGATCGTTCGCCGCCCCGCGCCGGGCTGCGTGACCGCGCTCGGCGGCGGTTACGTCGCCTCCGGCGCGGCCGGCGCCGACCGCCTGCCGGAGCCGTGGCTGCCGCCCGGACTGCACCTCGACCGCTTCGAGGGCGCCGGCGAGGTGCAGACGCCGCTGCTCGGCGAGGTTGCCGTCCGCCTCCGCGTCGGCGACCGCGTCTACATGCGGCACGCGAAGGCGGGCGAGCTCTGCGAGCACTTCGACAGCCTCCATCTGGTCGAAGGCGACGCGATCGTCGCCGAGGCGCCCACGTATCGCGGCGAGGGGTACGCGTTCCTCTGAACCGGCGTCAGCGGCGCTTCTTGCGCCGTCCGGCTGTGACGGCGACCGGGCCGAGCACCTGCTCGAGGTAGGGGTTCGCGAAGGAGCCGCCGGGATCGAGCTCGGCGCGGATCGCCTTGAACTCCTCGAAGCGCGGGTAGAGGTCCGCCAGCGCGATCGCCGAGAGGCTGTGGCGCTTTCCCCAGTGCGGGCGGCCTCCGTAATCGGCCATGACGGCGGCGATGGCGTCGAAGTAGGGCTGCCAGTCGCCGCGATGGTCGTGGTGGACGGCGATATAGGCGCTGTCGCGGCCGTGCGCGGGGCTGAGCATCGCGTCGTCTCCGGCCACGAAGCGGACCTCGATCGGGAAGCAGACCGCGAGCTCCGGCCGCGCCGCGACGGAGAGCACCCGCTCGACCGCTTCGCGAGCGTGCTCGCGCGGGATCGCGTACTCCATCTCGGTGAAGCGGACGCGACGCTCGGACGCATAGACCCGGAAGCTCGCGTCGAGCTTGCGGCCCTTGCCGGTCCCGGCGGCGGCGAGCCGCGACAGCGCCGGCGTCGCCGACGGCACCCGGCGGGCGATCTGGACGAACGCCGCGGCGACCCAGTTCTCGACCATCACCTCCTGCGCGTAGACCGAGGTCGGGCTCGGCGGCTGCGCCGGCGCCTGCGTCCGCGTCGACTCGCGGCAGAGCGCCGTCTCGGTGTGCGGGAAGACGTAGAACTCGAAGTGGTCGAGGTCGGCGACGATGCGATCGAGGTCGCCGAGGACTTCCCCGAGCGGTCGCGGCCGGTCGGTTCGGTCGACCCGGAAGTTCGTGACCGTCCGCAGCGTCACCGAGTAGATCGCGCCGAGGGCACCGAGTCCGATCCGGGCGGCGCGGAGGAGGTCGGCATC
>DASTTY010000062.1:0-5743 GCA_035759925.1 Solirubrobacterales bacterium
CGCGGCCGTCGATGACGTCCGCCGCCGCGCCTAGTCTCGCGGCATCGCTGGAGAGACGTTCAGCAGGTCCCTGTTCGGATTTCGCCCGTCCGAGGTCGGTGAGGCGATCGACGCGCTCGAGTCTGAGCTCGGACGGCGGGCCGAGGCGCTGCGCGGGCGCGAGGCCGAGGTCGAGGAGCTGAACGGGCAGCTCGACGCGCTGCGACGGCGGCTCGATGCCAGCGAGGCGGAGTGCTGCGAGCTTCGGATCGAGACCGAGGACGCGCGGGCGCGGGCCGCGGAGGAGCTGCGGACGATGGCGGTCTTCGCGCGCCAGCTCGAGGAGCTGCGGATCGGCGCACGCGGTGCGGCGACGCGGATCCGGCTCTGTGCCCTCCGCGAGGCGGCGGAGATGAACGCGCGACTGATCGATGCGGCCGATCCACGCTCGGGCCCGGTCCGCGACCGGATCCTCGACGCGCTCGAGCGCGCGATCGACCGAATCGGCACGCAGTGGGAGGACGAACCGGGCTTCGGAGAGGTGCCGGCGGCGCCACTGACGCGGTCGGCGGCGGGGAGGGTGGCCCTCGCCAACGGCCAGCCCGGTGGGATCACACGGCGCCGGGTCAGCGTCGACATCGGCCCGTTCGCGGACTTCTCGCAGCTCGTCCGCTTCGAGGACGCCGCCAACGCGATCGGCGCCACCGGCGACATCTCGCTGAAGCGCTTCTCGGGTGGGCGGGCACAGATCGACGTCGGCCTGAACGAGCCGGTCGACCTGCTCCGCGAGCTCGAGGCGAGCTGCGACCTCGAGTTCCGGGTCCGGTCACGGAACGACGACGAGATCGTCCTCGACGTCGACGACCGGCCGACTCCAGAGGCGGCGTAGCCGCCGGTCGCGAAGCCCGGGAGCGCCGTGGCGCCCCGGGCTTCGGTGGCCATCCGGCGGACGCTCAGCGGATCTCGTCGACGATGCAGCGCTTCAGCGCCTGCTTGCCCTTGCCGCCGTACTGATTGACGAACTCGCGCGTGTCGGTGCGCCGCTCCTGCTTGCAGTCGCGCTTGGCGCTCCGCTTCTCGTGGCGGATGCAGCGCTTCAGCGCCTGCTTGCCCTTGCCGCCGTACTGATTGACGAACTCGCGCGTGTCGGTGCGCCGCTCCTGCTTGCACTCCTGCTTTGCGGCGCTGTGGATTCCGGCTGCTTCAGCATTGGCCGGCGTGGCGATGGCCGCTGCCGTGAGCGCCGCCGCAGTGGCGGCAAGGACGGCCTTCCAGAGATTCTTCATCGGGTTTCCTCCAGTGGATCGCTTTGTGGTGCAGGCCGGAGGATGGGATGACGCGATTAGAGGTCGATTAGACCGTCATGAGGGCTCCGGGGCCGTCGTCTGCCGTCGTACCGCCGGAACCGAGATGGTCACGATGGCGCCACCGGATTCGTTGTTGGCCACCGTGACCGTGCCGCCATGGGCCGCAGCGATCGAGTCGACGATCGAGAGGCCGAGGCCCGCACCTCCCTCCGCCGTGCCGTGGGCACGGGCGAACCGTTCGGTCGCTCCCTCGAGCAGCTCGTCGGGGAATCCCGGCCCTGCATCGGATACGGCGAGCTCGATCCGCCCGCCGCGACGCGCCGCTCCGATGACGATCTCGCCGTCACCGTGGCGGATCGCGTTCTCGACCAGGTTCGAGAGCGCCTGCTCGATCCGGAGCGGGTCGATTTCCGCGTCGAGGCTCGCCGGGACGTCGGTCGTGATCGCGCGTTCGCCGGCGTGGGCCGCGTGACCGGTTGCAACCTTGCGGGCCAGCCGCGCGATCGCGACCCGTTCCGGTCGCAGCGGCAGGCGGCCGTCGTCGGCGCGGGCGAGAACCAGCAGGTCGTCGGCCAGGCGGGAGAGCCGGTCCACCTCGTCGCCGCCGGAGTGGAGGGCGCTTCGCAGCCGCTCCTCGTCGCCGTCATCCTCGAGGGCGAGCTCGATCTCGGCCTTGAGGATCGCAAGTGGGGTGCGCAGCTCGTGGCCGGCATCGGCGACGAGCCGGCGCTCGCGCTCGATCGCCGCCTCGAGCCGGGCGAGCATGTCATTGAGGGTCCGCGCGAGGCTCGTGATCTCGTCGTCGGCGGGGCCAAGAGGAAGGCGCCGGCCGGGCTCGTCGCTGCTGATCCGGGCGGCGCGGCGGCGCATCGCCTCGACCGGGCGCAGGGCGGCCGCGGCCACGAAGTATGCGGCAAGCGACGAGATCAGGAGCGCGACCGGGCCGCCGACCAGTAGCAGGCGCTCGAGGGCTGCGAGCGTCCGGTCGTGATCCGCCAGGGAGGCGCCGACGACCGCGACATAGCGGACGCCGTCGTCCTGGCTGCGCTGGGCGACGACGCGCATGTGCCCCCCGGGGCCGTCGACGTCGACGTGGCCGACCCGCCCGCGGAGGAGCCCCTGCACCTGCTCGTGCGTGAGCAGAGGCTCCTGCCGGAGCTCATCGCTGGTGGCATCGACGACCCCGTTGGGGCCTAGCACCTGCACGTCCCCCTCGGTATCGACGCGGCCGAGAGGATCCTGAACGGGGTCGCCGAGGTCGTCGCCGTCGTCGCGAACGATCGCCACAACCGCTGCCAGCCGCGCGGCGAGCTCGCGCTCGATCCGGGCGTCGAAGTTCGCGTCGGTGCGTTCGTAGACGAACAGGCCGACGGCGGTGAGCACGACCGCCATCACCGCGGCGAACGCGAGGACCAGCCGAAGCCGGATCGGGATCGCGGCGATCCGCGCCCTCAACCGTTCCCCCGCCAGCGATAGCCGATCCCCCTGACCGTCTCGATCGAGTCGGTGCCGAAGGGCTCATCGATCTTCGCCCGCAGGTAGCGCACGTAGACGTCGACCACGTTCGAGCGGTTCTCGTACTCGTTGTCCCAGACGTGCTCGAGCAGCTGGAGCCTGCTCAGCGCACGGCCCGGACGGCTCATGAACGTCTCCAACATCGCGAACTCGATCGGTGAGAGCTCGATCCCTGTCGCTCCGCGGTGAACGGTCCGTGCGGCCGGATCGAGGGCCAGATCACCGGATTCGAGAACCGTCGGGCGCGGCTCGCGGCCGCGACGCGCCATCGCCCGCAGCCGTGCTTCGAGCTCGGCAAAGGCGAATGGCTTGGTCAGATAGTCGTCAGCCCCGCCGTCGAGGCCCTCCACCCGGTCCTCGATCGCATCGCGTGCGGTCAGCACCAGGATCGGGGTCCAGATCTCGTCGTCCCGGAGGCGACGGCAGACCTCGAACCCGTCGATGCCGGGCAGCATCACGTCGAGAACGATCGCGTCGTAGGACGTCGACCCGGCCATCCAGAGGACGTCCTCGCCGTTGCCGGCATGGTCGACTGCGATGCCGCGCTTGCGGAGGCCGGTGCGAATCAGCGCCGCCAGCTTCGGCTCGTCCTCGACGATCAGGACGCGCATGCTTCGCCTCGGCGACCGGGGTCGTGATCAGTCGTCGTAGGGGACGTTGTCGACACGACGGAGATTGTCGTCGAGAGCGACGTCGATCTCCCCCCGGTCGGTCATCACCTCGACCTCGTATGCCTCGCCGGGATCGTCGGAGCGGTCGATCTCGACCGCCGTCCCGCCGCCGACCGCCGCGACGGCAGCCGCGCCGGCGCGCCTCGCCTCGGTTCGACCGAGCGGGGCGTCGTCGGTGTCGAGCTGGGGAGCGGTCGTCGTCGGCGCGGCGGAGCTGCGCTCCGCCGCGGGCAGAGCAGCGGTTTCGGGCGGCGTGACGCCGGTCTCTTCGCCGCCTTCGTCGCCGGTCGTGATCAGCACCCCGACGAGGCCGCCCAGGACGAGCGCCGCCGCCACGATCCCCACTGCCACGGGCCGACCGATCTTGCTCATCCTGATCCCTTCCAATCGCTCACCTTGCCGGGCCAGCGTCGCCGACGTCGATTAGAAACGAGTTAGAGCCGGCCCTCGATCGCGTAGCGGAGGATCGCGACGACCTGCTCGGGCTCGCGGGCGACCGCGAGGGCGGCTCGGTCGACCTCCTTGAGGGCGTGGTCGTGCTCAGGCGGGTGGAGGGTGATCAGCGGCGTGTCGAGGGCTGCCGCCTGGCCGGCGTCGAAGGCGGCGTTCCACTGCTTGTACTTGTCGCCGAAACGGACGACGACGACGTCTGCCTCGCGCAGCAGGGTGCCGGTGCGGATCGCGTTGACGCCGGCGCCCTTGTGGTCGTGCCAGAACTTGGCGTCCTCGGCGCCGAGGATCGCGACGCCGCAGTCGTCGCTGGCGGCGTGGTCGGTGACCGGATGGGTGAGGACGACCGGCAGGCCCGCGTCGGCGACTCCGGCGGCGATCCGATCGCGCCAGTCGGAGTGGATCTCGCCGGCGAGATAGACGACCCAGGTGCGCTGCGGCTCGTCGCTCATCGGGGATCAGCGCTCCCTAGCGCGCCGAGCCGAAGATCCGCAACAGGAACAGGAAGAGGTTGATGAAGTCGAGATAGAGGGAGAGCGCCCCGAGGATCGACGCCTTCCGCAGCGTCTCGCTGTCGGCGCCGCTCTCGCCGATCTGCTTGATCTTCTGCATGTCGTAGGCGGTCAGGGCGCAGAAGAGAAGGACGCCGCCGAAGGTCACGAACCAGTAGAGGACCGAGTTGGCCCAGAACATGTTCACGATCAGCCCGATGACGATCCCGATCAGGCCCATGAAGAGGATCGAGCGCATCCCCGACAGGTCTCGCTTGGTGGCGTACCCGTAGACGGCCATGCCGCCGAACATGCCGGCGGCGACGCCGAACGCGCTGGCGATCGAGGCGGTCGTGTAAGCCTCGAGGATGATCGAGAAGATGAACCCGTTGAGGGCGGCGTAGACGAGGAAGAGGAACGTCGCGACCGGGTAGCTGATCCGGTTGATCCCGGCCGAGATCGTGATCACGAGCCCGATCTGGACGACGAACATGACGATCCAGGCGACCGCGTGGTCCTCGAACCAGCTGATCATGTCGCTGCTGGCTGCCACGTAGGCGGCGATCCCCGCCGTCAGGGCGAGGCCGACGAACATCCAGCCGAACACCGAGGTGAGAAACGACTGCCGCGCCAGCTGGACGTCGGCGCCGCGAACCGTCGTCGTCCCGTACTGCTCGTCCATCTCCAAGGGGCTCCCTCTCGTTCGGCGCCCCCGATGCGGGGCGATCTCAGCCCTGAGAATACTCGCCGGACCTCTCGTTCCCTGCCGTTCAGCGGTAGCTCCGTCCGGTAGCAATGCGAACATACGTTCGTGGAACTCGGCACGACCAATCACAAGGGCGCTGTCGCAGAGCTCGCCATCGCCGCCAGGGCTGCGGCGTTGGGCATGGGGGTTCTGTGGCCGATGATCGAACACGGCCGCTACGACCTGGCGCTCGAGGTCGAGGACCACATCGCGAGGATCCAATGCAAGTGGGGTCGCCTGTGCGGAGACGTCATCAAGATCAGCTTCACGACCTCCAGGCATACGCCAGTCAATGGCTACGTACGCGGCAAGTACGGGATCGATGAGATCGATGCGGTGGTGACGTATTGCGGTGAACTCGAGACCTGCTACCTGATCCCGATCGAGCAGGTGGCAGGACGATCCACGTTCCATCTCCGGCTGGAGCCCGCGAAGAACAACCAGCGGGCGGCGGTAAACTTTGCGGCCGAGTACGAGTTCTCGAAGGGGGCTGTAGCTCAGTTGGCTAGAGCGCTGCCGTGGCACGGCAGAGGCCGCCGGTTCGAATCCGGCCAGCTCCATCTCACCGAATCGCCCGATCTCGAG
>DASTTY010000063.1:0-27040 GCA_035759925.1 Solirubrobacterales bacterium
TACGGGCAGATCGAAGCCGAGCAGATCGAACTTCACGGCAACCGGGTCAGCTTCCTGCGGGCCGGCGATGGGCCGCCGCTGCTGCTCCTGCACGGGATCGCCGGAAGCTGCGAGACCTGGGCGCCGCTGATCCCGGCGCTCGCCGACGACTTCACCGTGATCGCTCCGGACATGCTCGGCCACGGCAGCTCCGCGAAGCCGCGCGGCGACTACTCGCTCGGCGCCTACGCGGCCGGCGCTCGCGACCTGCTGCTGGCGCTCGGCCACGAGTCCGCGACCGTCGTCGGTCACTCGCTCGGCGGCGGCGTCGCGATGCAGTTCGCCTACCAGTTCCCTACCCACACCGACCGCCTCGGCCTCGTCGCCAGCGGCGGGCTCGGCGAGGACGTGAACGTCTTCCTCCGCGCCGCGACCCTTCCCGGCGCCGAGCTCGTCCTACCGCTGATCACGAAGGCGTGGGTGACCGGTGCCGGGCGCCGGCTCGGTGACCTGCTCGGGGCCGTGGGGCTCAAGCCCGGGGCCGACATCACCGAGATCGCCCGCGGCTACGCCTCGCTCGCCGACGGCGAGGCCCGCGCCGCCTTCCTCTCGACGGCCCGGTCGGTGATCGATCACCGCGGCCAGCGGGTCAGCGCCCGCGACCGCCTCTACCTGGCCGAAGCGGTGCCGACGATGATCGTCTGGGGCGAGCGCGATCGGATCATCCCCGTCGCCCACGGCCACTGGGCCGCCGAGGCGATGCCGGGCAGCCGCTTCACCGTCTTCGACGACGCCGGCCACTTCCCGCATCTCGACCGGCCGTTGCCGTTCGCGCGGGCGCTGGCGCGGTTCGTCAAGCAGACGAAGCCGGCCCGCCTCGGCACCAAGGAGATCAGCCGGCTGCTCGACGAGCGCGCGGCGTAAGCCGCAAAGCGCCCGTCGACTCCGTAAACGAGCGCGCGGCGTAAGCCGCGGGCGGTTAGGCAGTCGAGGGGGCGACGGCGATCTGCGGGTGCATATGAGGCTCCATAGGTGTCGGATATGCACCCGCACCTTGGAATCCCGGCCTCGAAGCGATTGAGGTGCACCAAACGTCCCTTGGGCGGACGTTTCGTGTCCCTCCTTGCCTCACTGCCGTGAAGGCGGCCACCCGCCAAGAGGGTTTGGCGACAGCCGACCTCGCGGATGTCGTGCGGGCTACGCGGCCAGGTCGTCGTGGCGCCGGCGCCGGCGGGCCTCCGAGATGCCCGACCACCCGGCATTGAACGCCAGCGCCTCGGCGAAGCGGATCGCCTCCGGGGAGGCTTCGATCCGGCGACCGTCGATGGCGCTGATCCGCGTCGGCAGGACCGCGTCGCCCTGCTCGAACTCCTCGCGCAGGTCGATCAGCTCCTGCCAGCGTTCGTTGCTGCTCTCTCCGTGCATGCCCTCACTCCCGTCGAAGGGGGTCCTCGTGCCGGGGAAAGGTAGTGCTCGTGTCAGACGTAACAACTGATTGGACGAATATCGGCTCCGGCGACCCCGCAAACTGCGATTTCTTCCCGATCATCTAGGGTCGGACGATGAGCGCGGGCGCCGAGCGGGAGCGGAGCCACTGGGGGTGGGGCTGGGCGGATCGCGAGCCCGATCGGGCCTCGCTGGAGGCGCTGGCGCCGATCGTCCGCGAGCGGCTCGGGTTCGGCGGCGAGCGGATCGAGACGCCGGTCGCGCTCGAGTCGATCGATATCGCGCCGTCGCGGCTGCGGCCGCCGGAGAGCCTCGCTGCGATCCTCAGCGACGCGCCGCCGGATCGGATCCGCCACTCGATGGGCCGCGCCTACCGCGACGTCGTCCGCGGCTTCCGGGGCCGGTTCGAGCGGACCCCCGACCTCGTCGCCTCCCCGACCGACGAGGAGGACGTTCGCCGCGTCCTCGAGCTGTGCGCCGACCGCCGGCTCGCAGCGATCCCGTTCGGTGGCGGAACCAGCGTCGTCGGCGGCGTCGAGCCGCGGGTGGGGCACGGCTACCGCGGCACGGTCTCGATCGATCTCCGCCGGCTCAGCGGGATCGATGCGATCGACGAGGTCTCCGGCTCGGCGCTCGTCCGGGCCGGGACGACCGGCCCGGAGCTCGAGGACGGCCTGCGGCCACACGGCCTGACCCTGCGCCACTTCCCGCAGTCGTTCGAGTTCTCGACGCTCGGCGGCTGGATCGCGACCCGCGCGGGCGGCCACTTCGCGACGCTCCAGACCCACATCGACGACCTCGTCGAGTCGGTCCGGACGCTGACGCCGGCCGGCCCATGGGAGAGCCGGCGATTGCCCGGCTCCGGCGCCGGCCCGAGTCCCGACCGGATGATGCTCGGCTCCGAGGGGATCCTCGGCGTGATCACCGAGGCGTGGGTCGAGGTCCGGCCGCGGCCGACCTTCAAGGCGTCGCGGCCGGTCCTGTTCCGAAGCTTCGCCGCCGGGGTCGAGGCCGCCCGCGTGATCGCGCAGTCACGCCTGCATCCGTCGAACTGCCGGCTCCTCGACCCGCTCGAGGCGGCGACCACCGGCGCCGGGGACGGCTCCCAGGCCGTCCTGATCCTCGGTTTCGAGTCGGCGTTCGCGCCGGTCGCCGAGCAGCTCCGGCTCGCCGTCGAGTGCGCCGCCGACCTCGGCGGGACGCCGGAGCCGGTGCCGGCATCGGCCGGCGACGGGCAGGCCGACTCCGCGGCGGAGAGCTGGCGCTCGGCCTTCCTCGACGCGCCGTACCTCCGCGACAGCCTCGTCGCCCTCGGCGTGATCAGCGAGACGTTCGAGACGGCGATCACCTGGGACCGCTTCGGCGAGTTCCACTCGAGCGTCACCGAGGTCGCGCGCCGGGCGGTTGCCGAGGTCTGCGACGCCCCCGCCGACGGCGAGGGCGCGCCGCGGGTGATGTGCCGGTTCACCCACGTCTACCCGAGCGGCCCCGCTCCCTACTTCACGGTGCTCGCCAAGGCCCGCCGCGGCTCCGAGGTCCGTCAGTGGGACGAGATCAAGTCGGCGGTCTCGGAGGCGGTCGTCGCCGCCGGCGGCACGATCACCCACCACCACGCGGTCGGCCGCGATCACCGCCCCTGGTACGACCTGCAGCGGCCGGACCGCTTCGCCGACGCCCTCGTCGCCGCGAAGCGCGCGGTCGATCCCGAGGCGATCCTCAACCCCGGCGTCCTGATCGAACCCGATCGTTTCGATCCGGACGCTTCCCTGTAGGTTTTCCGGACCTCGAGAATGGACTTTCGTCCCGGCGAGCGCCGAGGAGGAGGAGAGCACAGGTGGACCTGACCCTGAACGAGTCGGAGACCGCGTTTCGCGACGAGGTCCGCTCCTGGCTCGAGGCGAACCACCCCGGTCCCGAGCCGCACGGCGACGAGGCCGCGTTCGCGTTCCGGCGCGACTGGCAGCGACAGATGCACGAGGGTGGCTGGGCCGGGATCTCGTGGCCGAAGGAGTTCGGCGGCCGCGGCGCGACCCTGATCGAGCAGGCGATCTTCTCGAGCGAGATGGCCCGCGCCGACGCGCCCTCGCCGGCGAACGTGCTCGGCCTCGTGATGGGCGGGCCGGTGATCATGGCCCACGGCAGCGACGAGCAGAAGGAGCGCTGGCTCGAGCCGATCCTCAGCGCCGAGGAGATCTGGTGCCAGGGCTTCTCGGAGCCCGAGTCGGGATCCGACCTCGCCTCGCTGAAGACGAAGGCGGTCAAGGCCGACGGCGGCTGGAAGGTGACCGGCCAGAAGGTCTGGACCACGTTCGCGCACGAGTCGAAGTGGTGCATGCTCGTCGCCCGCACCGATCCGAACGTCCCCAAGCACAAGGGCCTGACCTACTTCATCTGCGACATGGAGCAGGACGGGGTCGAGATCCGGCCGCTCGTCCAGATCACCGGCGAGGCGGAGTTCAACGAGGTCTTCTTCGAGGAGGCGTTCATCCCCGACGAGAACCTGGTCGGCGGCGAGGGGAACGGCTGGATGGTCGCGATCACGACGCTGATGAACGAGCGCGCCGGGCTCGGCGGCGGTGCCGCCGTGGCCGTTTCCCGCGACCTCGCGGCGCTGACCGACCTCGTCAAGGAGCACGGACTGGAGAACGATCCGGCGATCCGTGCGCGGATGGCCGATCTGCTGATCGGCTGCGAGGCGCTGCGGCTCGGCGGCATGCGGGCGATGACGGCGCAGATGAAGACCGGGATCCCCGGACCCGAAGGCTCGATCGGCAAATGGGAGTGGGCGACGCTGAACCAGTCGCTGACCGAGCTCGCCTGCGACATCCTCGGCCCCGAGGGGCTCGAGCGGGGCACCCCGTGGACCTACCGGATGCTGCGCAGCCGGGCCAACTCGATCGAGGGCGGGACCACCGAGGTGATGAAGAACATCGTCGCCGAGCGCGTGCTCGGCCTACCCCGGCTCCGCTAGCTGGAGCCAAGGAGAGAGCATGCGATTCGACTTCGACGACGAGCAGGCGGAGATCAAGGAGACGGCGCGGCAGTTCCTCGCCGCCCGATTCACTCCCGCCGTAGTCCGCGAGCTCGCCGAGGGCAACCGCTACGACGACGCCCTCTGGGCCGAGGTCTCCGAGCTCGGCTGGCCGGGCATCGCGATCGCCGAGGAGCACGGCGGCCAGGGGCTCGGGATGGTCGAGCTGATCGTCCTTTGCGAGGAGCTCGGCTACGCCTGCGCGCCGCTGCCGTTCCTCGCGAACGCCTGCGCCGGGCTGGTTCTCGAGGGTGCGGGCTCCGACGAGCAGAAGCGGGGATGGCTGGCGGGGATCGCCTCCGGGGAGGGGCGCGGCGCCTTCGGCGATCCCGACGTGCTGATCGACGCCGAGGGCGCGGCCTGTGCCGTCGTCTATGGAGACGACGGCGAGGTCCGCTTGGTCGACCTGGCCGAGGTCGACCCTGATCCGCTCGAGCTGATCGACCAGACCCGCCGCTACGCGAAGCCGCTGGGCGACGACATCGGTGAGGTGCTACCTGGGGATTTCGGCGCCGCGACCGATCGGATCCTCGTCGCGGTTGCCGCCGAGCTGGTCGGGATCGGCCAGCGGGCGATGGACATGGCGGTCGAATACGCGAAGGAGCGCGAGCAGTTCGGTCGCCCGATCGGCGCCTATCAGGGCGTCTCCCACGCCTGCGCGAAGATGCTCTACGACGTCGAGGAGGCGCGCTCGCTCACCTACGCGGCCGCGTGGGCCGCCGACGCCGAGCCGGAGTCGCTGCCGCTCGCCGCGGCGATGGCGAAGGCGCGCGCCTCGGAGGCGGCCTGGGACGTCTGCAAGGCCGCGATCCAGGTCCACGGCGGCATCGGCTTCACCTGGGAGCACGACCTCCACTTCCTGCTCAAGCGGGCACGCGCGGACGCGCGGCTGTTCGGCGCGCCCGGGCAGCACAAGGAGCGGGTCGCCGCCCTTTCCGGCCTCGGGTGAGGAGGCCCGGGCGCCAGGCTCAGTCCGGGATGACCTCGAGGTTGGAGGCG
Organism: Solirubrobacterales bacterium; assembly: GCA_035759925.1. GTDB lineage: Bacteria > Actinomycetota > Thermoleophilia > Solirubrobacterales > 70-9 > RHKX01. The sequence goes on from DASTTY010000063.1 coordinate 5,456, forward strand.
AATTGCGTCCGGCCTTCGATCCGGTACTCGACGTCGACGACCTCGTTCTTCTGGTAGCTGCCGACGAGCCCGAGCCCGAGGACGACCTTGCGGATCACCCCGAGCTCCCTGAGGTCCTCCTTCATGATCGGCTCGCGGAAGGTCGCGATGCCGTCGGCGATCTCGTAGTCGAGCCCCTCGACCTGCTTGGAGCCGTTGATGAAGAGGGTTATCGGCCGTTCGGCGCCGCGCGGCAGCCGTACCCGCCGGCCGACCTCCTTGCCGCCCGCGACGGCCTTGCCGTGACCGCGGGCGCTGCCGCCGCTGCCGCTCATCGCGCCCCCTCGCGCATCGCGCGCTCCACGGCCTCGAAGGCGGTGACGCCCTCGCCCGGGTCGAGCTCGCGGCGGGCGACCCCGCCGCGAAACGGGACGAGCGCGCCGTCGCCCATCACGTCGATGCCGGCGTCGCGGCTGCGCAGGAAGCTGCCCGTCGAGATCTCGAGCCGCGCCTTGACCTGATCGCCGGGCTCGTAGGTCCGGATCATCGAGACCTCCGGCGCGTCCCCCTCGGCCCTGATCTGCTCGGTGTGCGAGCGCAGCGCCGCAACGGCCTCCTCGAGGCTCTCGTGCTTCTCGCGGGTGACCTTCGGCCCGTTCCGGATCGTCAGCTTGAACGCCACGCATCGAGCCTAGCGGGGCCGCCGAGCGACAGAGGGCGGGCTTCTTCGTAGGCTTGCGTCCCGATGCCGACACGACTCGAAGCCCCACTGGCGGAGCTGACGACGCTGCGCCTCGGCGGTCCCGCACGACGGCTGGTCACGCCCGAGAGCGACGCCGACCTCATCGCCGCGGTCAGCGCCGCCGATCGCGAGCGTCGCCCGGTCCTGCTGCTCGCCGGCGGCTCCAACCTGGTGATCTCGGACCTCGGCTTCGACGGTGTCGCCGTCCGGATCGCCACCCGCGGGGTGGAAGTCACGCGCTCCGGCGAGCGCGTCCGGCTGACCGTCGCCGCGGGGGAGCCCTGGGACGAGCTCGTCGCCCGCTGCGTCGCCGACGGGCTGGCGGGGATCGAGTGTCTCTCGGGCATTCCCGGGTCGGTTGGAGCGACTCCGATCCAGAACGTCGGCGCCTACGGGCAGGAGATCGCCGCCACGGTCCGCTCGGTGAGCGCGTGGGATCGGACCGCGGGGAAGGCGGTCGCTTTCGATCGTCGCGCCTGCGGCTTCGGCTACCGCACGAGCATGTTCAAGGGCGGCGACAGGTACGTCGTCCTCGCGGTGACCCTGGAGCTCGAGCCGGCCGCCGTGGCGCGGCCGATCGCCTACCCGCAGCTCGCCGCCGCGCTCGGCGTTCGGCCGGGCGATCGCCCGCCGCTCGCGGCCGTCCGCGAGGCGGTCCTCGGGCTGCGGCGGACCAAGGGGATGGTCGTCGATCCAGCCGATCCCGACTCGGTCAGCGCCGGGTCGTTCTTCACCAACCCGATCCTCGACCAAGAGGGCTTTCGGGAGCTGGTGCGTCGGGCATCCGACCGGCTCGACGGGGATGAGCAGCCGCCGGGATGGTCACAGCCGGACGGCGCCGTGAAGACTTCGGCCGCCTGGCTGATCGAGCGGGCCGGCTTCGAGCGCGGCTACGGGAACGGCGCGGTCGGGATCTCGACGAAGCACACGCTCGCGCTGGTCAACCGAGGGGGTGGGACGACAGCCGAGCTGCTGGCTCTCGCCCGGGAGCTTCGCGACGGGGTCCGTGCCACCTTCGGGGTCACCCTCGCCGTCGAGCCGACCCTGGTCGGCGTAACGCTCTGAGGCCGGAGTTGTTCAGGCCCCGCGGCGGGCCTTCACGGGCCGGCGGGCCGGCGGGCCGATGATCTTCTCGGGGCCCTCGCGCTCGGGGACGTCGACGTAGCTGCGATCGCGCTCGCCGGTGTAGATCTGCCGCGGCCGGGCGATCTTCTGCTCGCTGTCGCCGTTCATCTCCATCCATTGGGCGATCCAGCCCGAGGTCCGCGGGATCGCGAAGATCACCGTGAACATGGCGCTCGGGATTCCGAGCGCCTCGTAGATCAGGCCCGAGTAGAAGTCGACGTTCGGGTAGAGCTTGCGGGAGGTGAAGTAGTCGTCGTCGAGGGCGCGCTTCTCGAGCTCGGTGGCGATCTCGAGCAGCGGGTTGTCGCCGGTCATCTCCAGAACCTCGTCGACGTGCTTCTTGATGATCCGTGCCCGCGGGTCGTAGTTCTTGTAGACCCGGTGGCCGAAGCCCATCAGCTTCTCGTCGCGGTTCTTGACGCCCTCGAGGAAGTCGGGGATGTTCTCGACCTTCTCGATCCGGCGCAGCATCCGCAGGACCGCCTCGTTGGCGCCGCCGTGGAGCGGCCCGTAGAGGGCGGCGACGCCCGCGGCCACCGCCGAGTAGGGATCGACCTGCGAGGAGCCGACCGCGCGGACGGCCGCCGTCGAGCAGTTCTGCTCGTGATCGGCGTGGAGGATGAAGAGGACGTCGAGGGCCTTCGCGAGCCGCTGGTCGGGCTCGTACTTGACCTCGGTCATCTTCCGCATCATCGCGAGGAAGTTGGAGGCGTAGTCGAGGTCGTTGGCGGGATAGACGTACGGCAGGCCGAGGCTGTGCCGATAGGAGAACGCCGCGAGCGTCGGCATCTTCGCGATCAGCCTGATCGCGGCCATGTAGCGCTCCTCGGGGGAGTCGATCTCCTTGGCGTCCGGGTAGAACGTCGACATCGCGCCGACCCCGGCGAGGAGGATCCCCATCGGGTGGGCATCGTGGCGGAAGCCGCGGTAGAAGGCCTTCATGTCCTCGTGGACGAACGTGTGGTGGGTGACGTCGTAGACCCAGCGCTCGAGCTGCGGACCGGTCGGCAGCTCGCCGAAGACGAGCAGGTAGGCGACCTCGAGGTAGGAGGACTTCTCGCACAGCTCCTCGATCGTGTAGCCGCGGTGCTGGAGGATCCCGGCCTCGCCGTCGATGAACGTGATCGCCGACTTGCACGAGGCGGTGTTCGTGTAGCCCGGGTCGTACGCCATCAGCCCGAAGTCATCCTCGTTGACCTTGATCTGGCGCAGGTCGAGGCCGCGGATCGTCTCGTCGTTGATGTCGACCTCGTAGGTCTTCCCGGTCCGGTTGTCGGTGATGCTGAGAGTGTCTGCCACTTGTCTCTCCTCGATCGTTGTCGCGAAGCTCGGGCCTAGTATCCCAGCAGCGCGCGCCGCGGCTCAGAAGTGCGTCAGGTTCTTGAAGGCGTTCACGCGGGTGTCGATGTCCTCGCGCTCGAGCCGGCGGACGCGCTCGGTCCCGAAGTCCTCGACGTTGAAGGAGGCGAGGGCGGAGCCGCGGACCATCGCCTGACGGAGCTCGCCGTTGCTCGGGGAGTGAGCGCCGAGGCCGTCGAGGAAGCCGAGGAAGCCGCCGGCGAAGGAGTCGCCGGCGCCGGTCGGGTCGCGAACCTCGGCGATCGGCAGGGCCGGCATCGCGAAGGTATCGTCGCCGGTGAAGAGGGCGGCGCCGTACTCGCCGCGCTTGACGACCACGATCGTCGGCCCGTGCTCCATGATCCGGTGGGCGGCGACGACGAGGTTCGGCTCCCCGGTCAGCATCCGCAGCTCGGCGTCGTTGAGGAGGACGCAGTCGATCATCCCGATCACCCGCAGCAGCGGGTCGCGGGCGGTCTCGATCCAGAGGTTCATCGAATCGAGGGCGACGAAGCGGGCGCCGTCGGCCTCCTCGCGGACCTGGCGCTGCAGCTCCGGCTGGATGTTGCCGAGGAACAGCATCTCCGCCGAGCGGTTCTCCCCGCAGAGCTTCGGGACGAAGTCGGCGAAGACGTTGAGCTGCGTCTCGTCGGTGTGGGCGACGTTCATGTCGTGGTCGTAGTGGCCGCGCCAGAAGAACGTCCGGCCGCCCTCGACGTGCTCGACGTCGGTCGTCGAGATCCCGTGCGACTGGAGGACGCCGATCTCGTCCGCGCCGAAATCGTCGCCGACCGGGCCGACGACGCGGACATCGGTGAAGAAGCTCGCCGCCAGCGCGAAATGGCTCGCGGAGCCGCCGAGCATGCGCTCGCGCTCCCCGAACGGGGTCCGAACGGAGTCGAAGGCGATCGATCCGACGACGGTCAGGGCCACGGGCGCGGCACTCTAGATGATCGGTCCCCATGGGATCGTGCGCGCGAGTGGCGCTTCGGGCGAAAAGCGCGATTACGCTTCGCGCGTGGGGTGGAGGCTGAGGATCTGCATCGCCGCGCTCGCGGCAGCCGCGCTCGCCGCCGCTCCGGCCGGCGCCGCGAAGCCGCGCTTCGAGGCCGGCCCGCCTGCGGACTTCCTGACGAAGCGGCTGTTCGACATCGGCGTCGCCGATCCCGACCGGAACGGACGCCTCGACATCTTCACCGCCAACCACAAGTTCAAGTCGGTCTTCCTCCGCAACCACCGTGGTCGCTCGTTCCGCAACGTGATCAACCAGATCGGGCTCGGGCCCGATGACCGCTACCCCGGCCTCGACCTGCTCCGGCCTCCCGCCGACCTCTCCGCCCCCGGCATCTACGTCTGGCCGAGCGACGAGCCCGGCGACGCCGGCCGCCTCCACCTCCAATCGACCGGGCTGACCGTCTCCGGCCGGGTCCGGCTGATGACGAGGAGGCTGATGATCCGCTCGCAGCACTCGGCCACGGCGGCGATCGGCCGCGACGCGAACAACCGCCCGTTCCTCGACTTCACGATCGCTCCAGGCGGTGAAGTGACGTTCGCCTCGAACGGCCTCTCCGATCTGCCGATCCAGTTCGAGTTCGCGGAGTCCGGGCCGGGCGCCGTCACCGCGAGCGAGATCAAGGTCGGCACCGAGGCGGTCTCGCCGGACGCGCCGCTCTTTCAGATCAAGCTCCGCGACCGTCACGGCCTCGCGTTCGCCGACGTCGCCGGCGACCGCGACCAGGACGTGTTCGTCGCCACCGGCGGGCTCGGTGGCGGGATCGCCTCGCCGCGGTTCCTCGGCTCGGTCGTCGACCAGCTGCTCGTCGCCGGCGCCGGGCCGGGCGGCACCTACGCCGACGAGATCGGCCCGAGCGGCATCGTCAAGGGGTACTGCCGGGGCCGCAGCGCCTCCTACGCCGACGCCGACGGCCGCGGGAGCCTCGATCTGCTGCTGACCTGCGAGGGCCGGCCCCCGCAGCTCTACGCGCAGACGATCCGCGGCGGATTCATCACCGTGCCGGCGCCGCAGGTGGTCGGCACCACCTACCGCTGGGCGAGCCTCGGCGGCTCGCGGCCGACGCTGCTCGTCGCGACCCGGCGCGGCCTCGAGTCCTGGAAGTCGAAGGCGGGGACATGGCGGCGCGTCGCGACCGTCCGCGCCGGCCGCGAGGCCTCCCAGATCGCGCTCGGCGACTACGACAACTCGGGCACGCTCGACGTGCTGACGAGCGGCCGCCGCGGGGTCCATCTGCTCGCCAACCGCCACGGCCGCCTCCATCCGGTCCGCTCCCGGCTCGGACTCCCCGGCAAGGCCGCAGCCGCATCGTTCGTGGACTACGACAACGACGGCCGCCTCGACGTCAGCCTCGCCCCGCAGGGGCTCTACCGCTGGGACCGCGGCCGCCACCGCTTCGTCCGCACCGGCGTCCTCAACCTGCGCCGGATCGGCTACGCGATCGTCGAATGGATGGACTACGACAACGACGGCCGCCGCGACCCGCTGATCGCCGCATCGGCGCGCGAGTTCTCGCCGAGCAGCCACGTGATCCAGAAGCGCAACGTGACCAGGGGCGGCCACTGGCTCGAGGTCGACCTGACCGGGTCCGCCCGCAATCGCGAGGCGATCGGCGCGCACGTCCGGATTCGGCTCCGGGGCGGCCGCACGCTGACCCAGTGGGTCGGCCAGAACGACGATGCGCGCCACTCCCAGGGCCACTACCGCCTCTACTTCGGCCTCGGCCGATCGCGGGTCGTCAAGCGCCTCGTCGTCCACTGGCCGGGCGGCCGCGAGACCCGGCTCCGCAAGGTCGGTGGCGACCGGCTGCTGCGGATCTCGCGGCGCCGCTGATCGCGACTCGTCAGACTCCAGCGCCGTGCGTGCCGTCCAGATCAAGGAGTTCGGTGGCCCCGAGGTGCTCGAGGTCGTCGATCTTCCCGACCCCGAGCCCGGTCCCGACGAGGTCGTCGTCGAGGTCACGCGCGCCGGGATGAACTTCGCCGACACCCACCAGCGCGAGAACGACTACCTGGCCAAAGCGGAGCTGCCGCTGATCCCCGGGGGCGAGATCGCCGGCCGGACCGCGGACGGGCGCCGCGTCGCGGCGATGCTCGCGAACGGCGGCTATGCGGAGAAGGTCCTCGTCGATCGGGCGGCGCTCGTGCCGATCCCCGACGAGGTCAGCGACGATCAGGCCGCAGGCGTGCTCCTCCAGGGCCTCACGGCCTGGGCGCTGCTGCGGATCAGCGCCCGCCTCGATCGCGGCGAGAGCGTCGTCGTCCAGGCCGCCGGCGGCGGGACCGGGACGCTCGCCGTCCAGCTCGCCAAGCGCTACGGAGCCGGGCGGGTGATCGCGCTCGCCTCGACCGCGGAGAAGCGCGACCTCGCGACCCGGCTCGGGGCCGACGCCGCCGTCGACTCCCGATCCGACGACCTCGCGGCGGCGATCCGCGAGGCGAACGGCGGCGATCAGGTCGACGTCGTTCTCGAGATGGCCGGCGGCGCCGCCTTCGACGCCTGCCTCTCGGCCCTCGCGCCGTTCGGCCGCCTGGTCAGCTTCGGGATCGCCTCCCGGCAGCCGAACGAGGTGATGACGCAGAAGCTGATGCGGACGAGCCGCGCAGTCGTCGGCTTCTGGCTGGTCCACCTGTTTCGCCGCCCCGACCTGCTCGAGCAGGGGATCACCGAACTGCTCGAAGCGGTCGGTTCCGGCAAACTCGAGGTCGTGATCGGCGCGACCTACGGACTCTCCGACGTCGCCGATGCCCATCGCGCTCTGCAAGGCCGCGAGACCCAGGGCAAGCTCCTGCTGGATCCTTCGCAGTGACCTCGTTCCGCGACCTCGGCCTCAGCGAGGACATCTGCATCGCCCTCGACGAGCTCGGCTACGAGGAGCCCTCGCCGATCCAGGACAAGGCGATCCCGGAGCTGCTCGCCGGCCACGACATGATCGGCCAGGCGCAGACCGGGACCGGCAAGACGGCCGCCTTCGGGTTGCCGCTGCTGCAATACCTCGATCCGGCGGACGACGAGACCCAGGCGATCGTCCTGACGCCGACGCGCGAGCTCTGCATCCAGGTGACCCAGGCCCTCCGCTCCTATGCCGAGCACCTCGACGTCAACGTCGTCGCCGTCTTCGGCGGCACCTCGGTCCGCGACCAGGCCGCACGGGTCCGATCGAAGGCGCACGTCGTCGTCGCGACCGTCGGCCGGATGATGGACCTGATCTCGCGCGGGGCGCTGGTGCTGACCGGGACCCGCTACGTGGTCCTCGACGAGGCCGACGAGATGCTCGACCTCGGGTTCATCGAAGACGTCGAGCGGATCCTCCGGATGTGCCCGAGCGGCCGCCAGACGATGCTCTTCAGCGCGACGATGCCGCCGCCGATCGCGCGGCTCGCCGAGAGCTACATGTACGACCCGGTGACGATCTCGATCACCCCGAAGAAGCTCACCGTCGATGCGATCGAGCAGGCCTACGTCGAGGTCGAGCCGAAGCGGAAGACGGACCGCCTCGTCGAGGTGCTCAAGGCCGAGGAGCCCGAGCAGGCGATCGTCTTCTGCCGGACGAAGATCGGCACCGCGCGGCTCGACCGCTCGCTCCGCGACCGCGGCCTGCAGTCGAAGGCGTTGCACGGCGACATGAGCCAGGGCCAGCGCGACGGGGTGATGATCTCCTTCAAGGAGCACAAGTCGCCGCTGCTGGTCGCGACCGACGTCGCCGCCCGCGGGCTCGACATCGATCACGTCACCCACGTCATCAACTACGACCTGCCGAACAACAGCGAGATCTACGTGCACCGGATCGGCCGGACCGGGCGCGTCGGCCGGACCGGACGGGCGATCACCTTCGTGACGCCGAAGGAGCGCGGAGAGCTCGAGCGGATCGAGCGCGACGTCAGGACCTCGATCGGCGAGTGGGAGGCCCCCGAGGAGCGCCTCGATCACGCGCCGCGCCCGAAGCGGCGCCACGAGCGCCGGCGTGAGCGCGAGCGCGAGGCCGCCCCGGAGCCGGAGTCCGAGCCGCTGGAAGCCGCCGTGATCGCGCCCCGTGCCGAGCCGGAGGCCGGCGGCCAGGCCGAGGCCGAGCGCGAGCGCAACGGCCACGTCAAGCTCTTCATCAACCGCGGTTCGCGCAGCGGGATCGCCGAGGAGGACATCCGCTGGGCGCTCGAGGAGGGTGCGGTGGTGCCCGACGACGCGATCCACGACGTTCGCGTCCTCGAGCGCTTCACGTTCGTCGACCTCGACGACGATCAGGCCGAGAAAGCGCTCGACCGGCTCGACGGCACGAAGCTGAAGGGCAAGCAGATCCGGCTCGAGTACGCGAACGGGTAGGTCCCGGTGGCGGTCGCGGCGAGGAGCCGGCCCGCTCCCGCCGTCCTGCTCGCGGCCGCTCTCGCGACCCTGCTCAGCGCCGTCTGCCTGCTCTGGCAGCCGCAGACCCTCGACCTCGCCGCCCAGGTCTTCCGCGCCGACCTCTGGGACGCGCACGGCTGGGTCATCTACAACTCCGACTGGTACGGCGGCCAGACGATTCCCGGCTACAGCCTGCTCTACCCGCCGCTCGGCGCCTGGCTCGGGCCGGAGCTGCTCGGGGCGATCTGCGCGGTCGTCGCCGCGGTCGCCTTCGCGGCGATCGCGGTCCGCGCCTACGGCTCCCGGGCATGGCTCGGCGCGGCCTGGTTCGGCATCGCCGCGACCGTCTCGCTGTTCGGGGGGCGGATCACGTTCGCGCTCGGCCTCGCGCTCGGACTGCTCGCGATGCTCGCCATCCAGCGGAGCCGGCCCTGGAGCGGCGCCCTCGCGGCGGTGGCGGCGGCGTTGGCGAGCCCGGTGGCGGGCGCGTTCACGGCGCTCGCCGCGGCAGCGCTGCTGATCGCCTCGCGGTTGCAGCCGATCGCTACGCCCGCCCGCCGTGACCGCAACCGGGCGGCGGCGTGTGCGCTCATCGGCGCGGTGGTGGCGACGATCGCGCTCGCGTTCGCGTTCCCGACCGGGGGCTATCAGCCGTTCACGTTCGACTCGTTCATCTGGATCCCGGTCGCATGCGCGGTCTGCATCGCCGTCCTGCCGGTCGGCGAGACGACCCTGCGGGTCGGCTTCCTGCTCTACGCGATCGTCGCGATCCTCGCCGTCAGCCTCACGACGCCGTTCGGCAGCAACGCGATCCGCCTCGGCGCGGTCTTCGCCGGGCCGGTGATGGCGCTGGCGCTGTACCGGCGCCGGCCGCTGATCCTGCTGCTGCTCGCGGCGCCGCTCTTGTGGTGGCAGTGGTCGGCGACGCTCCGCGACGTCGAGGCGGCAGCCGGCGACCCCTCGACCGAGCGCGCCTTCTACGAGCCGCTGGTCGCCGAGCTCGAGGACGTCTCCGCGGGCAAGCCGATCCGGGTCGAGATCCCACCGACGCGGAGCCGCTGGGAGTCCGTCTACGTGGCCGAGTCGGTCCCGATCGCACGCGGCTGGCTGCGGCAGATGGAGTCGCCGGACTTCGACCTGTTCACCAACGGCAACCTGACACCGGCCGCCTACGCGCAATGGCTGCGCTCCCACGGGGTCGACTACGTGGCCGTGTCCGATGCGAAGTCCGACTACCTCGGCGTCGACGAGGCGCGGCTCGTCCGTGGCGGTGCCCTGCCATTCCTGCACGAGATCTGGGCCAACGAGCACTGGGTGCTCTGGAAGGTCGAGCCCGGCGACGAGCAGGCCGTGCGACCTGATGAGGTCGGAGCCGACGGTTATGCCCTGACCGTGCCGGGGCCGGGGCGCTACCTGATCAGGATGCGCTACTCGCCGTACCTGCGGATCGTCGCCGGGGAGGGCTGCCTGGAGCCGCAGGGCGACGTCTCGACGCTGCTCACCGTGCCCGATGGGACCGGCCCGCAGCGGATCGAGGTCCAGGCGGCGTTCACGCTCGACGGGCTCCTGCGCCGAGAGCCCGCCTGCGGCAAGCCTGATTGAAGCGATCCGATTCCGGGCATAGGGCGTCCATGCCCGAGGTGCTCGTCGGCCCCATGCTGCGCTTCATCGGCGAGGACGAGGCGACCGTCTGGGTCGAGACCGATCGGCCCTGCGAGGTCGAGATCCTCGGCGCGAAGGCGAAGACGTTCACCGTCGAGGGCCACCACTATGCGATCGTCGCGATCGGCGGGCTCGAGGCCGGCCGTTCGCACCAGTACGAGGTCCATCTCGACGGCGAGTGCGCATGGCCTCCGGAGGGTTACGAGTTCCCGCATCCGGTGATCCGCCCGCTCGCCGCCGACGGCGATCTGCGCCTGCTCTTCGGCTCGTGCCGGACCTCGGCGCCGCACCGGCCCCCGCATACGTTTCAGCGCTGGTGGCATCGGAAGGGGAGGGGGATCGACGCGATGCACACCTTCGCGCTGCGGATGCTGCGCCAGCCCAAGGCGAACTGGCCGCATGCGATGGTGATGCTCGGCGACCAGCTCTACGCCGACCAGCCGCCGAAGAACGTCCGCGAGAAGGTTGCGCCGCGCGAAGTCCACAGCGACGGCCCGGTCGATGCGCTCGAGGATTTCGAGGAGTACACGGTCGGCTACCGCGACATCTGGACCTACCCGGTCGTCCGCTGGATGCTCTCGACGCTGCCGACGTCGATGATCTTCGACGACCACGAGATCAACGACAAGTGGAAGACATCGCAGGCCTGGCTCGACGAGAAGCGGCAGACCGACTGGTACGAGGGTCGGGTCATCGGCGGGCTGATGGCCTACTGGATCTACCAGCACCTCGGCAACCTCTCGCCGTCGGAGCTGGCCGAGGACGACGTCTACGCGAAGCTCCGCGACGGCGGCGACTGCAGCGCCGCGGTCCGCGACCTCGCCAAGCATGCAGAGTTCGAGCACGGTCACTCGCGATTCAGCTTCTGCAGTGATCTCGGCCCGGCCCGGCTCGTCGTCGTCGACTCCCGCGCCGGCCGCGTGCTCGAGGAGGGCAAGCGGCGCATCGTCGGCGAGGAGGAATGGGAGTGGGTCAAGGCCAAAGCCGACTCCGGGCGTGGTCACCTGATCCTGGCCAGCTCACTGCCGTTCCTGCTGCCGTACGGTATGCACGACCTCGAGGCGTGGTCGGAGGCGATCGGGGAGGGGGCGTGGGGTAAGCGGTCGAAGCCGCTCGGCGAGAAGGTCCGGATCGCCTCCAACCTCGACCATTGGGCGGCGTTCCAGCGCTCCTATCGCGAGTTCGAGGAGCTCGTGATCGACATCGCTTCCGGGCAGTGCGGCGAGCCACCCGAGACGCTGGTCATGTTCGGCGGCGACGTCCACCACTGCTTCGTCTCGAAGGTCAACCTCCCGACCACCGTCGGCACCGTCTACTCGAAGGTCTGGCACGCCGTCTGCTCGGGCCTCCGCAAGGAGCTTCAGCTCAACGAGCGGGCGGTGCTCGGGTTCGGCCACACCTGGATCGCCGCGAAGCTGGCGCGGATGCTCGCCGCGTCGGCCAGCGTCCATCCGCCGCGACTGAGCTGGGACATGACCACCCGCCCGCGATTCCGCAACCAGATCGGCACGCTCGAGATCGCCGGCGGCGAGGTCGGGATCAGGATCGAGCAGGCGACCGGCCGCTGGACGAACCCGCAGTTGCGGACAGTGATCGAGGAAAAGCTCCTGTAGTCAGGACGACAGGTCGAGCTCGAAGAGGCGCTCGAGCTCGGCGATCGTGGCCTCCGGGTCGCGGTGGAGGATCGCCGTCATCCCGACCGCCTCGGCGCCGGCGACGTTCTCTCGGAGGTCGTCGACGAACACGCACGATTCCGCCGCGACGCCGATCCGCTCGGCGCCGAGCCGGTAGATCTCCGGCTGCGGCTTGTGGAGGCCGACGTCGCCGGAGATGACCGTCGCGTCGAAGCTGTCGAGCGGCGCCCGCTCGTAGATGCCCATCCCCCAGGAATTGGTGATCAGCCCGGTCCGGATCCCGGCGGCGCGGATCGCCCCGACCGCGGCGACCATGGCCGGCTCGGGCGCGAGGCCGCCGAACAGCCGCTCGATCAGCCCGGCCGGCTCGACGCCGAGCATCTCGCCGAAGTCGCGCTCGAAGACGTCGTCGGTGATCGCGCCGCGCTCGAGCGAGCGGAGCAGCGCGAGCGCCTCGCCGTCGCCGCGGAACAGCTCGAGGACCGTTCCGCGCTCGAGGTTCTCGAGCTCGCAGAAGCGGTCGAAGCTGGCCCAGATGTTGGTCGTCAGGACGCCGCCGAAATCGACCAGGAGCCCCTGCAGATCCCGTTCCGCCACGGTGCACTCATATCAGCCTCGCTTGAGCGCCCGCAGCACTGTCGCGGGGTCGGCGACGACGCCGACGTGCTGGAGCTTCTCGGGGTTGACGATCCCGTTGATCGACCTGATCTCGGCCCCGTCGAACTCGAGCTCGATCACGCTGACGACCTCGCCGTCGGCCGTCATGAACGTCGCTCCCGGGTTGCCGTTGACGCTCCGGCGCTCGATCCGCAGCGCAGCGCGCCGGGCCGCCTTGCCCCAGTTGACGAGTGTCCGCGCGACCCGCGAGCGGCCGACGACCGACCGCGCGAGGGCGGGCGCTTTGCCGCCGCCGTCGCCGTGGAGCTCGACGTCCCCGGCGAGAAGCGCCTCGAGCTCGCCGACCTCACCGTCGCTGGTCGCGGCGAAGAACCGGCTCGCGAGTGCTTCCCGCTGCTCGGTTCCCGCCTCGAACCTGGGCTTGCGCTCGTCGACGTGCCGGCGCGCGCGAGTCGCGATCTGGCGGACGGCGGCCGGCTGCTTGTCGAGGATCTCGGCGATCCGCTCGTAGGGGTAGTCGAAGACGTCGCGGAGCAGGAAGACGGCCCGCTGCTCCGGCGACAGCGTCTCGAGGACGACGACGAAGGAGAGCGAGAGGGAGTCGGCGATCTCGACCTCGCGGGCGGGGTCGGCGGACTGGTCGGCGACGAGCGGCTCCGGCAGCCACTCGCCGACGTAGACCTCCCGCTGGGCCCGCGCCGATCGCAGCTCGTCGATCGAGAGCCGCGTCACCAGCGTCACCAGGTACGCCTCGGGCGATTCGATCCGCTCCCCCTCGACGGTGCTCTGGCGGTGAAGCCGCAGGTAGGCCTCCTGGACCACGTCCTCGGCCCGGCCGACCTCGCCGAGCATCCGGTAGGCGATGCCGACGAGCTTCGGCCGGTAGCGCTCGAGCTCTTCGGGGCTCATCGCGCGCCCGCGAGCGTGGTCCGCCAGCTCGGGTGGCCCGGCGTCCAGCCGAGCTCGCGCTTCGCCTTCGCATTCGAGAAGCCGTGCACGTCAGTCATCATGACGGTCGCGAGCTCTCCGCCTAGGAGCCTTCCGAGCCACCTCGGGATCCGCCGCGGCGGCTTCGCGCCGATCCCCGTGGCGACCTTCGGCAGCCACTCGCGGACCGGGGCCGGATCGTCGTCGACGATGTTGTAGATGCCCGGAGCCCCGTGACCGAGCGCCTCGACGGTTGCGTCGGCGGCATCGGCGACGTGGATGAACGACCAGACGCCGGCGCCGTCGCCGATGATCGGGAACTTCCGCTTCGCGATCGCCTCGATCTGCGGGCCGGGGGGATCGACCTGCATGCCGGTGCCGGGTCCGTAGAACCCGCCGTAGCGAAGGACGATGCCGTCGGCCCAGTCGAGCCCACCGACTGCCGCCTCGAGGTGAGAGATCGCGGCGAACGACTCGCCCATCAGCTCCCGCTTGTCGGCGGCGAGGGTCGCGTCCGACTCGGTCGCGAGCCGGCCGTTTGCCGGCGCGCTCGACCAGCCGCCGAAGCTCTGCGCGATGAACCGGCGGATGCCGGCGGCGCGTCCGGCGGCGAGCAGGTTGTCGGTGCCTTCGCTCCGCAGCCGATTGGTGACCGCGAAGCTGCGATCGAAGTGCCGGATGTCGAGATCTCCCGCCAGCGCAGTCGCCTCGTGGATGATCGCCTCGGGAGACGCTGCCGCGACGACCGCGCCGATCTCCTCGGCGTCGAGGACGTCGGCCACGACCGGCTCGGCGCCGAGTCCACGCAGCATCTCGCGCTTCTCGGGGGAGGTGGTGATGCCGGTGACGGTGTGACCGGCGCTGACCAGCTTCGGGACGAGCTGCTTGCCGATCGCTCCGCTCGCTCCTGTTACGAGGACCTTCATGATTCGCTCCTCTCGGATTCGCTTTCACTGACTAGACGAGCGGGCGAGCGATCCTGTGACAGTCGGAATAGGGTGCGGGCGGCCATGACCGAGGCGAGCGAGGCACCGGAGGGGATCGACGCGGGCAAGGTCGGCGCCTGGCTGGAGGCGAGCGTGGCCGGTGCGAGCGGTCCGTTCACCTACGAGCGGATCGCCGGCGGCCGCTCGAATCTGACCTACGCGGTGAACGGGACCCGGGGAGGAAAATGGGCGCTGCGCCGGCCGCCGCTCGGCAGGGCGCTCGGCTCGGCCCACGACATGGGACGTGAGCACAGGGTCGTCTCGGCGCTCGCCCCGACCCCGGTTCCGGTCGCGCCGATAGCCGGCTACTGCACCGACGAGTCCGTCAACGGCGCTCCGTTCTACGTCATGGAGTTCGTCGAGGGGCCGATCCTGCGATCGCGCGAGGATGCAGCGGCGTTCGGCGAGCTCGACCGGCGGGCGATCGGCGAGCGCGTCATCGACACCCTCGTCGAGATTCATGCCCAGGTCCCGGACGAGATCGGTCTCGGTGATCTCGGCAAGAAGGAGAACTACGTAGCCCGCCAGCTGCGCCGCTGGAGCAAGCAGTGGGAGGGGTCGAAGACGCGCGAGATCGCGCTCGTCGAAGCGGTTCACGACCGGCTCGCGGAACGGATCCCCGATCAGGGGCCGGCCACCCTCGTCCACGGTGACTACCGGCTCGACAACATGATCCTGACCCCGGCCGGCGAGGTCGCCGCCGTCGTCGACTGGGAGCTCTGCACGCTCGGCGACCCGCTCGCCGACGTCGGACTGCTGCTCGTCTACTGGGCCGAGGAGGGGGACGACCTCCTGCCGCTGTTCGAGCCGGCGACGATGGCGCCCGGCTTCCCGTCCCGCGACGAGGTCCGCGCCCGCTACGCGGAGCGCTCCGGCCGCGATCTCGCCGAGATCGACTTCTTCGTCGCCCTCGGTTACTGGAAGCTGGCGATCATCCTCGAGGGCGTCTACTCGCGCTACACGAAGGGCCAGTACGGCAAGCCCGAGGCCGGCTTCGAGGAGTTCGGCAAGAACGTCGGCCGCCTCGCCGAGGCCGCCTCCGAGGCCGTCGACCGTCTGGGTTGAGGTCCGGTGGCTCGGCTCGCGCCGGCCGGCGTCAGTCGTCGTCACCGATTGGTGACGCTATTGGCGCAGAGAGGGAGGCGCGGTCGCCCACACACGCGTGATCGGCTGCCATCGTCGGCCGCGTGGCAGGTCGCGGGCGGATAAGTACCCACGGTGGGATCAAATCCGCCCACGAGCAGCGAGAGACGGCGATCTCGAAGCTCGCCCGTCGACAGCACTCCCTCGTCAGCCGAGACCAGCTGCTGGCGGCCGGGTTGAGCCGATCCGGGATCGGCAACCGGGTCGCGCGCAGTCGCCTCCATCCCGTCGGGACGGGCGTCTATTCGCTGCGCCCGCCCCCGCATTCCGTCCGCCAGCACTGGATGGCGGCCTTGCTGGTCTGTGGTCCGGACTCGGGGCTCTGCGGCTCGCCGGCTGCCGTGCTTCAGGGCATCGCCGACCTACCCGGCCTGCCGGCCCATGTGCGGTCGCCGTCGCGAAGAGGTCGTGATCGTCCCGGCATCGTCGTCCACCGCGGTGGCATCGACCCGCAAGACCTGCGGATCGTGGACGGGATCCGCACGGTCTCCGCCGACCTCGTCCTGATCGACCTGGCGCCCGAGCTCAGCGAGGCTGAGCTCGAGGTGGTCCTCGTCGCCGCCGAGTCCAAGGGCCTGCTGAAGCGCGGGCGCCTCGGTGAGCTCGTCGCCGCCCGGCGCGGCCGGCCGGGCATCCCGAAGCTCGAACGGATCCTGGCCCTGGAGCCCGCGCTCGTTCGCTCCGGGCTCGAGCTGGTGATGCTGCCGATCGCCCGGGCAGCTGGGGTCGAGAGGCCGCTCGTCAATCATCCGATCGCCGTACCCGGCGGGAGCAGGCCGCTGATCGTCGACTGCGCCTGGCCGGAGCTGCGGATGGTCGTCGAGGCTGACAGCCAGCGTTTCCACGGCGACTGGGAGCGGGCGGCGGCCGACCGCGAACGGGATCAGCTGCTCTCCCTGGCCGGCTGGCGCTGCCACCGCTTCGTCCGCGCCCGCCTGGTCCTGTCTCCGGAGGAGTCGGCGGAGCGGCTGCGAGGTCTCGCGGCCGCCCGTGAGATCGAACTGCGCGGTCTCAGCGCTTCCGCTTCTTGACCTTCCACCGGTAGGTCGCCGGCGTCGCGTCCGCATTGAACGCCTGATCGGTTGCGGCAACCGCGAACCGGTGCCTGCCGCGCTTCAGGTGCTGGAGCTTCTTCGGCGAGGTGCATGGCCGGGCGGGCTTGCCGTCGAGGCTGCACGAGAACGTCGCTCCGACCTCGTCCGCCTCGAACTCGAACCGGGCCTTCGTTGAGCGGGTCCGTTTGCGGGGGCCCTTGACGATCGTCGTCTCCGGCGGGTCGTCGTCGGGGACGATCTCATCGGCGCCGATGTCCATCGCCGACCCCTGGGGACGGGGGGTCCCGTCGAGGTCGCTCGAGCCCGTGTAGGCATCCGAGATCCCGGCGTCGATCGTCGGCGAGCCGTAGGCCTGCGTGTAATGCACCGTCTCGGCGAACGCCGGGTCCGCCGTCTGGTTGCTCGCCGACCCCGGGCCGGAGACGGTCGAGTTGTCGCCGACGGTGTTGGAGCTGTCGAAGTTGGAGTGATCGATGCCGAATATCGTCGTCGAGCCGGTGCCGGAATTGCGTGCCTGTGCATCGACGGATCCGCCGCGAATGATCATGTTCTCGGCGCTGACGATGTTGGTCGTGTTCTGTCCGGAGCCGACGACGAGACCGATCGAGCCGGCTCCGGTCGCAATCGCGGTCACGTTGCGAAAACGGGATGGGCTCCCCGGGCCCGTGAAGTCGTCCCAGATCGCGAAGGCCGATGCTCCCGTCGCCACGCACAGGCTGTCCCGGAAGGTGACCGTCACTCCGATGTAGCAGGCTGCGAACGGCGAGCTCGAGTGGACCTCGAGATGGTCGAAGGTGGCGCTCGCCGAGAACAGGAGAGCGCCGTACTGGTTGCCGGTGTGCTCGATCGTCAGATCGTGCGCAGCGATGCTGAAGCCGGTCAGGCTCAGCCCGGTCGGCGCCGAGGTCCGGATCACCGGTCGCGGGCTCCCCGCGGGACCGTGGACACTGAGGCTGGTGGCGCTGTTCGCCAGCGGCGTCGAGGTCGTGTAGGTCCCGGGGGCTACGATCACCTCGTCGTTGGTCGCGGCAGCGTTGATCCCGACCTCGATCGAGCACGGCGCCGGCTGGGTGCAGGCGGAGCCGCTTCCCGCGGTCGTCACGTAGCGCTGCGCGGCCCCGGCGCCGGCGGGGAGGAGCAGGACTCCGAGCAGGACCGCCAGGGTGACTTTCCACCGCATCGCCGCACGATCCTACTGCGGCAACTGCTTTCCGGCCAAAGCCTTCTTACTGAGCGCTCAGCCGTAGCGGTTCAGCTCGCGGCGGGCGATGACCATCTTGTGGACCTCGTCGGGGCCGTCGGCGACCTTGAGCATGCGGCTGAAGCGCCACATCGCGGCGAGCGGGGTGTCGTCGGACATGCCGAGCGAGCCGTGCACCTGGATGGCGCGGTCGAGGACGTCCATGACGACGTTGGCGGCGACGACCTTGATCATCGAGATCTCGCGGCGGGCCTCGCGCTTGCCGGCGGTGTCCATCAGCCAGGCGGCCTTGAGGGTGAGCAGTCGCGCCTGCTCGGTCTCCATCCGGCTCTTCGCGATGAAGTCCTGGACGAACTGCTTGTCGGCGAGCGGGCCGCCGAACGCCTCGCGCTCGTTGGCGCGGCGCGCCATCAACTCGATCGCCCGCTCGCAGGTGCCGATCGCCCGCATGCAGTGATGGATCCGCCCCGGCCCGAGCCGGTCCTGGGCGATCACGAAGCCGGCCCCGCGCGGGCCGAGCAGGTTCGCCTCCGGGACGCGGCAGTCGGAGTAGCGGATCTCGCAGTGGCCGGGCCCCTTGTCGTGGCCCATGACCGAGACCGAGCGGACGAGGTCGAAGCCCGGCGCGTCGGTCGGGACGATGATCATCGATGCCCTGCCGTAGGGGTGGGCGTCCGGGTCGGTGACGACCATCGCGATCGCGATGTCGGCGCCGACGGCGCCCGAGGTGAACCACTTGTGCCCGTTGATGACCCATTCGCCGGCCGCCTCGTCGAGCTCGGCGCGGGCCTGCAGCGTCGTCGGGTCCGAACCCGCCACCTCGGGCTCGGTCATCGAGAAGCAGGAGCGGGTGTGATCGTTGAGGAGCGGCTCGAGCCAGCGCTCCTTCTGCTCGTCGGTCCCGTGCTCGGCGAGGATCTCCATGTTGCCGGTGTCGGGGGCGGAGCAGTTGAACGCCATCGGCGCGACGACCGGGCTGCGGCCCATCTCCTCGCAGAGCATCCCGTACTCCCAGTTGGTCAGCCCGGCGCCGTGCTCCTCGTCGGCGAGGAAGAGGTTCCAGAGCCCCTCGGCGCGGGCCTTCTCGCGGATCCCGACGATGATCTCCGGGTAGGCGACGCCGGGCCGGACCTCCTCGTCGAGCGCCGCGATCGCCTCGGCCTCGACCGGATAGACGTGTTCGTCCATGAACGAGCGGACGCGGCCGAGCAGCTCCTCGAGGCGATCTCCGAGCGAGAAGTCCATTCGCGGCGCAGCCTATCCGAGGCCGGCCGCGGCGATCAGACGGGGGTCTTCGGCCCGCCGGACTCGCGCGCCTCCGTCGCGTCGCCGGCTTTGCGCGGCTGACCGTTCTGACTCGAGTTCGCCGCGGCCATCTGCTTGGCGTGCTCGGAACGCGACCACGGCACGCTGACCAGCTTCCACGCCCGGACGCCCTCGCCGTGGGGGAGCTTGACCTCACGGCGGAGCACGTAAGTGAAGACGACGCCGAAGAGCAGCGTCACGAACGCCGCCGTGATCATGACCACGGCGCCGTCGCCCTTCGTGATCAGGGTGATCCCGGACGCGATCAGGACCAGGGAGAGCAGCCCGCGGAGCAGGTTCTTGCCGCTCTTGAAGGCGAGGCGGCCGCCGATCAGCACGCCCGGAACCGAACCGAGCAGGATGTTGCCGGCGAGGCCGAAATCGACGTTGCCGGTGACCCAGTGGGCGATGCCCGCCGCCCAGAGCAGGACGGCCGCATGGAAGATGTCGGTGCCGACGACCCGCTGCGGCGTCAGCCGGAAGACGGCGATCAGGATGATCGCGATCAGCGTCCCGGACCCGGCCGAGGTCATGCCGATCACGAACCCGGTCGTGACCCCTGTTGCAACCGCGGCGATGATGTGACGGCGATAGAGGTGGAGTGCGAAGCGCTCCTTGATCACGTCGGGGATGAAGATCGTCCGCAGCGCCGTCGCGACGCCGACGACGAGCAGGGTCGCGCCGAGGATCCCGAAGACGATGCCGTCGAGCTGGTCCTCGCCGACGCTGTTCTTGAGGTATTCGATGACGGCGACGCCGCCGATCGCCGCCGGGACGCTGCCGGCGGCCATCCAGAACGCCAGACCCTTGTGGACGGTTCCGGCGCGGAGGTGCTGGACGCCGCCCACCGTCTTCGTCACCGCCGCGTAGAAGATGTCGGTGCCGATCGCCGTCACCGGCTGGACGCCGAAGATCAGGATCAGCAGCGGGGTCATCAGCGACGCACCGCCCATGCCGGTCATCCCGACCAGCAGGCCGATGCCAAATCCGAATGCGACGATCGCGGGATCCATGATGAGGTGGAAGCTGCGTCAGGGACGGCCCGAGGCGGGGGTCAGGCGGGGGCAGCACCGCCTTCTCGACCGGATCGGTCCAAAATCAGGTGCGCGATGGTAGCGGAAGCGGCAGTCAGCGCACAACGTCGTGCGTGCCGGTCTCACGGACCACCCACGCCTCGGGCTCGTCGAGCAGCGACGTGACCGCCGCCGGGAGCCGCTTCGCGGCGAGCTCCTCGAGGGTGACGCTCTCGAGCACCTCGCGGAGGTTCTGGCGGACCGCGATCCAGACGTCGCGGAGCCGCTCGGCGGAACCCTCGTACTTCGTCTCCTCCGGCGGCAGGTCCTGGATGTTCGCCAGCGGACCCTCGACGGCGCGGATCACGTCCGCGACCGACACCGTCGCCGGGTCCTCGGCGAGCCAGTAGCCGCCGCGCGCGCCGCGCTTGGTGCGGACGAGTCCGGCTCGCTTCAGGTCGAGGAGGATGTGCTCGAGGAACTGCAACGGGATCTCCTGCGCCTCGGCCAGCTTCGTCCCCTTGATCGGCTTGGCGTCGGGCGAGGCGGCGAGCTCGATCGCCGCCCGCACCGCGTAATCGGCTTTGGCTGAGATTCTCATCCGTCGGCGTCCGCTTTGTTGACCTCGATGGGTAAGAATGGCAGACATGATCGACCTCCAGTCCCATTCGACCGTCTCCGACGGTCAGCTCGCACCCGCCGACGTCGTCCGCTCCGCCGCCGAGGCGGGAGTAACCGTGATGGCGCTGACCGACCACGACGGCGTCGCCGGGGTGGAGGAGGCGAACCGGGCCGCGGCCGAGCTCGGGCTCGAGAACGTTCCCGCCGTCGAGATGTCCTGCGTCCACGAGTACTCCGAGGACCTCCACATCTGCGGCTACTGGGTCGACCTCACCAAGATCCAGCCGGCCTGCGACCGCGCCCAGCAGGAGCGGATCGATCGCGCCAAGCAGATCATCGCCAAGCTCAACGAGCACGGCGTCGAGGTCACCTTCGAGGACGCCGTCGCCAAGGCCGGCGCCGCCGATGCGATCGGGCGCCCCCACATCGCCAAGGCCGCGGGCGCCGGACCCGACCTCGGCCCGTTCTTCGAGGAGTACCTGGTCCCCGGTGCGAAGGCGTTCGTCTCGCGGAGCTGGCCGAGCGCCGAGCAGGCGGTCGAGCTGATCCACGGCGCCGGCGGCGTCGCCGTCGTCGCCCATCCCTACTGGGACGTCAAGGACCCCGACCAGGTCCGCGACCTCGTCGAGAGCCTCGTCCGCGACGTCGGCCTCGACGGCATCGAGACCTACTACCCGCCCCACACCGAGGAGCAGACCAAGCATTGCCTCGAGCTCTGCGAGGAGTTCGGCCTCGTCCCGACCGCCTCCTCGGACTTCCACGGTCCGACCCACAAGACGTTCAGCAAGTGGGGCGACTACGACACCTACGGCCTCGGCGAGCCGCAGGTGCCGGCGAAGCCCGAATAGGTTCGAGACATGCGGATCCAGCTCTCGGCGCTGTA
>DASTTY010000064.1:0-5591 GCA_035759925.1 Solirubrobacterales bacterium
CGCGTCGAGGACGAGCAGGACGTTGTGGGGCTTCGCCGCGGCGCGAACGCGCGCGAGCTCCTCCATCAGCGACTCCTCGACGACCTGGCGGCCCGCGGTGTCGACGATCACGACGTCGCGCAACTCGGTCGCCGCGCGCTCGATGCCCGCCTTTGCCGCCTTGACCGGATCCTTCTTCTCGTCCGAGTAGACGGGCACGTCGAGCTGCTTGCCGAGCTGCTCGAGCTGGAGGATCGCGGCCGGCCGCTGCAGGTCGGCGGCGACCAGCGCGGGGTTCTTGCCCTCCTTCCGGAGCAGCAGCGCGAGCTTCCCGGCCGCAGTCGTCTTGCCGGCGCCGTTCAGACCCGCGAGCAGGATCACGGTCGGGCCGCGGCCCGCATAGGCGATCCGCGAGACGCCTGAGCCGAGAAGCGCCGTCAGCTCCTCGTGCACGATCTTGACGACCTGCTGGCCCGGGGTGAGGCTCTTGCCCACCTCCTCGCCGATCGCCCGCTCACGGACCTTCTCGACGAAGTCCCTGACGACCTGGAAGTTGACGTCGGCCTCGAGCAGCGCGAGGCGGATCTCGCGCATCGCCTTGTCGACGTCGGCCTCGCTCAGCTTCCCGCGCGAGCGCAGGTCCGAGAGCGTGCCCTGGAGGCGATCTGACAGCTGATCGAACATCAGGCGTCAGCTTAGAGAGGACCGGCCCGGCGGCCGGAAACCGGCATCAACTCGTCGCCGACGGCGATCTCGCCGGGCCGGACCACCGTGGCCCCGACCGCGAGCAGGTTCCCGCGCTCGCGGGCGATCTCCCGGAGGACACCGGAGTCGCTCTCGATCCCTCCCGGCTGTGCGCGGTTGACCATCACGCAACGACTGATCCGCTTGCCGACGTCGAGCTCCGCGGAGCCGAGCGTCAGCCGGCTGCCGAACAGGAGGTCCTCAGAGGCGCCCTCGAAGACGACATTGGCGCGGAACCGGCGACGGTCCCATCCGTCGAGGGAGGCGGTCGAAACCAGGGAGACCCGTACCTCGCCAGAGTCGTGGAACGCTCCCGACGCCCCCCGGAACGACTCCCATGCTCCATCCTCGCGGGCTGGATCGACCACGTTCTCGTAGAGGCGGTCGCCCGCCGCCTCATCGCCCGCCGCGCGCAGCTCGACCGGCCGCCCCAGCCACTCGCCGACGTCTTCGGCGGATCCCAGCGGCTCGCCGTCGGGGCCGAGGACCGCAACCGAGCCATCGGCCTGGAGTCGAGCCGATGCGAACAACAGCTCCGGGATCCGCCGGGCCGTCAATCCATAGCCCGTCGCGGGGTCGTAGAGCGCCCAGGCCCGATCGCCCTCGAGCCCATCCGCGGTGACCCGGCAGCGCTCCAGCGACTCTCCCTGCAGGGACTTGACCGGGTAACGCCAGAGCTCGACGACGCGCACGCCGCTCGCCTCAGGCCCCGACCAGAGCCGTCGCGAACTCCTCGGCATCGAAGGGACGCAGGTCCTCGATGCCCTCGCCGACGCCGATCAGCTTCACCGGGATCCCGAGCTCGCCGGCGATCGCGAGCGCGATCCCGCCCTTCGCGGTCCCGTCGAGCTTCGTCAGCGCGACCCCGGTCACCTCGACGGCGTCGCTGAAGACCTTCGCCTGGCGAAGCCCGTTCTGACCGGTGGTCGAATCGACGACGATCAGCGTCTCCGAGGGCCCGCGTCCGATCCGCTTCTCGATCACGCGGCCGACCTTGGCGAGCTCCTCCATGAGGTCGTTGCGGGTGTGGAGGCGGCCGGCGGTGTCGATCAGAACGACGTCGCTGCCGCGCGCCTCGGCGGCCTCGATCGCGTCGAAGACGACCGCGCCGGAGTCCTGACCGGTCTCGGCCTTCACGATGTCGCTGCCGGCGCGCTCCGCCCATGCCCCGAGCTGCTCGACGGCGGCGGCGCGGTAGGTGTCGGCGGCGGCGAGCATCACCTTCAGGCCGGCCTCCTCCTGGAGGTGCCAGGCGAGCTTGCCGACCGTGGTCGTCTTGCCGGTGCCGTTGACGCCGACGACGAGGACGACGGCGGGATCGGGCCGCAGGTCGATCGTCCCGCGCCCGGTCGACGCGAGCTCGGCGAGCAGCTCGACGAGCCGCGCCCGCGCCGCGTCGCCTCCCTCGACCTTGCCCGCCTCGACCTCCGCCTCGAGCCGGCCGACGACCTCCGCCGTGGTTCGGGCACCGACGTCGGCCATGATCAGCGCCTCCTCGAGGCGCTCCCAGGCCTCGGTGTCGAGCGTCTCGAACAGGCTCGAGCTGATCTCGGCGCTGAGCGCCTCGCGGCTGGTCGAGATGCTCTCGCGGAGCCGCCGGAAGAAGCCGCGCCGGGCCGGCGGCTGATCCGCCTCCGCGGGCGCGGCGTCGCCGGCAACCGGATCGCGGTCGCCGAGCTCGAGCAGCTCTGCCCAGGTCGTCGGCACGGGCCGGAGCCTACGCGGCGCGGTCGTCCGGCTCGGCTTCGGCCAGCTTCGGCTCGCGCGGCAGGCGCCGCGAGATCACCTTCGTCGCGCCGTCCTTCATGCTGACGCCGTAGAGGACGTCGGCGGCGTCCATCGTCCGCTTCTGGTGGGTGACGATCACGAACTGGGCGCGATCGGAGAAGCGCCGGACGAGCTGCAGGAAGCGGTCGATGTTGGCATCGTCGAGTGCGGCCTCGACCTCGTCGAGGATGTAGAACGGCGACGGGCGGGCGAGGAAGACGCTGAACACGAACGCCAGCGCGACCAGCGATTTCTCCCCGCCGGAGAGAAGCGAGAGGCGCCGCGTCGCCTTCCCGGCCGGCGTCACCTCGATCTCGACCCCGGCGGTCTCGGCCGGATCGCGATCGTCGTCCTCGTCCTCCTCGGGCTCGGCTTCACCGGAGTCCTCCGGCGCCGCGGCACCGCCCGCCTCGGCCGACGCCGGGTCGGCGCCGCCGAGCACCCGCTCGGGCCGCGGCGCCTCGACCAGCCGCAGGCGGCCGCTGCCGCCGGGGAACATGTGCTCGATCAGCTCGCTGAAGTTCTCACCGGCCGCCTTGAACGTCTCCTCGAAGGCCGCGGTGATCTCGCGATCGGTCTGGCGGATCAGCTTCGCGAGCTCGTCGAGCGCCTGCTCGAGGTCCTCGCGCTGCGATTCGAGCTCGCCGACGTGGCGTTTCGCATCCTCGTACTCGCCCTCGGCGAGCGGGTTCACGGGGCCGAGCTGCTCGCGGCGGCGGATCAGCCGCTCGATCGAGGCTCCGACCGCGGCCCGCTCCTCCTCGTCGAGGGCCTCCGGCTCCGGGGCCGGGTCGAGGTCGAGGCGGGCGAGGATCCGCTCCCACTCCGCCTCTGCCTCTTCGCGGCGGTCGCGCAGGCTCGCCGCCCGCACCTCCGCCTCGGTGACGCGCTCGCCGACGAGCCGGAGCTCGCCGTGCAGCTCGGCCTCGACGCGCGAGCATTCGCGGAGCTCGAGCGCCAGCTCGTCGCCGGCCTGAGCGCCGACGACGCGCTCCTCGACGGCCGCGGCGCGGGCGCCGACGGCGTCGCGGGCCGCAGCGAGGGTCGTACAGAGCCCGGCGAGCGTCTCCGCCAGCTCCGCTTCGGCCTCGATCCGCTGCTCGAGCGAGTCCTGGCGGCGGTGGCCGAGCATGTCCTCGGCCCGGCGCGCCGAGCGGGCGGCGCGTTCGGAGCCGCCCCGGACCCGGGCGAGCGCTTCCAGCCTGGCGCCGACGTCGCCGGCCTCGACTGCGGCGGCGATCGCTTCGCTCGCCTCCGCGAGCGCCGTCCGCGCCGTCTCGAGCTCGCGTGCGAGCGCCGCCTCCGCGTCACGCTCGGTGGCGCGGAGCTCGGCGGCGAGGGCTCCGAGCGATGCGCGACGCCGCTCGACTGCCGCGCGGAGCTCGGCCTCGCGGCCGGCGATCGCTTCGGTCCGGGCGCCGAGCCGCTCGTGCGAGGCCCGCAGCGAGGTCAACTCGCCCCAGACCGCGGTGCGCTCGCGGTCGCGCTCGGCGAGCCGCTCCTCGACGGCGTTCCGGCGCTTGCTCGCCGCATCGATCTTCGCCTCGATCGCGTCGCGCTCGCCGCGGGCGTCGCGAGTCGCCTGCTCGGCCGCGGCGAGGTCCCCGCCCCCGGCCGACAGCCGATCGCCGAGCAGGCGCAGCTGCAGCTCCTGCGACTGACGCTCGAGGCGGGCGTGGGTCTCGGCGGCGTTTGCCTGCTGGCGCAGCGGTCGCAGCCGCGAGCGGGCCTCGCGCTCGACGTCGAGCGCCCGGTCGAGGTTCGAGCGCGTCCGCTCGAGCTTGAGCTGGGCGCGGCGCCGGCGCTTGCGGTGCTTGCCGAGCCCGGCCGCCTCCTCGATCAGAAGCCGTCGCTCGCGCGGCTTCGAGAGGACGATCTCTTCGACCTTCCCCTGGCCGATCACCGAATGCATCTCGCGACCGAGGCTCGCGTCGGAGAGCGCCTCGGTGACGTCGGCGAGCCGGCAGCGGGCGCCGTTCAGCCGGTAGCCGCCGTCGCCGTTGCGATCGAGCCGGCGCGAGACCGAGATCTCGGCGAACTCGGAGCCGGCGGAGCCGTCGGAGTTGTCGATCACGACCTCGACCTCGGCGGCGTTGCGGGCCGAGCGGTCGCGGCCGCCGGCGAAGATCACGTCCTGCATCGACTGACCGCGAACCGCGAGCGGGCTCTGCTCGCCGAGCGCCCAGAGCACGCCGTCGGTGATGTTCGACTTGCCGCAGCCGTTCGGCCCGACGATCACGCTTACCCCCGGAGAGAACTCCAGCTCGGTGCGCTCGGGGAAGGACTTGAAGCCCTTCAGGGTGATCGACTTCAGATGCATGGTCTCGCTCTCCGGCCCGTCCCGGAAGCCTGCTGAGTCGACCGGACGGGATCGCGCCGCGCCGCCGTCGGGGCGCTCAAAGGCTCGCTTCCTCGAGCGCCTCGGCTGCCGCCGCCTGCTCGGCCGCCTTCTTGCTCGAACCGGCTCCGCTGCCGAGCACGGCGTCGCCGTCACGGGCCTCGACGCGGAACGTCTTGTCGTGCGGAGGCCCGGACTCGGCGACGACGTGGTAGCGGACCCGGCGACCGCGGCGGGCGAGCTGCTCCTGGAGCGCCGACTTGAAGTCGAGCAGCGTTCCCGACGCCAGGTCGACCTGGGGCGCGAACGCGGCGAGCAGCGCTTCCGCGGTCCGGTCGAGCCCGAACTGCAGGTAGCAGGCGCCGATCAGCGACTCGACGATCGAAGCCATCGCGCGCTCGCTCGCGACCAGCTCGGCCGGCGCGAGGCCGCCGTCGAAGCCGTCCGGGTAGGCACCCTCGAGCATCGCCGGGACACCGAGCTCGAGCGCGATCTCGGCACAGGCGCGGCCGCTCACCACCTGGCCGTGGATCTTCGTCAGCCGCCCGATGTCGGAGCGTGGGAAGCGCCCGTAGAGATGCTCGGCAACCGTCAGGCCGAGGACGCTGTCGCCGAGGAACGCGAGCCGGCCCCAGGAGCTGACGCGACGCTCGGTCCAGGAGCTGTGGGTCAGCGCCTGCAGCCGCCGCTCCGGCTCGAGCTCGGCGATCAGGGCGAGCAGCGCCTCGACCGCGCTCCCGGTGGGAAGATCCTCGTCGAGCGG
>DASTTY010000065.1:0-42674 GCA_035759925.1 Solirubrobacterales bacterium
GCGATGGCGCCGGAGACCAACATCGGCTCCGCCTCGCCGATCACCAGCACGGGCGGCGACATCGGCGGCACGCTCGGCCGCAAGATCACCAACGACGCCTCCGCCTACGTGCGCGCCCTCGCCAGCGGCCATGGCCGTAACCCCGACCTGGCGGAGCGGATGGTCCGCGAGGCGACCAACGTCTCCGCCACCGAGGCCCTCGACGCCGGACTGATCGATCTGATCGCCCCCGATCAGGAGGCGCTCCTCGCCGACCTCGACGGCTTCCAGGTGAAGGGACCGAAGCGGACCACGCTCGACACCGCCGGGTACTCGATCTCCGAGCGTGACATGCCGCTCCGCTACGAGGTCCTGCAGTTCCTCGTCAACCCCAACGTCGCCTATCTGCTGCTCCTGATCGGGCTGATCGGGATCACACTCGAGATCTTCTCGCCCGGCGCGATCGTGCCCGGCGCGATCGGCGGGCTCTCCCTCGTCCTCGGCCTGATCGGAACCCTGGAGCTGCCGGTTGCCGCGGTCGGCGTGCTGCTGTTCGTCCTCGCGTTCGTGCTGTTCATAGCCGAGGCCCATCTGCCGACCGGGGGCCTGCTCGGCCTCGCCGGGGTCGCGGCGCTGATCGCCGGGGGCCTGTTGATGTTCGACACCGGCGACGGCGCCTCCCCGGTCAGCCCCTGGGTAGCGGTGCCGGTCGCCGTCGTCTTCGGCGGCGGCCTGCTGTTCGTCGGTCAGCGCGTGATCGCCGCCCGCCGGCTCGACGTCAGGACCGGCGAGGAGGAGCTCAGCGGCGCCGTCGCCCGCGTCCGCGTACCGATCGACCCGATCGGGCAGGTCTACGTCGAGGGGGCGCTGTGGCGGGCCCGCTCCGCCGACGGCGATCCGATCGCAGTCGGCGCGACGGTGACCGTCGAGGAGGTCGACGGATTGACGCTGATCGTGCGCCCGACCGAGCCCGCCGGTGACCGATGATCGTCGCGCCGTGAAGCCCGGCGCCGCAGCCGCGACGGCGTTCGCCGTCATGCTCGCCCTCGCGGCCGCACTCGCCGCCACGGCGTCGGCGCAGAGCGAGGAGAAGATCCCCTCGATCGAGTTGCGCGGCGATCTCACTCCGGCGGCCGCCGCGTGGATCGATCACGCGCTCGGCAGCGCCGCCGATGCCGGTGCGCCGTTCGCGATCATCCGCCTCGACACGCCCGGCGGGCTCGAGTCCGCCGCCGAGGACATCGTCGACCAGATCCGCACGGCGCCGATGCCGGTCGTCGTCTACGTCTTCCCCGGCGGCGCCGAGGTCGAGAACCGCGGCGCCGCGATCGTCGACGCGGCCGACGTCGCGGCGATGGCGCCGGGGACGACGCTCGAGTCCGAGGGCAACGACCTCGGCGAGAACACGGCGCTCAAGCAGGGCCGGATCGACACGATCGCCGCCGATCAGGAGACGCTGCTCGGAAAGCTCGACGGCTGGGAGGTGGCGGGGCCGAAGGAGGAGACCCTGAGCATCGCCGGCGAGGAGATCGATGACCGGTCGACGACGATCCCGTTCCAGGTCCTCGGCGTCCTCGTCAATCCCGACGTCGCGGTCCTGCTGATCTTCGTCGGCCTGCTCGGCCTCGCGCTCGAGGCCTTCGCGCCGGGCACGATCATCCCCGGCACCCTCGGCGCGGTGGCGCTGATCCTCGGCGTGATCGGTGCCGTCCAGCTCCCGGTGGCCGCGATCGGCGTCGTCCTCCTCGTCGCCGCGTTCGGGTTGATCCTCGCCGCGACGAGGATGAGGCCCGCGGCCGCCCTGGACGCCCTCGGCGTCGCGGCCCTGATCGGCGGCGGCCTCCTGCTCTTCGACACCGACAGCGATCAGATCGCGGTTTCGCCGGCGTTCGTGATCTCTGCCGGCGCCGTGCTCGGCCTCGCAACGGTCCTCGTCGGCGACAGGGTGCTCGGGCCCCGGCGACGGCCGGGTATAGAGTCAGAGCCGGAAGGAGCGGCTTGATGGTGGCATTGGGAATAGTCGCGGCGCTCGTCGTGCTCGGCCTGCTCGTCGCGGCGGCGTCGGTGCGGATCCTCCGCGAGTACGAGCGCGGCGTCGTCTTCCGGCTCGGCCGGCTGATCGCGCTGAAGGGGCCGGGACTGCGGTTCCTGATCCCGATCGTCGACCAGATGGTCCGGGTCGACCTGCGGACCGTGACGCTGAACGTCCCGCCGCAGGAGGTCATCACCAAGGACAACGTCACCGTTCGCGTCAACGCCGTCGCCTACTTCCGGGTGCTCGACCCGGACCGGGCGATCACCGAGGTCGAGAACTACCTCGTCGCCACCTCGCAGATCGCGCAGACGACGCTGCGATCGGTGCTCGGCAAGGCGGAGCTCGACTCGCTGCTGGCCGAGCGCGAGCGCCTCAACCAGGAGTTGCAGGTGATCATCGACGAGCAGACCGAGCCGTGGGGGATCAAGGTCTCGACCGTCGAGGTCAAGGACGTCGAGCTGCCCCAGGACATGCAGCGGGCGATCGCGCTGCAGGCACAGGCCGAGCGCGAGCGGCGCGCGAAGATCATCGGCTCCGAAGGGGAGTACCAGGCGGCTCAGAAGCTCGCCGACGCCGCCGACATCATCAGCCAGAACCCGGCGACGCTGCAGCTCCGCTACCTGCAGACCCTGCTCCAGATCGGGGTCAACAACACGACGATCGTCTTTCCGCTGCCGATCGACCTCGCCGAGGCGTTCAAGCGGATCGGCGAGGGGCGGCCGTTCGTGGCCGATGGCCCGGAGGGACCGCGCACGACGGTCGAGCCCGAGCCCGGTGATCCCGAGCCACCGGTCCCGCCGCCGCCACCGGACTCGCCGCTCTGAGCCCGGCGGCGCCCGACAGCGCCGGCGGCGAGCCTCCGGAGATCCGGATCGATCAGCTGACCGGCCAACGGGCCGTCCTCGCGCCGGGACGCCGCGGCCGCCCGCGCGCCTTCGCGACGCCCGCCGCCGAGCCGGTGCCGGATGCCGCCGACACCTGTCCGTTCTGCGCCGGGCAGGAGGAGCGGACGCCGCCCGAGGTCTGGGCGAACCGGCCCGACGGCGGAGCGGCCGACGGCCCGGGCTGGCTGCAGCGGTCGGTGCCGAACCTCTATCCGGTCCTGTCCGCTCCCGGCGATTCGAGCGCGGCACCGGCACCGGCCGGCGACTCGGGGCTGACGAGCGCGGCCGATCCGCTCCGCAGCTCGGCGCGGGAGAGCGAGCCGGACCTCTTCCGGGCCGCTTCCGCCGGTGGGGCCCACGAGGTGATCGTCAACACGCCGCGCCACGTCGCCGCGCTCGCCGACCTCGACGACGCCGAGCTGGCCGGGGCGCTGGCCGCCTGGCGGGCCCGGACCGCCGCCCACGCCGAGCAGGCCTCGCTCGTCCACGTCTGCGTCAACGAGGGGCCGCTCGCCGGCTCGACCCTGCCGCACAGCCATGCCCAGCTCTTCGCGCTCCCGTTCGTGCCGACCGAGGTCGCCCGCGAGCGCGAGCGCTTCACCGCCTACCACGAGCGGACGATGGGGAGCCACCTGCTCGAGGACGTCCTCGTCGAGGAGGTCCGACGCCGCGAGCGGCTGATCGCGATCGACGACGAGGCGGCGCTGATCTGCCCGTGGGCCTCGCGCTCGCCCTACGAGATGCGGCTCGTCCCGCGCAGCGCGGCGCCGCGGTTCGAGCGCGACGAGCGTGGGGCGGCGCTGCTCGGGCGGGCACTGGCGGCCCTCGCCGCCCGCTTCGGCGGCAGCCCACAGCTCAACCTCTGGGTGCGGACGGCGCCGCGCGGAAGCGGCGAGTTCCACTGGCACATCGACATCGCGCCACGGCTCACGATCCGTGCCGGCTTCGAGCTCGGCACCGGGATCGAGATCGACTCCGTCGCCCCCGAACAGGCGGCGGCCGAGCTCCGCGAGGCGATCGGCGCCGGCTGAGGCCGGTCGGCCGGTAGCCTGCCTTCCCCGATGCCGCCGCACTCCCGCCCCTTCCCGCGCTTCATCGCCGACAGCGCCCAGGAGTCACGCCCCTACGGGCGCTGGGAGGAACGGCTCGGCGCCGCGTTCGCGGAGGCCTGCGCGGCGCACGCTGAGGAAGCCGGGACCGGCCCCGACCTCGACGCGGTCCGCTACTTCCCGGAGCGGACCTGGGGCGGCCGCACCTACGTGCCGGTCGTCGCTCCCGGCGCCGAGCCGGTCGAGGGCGTCACGCCCGAGTTCTTCGGCCATGTCGCGTTCCCGCGCGAGCCGGACGGCGAGCCCGGCGAGATGATCGCAACCGCCGACTTCACCGACGTCACCGCCGCCGAGAATCCCGACTGGGAGGTCGATCTCAACGACGACGTCGTCGGCGCCTGGCGCGGCGACGGCGGCCGCGGCGGCGAGCTGACGCTGATCTGGGGGACGCCGCTGGTCCGCGGCGCGCTCGCCGTCACCGCCGAGCTCGACGGCGAGGTGCTCGACCAGGCCGCCGTCAACGAGGGCCGCTTCACGCTGCTGGCGGTCGATGCGGTCCACGGCTTCGGCGACGACCTCTTCCTCGAGATCAAGCTCTGGAACCGGCGCCTTCAGGAGATCGCGTCGGAGAGCCTCTACGCCGACGACGAGGACGACGACGACGAGGAATAGGGCGCGGCCGACCCGCGGCCTCAGCCGCGGTGGTACCAGACCGGCGCGTCGATCGCCTCGCGCAGGCCGGCCTTCCCGTCGCTGAGGACGGACGGCCCGTGCGTGAGCAGAAGCCGGTCGAAGTCGAGGTCGAGGAGGGGCAGGAGCGTCGGCACGAACCGCTCCGCATAGAAGCGCGCGACCCGCTCGTCGACCTTCTCGCCCGACCAGATCCGTGGTCCCTGCTCGGTGCCGGCGACGGCGTCGGCGAAGACGAGCGCGCGGTGGGAGGGGAGCAGCAGCGGCGTCTCGTAGCGGCGCGGCTTGCCGATCGGGTGGGCGCTGACGGCGGCCGGCAGCTCGTCGCCCGGAGCGAACGGGTGAAAGCCGGCGCTCGAGGCGAGCCGCTTGGCGACGGCGGGGTGGCCGTGGATCGTCACCTCGCGCTCGCCGGCGAAGCGGTCGCGGACCGGCTCGGCGCTGCGGACGTGATAGGTGATCGTGATCAGGACCCGGATCGGACCGGTCCCGGACCCGGCGATCAGCTCCCAGGCGGGATCGTCATCGTCGAGCAGCGGGTCGATCAGCAGCGTCTCCCCGCCTGCGACGGCCATGAAGCTGACAACCTCGGCGCCGAAATCACCGGGATGCCACTCGGGGTGACGGCGCGCCCAGCTCCAGAGATCGGGGGCGAGCTCCGATGTCGTCAGCGGGTCGGCCACCCGTCGCAACCTACACGCCGTTCGGCCAACGGCGCCTTGTTGAGTCGAAGTCAATACGCTGCCGCCATGCTCACGCGCCTCCGCCTGCTGCCGCTGCTCGCCGTCGCGCTCCTCGTCGTCGCAGCCCCGGCGGGCGCATCCGCCGCCCACCCGACGCTCGGCACCGGCGACGGCGACGCGCTCCTTCCCGGCTTCGCCTGGAGCGTCGGCACGTACGGAGCGCGCTGCAACGGTGACGGGCTGACGCTGACCGTCGGCGGCGCGAAAGGCTGGAGCACCGCGATCGGCGGCGGCAAGGCGCGCCGCGGCGGCTATTCCGCCCACGTCGACCTGAGCAGCGGGGAGGGGACCCGGATCACCTTCTCACGCCGCGACCGGACCCGTCGCGCATACGTCCGCTGCCTGCCCGAGGACATGGGCGCGTTCACTTTCCAGACCGTCCGCAAGGGCGGGCCGCGGCTGTTCACGATCCAGCTGCCGCCGAACTACGCCGTCGTCATGAACCGTGACGGCGCGCCGGTCTGGTGGCTCGCCGCCGACCGGCCGCCCTTCGACGCGCAGATCCTCGCCGACGGCACCGTCGGCTGGAACGGTGGCCTGCTCGCGGGCAATCCCGACTACGGCCGCTGGGAGGAGCGGACGCTGACCGGCCGGGCGATCCGCACGGTCGACTCCTCGACCGACAGCTACATCGACGTCCACGATCACGAGCGGCTGCCGAACGGCAACGACCTGATCGGCGCGCCGACCTTCGTCGATCACGTCGACATCACCGCCTACGGCGGCCCGGCCGACGCCCGGATCAGGAACACGACGCTCGAGGAGCTCAACCGGGACGGCGACCTCGTCCGGAGCTGGGACTCGGGCGATCACATCGGCCTCGACGAGACCCCGGCGCGATGGTGGCCGGCGATCATCGCCGGTGCCTTCGCGAACCACGACGTCTCGCACTGGAACGCGATCGACGTCGTCGGCAGGTACATGTACCTCTCCTTCCGCCACCTCGACGCGATCTACAAGGTCGATCGCCGGACCGGCCGGATCGTCTGGAAGCTCGGCGGCACCGAGACGGCCAAGAGCCTCGAGGTCCGCGGCGATCCGCGCAGGGCCTATCCGCTCGGCGCCCAGCACGACGTCAACGTCCTCGACGACGGGACGATCACCGTCTTCGACAACTCGACGTCCCTCGATCGCCCGCCGCGCGGCGTCCGCTTCCGGATCGATGAACGGCGCGGCGTCGCGCACATGGTCGAGCAGGTGGTCGATCCGAAGATCGTCGTCTCCGGCGCCGGCGGCTCCGCCCGCCGCGTGAAGAGCGGCTGGCTGATCGGGTGGGGCGTCAGCGCGCCCGGCGCCGTCGGTGCCTACAACGAGCGCGGCAAGCCGTACTTCAGGATGACCTACGCGCGGGGCGCCAGCTACCGGGCGACCGAAGTGCCGGGATCAGTCTCGGGCGCCGAGTTGCGCCGGGCGATGAACCGGATGAGCCGCTGAGCGGCCGCTCGCCCCGCCCGGCTCTGCCGGCCGCATAGCCTTCCGGCATGGGCTCCACGTGGCGATCGCGGGTCGACAGGGCGGCCGCCGATCTCTCGTCCTCCTACTTCGCGCTCGTCATGGCGACCGGGATCGTCTCGGTCGGCGCCCACCTGCTCGACGTCGACGCGGTCGCAGTCGCCCTCTACGCGTTCAACATCGCCGCTTACGTCGTCCTCTGGGTCCTGACGATCGTCCGCGTCGCCCGCCACCGGGCGGCGCTGCTCGGCGACCTCACCGACCACCGGGTCGCCTTCGGCTTCTTCACGATCGTTGCCGGGACCTGCGTGCTCGGCACCGAGACGATCCTGATCGCCGATCACTTCACGATCGCGGCGCTGCTGCTCGCGATCGCGGCGGTGCTCTGGGTCGTCCTCACCTACACGGTCTTCACCGCGGTCACGATCAAGCCCGACAAGCCGTCGCTGCCGGACGGGATCAACGGCGGCTGGCTGCTGTCGGTGGTCGCGACGCAGGCGATCGCCGTGCTGACCGCGCTGCTCGCCGCCCACTGGGGACAGCCGCTGCGGATGCACGCCAACTTCGTCGCCCTTTCGATGTGGCTCTGGGGAGGGATGCTCTACATCTGGATCGTCGCGCTGATCTTCTACCGCTACATGTTCTTCCGGTTCTCGGCCTCCGATCTGGCGCCGCCGTACTGGATCAACATGGGAGCGATGGCGATCTCGACCCTGGCCGGGGCTCTGCTGATCACAGCGAGCCCGGATGCTCCGTTTCTGGCGTCGATGCAGCCGTTCCTCGAGGGCTTCACGGTCTTCTACTGGGCGACCGGCACCTGGTGGATCCCGATGATCGCCATCCTCGCCATCTGGCGCTACGGATTCCGCCGCCAGCCCTTCACCTACGACCCGCTCTACTGGGGCGCCGTCTTCCCCCTCGGCATGTACGCCGTCGGCACCTTCGAGATGGAGCGGGCAATGGGATTCGACTTCCTCGACCCGATCCCCCACGTCTTCTTCGCGATCGCGCTGGCCGCATGGCTGGCGACGGCGTTCGGCCTCGCCCGCGGTATCCGGCGCAGCGCCGACCCACCGTCCGGTTGACGGTGGATGCGCCGCTCGTCGAGGAGTACGATCCCGCGGCCCCTGACGGCGCGCCACGCTCCGGCGCCGAGAACGCCAAGGACGGTGAAGCGCAGATGCGCCCTGATTCCACTTCGACTCGGACGAGTGCCATTGCCGGCCGTCGCCGGCTCCTCGTCCTCGGACTGGTCGCGATCGCGTCGCTCCTCGTCGTGCCGGTCGCCCACGGCGCCGACCGGATCTACTTCTCGAACTTCAGCGCCAATCAGATCGCCTGGGCCAATCTCAACGGCAGCGGCGGTGGAACGGTCGACACGACAGGGGCCACGGTCAAAGGGCCGATGGGGCTGACGATCGATCCCGCTCATGGGCGCATCTACTGGGCCAACTGGGCCAACCACACCGGCAAGACGATCTCCTACGCGAACCTCGACGGCTCCGGCGGCGGCGATCTCGCCATCAGCGGCGCGCCGATCGTCGGCCCGCACGGACTCGCGATCGACCCGGCCGATGGGCCCTACGGGACGCTGTACTGGCCCAACCACGACATGATGACCGGCGTCGGCTCGATCGCGTGGGCGAAGCTCGATGCCACCGGCACGGCCGGCACCGGCGCCCCACTCAATACCGCAGGCGCCACCCTCGACGAGCCCCGGGGGGTCACCATCGACCCGGCGACACACCGGATCTACTGGGCGAACTTCGGCGACGGCGCCGGCAAGTCGATCTCCTACGCGAACCTCGACGGCTCCGGAGGCCATGACCTGATCACCGACATCGGCTCCGATCCCAACGCGGTGGGCCCCGAGGGCACGGCGATCGATCCCGCCACCGGGAAGATCTACTGGTCCGACTTCGGGGGGAACAAGCTGATCCAGTTCGCCGACAGCAACGGCACCGGCATCTCGAGCCTGAGCACGGCCGGCGCCACGACGCAGGGCGTCCACGGGGTCACGATCGACACTGAGACCAACCGGATCTACTGGGCCAACTGGTACTCGGGCGGCATCGGCTGGGCGAGCCTCGACGGGACGGGCGGCGGCGACCTCGAGACGCCCGGCATGACGCTCACCAAGCCCGACCAGCCGTCGATCCTCGAGAAGCCGGCCGCGACCAAGCCCCCCGCCGTCAGCGGTGGATCCGATCCGGGCACGACGCTTCAGTGCTCCCCCGGCAAGTGGGCCGGCGACGTGCTCGAGGCGCTCCTCTACCGGGCTCCCCGGGCCGGGAGCTTCTCCTACCGGTGGACGCTCGACGGAGACAGCCTGCCGGGGGCGACCGGGACCTTGATCGTTGCGGGCGCCGAAGGCGAGTACCGCTGCCTGATGACGGCCGCGAACGCCGCCGGCTCGACCACGCAGGCGAGCGCGCCCCACAGGGTCGGGACGACACCTCCACCGCCCTCGAACGACTTCAGCTTCGGCAAGGTCGAGCGCAACCGGGCCCACGGCACCGCGAAGCTGGCGGTGGAGCTGCCCGGCCCCGGCGACGTCACGCTCGGCGGCAAGCACCTGACCACGGTGAGCAAGCACCCGACCGCCGCCGGCGAGGCCCGGCTCAAGGTCAAGGCGTTCGGCAAGACGAAGCGGAAGCTGCGTCGCCGCGGCAAGGCGTCGGTCCGCCCGAAGGTCACCTTCACGCCGACCGGCGGCACTGCGAACACCCTCAGCGAGCGCGTCGAGCTGGTCGAGAAACGCCGGCGCTGAGCGCCGCTCCCCGGACCGGCGGCAGCGCTGGTCCGGAGAACCTGCGTGCGAGGGCCGAAAGCGGGGTAACCTCGCAATATGGGTAAGGATCGGTCGGGGAGAGCGACCGGGGTCGCGAGCCGTTTCGGTCGCCGTGCAGTGCTGCTCGGCGCGGTCGTCTCGGGCCTGCTGTTCCCGGCGGGAGCGCTGGCGACGACGACGATCACCGACAGTCCCACCAGCCCGACCAAAGACAATCAGCCGTCCTTCTCCTTCACCTCCGATGACGGAACGACGTTCGAGTGCAGGATCGACTCGGTCGAAGAGGCTGATTTCGAGTCGTGCACGAGCCCCCACACGACCGCGGTCCTGCCCGACGGCCCCCACAAGTTTGAAGTGCGAGATCCCGACGCGACCACTCCGTCCACCGACAGTCGCAGCTTCGTAGTCGATACCACCGCCCCGGTGACCGAGATCACCGGCGGACCCGAGGGACCCACCCGAAACAACGAGCCGAGGTTCACGTTCTCGGCCACGGACGCCACCGCGACCACGTTCCTGTGCCGGGTCTACGAGCCTCCCGCCGATCCCCTCTTCGCGCCGTGTTCGGGAACCGGTTCCCACGCGACCGACCCGCTACCGGACGGGGAATACGTCTTCGAGGTCTTTGCGACCGATGCGGCCGGGAACTTCGAAACGCCCCCCAAGGCCCGCAACTTCACCGTCGACACGGCTGATCCCAACACCCAGATCGACTCCGGCCCGCCCGGAGTCACGAGAGACGACACTCCGACTTTCGGCTTCTCGTCTCCCGACGAACCCGGGTCGACGTTCGAATGCAGAATCGACGACGCCGACTTCGCGCCATGCAGCAGCGAATACACGACTGCGGCGCTGCCTGACGGACCTCACAACTTCGTCGTGCAGGCGGTCGATGCAGCCGGCAATCGTGACGAGAACCCCGCCTCGCGCAACTTCATCGTCGACACGATCCCGCCGGACACGAAGATCGACTCCGGTCCGGTCGGAACGGTCTCCGACGCGACGCCCACGTTCACGTTCTCCAGTGGGGAAGGAGTCCGATTCGAGTGCCGGATGGATTCGAACGACGAAACTGATTTCGCACCATGCTCGAGTCCGTACACGCCTGCGGGCCCGCTCATCAACGGCAACCACGTGTTCAACGTCCGCGCCTTCGACGCCGCCGGCAACGTTGACTCGAGCCCGGCGACGCAGACCTTCGAGGTCGACACCTCCAAGCCACCCGACACGACGCCGCCGGACACCACCCTCAAGAAGCAGCCCAAGAGCAGGATCAAGACGAAGAAGAAGAAGGCGCGGATCGAGGTCGCAT
This sequence comes from Solirubrobacterales bacterium, assembly GCA_035759925.1. GTDB lineage: Bacteria > Actinomycetota > Thermoleophilia > Solirubrobacterales > 70-9 > RHKX01. The sequence goes on from DASTTY010000065.1 coordinate 10,936, forward strand.
TCAAGTCGGAGCCGGGAGCGGCCTTCCGCTGCAAGCTCGACAAGGCCAAGTACGAGCCCTGCACCTCCCCCTACAGCGTCAAGGCGCGGTCGAAGCCCGGCAAGGGCAAGAAGCACGAGATCTCGGTGCGCGCGATCGACTCGGCGGGCAACGTCGGCGATCCAGTCGTCGTCGGCTTCAGGGTCGTTCGCAAGCTCCGCCTGAAGGAGTCGGTCGCGGAGCGCACCGTGGCAACCGCGCTCCAGCGGCATGGCTTCGCCAAGCGGGTGGTCAGGGCGGTCCGGGTCAATTGCAGCCGCCGCGCCTACAGCGCGTTCTCGTGCAAGTTCTCCAGCAACTTCCCCGGCTACCGGCTGACGGGGCGAGGCGAGGTGAAGCTTCGAGCCCACCTCTCCTATCGGTTCCGCGTCAAGGCGCAGGGCGTGCGCCTGACGCTCACCGACCGCAACGAGTCCGGCTAGTAGCTGGCAGCCACGGCGCCGCGGTGAACTCGCTGCGGGTCGTGTATGGCTCTCACGGGGTCGTTCCTGCGCCCGCAGCCGTCCGGGATCCGTAGCTGCCGAGTGCTCCGCGGAGCGCCTAGACACCGGAAGCTCGTGTCGCGGTTCCGTCATCAGGCCGCGGACAGGCCGGACCGCGGACACGCCGGCGAGTGTCCCGCTGGACACTCGCCGGGATCAGGATCGATGATCCGGCGGTGCTGCTCAGCAGGGGTGCCCGGCCGCGTCGAAGCAGGGCGCTTGCGGCGGGGGCGACGGTTCCGGTGCAGGAGCCGGTGCCGGCGTCGGGGCGGGTGCCGGCTCGGCCGGCGGTGCCGTCACCGTCGGTGCGGGGGCGGTCGGTTGCGTCGCCTGGTGTTGCTGCGATCCCCGCCGGGCCGCGGCCCGGGCCTGCGCGGCTGCCGCCTGTTGCTCGGCGATCGCAGCCAGCTCGCTCTTCACGGCGGCCGCCCCGCGTTGCCGGCCGGCATCGGCTCCGGCGTGTCGGCCGGCCTTCTCGCCCGCACGCTCGCCGGCGCGCTGACCTGCCCGTCGCGCTTGCGCTGCCGCGTCCGCGCGTGCGATGTCGTACGACGCCCGGTACGCCTGGTGCTGCAGGTTCTGGTCCTGCGATGGATCGATGCCCTCGTATCTCGCGATCACGTAAGCGGTGACGCCGACGACGACGGCGAGCAGGGAGACGAGGATGGCGATCCGGAGCCGCGGGTCCGGCGACAGCCGCCAGAAGCGCCGGCGCATCGGCTCGATGACTTCGCTCGCGTTCGGCAGGTTCATGGCCCGCTCACCGGTACGTGGCCGGGTGCAGCCAGATCGGCGCGATCGAAAGCTTCGAGGTATGCCGCCCTGTAGGCGTCGCGGTACGCGGGTCCGAACGCCTCCTCGCGCGCGGACCGGAATGCCTTTGCGTAGCCGTCGCGTGTTCCGACCGCGGCGCCGCGTTGCTCGCCCGCGTCCGCTCCCGCTTGCCGGGCCGAATCGACGTTGCCCACCTGCGACGCGCCGATCGCGTAGCCGCCGATCGCGATTGCGACGAAGGCGAGCAGGACCAGAGCGACCAGACCCCAGCGGCGGAGAGCGTTGCGCCTGGTCCACGCCGCATACCCGTCGCCGGTGCCGACGACGCCTCCGAGCCACGCCCGGACGTCCGTCGAGACCCTGTGAAAATCACGCGAGGCCATTCCCCAATCCATCACCCACCCAGCAGAGTAGAGGGCTGCCGCCGTCGGAGAAACCCCCATCGGGAGTGCTCCCCGCGGGCGGGGCGGCTTCCGCGGCTCACCTCGGGTCAAGCAGTCTCCGCCGAATAGGATGCGGGGTGAGGTGAAGGCGGAGCGGATCACCGACTCGGTCGCCTACCACGGCGAAGGCCCCGTCTGGTCGGAGCGCTGGGGCGGGCTGCGCTGGGTCGACATGCTCGCCGGCGACGTCCTCTCGCTCGCCGAGGACGGCTCGATCGGGCGCCGCCACGTCGGCGACGTCGCGGCGGCACTGCGGCCGCGGACGCGGGGCGGCGCCGTGATCGGGGTCGAACGCGGTTTCGCCCTCGAGGACTCCGACGGCGGCCTCGAGACGCTCGACGAGCTCTGGGGCGGCGACGCGATCCGGATGAACGAGGGCGGCTGCGATCCAGACGGTCGCTTCTACTGCGGCACGATGGCCTACGACAAGACACCGGGAGCGGCCTCGATCTACCGGCTCGACCCGGACGGCTCGACCGAGGTGGTGCTCACCGGCGTCACCGTCTCGAACGGCCTGGAGTGGAGCCCCGACGGCGCTCTCGCCTACTACAACGACACCGACAGCGGCGAGGTCTCCGTCTTCGACTACGACCGCGAGGCAGGCCTGACCGGGCGCCGGACCTTCGCGCCGATCCCGGACAACGGCAGGCCGGACGGGCTGACCGTCGATGGCGAGGGCAACGTCTGGACCGCCCTGAACGGCTGGGGGCAGGTCTGGTCCTTCGGCCCCGGCGGCGAGCGCGAGGCCGTCGTCGAGGTCGGAGCGAGAAAGGTCACCGCCTGCACCTTCGGCGGCCCCGGCCTCGACCAGCTCTTCATCACCACTTCGCGCGAGAACCTCGCTCCCGACGAGGAGCCGCCCGCGGGCTCGCTCTACAGCGTCAGCCCCGGCGTAAGCGGCAGGCCGGTTCGCGAGTTCGCGGGTTAGCTGCTCCCGTGTCGCGCGCTTGGTCCTCGCTCGGGCCGACAGTCGAGCTCGAGCCGATGCTGAAGAGATGAGAAGGCGGAGTTGTGAACCCGAGGTCACGACCGGTTTGAGAACGGTGCTCTGAGGTCTCTCAGATGCTTGACGTCACCTTCCTCGGATGGGCGGCCACGATCGGGTTGATCGCCGCCCTGTTCGCGCTCGACCTGTTCGTTTCGAGGTCGGGCCATGCGCACGAGGTCGGGTTCCGCGAGGCGGTCTCGGCGTCGATCTTCTACATCGCCATCGCGGTCGGGTTCGGCGTGGTCTTCGGCTTCATCGCCGGCTGGGAGTTCGGCACCGAGTACTTCGCCGGCTACATCGTCGAGAAGAGCCTGTCCGTCGACAACCTCTTCGTCTTCGTCGTGATCATGTCCACCTTCGCGGTGCCGTCCCCATACCAGCAGCGCGTGCTGACCTTCGGCATCCTCGCCGCCCTGGCCTTCCGTGCGGTCTTCATCGCGCTCGGGGCCGTCCTGATCGCGAGCTTCTCGTTCATGTTCGCCGTCTTCGGCCTCCTCCTCGTCGCGACGGCGATCCAGCTCTTCCGCCATCGCGATCAGGACCCCGACGTCGAGGACAACGCGGTCGTCCGAGCGGCGCGGCGGTTGCTGCCGCTCACCGACGACTACGCCGGCGGGCGGATGCTCACCCGGGTCGACGGGCGCCGGGTCGCCACGCCGCTGTTCATCGTCTTCGCCGCGATCGCCAGCACCGACCTGCTCTTCGCGCTCGACTCGATCCCGGCCGTCTTCGGGGTCACGGACGAGGCGTTCATCGTCTTCACGGCGAACGCCTTCGCCCTGCTCGGCCTCCGCGCGCTCTACTTCCTCGTCACCGGGTTGCTCGACCGGCTCGTCTACCTCGCGACCGGCCTGTCGATCATCCTCGGCTTCATCGGCGTGAAGCTGCTGCTGCACTTCGGTCACACCCAGAACGACGCCATCCCCGAGATCACGACCGCAACATCGCTGGTCGTCATCCTCGTCGTGCTGGCGATCACCGTCGTCGCCTCGGTGCTGAAGTCCCGTCGCGATCCGGAGGCCCGCGCTCATCCCGGATCGTTGCGAGCGACCCGCTCCGATCAGCGCGATGAGACCCGCGACGCCCCGGGGTCGTGAGGCGCCGGGCGTCAGGCTCGACCTCTATAAGTCTTCTGGCCAGGCCACCCGCCCCGGTAGCTCAGCTGGATAGAGCGACTCCCTCCTAAGGAGTAGGCCCCTGGTTCGAATCCAGGCCGGGGCACTCGATCGGCCCTACAGAAGCCCTGTCGGCGGCGATTTCCGGATATGCTCGCCTGGCAACCTGGGGGAGGCCACGGGGGCTCCCCGATTCACGAGGGAGAGACGATGGGGATTGCTGCAAGGTCGAGGTGGCTGATCGCGGCCGGAGCCGTGCTGGTCGTTGTCCTGTTTGCGCTCTGGGCTCCGAACCAGGGACAGGCACGATCGGAGTCGTCGCGCAGCGCGGCGGTTGGCACGGTCGAGCGGGTTCCGTCGATGACCGGCCCCAAGGCCAAGTTCTTCATCTCGCGGATCCTCAAGCGCAACTACAAGCGGGTCTGGATCTTCGGCGAGAAGAAACGGATCACGAACTGCAAGAGGCTGAGCCGGGTGCGCGTGACCTGCAAGGTCAGCTGGTTCTACAAGAAATACTGGCTGCACGGGCAGGCCGCGGCCTACTACCGCGGCAACGGCAACGTCTTCGTCAAGTACAACATCGATTCGGACAGGATCTGACCCGGGGGCCGAGCTCTGCCATCGAGTCGGCGCCGCGCTCAGTAGCGGGCGCGGCGCCAGGTGAGTGAGATCACGTAGGCGATCGCGCCGATGCCGAGAACCCAGGTGAAGCTGGCGCCGTCGTCGCCGTTGGCGAGGGCGATGATCCAGGCGACGATGACCGCCAGCCCCATCGCGCGGCCGGCGGTGGCCATCGAGCCGACCTCGATCCGCGCGAAGCGCTCGTCGCCCGCCGGGCCGCCGACGCCGCGCAGCGACTCGCTGCGCTCGGCGATGACGAGCCCGCCGGCGACGACGAAGAAGCTCGCCGCGATGATCAGCCCGCCGAGCGCGTCGCCGCCGAGCGCGGCTGCGATCAGCATCGCCACGCCGAGCCCGGCCGACCAGACCGGCAGCCACCAGCGGCTGCGCCACGGCGGTCTCGCGTTCGCGTTCGTCGTTCCCCTGCCTTCAGTCAAGTCGAAACACCTCTTCCACGGTTCTCGAGAAGTGACGGGCGAGCTTGATCGCGAGCGGCAGGGAGGGCGTGTAGCGCTCCTTCTCGATCGAGTTGATGGTCTGCCGCGAGACCCCGACCGCTTCGCCGAGGTCCTGCTGGGAGAGCCCTGCCTCGGCCCGCAGCGTCCGCACTTCGTTCTGCATCGTCGTGTCAAGTTAGCTTGACATCAGATCGATGTCAAGTGTGCTTTACATCACGCTGTCGCTGCGGGCGCCGGTACGGGGGCTGGCGAGCCGTCGCTCGAGATCGGTGATGGCATCGATCAACTCCACCGCCTCGAAGGCTCGATTACGGCGTCCAGCCGTCGTCTGCCTGAGAATCTTGGTTTCCATGAGGCGGGGGATGGCCTCATTCACGGCTTGCTCGCTACGCCTGATCAACGCTGCGGCCCTCGTCAACATTGTTGGCTGGAGGGCGACGGATCGGCGCGAGCGCCCGATCACGCGGTCGCCACGGGCGCCGGCGCGGTCGCCGGAGCCGGCGAGAACTCCATCCCGGTTTCGATCGATCCCCAGCGCAGGGTCGCGACGTCGTAGGGGTAGTTCTGGCGCAACCGCCAGGGCGCGCGGGCACCCTGTTTGGGCAGCTCGTCGAGGGAGCGGAGGACGTAGCCGGCCTCGAGGTCGATGACCGGGGAGAGCTCGACCTCGGGTCCGGGCGGCTGCGGCGTGCAGTAGGCGTAGCCGTGCGCGTCCATGTGGTTGAGCAGCCGGCAGACGTACTTGCTGACGAGGTCGCACTTGAGCGTCCACGAGGCATTCGTGTAGCCGACCGAGAACGAGAGGTTGGGGACGCCGGAGAGCATCATCGCCTTGTAGGCGACGGCCTCGGACTGGTCGATCTCGCGGCCGTCGACGACGACGTCGATCCCGCCGAAGAAGAGGAGCTGCAGACCGGTCGCGGTGATGATGATGTCGGTGTCGAGGTCGCGGCCGGAGCGGAGCCGGATGCCCGACTCGGTGAAAGTCTCGACCTCGTCGGTGACGATCTCGGCGCGACCGGCGGAGACCTCCTCGAGCAGGTCGCCGTCCGGGATCAGGCAGAGACGCTGGTCCCACGGGTCATAGCGCGGGTTGAAGTGGGTGTCGACCGGATAACCCGGCGGCAGGCCGGCGGCGACCGCCTTGCGGAGCAGGCGCCGCATCAGGCGCGGGAAGCGGCGGCTGAAGCGATAGCTCAGCATCTGCAGAGCGACGTTCTTAGCCCTGGTCAGCGAGTACGCGATCCGCGACGGCAGCCGCCGGCGCAACGCGATCGCGATGCCGTCACGGGCCGGGAGCGAGGCCATGTAGGTCGGTGAGCGCTGCAGCATCGTCACGCTCGCCGCCTGCTCGCTCAGCGCCGGGATCAGCGTCACCGCGGTGGCGCCGCTGCCGATCACGACGATCCGCTTGCCGGCGTAGTCGAGGTCGTCGGGCCAGTGCTGGGGGTGGACGATGGTGCCGGCGAACCGCTCGCGGCCGGGGAACTCGGGCGTGTATCCCTCGTCGTAGCGGAAGTATCCGGTGCAGCCGCAGAGCCATCCGCAGGTGATCTCGGTCGTTTCGAGCTCCCCGTCGGCGCCGGTCCGCTCGACCTCGACGCGCCAGAGCGCCTCGGCGCTCGACCACTCGGCGCGAACGACGCGATGGCGGAAGCGGATCGCGTCGGCGATGTCGTACTCGGTCGTCGTCGCCGCGAGGTATTCGAGGATCTTCGGCCCCGGCGCGATCGCCTCGGGCTGCTCCCAGGGGCGGAACGAGAAGCCGAGCGTGTACATGTCGGAGTCGGAGCGGATCCCGGGGTAGCGGAACAGATCCCAGGTACCGCCGATCGCGTCGCGCGCCTCGAGGATCGCGAAGCTCTTGCCGGGACAGCGCTCGCGGAGATGGCAGGCGGCGCTGATCCCGGAGATCCCGGCGCCGACGATCAGGACGTCGACGTGCTCGACCCCTTCCCGTGTCGTCGCATCGACGGCCGCCACCGGTTTCACGGCGCTGACCCTACTCGGACGCGGCGCGCCGCTCTGTGCGCCCGGCACGCGCCGGCCGGCTCAGAGCCCGGCGGGATGGCGGGTCCGAAAGCCCTTCGCCGGGCGCATGTACTCCGACCAGCCGGGGCCGGAGCGGTCGCCGTCGGTGATGTAGGAGGTGTCGAAGCGGAGTCCGGCGACGATCATGTAGACGTGATCCTTGCTGGCGAAGATCGAGACCCACTTGCCGCGCCGCTTCGCCCCCCACTTCATGAAGCCTCCCGAGTCGAGCGGGTAGTCGAGGAGGCCGGCCTTGTGGAGGACGAAGGAGACCGCGCCGGAGCAGTCGTAGCCCTTGTCCTGCCAGCTTCGGTGCCCGCCGCCCCACTTGTACTTCTTGTGGCGGATCTTGTTGCCGGCGCGGATCATCCGCTTGACGACCCGCGGCGCCGCCTTCGGCGCGACCGCGCGGCTGCCGTCGAGATGGGCCCGGAGCTTGGCGGCCGGGGCGTCCGCCGGCAGCGCCATGAGCGCTGCCGCGAGAACCGCGGCGAGGAGCGTCGCGAGGAGCAGCTTCGGGGAGCGGTGGCCGGCCATCCCCGCTTCGGTCGGCGCCCGAAGGCGTCCGCTTGAGCGCGATGGCCCCGCGTCCACGAAGCTCGCTTCCCCACTCCACATTCGTCCCCGCGAGTCGCCGCCGGATCTGCGAGGCTTCGGGCAGCCATGAACGAGGGATCGCCAACCTCCGGCTCCGGCGAGCCCGGCGCGGCGCCGGCACAGCCGGAGGTGCCAGCGGGCTGGTACCCGCACCCGACGGCCCCCGGCTGGGAGGCCTACTGGACCGGCAGCGGCTGGGGGACCGAGACACGCCCGGCGCAGCCGCAGCCCGAGACGCCGCCGGCACCGGCCGCCGAGCCGCAGACCGCCACCCAGCCGGCCGAGGCCGCCGCGCAGCAGCAGGCCGCTGCCCAGCAGCCGGCCGCTGCGAGCGAGCCGGCCACCGCTCAACAGCCGGCCCAGGCGGCCGCCATGGCGGCGCCGGCAGCGACGGCGACCGCCACCCCCGCTGCCGAGCGGGGCCGCTCCGAGAGCGCCCTGCCGGTGATCCTCTGCGTCCTCGGCGCCGTCGTCGCGATCGTCGGGTCGTTCCTCCCGCAGGCGAAGCTCGACTTCAACGGCACCGAGGTCGACCTCGCCGACAACACGATGGTCGCCGCCGGCTACGGCATCGCGGTCATCGCCGCGGCCGTGATCGCTGCCGGGATCGCGATCTGGGCTTACGCGAAGACAGCCCGCACCTGGGTGCCGATCCTGGTCGGGGCGATCATCGTCGCGATCGCGGTCTACGCCGGAACCGCCGGCCTCGATGTCACGCCGGACTTCGCGCCGCCGGGGCTGTCGCTCGACGACGCCGGCGATCCTTCGACCGGGGTCTTCGCCGTCGGCGCCGGTGGGCTGTTGATCATCCTCGGCGGCATCGGTATCGCCCGCAACCGCTGAGCGGGCAGGAAGCGGCGGGCCGGCCGCGAAGGGGGCGGGGTGATTCCTCCGTCCGCGCAACCGGTCGCGAGCCCTGCTCCCATCGCCGCCGGTGAGCCGGACCCGGTCACGGGGCTGCCCGACCGCCGGCGCTTCCTCGACCTGCTCGCGGCCGAGGTCGACGGCCTCGGCGAGCGCCCCGGATCGGTCGCCGTCCTGCTCGTCGACCTCGACGGGTTCCGGCGAATCAATCGCGACCTCGGCCACGTCGTCGGCGACCGGCTCCTCTTCTCCGCCGGCCGGCGCCTGCTCTCCGCGGCCCGCAGCGGCGACGTCGTCGCCCGCGCCGGCGGCGACGAGTTCGTGGTGATGAGCCGGAGCCCGTCCGGCAGCTCCCGGGTGGTCGACCTCGCCGAGTCGATCCTCGCTGCTTTCGACGATCCCTTCGACCTCGGCGTCGAGGTCATCACCGTCACCGCGTCGGTCGGCGTCGTCGTGTCCGATCGCCCCGGCGCCCCGGCCGAATCGCTCGTCGGCGACGCCGAGGCGGCGCTCGAACGGAACCGCCGCGGCTCGCGGCGGTTCGAGGTCTTCGACGAGCAGCTCCGCGAGCGGATCCGCTACCGGGCCGAGATCGGCCGCGAGCTCGCCGCGGCGCTGGCCGCCGACGAGCTCGCCTTCCACTATCAGCCGATCGTCGACATCGCTTCGGGAAGGATCGCCTCCGTCGAGGCGCTGGCCCGCTGGCACCATCCCGAGCGCGGCGCGATCTCGCCGGAGCTGTTCGTGCCGATCGCCGAGGAGACCGGCTGCGGCCAGGAGCTGCTCGAGCGCCTGCTCGACCACGCGGCAGCCGAGTTCCCGCTGATCGCCGCCGCTGATCCGGCCGGCTCGGTCTCGCTCGCGATCAACGTCGCCTCGACCCAGCTCACCTCGGAGCTCCTGATCGCGGCGGTCGGCGAGCTCGTCGGGCGGATCGGGGTCGAGCCGCGGCGTGTCGTCGTCGAGATCTCAGAGTCGGCGCTGACCGGCGCCGCCGACGCGTACCTCGCCCGCGTCTCCGAGCTGCGCGCTCTCGGGGTGCGGGTCTCGCTCGACGACTTCGGGATCGCCTCGACCTCGATCGCCCAGCTCCGCTCGCTGCCGATCGACCAGATCAAGCTCGACCGGTCGTTCGTCGCCGGCCTCGGCGAGGCCTCGGCCGACGCGGCTCTGGCCGCCGGGGTCCTGCCGCTCGCGCGGGCGCTCGGGATCGAGGTCGTCGCCGAGGGCATCGAGACCGAGGGGCAGCTCGCCCATCTCTTCGCGCTCGGCTACCGGCGCGGCCAGGGCTACATGCTCGCCCGGCCAGTCGCGGCGCCCGAGGCCGCGGCGCTCGTCGCGGCGGGGCCGCTCAGCGCCACGCGGACGGCCGAGACCGAGGCTCTCGGTGCCGCCCGTGAGTCGTTCCGGCAGGCGCTCGTCGCCGGCGATGCGAAGCACGCCGAGGCCGTCATCGCCGAGGCCGTCGCCGCCGGGATCGACTCGATCGCGATCCAGAGCGAGGTGATCGGACGGGCGCTGCACTGGATCGACTCCGAGTGGGAGGCGGGCCGGCTCCGCGCCGCCGACGAGCACCTCGCAGCAGCGATCTGCGAGCGTCAGCTCGCCGCGGTCATCGACCTCCACATCGCCCCCGAGCGCCGCTTCGCGAACCCGCACCGAATGGGCTCCGAGGCGGGCCTGACTGCCGTCGCGAACCGCTTGCGCCCACCCGTATGAGCGGCTATAGATAGCTGGAAGCCCGCTTCCAGCGTCGGCATCCGTCAAGGGAGGACCAGCATGGCTCAACGACTTGCGCCGTTCGTCGTCGCCGCCGTCTCGCTGCTCCTCGCCGCGCCCGCGCTCGCCGCTCCCGACGAGCTCTCCTCGCGGCTCGCAATTGTGTCCGGCGCCGGCTTGCGCTCCGCCCCGGAGCCGGAGCAGGCCCGCGCCGTGTCGCTCCTCCCGCACGGCCCCGGCAGCCTCCTCCGCGATCCCGCCGGGGACCTGATCGTCAACGTCCGCGTCTCGGGCGATGCACGCGAGCGGGTTCCGGGAGTGCGCGACGCCGGCGCGTCGATCGTCGCCGTCGCCCCCGGGTACCACCTGATCTCGGCCAGCGCCGGCGAGGGCGAGCTGCGGGCGATCGCCCGCGCGCCGGGCGTCGAGAGCGTCACCGAGGAGCTGACCCCGATGACCGGCCGCGTCGCCTCCCCGGCGATGCGAAGGACGCTCAACACCTGCGCGCCGGGAGTCGTCTCCGAGGGAGATCAGCAGCTCGGTGCCGACGTCGCCCGCGACCAGTACCGGGTCGACGGTGCCGGGATCAAGGTCGGCGTCATGTCGGACTCGTTCAACACCGGAACGCCGGTGACCAAGGCAGCCGACGACATCGCCACCGCCGATCTGCCCGGACCCGGCAATCCCTGCGGACGGACGACGCCGGTCCAGGTTCTCGACGACTCGGCGACGCAGGCACCTCCCAATGGCCCGACCGCCGACGAGGGCCGGGCGATGACGCAGATCGTTCATGACCTCGCGCCCGGCGCCGACCTCGCGTTCGCGACCGCGTTCACCGGCCAGGTCGCGTTCGCCGCCAACATCAAGGCGCTCGCCAACGCCGGCGCCGACGTGATCGCCGACGACATCATCTACTTCGCCGAGCCCTATTACCAGGATGGCATCGTCGCCAACGCCGTCAACGACGTGACCACCAACCAGGGCGTCGCCTACTTCTCGATGGCGTTCAACAACAACCGGATCATCGCCGGCAACGACAGCAACTCCTGGGAGGCACCGGCCTACCGCAACGCCGGCTCCTGCCCGGCGCTCGTCGGCGGCACCGACTGCATGGACTTCGATCCCGGCCCCGGCGTCGACAACGCGTTCAACATCACCTGGAGCGGCTCGGGGAAGTTCCGGATCGGGCTGCAGTGGGCGGAGCCGCAGAACGGCGTCGCCACCAACCTCGACCTCTACCTGATCGACGCCGCCACCAACACGGTCGTGGCGTTCTCGACCCAGAACAACGTGACGAGCGGTCTGCCGTCCGAGTTCGTGGCGCTCACGCCGAGCAACACGACCGCCGGCAACTACCGGCTCGTGATCAGGCGGGTCGCCGGCTTCGCACCGCGGCTGAAGTGGATCAACAACGACAACGGCGCCGGCTCGATCGGTGCGCTCGAGTACCCGACCTCCTCGGGCGGCGACGTCGTCGGGCCGACGATCTACGGGCACAACGGCACCGCCGGAGCGCAGACCGTCGGCGCGGTTCCCTACTTCGACAGCTCGACGGTCGAGTCCTACTCGGGCCGCGGTCCGGTCACTCACCTGTTCGGGCCGGTCAACGGGGTCACCCCGGCGCCGCCGCTCGCTTCTGCCGAGGTCCTCGACAAGCCCGACGTCGTCGCGACCGACGGTGGCATCAACTCGTTCTTCGGGTCCGGGAACCGGTTCTTCGGGACATCGGCCGCGGCGCCGCACGCTGCGGCGGTCGGGGCGCTCCAGCTGGCGGCAGAGCCCTCGCTGAGCGCGGCCGAGGTGAAGGCGATGCAGAAGAGCACCGCCGTGCCGGTCGGCAGCTTCGGGCCGCTCGCCGCCGGCGCCGGGCTGATCGACGCCCCTGCAGCCCTGATAGCCGGGGACCGGACCCAGCCTCCGCTCAGGTTCGTTAAGAAGCCGAAGAAGCGGACGAAGAAGAAGCGGGCCCGGTTCGTGTTCGCGACCGAGCCCGATGCGAGCCTCGAATGCATCCTCGACTCGAAGCGGCTGAGGCCGTGCAGCATCCACTCGACGTTCGAGGTCAAGCCCGGCCGCCACCGGATCATCGTCCAGGCGACCGACCGCGCCGGCAACCTGACGGCGGCCCACTACTCCTGGAAGGTGAAGAAGAAGAAGCGCCGCTAGGCGCGGTCGTCGCGCTCGGGGTGGACGTCGTCGATCGTCGCCAGCGCGACGTAGGGGGCGCCGCCGGAGGCGGCCGCGATCGCATCGCCGCCGCCGGCGAGCCGGTCGAGCACGGCGACGGTGCCGGCGATCTCGAGGCCCTCCTCGCGACAGCGCTCGATCGCCTGGACGGTCGAGCCGCCGGTCGTGACGACGTCCTCGACGATCAGGACCCTCGTGCCCGGGGCGAGCAGCGGCCCCTCGACCCAGCGCTGCAGACCGTGCTGCTTCTTCTCCTTGCGGACGAAGAAGGCGAGCAGCTCACGGCCGGCCGGATCGGAGATCGCCGCACTCGCGATCGGGTCGGCGCCCATCGTCATCCCGCCGACGGCGCTGGCGCCGACGCGGCCCGCCTCGGCGGCGACGAGCTCGGCGAGCGCACCGAAGCCGGGCTGGCGGAGGATCGCGCGCTTGGCGTCGACGTAGTAGGAGGCGGTCGCGCCACTCGTCAGCGTCACCTCGCCGAGCACGAGCGCGTGCTCGCGCAGCTCGCGTATCAGTGCCTCCCGCGCGCTCAGGAGTACACGTAGATTGGGTCGCCGAGGTCGATCCAGTTGTAGATGTGGACCGAATCGGGGATCGGGTTCCGCAGGCAGCCGTGGCTGGCCGGGTAGGTCGGGACGTCGTGATAGCCGTGGGTCGCGTATCCGCGGATGAAGTAGACCGAGTAGTACATCCCGAGGCTGTTGTAGCCGGCGTCCTTGCGGTAGAAGCGGAACTTGCCCTTGATCGTCGGCGTCGCCGGGGCACCCGAGGAGATCGTGTAGATCTCGTCGACCTCGCCCTTCTTGGCGAGCACCATCACCTGGCGTGAGAGGTCGGCCTCGACGTGCTTGCCGGCCCCGGGGTACTTCAGCTTGAAGCCGCCCTTCCCCTTCGCGAGCTTTTTGAAGATGCTCCCGGTCGCCTTCTCCTTGCGGGCCATGTTGTTGACCTTGCGGTAGGCGAGAACGGCGCGGCCGGTCGCCGACGAGTACTTCGACCCGCGGCTGGAGACGAAACCGAGGTTGTTGAGGAGGTCGTTCAGCGCCGCGACCGACGGTCCGCGGTTGCCCTTCTTGAGGCTCGGGTAGCGGAGCCGGAAGTTGCGGCTGCCGTCCTTCGAAGAGGCCCAGTTGGCGCCCTTGTGGAGGATCGCCTGGATCCGGTACATGCCCGGCGCGACCATCTTCCGCGACCAGTGGAACTGCCCGAGCTGCGAGCCCTTGCCCTTGGCGCGGACGTGCACCGTCTCGCGCTTGACGGTCTTCTTGCCGCGGTTGAGGACGATCGTGACCTTCTGGCCGACCCGGAAGCGGCGCACCGTGCCGGCGACCTTGAGCCGCTTGCCGGCGGTGACGCGACCCTTGCGAACGCCCTTGAGCCGGACCTTCGTGGTGGTCGGCGGCAGCGTCTCGGCGCGGCGAGCGTCCTTCTCACGAGCGTCGCGAGCGCCGTTCGCGGCCGCGACGGGAACGGGCTCCTCGCTGGCCGGGGCGGGGGTCGTGGTCGTCGTCGCGTCGGTCGTGGTCGTCGTCGCGTCGGTCGTGGTCGCCGTCATCGCCGGCGCGGTGACCGTGCTCTCCTGAGCCGAAGCCACGGCAGCGGTCATCGTCAGGGAGAGGACGAGAACGGATACGAGGACCGGGAGACGATGACCCTTGCGCATGTGGCGCGCATCATAGGGCGCGGCGCGGCCGTCAGAGGACGTCGGTGACGAGCAGCACGAATGCGATCGTGTTGTTGATCGCGTGCGCCAGGACCGGCGCCCAGAGCGTTCCCGTGCGCTCGTAGAGCCAGGCGAGGATGACCCCGAACACGGCGAGCTGGATCGCGACGCCGATGTTGCCGGCGCCGAGGTGGAGCGACCCCCAGACCACGGCGGAGATCGCCGCCGCCGGCCAGATCGACATCGAGCGGCGCAGCCCCCCGAACATGAAGCCGCGGAAGAACAGCTCCTCCGAGAGCGGGGCGGCGATCACGATCAGGAACGCGGCGACGGCGACGCTGCCGAGCTCGTCCTTGTTGGTGCCGAGCTCGCGGGTGACGTCCTCCTGGTCGGGCTGGAGCAGTGGCGCCAGAAAGCCGGCGAAGATGATGTAGGCCAGCCAGGCGAGCAGTGCCAGGCCGATCGCCCCGACCGCGATCCGGCCGCCGAGCCCGAGCTTGCCGAACGCCTCCTTGACCGCGCCGTGGGAGTCGAAGAGCGCGAAGCCGAGCGCTGTCCCGATCAGGCTCGCCGCGACGACGAGCTGGGCCGCGTTGCGGGCGGCCGACGTCTCCAGCGACGGGTCGAAGATCGCGACGAAGATCGTTCCGGCGAGCATCGTCCCGGCGGCGACCAGGACCCCGAGGGCGACCATGCCGCCGCCCCAGCCGACCTCGGGGAGCCCGGCGTAGCGGGTCAAGAAGCGGCCGCCCTTCGCGGCGCGGTCGGGCCGCTCGCCGGTCGGCGGCGGCGTCGAGCCGACCGGGTCGCGTTGCGGCTCCTCGCCGCGCTCGCTATCGCTCATCTGCGTTCCGGCTCCATCCGTTCCACGATCTCGGCGAGCGAGGATACGTCGGCGCCGCCCTCGCGGTCGATCCTGAGCACGTCGATCCCCGCCGCGCGGGCGCCGGCGACGTCCTCGTCGCTGTCGCCGATGTGGATCGCCTCGCCCGCCTCGCTGCCGGCGACGGCGAGTGCGGCCGCGAAGATCGCCTGGTCGGGCTTGCCGGCGCCGACGGCGGCGGAGGTGACGACTCCGTCGAGCGCTGCGGCGAGGCCGATCCGCTCGAGCACGAGGCCGAGCTCGTAGTCCCAGTTCGAGACGCAGACCGTCCGCAGGCCGCGCTCGCGGAGGGCGGTCAGGGCCGGCAGCGCGTCCGGGTAGGGCTCGAACCGGATCGCGTCCATCATCTCCGCGACGCCGACCGGGCGGCCGAGGCCGTCGGCGAGGATCGCCGCGGACTCCACGCGGAGTTGCGCCAGCGAGGCGGCGTCGCGGCCGCGCTGCGCATTCGCCGCGTAGAACGACATCTCGGCGCGAAACGCCCGCTCGACGCGCTCGGCGCCGACGCCGGCAGTCACGGACGGGTCGAGGTGCAGCCACGGCGGCAGCAGCCGGACCATGGTCCCGAGCGCATCGATCAGGCAGGCGCGGTAGGGGGCGGGCACGAATACATTCTCACCGAGCCGATGGAGGAGACCCGGACCAGCCCAGGGGCGGCCACCGCGGCACCGCGTCGGCGGCTGATCGCGATCGTCGTGGCGGTGGCACTCGTGGCCGTCTCGGTCCCGCTCGCGCTGGCCGGCGGCGAGCTCGTCGCCGGCAACATTCCCGGCCCCGACCCGAGGTGGGTGTTCGGAGTCTTCGGGGAGGGTTTCGTCGACCGTCCGATGGTCTACCTCTGCCTGCTCTGGCTGGCGATCGGCCTCTGGATCGCGCTGCTGATGCTCAGCCGCGACCTCGGGGTCCGCTGGACCGCCGCAGTCGCGGCGCTCCTGATCGTCCTCTTCGTGCTGGCCCCGCCGCTGCTGTCGCTCGACGTCTTCAGCTACGTCTCCTACGCGCGGCTCGGCGCCGAGCACGGCCTCAACCCCTACACGCACTCGCCCGCCGACCTGCTTCCCGGCGACGACGCGGCGATCCGGGTGATCGACTATCGCGGCGCCGTTTCCGTCTACGGGCCGGTCTTCACGCTCGCGAGCTATCCACTCGGTCTGGTCGCGGTCCCGGTCGCGCTCTGGTCGCTGAAAGTCATAGCGGGGATCTCGATCGCGGCGCTGGCGGCGATCGTCGCCCGCCTCGCGGCGCTCCGCGGGGTCGCGCCGGCGACCGCGGTGGCGTTCGTCGCGCTCAATCCGATCGTCCTCGTCCACCTCGTCGGCGGGGCCCACAACGATGGGCTGATGGCCGCGATCGCGATGGCGGCCGTGGCGGCGGCGCTGATCGCGCGGCCCGCGACCGCCGGCGCCGGATTCGTGGTCGCCGCCGCGGTCAAGGTCTCGGCCCTCCTCTACGCGCCGTTCGCCCTCGTCGGTGCCCGCGGGCTCCGAACCCGCGGGCGGATGATCGCCGGCGGGCTGGCAGCGCTCGTCGCGATCGGCGCGGTCTCGCTGGTCGTCTTCGGCGCCGACGTCGGCGAGGCGCTCTCGGTCGCCGGCGGCAACCAGGGCAGGGTCAGCCGCTGGAGCGTCCCGGCGACGCTCGCGCGCGCGAGCGGCCTCGACGTCGACCTGCTCCGCGCGGTCCTCGGCGTCGGACTCGCCCTCGCCCTCGCCTGGCTGATCGTCGCCGTGGCGCGCGGCTTCGACTGGGTCCGGGCCGCGGGCTGGGCCGCGCTCGCCGTTCTCGTCGCCTCCGCCTACATCGTCCCCTGGTATCTGATCTGGCTGCTGCCCCTCGCCGCCGTCTCCCGCGACCGGGCGCTGATCGGTGCGACCATCGTGATCACGATCTTCCAGGCGATCAACGGAGTCCCGGTGACACTGTGAACGAGCCGCGCATGCGCAGCTCCCCCGAGTTCGAACTGATCGCGGCGATCCGCGACCGGCTCGGCGAGGCCGCCGGCGCCAGCCGCGAGGGCGTCCGGATCGGGATCGGCGACGACGCCGCCGTCATCGCCGCGGCCGACGGCAGCGTCCGGGCGGTCAGCATCGACGCGATCGTCGACGGGGTCGCCTTCCGGCGCCGCTGGTGCCCGCCGCGGGCGATCGGCCGCAAGGCGGCGGGCGCGGCGCTCAGCGACCTCGCCGCGATGGGGGCCGAGCCCGCCGAGCTCTACGTCTGGGTCGGCGTTCCCGAGGACCTCGATCGCGACGAGGCGCTCGAGCTCAGCGACGGCCTCGCCGAAGTCGCCGAGCGGTCCGGGGCGGCGTTGCTCGGCGGCGATCTGACCGCCTCGGCGGTCCTCGCGGTCGCCGTGACCGCGATCGGCACGGCGCCGGACGCGGAGCGGATCGTCGGCCGTGCCGGCGCCACGGCGGGCGAGGCCGTTTGCGTCAGCGGGGCGCTCGGGGGGGCGGCCGCGGGGCTGATGCTGCTCGAGCATCCCGAGCTCGCCGCCGACGTGCCCGACGAGGCCGCCGCAGCGGCCCGGGCGCGACAGCTCGCCCCTGAGCCGCGGCTCGCCCTCGGACCGGAGCTCGCCGCAGCCGGGGCGACGGCGATGATCGACGTCTCCGACGGCCTCGGGGCCGAGGCCGAGCACCTCGCCGCGGCTTCATCGGTCGGGCTCGAGATCGAGATCGACCGGGTGCCGGTGGCGCCGGGCGTCGCCGAGGTGGCGGCCGCGGCCGGGCGCGATCCCGTCGAGCTCGTCGTCTCCGGGGGCGAGGACTACGAGTTGCTCTGCGCGATCCCGCGCGCGCGCCTCGGCGCCTGCCTCGCGGCGGCGCAGCGCTGCGGGATCGCGCTCACCGAGATCGGCCGGATCGATGCCGGCGCGACGGTTCGGCTCAGGCTTCCCGGGGGACGCTCAGTTCGCCCAGGAGGGCACGACCACTTCCGCGCTCCCTGACGGGAACGCGGGTCTGGATCACGCCGATCCGTTCGAGGATGGCCATCGCGACTCGCTGCGAGTTGACCTCGTACTCGCCGCGGGAGACCTGCCTCTGGACGACTTCGAGCTGTTCATCATCGGCACGCATTTGAACTTGCTCGTCTCGTTTCCTGACTCTGCTCGGGGACTGGACTGCTACCGCCCACATCGACTCCGCCCGCACCCCCTTTAGCGGCTTCGGACGAGCGTCCAGCGTCGCGTCCAGAAGCGCGTCCACACCCATCCACGAACGTCTCGACCCCCCAGGTGAAAGGGGCTCGAGCCCCTAGATCCGTCGTCTAGGTGTGGCGGCGGTCGGCGGGCGGGCTCGACCCGAGGGCGCCGGGACCGACGTGGCTGCCGGCGCCGCGGAGGCTTCCCCGCGGGCCGAGCGGCGGCGTCGTTCGCGCGGTCCCGCCGGCGGCTGAGATGCAGGCGATCAGGCCGCCGAGCACCCCGCACCAGAGGACGCTCAGGAGCACCCCGACCTCGCCGTCGGCGATCATCAGGAGCAGATGCCAGGGGGCGGAGAGGCCGAGGTCGAGCTCGGTCGTCATCGTCACGAAGCCGACGAGGGCGGGGAGCAGCGAGATCGTGGCGGCGGTCGCGAGGACGCCGGCGCGGGGCGGGCCCGAGGCGCGGGCGGCGAGCAGCCAGACGTGCGCCGTCGGCGCCAGGAGCAGCGCCAGGTACGGGTTGAGCAGCCAGATGCCGAGCACCGACAGTCCGGTGAGCAGGCCCGCCGCGGCCGCAAGGGTCTGAGGCTCGGCGTCGAGCGGCGTCCGCATCGGCCGGACGAGCAGGACCGCGATCGCGACCGCTCCGGCGAGCGCTGCGAAGGCGACCGGGCCGGCCGCGCCGGCGGTGTGCAGCGCCGGGTCGTAGGGGAAGGCAGGGTCGGGGACGAGACCGATCAGCCCGAACAGGTAGATGAGCAGCAGCGCCGCCAGCGGGATCAGCACCCGCTCGGCCGCCCAGAACAGGGTCTTGCGGACGCGCCAGTCGTTGCGGTGCTCGCGCAACCAGGTGTCGCCCGCGGTCAGTAGCGGCGCCAGCAGCAGGGCGACGGCGAGCAGCGAGATGCTCCAGCCGGGGACGAGGTTGCCGCCGACCCGGACGTAGTCGTCGGGGCCTTCGTCGAGGGGGCGGTCGGTGTGATCGAGGGTGAGGATCAGCTCGAGCGCCGTCGCGCCCGAGGCTGCGAGCGTGTCCGCGGAGATCGCGTCGGGGACGTCCTCGGATGCAGGGAGCCGGCGTTCCCCGTGGGCGCTCAGCGCGATCGCCTCGATCCCGGCCCGGCGCAGCGCCACCTGCTCGCCGAGCCCGGCCGGGTAGGCGAGCCGGGCGAGCCCGACCCAGGCCCCGGGAGCGGGGTCACGCTCGTCGAAGTTGCCGGAGGCGATGTCTCGCGCTGTCTGGATGAGCTGGGCCGACGGGCTGTCTGCGCCGGAGCCGGAGCCGATCACGAACGGCGGCTGCGGGTCGGGAACGCCGGGCTGGGAGATCACGATCGCCTCCTCGACGGCGTCGCGGTGCGGGAGCGCCTCGATCAGCCGCGTCGCCCCCTCGGTCCCGTCGCTGCCGCCGTCGGTCGAGGCGAAGATCATGGTCTGCTTGCGGCGCGAGCGGCCGAGGTCGTCGGCGAGGGAGAGCAGGGTCGCCGTCGCCGAAGCGCTCGTCGTCGCGCCCGGGCCCTCGGCCGAGTCGCGGGCGGCGACGATCAGGATCGTCCGGTCGGAGATCCCGGGCAGGGTGAGGATGACGTTCTCGAGCTTGACGTCCTCGCCGTCGAAGCTCGAGTCGAACGACTGCGTCGAGACCTCGCCGCCCTCGATCGCCGAGAAGCGCTCCTGGACGAGGTCGGCGGTGGCGCGGTCGCCGCTCGAGCCCGGCGTCCGGTCGGGGGCGAGGGCGACGATCGAGCGTGCCGTCCGGGCTGCCTCGGACCCGTCGAACGTCGAGGTCGCGACCGGGGGCTCGAGCGGGTCCGGTACCGGCGCGAACGAGAACATGAGCACGACGAACGCGACGAGCGCGGGCAGCAGTGCGGCGCGGTAGATCCTCGGGTCGAACATCGGTGGGGCGGTGAAACTAACCTCTCCGCATGGCCGAAGCCTCGGCTCGCATCCTCCTCGTCGACGACGAGGAGTCGATTCAGACGCTTCTGGCGTACCCGCTCCGCAAGGAGGGCTACGAGGTCGTGGTCGCCCGCGATGGTCGCGAGGGGCTCGACGAGTTCGCCGGCGGGCGCTTCGATCTCGTCGTCCTCGACGTGATGATGCCGCGAATCGACGGGATCGAGGTCTGCCGCCGGCTCCGCTCCCGCAGCCAGGTGCCGATCATCATGCTGACCGCCCGCGACGACGAGGTCGACAAGGTGCTCGGCCTCGAGATCGGCGCCGACGACTACATCACCAAGCCGTTCAGCGTCCGCGAGTTCCGCAGCCGGGTCAAGGCGGCGCTGCGGCGGACACGGATGTCCGGCGACGAGACCGCGGAGGGGCCGATCACCGCCGCAGAGCTGACCGTCGACCCGGGCCGGCGCCAGGTCACCTTCGCCGGCGAGCGCGTCCAGCTCACCTACGTCGAGTTCGAGCTGCTCGCGGCGCTCGCCCGCAGTCCCGGTCACGTCTTCGAGCGCCGGGCCCTGCTCGAGCGGATCTGGGGCGACAGCACCTACCGCGACCCGCGCACGATCGACGTCCACATC
Organism: Solirubrobacterales bacterium; assembly: GCA_035759925.1. Lineage (GTDB taxonomy): Bacteria > Actinomycetota > Thermoleophilia > Solirubrobacterales > 70-9 > RHKX01. Next base: position 31,484 of record DASTTY010000065.1, read on the forward strand.
CGCCACCTCCGCGAGAAGATCGAGCCGGAGCCGAAGCAGCCCGAATACCTGCTGACGGTGCGCGGCGTCGGCTACCGATTCCGCGACGAGGAGCTCGGCTGAGATGCAGCGCGGCCGGCCGGTCTCGCGGTTCGACAGCGTCCGGACGCGGCTCGTCGTCCTGTTCTTCGCGATCACGGCGATGGCGATCGGGTTCGTCTATCTCTACGTCGTCCCGCAGCTCAGCTCGCGGCTCGAGTCGGAGCGGCTCGACCGTCTCGAGCAGCAGGGCAGCGAGGAGCTCGACCGGCTCCGCTCGGCGGCGAAGCGCGGCCTCGAGCAGCGGGAGCTGGCGGCGCTCGTCCGCCGCACCGCCGCCAACGTCGACTCGCGGATCACGCTGCTCGGCCTGCGCGGTGGCGAGCCGGCGTTCGTGATCGCCGACTCCGAGCTCGAGAGCGAGGCGCTCGCCCCCGACTACCCGGCCGCGACCGGGGCCGCGGCGGCCAACGACGTCCGCTCCGGCATCGAGACGGTCGACGGCAGCCGGATCGGCGAGACCGCGTTCCCGGTGGCCGGCGACGCGCCCGGACCGGGCCGGAGCATCGCCGCCGCCGGCGATCCCGGCTGGGTGATCGTGCTCTCGACGCCGCTCGACGACGTCGAGGCGAACGTGGCGCTGATCCGCCGCCAGACCCTGATCGCCGGCGCGATCGCGCTCGCCGCGTCGCTGCTCGCGGCGTTCATTGCCGCCGGCTACCACGCGCGCCGCATCTGTCGCCTCGAGGAGGCGGCGCAGCGGGTCGCGCAGGGCGATTTCAGCGCCCCGATTCCGGTCGGTTCCAGCGACGAGCTCGGCCAGCTCGCCGAAACGCTCGAGCAGATGCGCCGCCGCCTGCGCGGGCTCGAGACGGCCCGTCGCGACTTCATCGCCAACGCCTCCCACGAGCTGCGCACGCCGATCGCCTCGCTCGGCGGGTTCATCGAGCTGCTCGACGACGATCCCGAGCCCGATGCCGAGACGAGGCGCGAGTTCGTGCGCACGATGCGGGGACAGATCGAACGGCTGACGAAGCTCTCGACCGACCTCCTCGACCTCTCCCGGCTCGACGCCGACGCGCTCAGCCTGCAGAGCGAGCAGATCGATCTGAGCCGCGTCGCCGCGGAGGTCGCGGCGGAGTTCGCGGCGGCGGCGGAGCGGCACGACTCCAGCGTCGGTCTCGCCGAGCCGGCGCGAGAACCGCTTGCCCAAGCCGATCCTGCGAGGACGGCGCAGATCTTGCGTATTCTCATCGACAACGCGCTCAAGCACACGGCGCCGGGAACGGAGATCGAGATCAGCCCAACGAGCACCGCCAGCGAAGCCCGCCTGACCGTCTCCGACGACGGTCCCGGGATCGATCCGCGATCGCGCGATCGGATCTTCGACCGCTTCTACACCGCCGACGCCGTCAGCGGCTCCGGACTCGGTCTCGCGATCGCCCGTGAGCTCGCCCGGGCGATGGGCGGCGACGTGATCCTCGATCCGCGCCGCGGCCGCGGCGCGTCGTTCAGCCTGATCCTTCCTCCCGCCGGCGCCGCTCGGAGCAGCGAGCTGGGCGGGTCGCTGGGAGCGCCGGCGTGAGGCCGACAAGTCGGCGGATCGTCCCGGCCCTGCTTGCCGGGATCGCGGCGCTGGTGCTCAGCATCGGCGTCGCGGCCTGCGGCGGCTCGGACTCGGACGGAACCGGCAGCGCCGTGGCGACCACCACAACGACGACGACGACTTCAGACTCCGGCAGCAGCAGGCCCGTCCTCGCTCAGGGGACCGGCTTCGACCCGCAGGCGATCTACTCCGAGGCCGCGCCGAGCGTCGTCACGATCCTCTCGATCATCGGCGACGCCGCCGACCCGACCTCGGCGGGGCAGGGGTCCGGGTTCGTGATCAACGACAACGGCGAGATCGTCACCAACGCGCACGTCGTCACTGACGCCACCGAAGCGGGCGGGGGTCAGCCGATCAACGAAGCCGACGAGGTCTACGTCGAGTTCGGCGACCGCAACCAGGTCCCGGCCGACATCCTCGGCATCGATCCGAACGCCGACGTCGCGCTGATCAAGGTCGATCCCGACGGTCTCGACCTGAACCCGATCGAGCTCGGCGACTCCGACAGCGTCCAGGTCGGCGCCCCGGTCGCCGCGATCGGCAGCCCTTTCGGCCAGGAGCAGTCGCTGTCGGTCGGGATCGTCTCCGCCACCGACCGTTCGATCGACTCGCTCACCCAGTTCAAGATCGACGGAGCGATCCAGACCGACACCTCGATCAACCCCGGCAACTCGGGCGGACCGCTGATCGGCAGCGACGGCAAGGTGATCGGGATCGATCAGCAGATCAACACGACCTCGGGCGGCAACGAGGGCGTCGGCTTCGCGGTTCCGATCAACCTCGTCAAGCGCTCGATCGACCAGCTGCGCTCCAACGGCAAGGTCGAGTACGCCTATATCGGTGTGCGCAGCCAGCCGCTCTACCCGCAGCTCGCCGACAAGCTCGGGATCGATGCGCCGACCGGCTCGCTGATCTCGAGCGTCGTCTCCGGCGGCCCCGCCGACGAGGCCGGCCTGCGCGGCGGCTCGAAGGACGACAAGGTCGAGTTCCAGGGGCGCCAGGTGATCGTCGGCGGCGACACGATCGTCGCCGTCGACGGGCAGAAGCTGGTCGCCGAGAACGACCTCTCGCGGCTGATCGCCACCTACAACCCCGGTGACGAGGTGACCCTGACGATCATCCGCGACGGCAAGGAGATGGACGTCGACGTGACGCTCGGGGCGCGACCCGGGTCGTGATCTCCGACCACCCGCTCGGCCCGCTGGTCGCGGAACTGGCCGCGGACCTGCGCGAGATCGTCCTCCCGCACCTCGGCCGCGACGAGGGACGCGCGCATTCCGGCGACGGCGCCGGGGGGGACGTCACGTTCGCGATCGACGAGCGTGCCGAGGCGCGGATGGAGGCGTTCCTCGCCGAGCGGGCGCCCGACGTCGCCTTCTACTCGGAGGATCGCGGCCTGGTCGTGCCCGCCGGCGAGCCGCGCTGGGTCCTCGTCGTCGACCCGATCGACGGGACGCGTCCGGCCTTGGCCGGGCTCGAGTCGGCCTGCGTCTCGGTCGCGGCGGCGCCGTTCGGCGGCGACCCGCGGATGGCGGACGTCGAGGTCGGCTGCGTCGCCGAGATCAAGTCCGGGCAGCGCTTCCTGGCGATCCGCGGCGCCGGCGTCGAGCCGGCCCCGCGGCTGTCGGCCGAGAGGAGCACCGAGCGGATGCTCTGGACCTACGGGTTCCGGGGCCGGCCGGTCGTGCCGACCGCGGTCGTGCTCGCTGAGCTGCTCGACGGCTCGTCGGTCTCGGGCGGGACCTTCGACCTCGGCTCGGCCACCTACGACATGACCCGGCTCGTCACCGGCCAGCTCGACGCCTACGTCGAGCCGGGGCCGCGGATGATCGACGAGGTCGACTGGGTCCGGGCCGAGTTCGAGCGGGTCGGCCGGGGCGCGATCCTCAACAACTCGCCCTACGACCTCGCCGCCGCCGCCCTGATCCTCGACGAGGCGGGAGCCGTCGTCACCGACGCGAGCGGGCACCCGCTCGGCGATCGGCCGCTGCTCGGCTCCGGCCACGACTTCCAGATGTCGTGCGTCTGCGCAGCCAACGCCGAGCTGCACGCGGCCATCATCGCCTCGCTCGACGCCGGCATCGAGCGGCTCCGGGCGGCCGGGCCGAGCTGATCCGGGGCCGCCCGCCCGCCCCGCGTCGATAGCCTGCGGACGTGCCCAACGAGTCGAAGCCGCTGATCATCGTCTCGAACCGCGGGCCCGCCGAGTTCGACCGCGATCCCGACGGCAACCGGGTGATCACCCGCGGCGGCGGCGGGCTGGTGACGGCGCTGACCGGGCTCGCCACCCATCGCGAGGTGCTCTGGATCGCCTCGGCGATGACCGAGGAGGACGTCGCCGTCGCCCGCGAGGCGGGCGGGCCGACCGAGATCGAGCTCGAGGGCGGCTCCTACCGGGTCGATCTCGTCGCCTCCGACCCGACCGCGTACGAGCTCTTCTACAGCGTCATCTCGAACCCGCAGCTCTGGTTCACCCAGCACTACCTCTGGGACCTCTCGAACGCGCCCGACATCCGTGCCGACGAGAAGGCGGCGTGGCGCTACGGCTACAAGGCCGTCAACGACGACATCGCCAAGGCGGTGCTGAAGCGGCTCGACGGTGAGGCCGAGCCGCTCGTGATGTTCCACGACTACCACCTCTACACGGCGCCGGCGAGCGTCCGCGCCGCCCGGCCCGACGCGATCCTCCACCACTTCGTCCACATCCCCTGGCCGCATCCCGACGCCTGGCGGATCCTGCCCCGCGAGTGGCGCGACGAGATCTTCGACGGCCTGCTCTCGAACGACATCATCGGCTTTCACACCTCGGCCTACGTCCACAACTTCCTCGACTGCTGCCGGGAGCTGGTCGGCTGCGAGGTCGACTACCGCAACGAGATCGTCCGCTACGGCGACCGCGAGATCTGGATCCGCGCCTACCCGCTCGGGATCGACGCCGAGCGCCTCCGCCGCGTCGCCGCCACCGAGGAGGTCGCCGACTACGAGCGCGAGCTGCTCGCCCGCCGCCGCGAGCACCTGATCATCCGGGTCGACCGCGCCGACCTCTCCAAGAACGTCCTCCGCGGCTTCACCGCCTTCGATCAATTCCTCACCGATCACCCCGAGTTCCACGAGCGGGTCACGTTCATCGCCCACCTGCAGCCTTCGCGGCAGGACGTCGCCGAGTACCAGGAGTACCTGGAGCGGATCGAGGCGCTCGTCGCGGTCGTCAACCACCGCCACGGGACCACCGACTGGATGCCGATCGACCTGCGGATCTACGAGAACTTCCACGAGGCGGTCGCCCGCTACAAGCACTTCGACCTGCTGATGGTCAACTCGCTCTTCGACGGCATGAACCTGGTCGCCAAGGAGGCGCCGGCGGTCAACACCCGCGACGGGGTCCTGATGCTGTCCGAGAACACCGGCGCCCACGAGGAGCTCGGCGAGTGCGCGCTCAGCGTCAATCCGTTCGACATCGAGGAGCAGGCGGAGGCGATCCACCGGGCGCTGAGCATGGACTGGATCGAGCGCCGCGAGCGCGCCGACAAGCTGCGCGAGATCGTCGATGCTCGCGATCCCGGCGACTGGGTGGACGACCAGCTCGCCGACATCAAGGCGAAGCGCGGCTCGTAGCGATCGGCGGTTTCGGGTGCCGGTGGCCCGGTCGGCCGTGTCGCCCGGTCGCGGATTTCCCCTCTCCTGGAGGGTAAATCCGCATCCCACCACAGTTCAGGGGCCGAACTGACGGACGCCCGGAGGCGGACCGGCGGGCTCCGGCGGCGGTGTGGGAGTCGGTGCAGGGGCCGGGGCCGGGAGCGGGGCCGCGGGGGCCGGAGCCGGGGGTGGGGCCTGGTCAGGCGCCGGCGGCGGCGGAGCCTGCGGCGAGGAAGCCGGCACCGCGGAAGGCGTCGGGCTCGGGTCCGATTCCGCGTCGTCTCGCGGCTTCTCGTTCTTTCCACGCCCGCCCGGTGCCCGTCGCTCGCGCCCGTCTCCCTTTCGATGCCGATCATCCCTGCGTCCGTCGCCACGCTTTCGCCCGCGCCTCTTCCGGTCGCTGCGATCGGGTGTTTCGTCGCCCCGTCGCTCGACCACCGGGGGCGCGGCGTCGGCATACCCGCTCAGCCCGACGTCGGGGGCGAGCGGCGGCGGCTCCGGCGTGCGCAGGAGCGACGGAAGCAGCGCCAGCACGGCGACCGCGGCCACGGCGAGGCCGAGCGCGCGGGCCGCGTGCCGCCAGCTGATGCTCATGCCGGCCATGCCCCGTCGAACCCCGCCGTGGCGCCCTTCGCCCCGCTCCCCGCCCTCGGGACGGTCGACCCCCCGAGCTCGCACGCGCGAATGCCGCACGGACACACTTCGCCGGATCGCGCCCGTGCTCCTCGCCCGTGCCTTCCAGGCACGAGCTCGTCGCCCGACCACGCCCGGCTCGGTGCCGCGCACCCTCGCGCGCACGATCCCCGGGGATCGACCATCCCCGGGGCCGCTATAGTCCTCCGCCGCCGATGGCCGACCTCACCTACGAGATGATCCTGATGCTCGACCCCGAGGCCGGGGACGAGCAGCGCGACAAGATCGCCGCCGACGTCAAGTCGAAGCTCGACTCGCGCGGCGAGATCCTCCACGAGGACAACTGGGGCCTGCGGAAGATGGCGTACCAGATCGACAAGCGCGAGTCGGCCGACTACCGCTTCTTCAAGTTCAACGGCGGCAGCGACCTCCTCGACGACTTCGACCACTCGCTGAAGATCACCGACGGCGTGCTCCGCTTCCGGATCTTCAAGACCGACGCGGATTCGCCGGTGATGGTCCCGCCCGACACCGAGCAGATCATGCGCCGCGACGAAGACGAGCGCGGTCGCGGTCGCGAGGGCGGCCGCGGCTCCCGGCGCCGCTTCGACGAGGACTCCGGCGGTGATCGCGGACGCGATCGGGGCTCCGCCGAGCCCGCTCCGGCAGCCGCCGGCGCTGACTCCGAGTAGCGCCGCGCCGCGGCTTTCCCGGTAGTTCCGGCTTCATCGTCGCGGGGGCGGATTTCCCGTGTGAGGGGTTGCCTAGACTCGGAGGGGTCTCAAGCAATCAGAAGGAGCACGAAGTGGCAGCCAGCAACATCAACCGCGTCACGGTGACCGGCAACCTGACGAGGGACCCGGAGCTGCGAACGATCGGCAGCACCGGGAACTCGGTCTGCAGCCTGCGGATCGCGGTCAACACCCGCCGCAAGCAGGGCGACCAGTGGGTCGACAAGCCGAACTACTTCGACGTGACCGTCTGGGGCGCGCAGGGACAGAACTGCGCTCAGTACCTCTCGAAGGGCCGTCCGGTCGCGATCGACGGCCGGCTCGAATGGCGTGAGTGGGACGCCAAGGACGGGACCAAGCGCCAATCGGTGGACATCGTCGCCGATACCGTGCAGTTCCTCGGCAGCCGCGGCGACAACGGTGGCGGGCAGCAGGCCTCCGACCAGGGGTTCGCGACGACCTCGGACGTCCCGGGCGACACGGACTTCCCGGACGCTGACCCGGTCGGCGCCCACGCCGGCGGCGGCGGTGGCGACGACGACATCCCGTTCTGAGCGCGAACGGCGTCGAGTAGATAAGCGCCGACACGGCGGTGTCCCTATGATCCACCGCCGCATGAAGCAGCTTTCGAACCAGAGCGTGGTCCGCTGATGGCCGCCACGGCACCACCGCGCCGGGGCGGTCGCCGCGGTCTCGACCGCAACCGCCCGCGCAAGTACACGCGGATCCCGGTCGACAACATCGACTACAAGGACCTGGCGCTGATTCGCCGGTTCATCTCCGACCGGGGCAAGATCCGCTCGCGGCGGGTCACCGGGCTCTCCCGGCGCCATCAGCAGCAGCTCGCGCTCGCCGTCAAGCGGGCCCGCGAGGTGGCGCTGCTGCCCTACGTCGGCGACCGTTAGACCGGAGCGAGGGCGATGGCGCAGGCGATTCTTCTCGAGGAGGTCGACGGGCTCGGCGAAGCCGGCGACGCGATCGACGTCTCGCCCGGCTATCTCCGCAACTACCTGGTCCCCCGCAAGCTCGCCCAGCCGGCGACGAAGGGTGCCCTCGAGGAGGCGCAGCGGCGCCGCGAGGCCGCCGACAAGGCTGCCCGCGAGGCGCTCGAGCGAGCCGGCGAGACTGCGGCGCTGCTCTCCAAGACCGTGCTCACGATCACCCATCGCGCCGGCGAGGATGGCCGCCTGTTCGGCTCCGTCACCTCGAAGGAGATCGCCCAGGCGATCCAGGAGGCGCGCGGGCTGAAGATCGACCGCAAGCGGATCCGCCTCGAGGAGGGAATCCGCGAGGTCGGCACCTACATGGTCGAGATCGAGGTGCCGGGTGGCGCCACGGCCTCGGTCAAGACGATCGTCGCCGAGCAGCGCTAGCGGGCCGCGCTGAGCCCGACGCGACCGGGCGCCCGCATGCGCCCGCTTCGTGCCGATTCCCGCGCGGCTTCGGCTCTTTCCCGTAAATAGGCCCTTCAGCGGTCGCGTCACGCCGCCGCGTGTGCTTTCGTCGCTGGGACATGGAAGCGAGCGGAAACGGAGCGATCGAAGGGGGAGCCGGCGGCGGCGCCGTGCCGCTGCTGCAACCGCACAGCCTCGAGGCCGAGCAGTCGGTGCTCGGCGCGATGATGGTGTCGGAGGCGGCGATCGACCCGGTCATGGGGGAGGCGCGGCTGCGCGCCGAGGACTTCTATCGCGGCCGCCACGGGACGATCTTCACCGCCATCCACGAGCTCTTCGAGCGCAGCGAGCCGGTCGATGCGCTGACCGTCGCCGAGCTGCTCCGCAGCCAGGGCAAGCTCGAGGAGGCCGGCGGTCAGGACGTCATCAACTCGCTCGCAGCGACGACCCCGGTCCCCGGCAACGCCGGCCACTACGCCCAGATCGTCAAGCAGAACTCGATGCTGCGGCGGCTGCTCGGCGCCGCCCAGGCGATTCAGCAGTCGGTCCAGGCCCGCGAGGGCGAGGCGCAGGATCTCGTCGAGCGGGCCGAGGTGCTGCTCTTCAACGTCGCCCGGGCCGAGCAGGCAGGCGACTTCAGCTCGCTGGAGGCGATCCTCGGCGTCGAGCTCGACAAGCTCGACAAGCTGGCGAGCGGCGAAACGCAGATGACCGGTACCCCATCCGGCTTCAGGAAGCTCGACGAGATCACCGGCGGCTTTCAGCCCGGCAACCTGATCGTCCTCGCTGCCCGCCCGGCGATGGGCAAGTCGAGCCTCGTCTGCAACATCGCCGAGAACGTCGCCTGGAAGACGAAGAGCCCGGTCGCGTTCTTCTCGCTCGAGATGTCGGAGACCGAGCTCGCCCACCGGTTCATCGCCTCGCGGGCCCGGATCCCGTCCGACCGGCTCCGCAAGGGCAACATCCAGAAGGACTGGAACAAGGTCCTGAAGGCCTGCAACGAGCTCGCCGAGACGCCGCTCTTCATCGACGACTCCTCCGACCTCAGCCTCCTCGACCTGCGTGCAAAATGCCGGCGGCTGCACTCCCAGCAGGGCGGCCTCGGCCTCGTCATCGTCGACTACATCCAGCTGATGCGCAGCGACGACCCGCGCGCCGGCCGAGTCGAGCAGGTCGGGCAGATGAGCCGCGGCCTGAAGATCCTCGCCCGCGAGCTCGCCGTGCCGGTGATCGGCATCTCACAGCTCTCCCGCGCTCCCGAGCAGCGCCCCGACAAGCAGCCGATCCTCAGCGACCTGAGAGAAAGCGGAAGCATCGAGCAGGATGCCGACATCGTCTCCTTCATCTACCGCGACGAGTACTACAACCACGAGAGCGAGCGGCCGGGGGAGGCGGACCTGATCATCGCCAAGCATCGGAACGGGCCGATCGGGACGGTGCCGCTGGCGTTCCAGGAGCAGTTCCCGAAGTTCGCGAACCTGGCGAGCTCGGCGCAGTACTCGGGCGCGCCCGAGGCCGACACCGGTGAGGCTGCGTGAGCGGAGCGGAGCCGAAGCGGGGGCCGCTCGGGGGCCTGCGGGCGGCGTTGCCGGAGGAGCCGGCCGAGCGTGATCCGCTCCGGTCGGTATTGCCCGGCGGTGCGGGCGGCGGACCGGTCGCGGTACCCGACCCGGGCGGCGAGCTCAGCGCCCGGGCGAGCTGTCCGCTCGGGATCTGCGACGGCTCCGGCTGGCTGATCGACGAGGACGACGCGGCAAGCCCGTGCGACTGCCGGCGACGGCGGATCGAGCGGGCTCGCGCGAGCGGTCTCAAGGGATCGCTGCCGAAGCGCTACCGCGGCGTCTCCTTCGAGCGCCCGCCGGTCTCCGAGATGGCGCGCCAGCCGGGCCTGAGCGCGACCGTCGGCGCGGTCCGCCGTTACTGCGAGACGATCGACGAGCAGCTCGACGCCGGGCACGGACTCTGGCTGATGGGCGGGCCGGGCACCGGGAAGACGACGCTGGCGATGCTCGCTTCTAAGGCTGCGATCGACGCCGGGCGGACCGTCGCGATCTACTCGACGCCGGCGCTGCTGGCCCGGATCCGACAGACCTTCGATGCCGAAAGCGGCGAGGACGGCTACCTGGCGTTCTTCGACCGGCTCGTCTCGGTCGATCTCCTCCACCTCGACGACCTCGGCGCCGAGCGGAGCACCGACTGGGTGCTCGAACAGCTCTACGCGATCGTCGACCGCCGCTACAACGACGAGCGGTCGATCGTCTTCACGACGAACCTGGAGGAGCCGGAGCTGACCGCCCAGGTCGGCGCTCGGACGGTCTCGCGTCTGGTCGAGATGTGCGACGGCAACCCGCTGCCGCTGTTCGGCCAGGATCGCCGGGTCGAGATGGCGCCCGGTGCGGGTCCAGCGCAACCTTCATAATCGCGACCGACATGCCGGGATTGGTGATCGTTGGCGCCCAGTGGGGCGACGAGGGGAAAGGGAAGGTGACAGACCTGCTCGCCGAGCGGGCTGACGTCGTCGTCCGCTTTCAGGGCGGAAACAACGCCGGCCACACGATCGTCCGCGACGACGAGGAGTTCAAGCTTCACCTCGTCCCCTCGGGGATCCTTCACGACGGGACGCTCTGCGCGATCGGCAACGGCGTCGTCATCGATCCGAAGATCCTCACCGACGAGATCGAAGCGCTGAAGCGTCGCGGCGTGCCGGTCTCGAACCTGCGGATCTCCGCCAACGCGCACATGATCATGCCCTACCACGTGCTCCTCGACACGGCCGGCGAGGCGCGCCTCGGGAGCAGCAAGATCGGCACGACGAAGCGCGGGATCGGCCCTGCCTACGCGGACAAGTCGGCGCGCCTCGGAATCCGCGTCCAGGACCTGCTCGACGAGAAGATCCTCCGCAAGAAGATCATGGCGGCGATGGAGCCGAAGCGGCAGCTCCTGCGGCCACACGCCAAGGACCCCGAGCTCGACCTCCACTCGATGACCGAGGAGTACGTCACCTACGGCCACCGGCTCGAGCACCACATCGCCGACACCGCCCGGATCTGCTGGGACGAGCTCGACGCCGGCCGCTCGGTCCTCTTCGAGGGCGCCCAGGGGACGCTGCTCGACCTCGACCACGGGACCTATCCGTTCGTCACCTCGTCGAACCCGATCGCCGGTGCGGCCTG
>DASTTY010000066.1:0-4228 GCA_035759925.1 Solirubrobacterales bacterium
GACCGCGGCGGCGACGAGGGCCTCGACCGGCGCCTCGCGCTCGAGCGCGTGCAGGTGCTTGGGGAGCGAGCCGGAGTTGACGCCGATCCGCATCGGCACGTCCGCCTCGGTCGCCTTCAGCGCCACCTCGGCGACCTTGTCGCGGCCGCCGATGTTGCCGGGGTTGAGCCTGATGCAGTCGGCGCCGGCGTCGATCGCCTTCAGCGCCAGCGTGTGGTTGAAGTGGATGTCGGCAATGACCGGGATCGGCGACTCCTTGACGATCGTCCGCAGCGCGTCGGCATCCTTCTCGCGGGGCACCGCGACACGGACGAGGTCCGCCCCGGCGTCGGCGACCGTCCGGATCTGCTTCATGGTCGCCTCGAGGTTGGCGGTCTCGGTCTTGGTCATCGTCTGCACGGCGACCGGGGCGCCGCCGCCGATCGGCACGCCGCCGACGAATATCTGCCGCTTCGAAGCCATGCACACAGGCTAGCGTCGCACCGATGCCGGGCGGTGAGGCAGGGTCGCCTGCGGCAGGAAGCGGTCAGACCACGGCGCGGAGGCTCAGCGCGCGTGGCGGAGCTGGATCAGCTTGCCGCCGAAGGTGGTCACGAACAGGCTCCCCTTCGGGAACCGGCCCTTGCCACGGCCGAAGGCGACGTCGCTGGGGCCGCTCGGGAACGGCTGTCCCTGCCAGAGGACGCAGCCCTCGGTCCGGCCGCTCACCTTCCAGACGGCGCCGCCGCCGTTCGCGGCCGCGTAGAGGTTGCCGTCGGGGTCGCGGGTCAGCCCGTCGAGGAACGCTCCCGGCTCGTCGGGAGCGGTGAACCAGGGCCGCGCCCCGGTCGGATCGTCGAGCGGCACCCTGGCGATCGTCGGGACCGGCGTGAATGTCTGGTTGACGAACAGGTTGCGCTTGCCGCGGTCGACGACCATCCCGTTCGAGCTGTCGAGCGGCGCCCAGGCGAGCTCGACGACGCCGTCCAGCACCCGGTCGACCCCGGTGCCGAAGTCGGTCGAGGCGAAGATCTGCCCGCCTGGACCGCGGGTGACGCCGTTCGCCATCTGCAGGCCGTCGACGTAGACGTGGCTCTTGCCGGTCCGCGGGTCGACCTCGATCAGGCCGGCTTCCGGGTTCTCCTCCCCGTCGCTCCCCTGGGCGATGCTGTCGCCGTAGCCGACGAGAACGTTCCCGTTGCGGCGGAAGACGATGCCGCCGGGGGCATCGATCCCGTCGAGGACGACCGTCGGCTTTGCGCCCGAGCGTCGGATCATCAGCAGCTCGCCGGCCGTCGAGTTCGTGAAGAAGAGCCGGCCGCGCCCGTCGAAGGCGACCGACTCGAAGATGCCGCTCGCCGTGTGGATCGCGTGGCCCCGCGGCTGGGTCGGGCAGTCGTCGAGCGCAGTCGCGGCGGCGGCGCCGGCGAGGGCCGCGACGGCGACCGCGGCAGCGGCTCCGAACGCTGTCAGCTTCCTCCGGCCCATCCCGGCCGCAGTATCCCAGGATCGCTGCAGCCGGCGACCACTCACGGGTCGCGGCGGACGCTCCACTCGCGGGCGAGCATCGCGTAGACGATCTCGCTCTGCCACTCGCCGCGAATCCACTCGTTCTCGACGAAGTGGGCCTCGCGTCGCATCCCGAGCTTCTCCGCCAGCCGCAGCGACGCGTCGTTCCGAACCTCGATCCTGGCGAACACGCGGTGGAAGCCGAGATCCTCGAACGCGAGCCGGAGGATCGCCTCGCAGGCCTCGGCAGCCAGGCCCCGGCCCTGATGCTCGGCGAGCAGCATCCAACCGATCTCGGCCGTGGAGTGCTCGAGGCTCGCGCAGTGCAGCGTGAAGTCGCCGATCGCCCCAGAACCCTCCTCGCCCTTGACGACCGGCGCGACGCCGAGCCCGTCGCCACTGGCCTCGATCGTGGTCTTGGCCATCTTCCGCCGCAGGACCTCCTCGACCTGGGCCCGCGACCGCGGCCCCCACGGAACCCAGCGGGTCAGCAGCGGATCGCCATGCAGGGCGGCGAGGGCGTCGATGTCGCCGGGCTCGAAGGCACGGAGAAGCAGCCGCTCGGTCTCGATCGGCAGCAGCGACCCGGATGCGGCCGGCGGCCGCGGCGGTTTCGGCCGGTCGGAGCCGGAGGGAGCGCTCATCGCCGCGCGACCGTACAGCCCGCGTACCGGCGCCTCTATCCTGAGCCGCCGAATGGCTGCCCCACCCACCGAATACATCTACTCGATGTACAAGGTCTCGCGGACCTTCCCGGCGAAGGGGAAGGTGCTCGAAGACATCTCGCTGAGCTTCTATCCCGGCGCCCGAATCGGCGTCCTCGGCTACAACGGCGCCGGCAAGTCGTCGCTGCTGCGGATCATGGCCGGCCTCGACGACGGCTACCGCGGCGAGGCCGCCCTGCACCCGAAGGCAACGGCCGGGATGCTGGAGCAGGAGCCGCAGCTCGACCCGGACAAGGACGTGCGCGGCAACGTCGAGGACGGCGTTCGCGAGCTCCGCGACCTGCTCGACCGATTCAACGAGCTGTCGATGAACTACTCGGACGAGACCGCCGCTGAGTTCGCCCGGCTCCAGGATCGGATCGATGCCGCCGACGCGTGGAACCTGGACGTCATGCTCGAGGCGGCGATGGACGCGCTGCGGCTGCCTCCGCCTGATGCCGACGTCACCACGCTCTCGGGCGGCGAGCGGCGCCGGGTGGCGCTCTGCCGGCTCCTGCTCAGCGCTCCCGACCTGCTCCTCCTCGACGAGCCGACCAACCACCTCGACGCCGAGTCGGTCGCCTGGCTCGAGAAGCACCTCGAGGACTACAAGGGGACGATCGTCGCCGTCACCCACGATCGCTATTTCCTCGACAACGTCGCCGGCTGGATCCTCGAGCTCGACCGCGGCCGCGGCATCCCCTTCAAGGGCAACTATTCCTCCTGGCTCGAGCAGAAGCAGGAGCGGCTCGCCCACGAGGAGCGGGCCGACGCCGCCAGGCAGCGAACGATCGCGTCCGAGCTCGAGTGGGTGCGCGAGAACCCGAAGGGAAGGCGCAAGAAGTCGAAGGCGCGGCTCGCCCGCTACGAGGAGATGCTCGCCGAGCAGCAGACCGTCAAGCGCGAGAACGTGCAGATCCAGATCCCGGCCGGACCGCGCCTCGGCGACGTCGTCATCGAGGCCGACGGGCTCCGCAAGGGATTCGGCGACCGGCTCCTGATCGAGGATCTCTCCTTCTCGCTGCCGCGAGCCGGGATCGTCGGTGTGATCGGGGCCAACGGTGCCGGCAAGACGACCCTGTTTCGGATGATCGTCGGCGACGAGCAGCCCGACGGCGGTGAGCTCCGGGTCGGCGATAGCGTCGAGCTCGCCTACGTCGACCAGTCGCGCGACGCCCTCGACGGCGAGAAGACCGTCTGGGAGGAGATCTCCGACGGCCTCGACGAGATCGAGGTCGGCGCCCTGCGGATGAACTCGCGGGCGTACGCGAGCGGCTTCAACTTCAAGGGCTCCGACCAGCAGCGCAGGGTCGGGACCCTGTCGGGCGGCGAGCGCAACCGGCTCCACCTAGCGAAGCTGCTGAAGAGTGGCGGCAACGTCCTCCTCCTCGACGAGCCGACCAACGACCTCGACGTCGACACCCTGCGGGCGCTCGAGGAGGCGCTCCTCGAGTTCGCCGGCTGCGCAGTCGTGATCTCACACGATCGCTGGTTCCTCGACCGGATCGCCACCCACGTGCTCGCCTTCGAGGGCGACTCGCAGGTCCGCTGGTTCGAGGGCAACTTCGAGGCCTACGAGGAGCACCGCCACGCCGAGCTCGGCGCCGAGGCGGATCGCCCGCACCGGATCACCTACAAGAAGCTCGTCCGTTCCTAGTTCTCAAGCAAGCGCCGGCTCGGCGATCGCCGCGACCGCGGTCTCGACGGAGTCGGTGATCGTGACCAGGTCGTCGAACGGCGGCTCGGCCGCCGCCGCGAACCGCTCGACCACCGCGGCGATGCCGTTGTCCCGGAACCACCCGGAGCCGAGGAACACCATCGGCGCCCGCTGCGCCGCCGGCGCGTAGGCGTTGACCGCGAGGTCCTGGAAGATCTCCTGGACGGTTCCGGCGCCGCCGGGCGAGAAGACGATCCCGGCGCCGGCGACGCGCAGCAGCCCGTCCTCGCGGATCGAGTTCGCGAAGTACTTGGCGATGTGGGAGGCGAAGCGGCCGACCGGCTCGTGGCCGTAGAGCCAGGTCGGGATCGCGAGGCTC
>DASTTY010000067.1:0-16508 GCA_035759925.1 Solirubrobacterales bacterium
CGAGCGCTTCGAAGGGCTGCCCGACTTCCCATGGGAGCCGCGGTACCGCGACGTCGACGGCCTGCGCATGGCGCACGTCGAGGACGGCGACGGGCCGCCCGTCGTGATGTTCCACGGCGAGCCCACCTGGAGCTTTCTGTGGAGGAAGGTGCTGCCGCCCGTCCGCGACGCGGGCTACCGCGTGATCCTGCCCGACCTCGCCGGCTTCGGCCGCTCCGACAAGCCGACCGACCTCGCCTGGTACTCCTACGACCGCCACGTCGAGATCGCGGCCTGGATGCTCGAGCAGGCCGGCGTCCGCGATGCGACGTTCGTCGTCCACGACTGGGGCGGGCCGGTCGGGATGCGGATCGCCGCCGAGCACCCCGAGATGTGCTCGCGGATCGTCGTAATGGACACCGGCATCTTCAACGGCCGCCAGCGGATGACCGACGCCTGGAAGGCGTTCCGCGACTTCGTCGAGCGGACCGAGGACCTGCCGGTCGCCTTCCTCGTCAAGGGAGCCTGCGCGATCGAGCCCGACGAGGCGGTCGTCGCCGCCTACGACGCCCCGTTCCCGAACCCGGCCTCGAAGGCGGGGGCGCGGGCATTCCCGCTGATGCTCCCCACGAGCCCCGATGATCCCGGCGCCGCCGCCGGCCAGGCCGCGGCCGACGGACTCGCCGCCCGGCGGCTGCCGTCGCTGTGTCTATGGGCTGACTCCGACCCGATCATCCCGCCGGCGGTCGGCCCGGCCGTCGCCGAGCGCCTCAACCTGAGCCCGCCGGAGACGATCGCGAACGCCTCCCACTTCCTCCAGGAGGACCAGGGCGAGCAGATCGGCGAGCGGATCGCCGCCTGGCTCGGCGAGCAGTACTCCGGCTGAGACGCCGCGAGCGCAGCCCCGCCGACGAGTCCCGCCCCCCGGAACGCAAACGGGGCGGCCCGAAGGCCGCCCCGCTGGACATCCTGATCGACCTACGCGACTACTTCTGCTTGCACTTGCTGACGTAGTCGTCCGTCGTCTGGGCGTGGTTGTCGTACGACGTGATCGCCTGCCACTTCTCGCTCTTGGTCTTGCAGCGGGCCTGGACGTACTTGCCGCTCTTCACGGTCGTCGTGAAGCGACTGATCGCCCCGGCCAGCAGCGGCGGAATCGTCACGTCGAGCTGGGAGCCGTAGCCCTTCGGGGCCTTCTTGCCGGTCTTCAGCTTGCCGACGAGCACCGACGTGTTGTTCACCGAGTCCGCACGGGAGTGCAGGAACAGGGTGTTCTTCTTGGTGCCGTTGAACGCCGTCACGACGACGGGGACGCCGAGCGTCGTGTTCGGCCCCGGCAGGTCGACCGTGACCCACGCGGACGTGCCCGTGGTGTGCTCCGGTCCGGTCGGGGTCGTCGAGCCCTTGCTGACGATCGACTTGTTCCCGCAGACCTGCTTGGCCTTTTCCGTCGTCGTGTTCTGGAGCTGGGCCTCGGTGCCCTTGCACCTCGGCACCGCCTTCGGGTCGAACTTCGCGTTCTTCGGGAAGTTCACCTTCGTGTTGAAGGCGCTCGGCGGCTGCTCCGGGTTCGGGCCGCTGCCCAGCGGCTTGGTCAGGATCTCGACGTAGATCTTCGCCGGCTTGAACTTCTTCTTGCTCCGCTTCGCCGGCGTCAGGTTGGCGGTGATCGACTGGATGTCGTCCGCCTGGCCGATGCTCGGCAGCGCCAACGCGGTGACGACGGCGGCCACCGCGGCGATCAGCAACTTTCGCATTCTTCCTCCTTGGTCCCATGAATCCGGCCCGATTGGGTCGGTCTCTGGCCCGCGTGACCGCGGGGGTTCTCTCTTTACACATGTCCGCGCGGGGGCGGCCTGCAGTCGGCGACATTCCCGCGCGGTTCTCCTTGGCCGCGCATCCTAGCGGCAAGCCGCGGAGCTCGGCGCCGGTTCCGGGCCGGGGCGAACGCGGCGGCCCGGCCGCGCCCCGAACGCAGAACGGGCGGCCGTCGTGGCCGCCCGTTCGCGTGGTCATCTTGAAGCGGAAGCTACTTGCGCTTGCACTTCGACGAGAAGTCGTCCGTCGTCGTCGGATGGTTCTCGTACTGGGTCACCGCCTGGAACTTCATGTTCTTGGTCTTGCACCGTGCCTGGACGTACTTGCCGCTCTTCACGGTGGCGGTGAAGCGGGTGATCGCACCGGCGAGCAGCGGCGGGATCTTCACGTTGAGCTGCTTGCCGAACCCCTTCGGGCCCTTCTTGATCTTGCCGACCAGGACCGAGGTGTTGTTGACCGAGTCCGCGCGCGAGTGCAGGAAGATCTGGTTCTTCTTCTCGCCGTTGAACGCGGTCACGACGACGGGGACGCCGAGTGTCGTGTTCGGCCCGGGCAGGTCGACCGTGACCCACGCGGACGTGCCCGTGGCGTGCTCGGGCCCGGTCGGGGTGCCGGATCCCTTGCTGACGATCGACTTGTTCCCGCAGACCTGCTTGGCCTTGTCGGTCGTCGTGTTCTGGAGCTGCGCCTCGGTGCCCTTGCACTTCGGCACCTTCTTGGTGTCGAACTTCATGTTCGCCGGAAAGTTGACCTTCGTGTTGAAGGCGCTCGGCGGCTGCTCCGGGTTCGGGCCGGTGCCCATCGGGCCGGTGAGGATCTCGACGTAGATCTTCGCCGGCTTGTACTTCTTCTTCGGCAGCTTCTGGGGCGTCAGCTTCGTGGTGATCGACTGGATCGGGTCGGCCTGAGCAACGCTCGTCAGGGCCAGCGCCGAGATGATCGCCGCGACAGCGACTATCAGGTACTTGCGCATGCTTTTCTGCTTCCTCCTGGGGTGGGCTTGAAGTCGGCAACGGCGGGATCCGCTTCGTGCCGGTCAGGCGCTCTCCGGTGCCAGGCGGGATCCGGTCTTCCCGGATCCGGCGGTCGTGGGCCGGGACCGCGTGAACTATGGGCAAGAACACCCGTGGCACGGAGAAGTTTCGCCGCGAGCGGAAGCCCGCCCGCCGCCGGGTTCGGGGCTCAGCCGCCGGCGTTGACGTGCGGGTAGTTGGTCTGCTCGTTCGGCGGGCCGCCGATCGACCCGACCGTGCCCTGCTGACGGCACGGCGGCGTCGGCACGGCATCGGTGTTGGTGTTCCCGATGCCGCCCAGCGCGTAGAGCTGGGTCCGGTCCCAGAGGTCGTTCGTGAAGTCGCCCTGCTGGATCGTCGCCGTCAGGCCGCCGGTGCAGTGCGCGGTGAAGAGGCTGTCGAGCCCCTGGGCCAGCTTCGTGTAGCCGCCCGGCTTCACATAGGCGTTGAGGCGGGAGATCTTGTACGGGCTCGGCGGGGATCCGAGCACGGCCGGGCCGAGCGGGCCGGTGGCGCGGATGAACTTGATCGGCTCCGTCTGCAGGTTCGGGATGCTCTCGCCGTTCAGCGCCGAAGAGGTGTTGCCGAGGAACGCCGTCACCTCGCCCTTGTAGCGGTTGATCGTGTCGACGATCGGGATCAGCTGGTCGAAGAACGGGTCGAGACGGCCGAGGAACGGCGGCAGATCGTCGTCGAGGACCGTCCGCAGCGAGCTGAAGCCCGGCTCGGCCCGCTGGATCACCGGCCGCAAGCCGGTGAAGAACCGCTTCAGCTCCGGCGAGAGCCGCTTCAGCGCCAGGAACGTCCCGCTGAGCTGCCTGGCGACCGGGCGAAGCTGGGTGACGAGCGGATTCGTGTCGGCGGAGAACCTGTCGAGGCGCTCGAGCGTCAGCTTCGACTCGTCGAGGAAGGTCGGCAGCACCTGGAAGAGCTGGCGGATCTCGGTGTCGCGGGCGGCCGTCGTCGAGAACACCGACTCGGTGTTCTGGATCAGCGAGCGGAGCTGACCGGGCTGCTTGCTGATCGCGTCGAAGGTGGCGCCGCCGTCCGCGAGGAGCTTCTTGACCGCCAGCCGCTGCGAGTCGAGGATGCGGAGCAGGTCGTCGGCCCGCTCGGCGAAGGGATCGAGGTTGCCGAGCGCGGCGTTGAGGTCGGCGCCACGGCCGCGGAAGGAGACGGCGGCATCGGCCATCCAGGTCTGGAAGGCCGCCCGCGTCGGCGGGTCGAACGCCCGGAATATCTCGTCGAGCTGGACGGCGTCGGAGACCTGGCCCACGGGCAGCGTTCCGCCCTCGGGCAGCGGCGGCGCGTCCTTGTTGCCCGGCGTCAGCTCGACGTAGGTCTCGCCGAGCAGGGTCTTCTGGCGCAGCATCGCCTTCGTGTTCGAGGGGATCGGCGCGTACTTGGGGTCGATCTCGAGCGTCGTGTCGGCGAGGCCGTCGTCGCCGAGCTCGATCGCCTTGACCTTGCCGACCGAGACCCCGGAGATCCGCACGTCGGACTCGACCGCGACCTGGCTCGCCTCGTCGAAGTGGACGTCGACCCGGTAGCTCTTCGACTTCAGCGGGATCGGCCCGCCGAAGGCGAGCCAGAGGAAGAGGAGGAGGCCGAAGCAGGACAGCGCGAAGCCCGCTGCGATCGCGATTCGGCCGAATGTCGGTGGGCGTGTTTCCATCAGTCGTCGCTAGGGGGCACCGTCGGTGGTGGTCGTCTCGGTGGCGCTGCCGGGCTCAGCGGTCGTCGGATCGGCGGCGCTCGCGTCGGGCGTCGTCGTATCGGTGCTCGTCGTCTCGTCGGTCGTCGTGGTCGTGCTCGTCGTCTCGTCGGTCGTCTCATCCGTCGTCGTGGTCGTCGAGCGATCACCACTCGGGCCCTCGGCGCTGCCCCCGCCCATCGCCTTGAAGAGCTTCGGGCAGACCTCCGTCGTGGTCGGCAGGCGGGTCAGCTCTCGCGCGGTTCGCAGCGCCGGACGGGTCGAGGTCAGGTTGTCGGCGAGCTGCGAGGTGAAGCAGGTGTAGGTGAAGAGGCCGCGGCGGAGCGGGCCGAGCCCGTCCTGAGTCAAGAACGCGGCGTTCGTGTTGTGGTTCAGCCAGCTCAGGTAGAAGAGGTAGCCCTCGGCGCTGCCGGAGGGGTTGTAGGTGAGGGCGTTGACGAGCTGGTTGAGCTCGGTGAAGCCGCCCTGGAGCTGCTTCGAGGACTGCTCGAGCGGGTCGGCGGCGCGGCGGATGTCGCCGATCACCGTGTCGACCTTCTGCGTGAACGGGCGCAGCTGGGTGCGGATCGTCGGCTCGGTCTTGCGGAAGAACGGACGCAGCGCCCGCAGCGCCGGGCCGAGCGCCCGCGCCTGCGGGGTCAGGTCGGTCAGCGCGGGTCCGAGCTGGCCGGAGAGAGTCGCGCCGGCGTTGAGCGCGCCGCGGGTCGCGTGCAGGGCACCCGGCAGCTCGCGGAGGGTCTCGCGCAGCTTCGCCTCCGACTCCGCGAACGCCCCGAAGACCTGGTTCTGGGAGTCGACGAATCCGGTCAGGTTGGTGTCCGACTTGGCGAGCTCCTCGGCGATCAGCTTGAAGTTGGTGATCACGTGGCGGAGGTTCTCGCGACGCTTGGCGATCGCCCCGTTGATCTTCGCGATGTCGCGCACGGTCGGATCGAGCCGGCGCAGGACCTGCGCGAAGTTCTGGCTCTTCTCGCGAGAGCCGAACGCCTGCGCGCCGCCGGCCAGCAGCAGCCGCAGGTAGGCGCGGGTGTCGCCGTCGAGCGAGGCGAGGATCTGATCCGGGTTGACGTTCGGCTCCGAGTTGGCGAGCGGGATCGTGTAGCCCTCCGGGATCTCGCCCTGCTCGGTGCCGGCGTCGAGCTCGATCGTCATGTCCTGCAGCCCCGTCCGCGGCCGCAGCAGCGCCGACGCGTCGGGATGGATCAGCTGGGCGAACTCGGGATCGACCTGCATCGTCACGACGGCGACCCCGTTCTCGAGCTCGACCTTGGTGACGTCGCCGATCTCGACGCCGGAGAGGTTCACGGTCTGACCTTGGCCCGGCGTCACCGCCTGCGCGGTCTGGAACTCGGTCTTCAGCTCGAAGCGATCCTCGCCGAGGAACGGGAACCAGGACGGCAGCGCGGTGCTCTGCTGGGAGAGGATCACGAACAGCGCCAGCAGGCCGATCGCCCCGAGGACGAGGATCGCGATGAAGTCGCGCGTGTATGTCCGCAGCGCCTTCTTCACGGGTCGATCGGGAACGTCGTCGGGTTCGCCGCCGGGGCGCCGACGGCCGCCTGCGGGCCGTTCAGGTTCGGCGGATTGTTCTTGAAGCACGGGACGTCGGTCCGCACCGGCGGCGCCTTCGAGGGC
Source organism: Solirubrobacterales bacterium (assembly GCA_035759925.1). Lineage (GTDB taxonomy): Bacteria > Actinomycetota > Thermoleophilia > Solirubrobacterales > 70-9 > RHKX01. The sequence continues at coordinate 6,160 of DASTTY010000067.1, forward strand.
TTCAGGGGCTGGGTGCCGAGCGGCTCGGCGATCGAGCGGCCGTAGTTGACGTTGTCGGGGCTGATCGGCGAGTCGGCGCCCTTCGGGTTCGGAACGGCCACCGGGAAGGGACCGCCGCCGGGCTGGACCCGCAGGAACTGGCCGTTGCCGTCGAACGTCGCTCCCTCGCCGGCCTGTGCCGCGGTGCCGTAGAAGAACTCGCGGAAGTTCGTCTGTCCGGTCGCGAAGTCGTCGTTGATGACCTGATCGCCGGTCGGGGTGATGACCTGCGACTGACAGCGGCTGAAGCGCCCGAGCTGGAGCAGCAGCCCGCTCAGGTTGGCGGTGCCCTGCGAGAGCACCGGCGTCGAGGCGTGGAGGTCGTCGACGATGCCGCCGAGCTCGTTCCTCTGGACGAGCTTGTCGGCCTGGCGCAGCCACGGCGTCCCCGCCCGGATCGTGCCTGGCAGCTCCTTGACGCTCGGGGTCAGCTCGCGGGCGAAGGCGCGCAGCGGCGGGAACGCGGAGTTGATCTTCGGCAGGTCGCGCTGCGCCTGCTCGACCGTCGGCGCGAGCTCGGCGAGCGTGTCCTGGAGGCTCCGCGACTCGGCGGCGAGAGCGCCGGTCGTGATCGAGAAGTTCGTGACGAGGTCGCTGAGCTGGCTCTCGCGGCTGGCGAGCTGCTCGAAGACGCTCGCGCTCGCCTTGATCAGGCCGCGGAGGTCACCGGCCTGCTCGCCGAGCAACGCCTGGCTGACCTGCGAGGAGCTCTTGCCGGCCCTGCCGCCGTAGTTGAAGCTCTGGTTGAGCGCCTCGGCGCCGGACAGGCCCTGGACCTCGGGATCCATGCCGACGTCCATCGCCGCCGTCGGCTTGTCGTCGAGTGCCGACCCGTATCCCTCGAGGAAGTCGCCGAGGTTCTTGCGGTCGGAGCGCTGCAGGGCGGTCAGCACCTGATCGAGCTGGACTGCGGTCGCCGTCTGGGTGACCGGGATGTCGCCGCCGTCGGGCAGATCTGGCGCGCTCGGGCTGCCCGGCCGGAGGTCGAGGAAGTAGTTGCCGCCGAGAAACAGGCGTGGACGGATCGTGATCCGGGCGTCGTCGTGGAGCGGCAATCCCTCGGAGTCGACGGTGAACGTGACCTTCGCGTTGTCGCCGTCGGCCTCGACCTTGGTCACCTCGCCGACGTTGACGCCGGCGATCCGCACCGGCGCCGTCTCGCGCAGCGTCGTCGCGTCGCGGAACGTCGCCGTCGCCGTGTAGCCGGGGCTGCTCCACGGCAGCTCCTTCGTGTACGCGAAGTAGGTGAGGATCAGGATCACGATCAGGACCAGGACCCCGGTCTTGAAGAAGCTCAGGCCGAGCGGCGGGCGGTGATAGATGCCCTCGTTGAAGTCCTGTTTGGCTCCCGGCTTCGGGCGGCGTGAGCGGGCCATCATCCACCTCCTCCCTTGCGGAGCTGGAACCCGATCTGGCCCTCGGTCTGAACGCCCTGGTCACCGGGGGCGTTGCCGATCATCTTCTTGCCGATCACGTACGGCTCGTTGCCGGCCTCGCACTCGGTCGGGCTCTGGCCCGCCGACGCGGTGTTCGGGTAGGGATTGACGTGGAGGAAGTTCTTCTGCAGCGGATCCTCGGCGCCGCCGCCGCCGTTCGCCGGTGCCGAGGAGGGACCGCCCTCGTTGTTCGGGCCCGACGGCGAGTTGAGGGCGTTGGCGCGCTGCCAGTTGCCGTGCGGGTTGCCCTGGCTGGTCGAGTCCGCGGCGTTGCGGAAGAGCAGCGTCGCGTAGTTGCAGACCGACTGCGCCGGGGCGATGAACCTGAGCGGCGGGTCGAGCGACTCGGAGAGGTCGATCAGCCGGCCGATGCCTCCGCGGACGTCGCCGTTGTCGTTGAAGCGGTGTAGCGCGGCGGCCGTGGGCGGAAGCTGGTCGTTGAGCTGCGGGGTCGCGCGCAGCACCGGGACCCCGACCCGCAGCGCCGAGGCGATCGTGTCGGCGGAGACCGCGGCGGCGGCTGTGCCGGGCTGGAGGTCGATGAAGAGCTTTCGCGAGTTGACCAGGAACCCGCGGATCCGCGGCAGCGTGTCGCTGGCGGTCCGCAGCGTCACCGGCGTCTTCGAGATCGTCTCCTGCAGGTACGGGCGGGCGATGTCGGCGAACGCGGCGAGCGTCGTGTCGAGATCGACGAACATCTGCGCCTGCGTCTGCGCGACCGGTGCGACCTCCGCGGCCGACTGCTCGAGGGCGGAGAAGAACGGCCCGATCCCCGTCTGCGGGTCGGAGATGTCACGCATCACCCGCTCGAGCCGCGGCAGCAGCGGCTTCAGGGCGCCGATCGCCGTGTTGATGTTCGGACCGCGGCCGGCGAGCGCGTTGCCGAACTCGGTCAGGTTGTCCTGGATGTTCTCCTGCGTCGGCTTGTCGAACGTGGAGAGGAACTGGTCGAACTCGACCGGCTCCGGATGCGCCGCCGAGAGCGGCAGCACCGATCCGGCCGCGTAGCCCTTGTCGGAGGTTCCGCGGGTGATCTGCAGGTACTTGAGTCCGAGCGCCGAGCGCGAGCGGATGATCACGCTCGAATCGACCGGCAGCGGCTCGACGGACTTGTCGAGCTTCAGCCCGAGCTGGGCCGCGTAGGTCCCGTCGTCCTCGGCGACCGGCGTGATGGAGTCGACGATGCCGACCCGGACGCCGCCGATCCGGACCTCGTTGCCGGGGACGAGCGCCGCGGCGTTCGGCACCTGAGCGGTGAGCCGGTAGGACTGCACGAACGGCAGCCCGTTGTTGGCGTTGTAGGCGAGGAAGACGGCGAGGATCGTGATCAGCACGGTGAGCGCGCCGATCACGGTCGGGTTGCGGAACGCCGCATTCAGCGGTGACTGCCGGCGCCGCATCAGTTGCCGCTCCCGATCAGGAAGTTGAGGAGGTCCTTCGTGCCCTTGGCGGCCTCGGCCGCCCCGGCGGCGCCCGCACCGGCATCGGCCTGGTCCTGAGGGGTTGACTCGAGGGTCGGCGCCTGTGGCGTCTCGGGGGCGTCGAGGCCGAGGCTCGGATCGACGGGATCGGCCTGCGGAGCCTTCTTCGGCAGCGGCGCCGACTGGTTCCCGGTGCTGTCGTCGAACCACCTCGCGTCACAGCCGGTGACCGGGGTGACGTCGTACTCGACGCAGTTGGTGATCTGCAGCTGCGCGAGCAGGAAGTGGCCGAACTGATCGAAGCCGTTGAACGTGTTCGACGCGTTGAGGATGAACTTCGTCAGGTAATCGATCCCGCCGGTCCGCCGCAGCGTCATCAGCAGCTGGTTGAGGTTGCGGGCGCCGGGGATCGACTTGACGCCGGCCTTGCGGAGCTGGCGGATCACCGGTGAGGAGGCGGCGAGGTCGTCCTGGCTGGCGGCGGCGTTGTCGCCGAGGTTGGAGACCGAGACCGTCGCCGCCCGCGAGAACGGCCGCAGCAGCTTCGTCGCGTCGGTCAGGCCCGGGGCAGCCTTGCGGAGGTTGACCGCGACCGGCGTCGCCTGCTCGGCGAAGCCGCGCAGCTGGATCATCGTGCTGCGCAGCTCGCGGAGCGCGTTGGGGAACTCGTTGAAGCCGGCGACGATGTCGTCGCGGCGCTCGGCGGCGGCGCTGCCGGCGGTCGCCGCGTTGCGGATGAAGCCGGCGAGGTGCTGGCGCTGCTCGGCGAGCGGGGTGAGGATCGTGTCGCTGTCCTTGGCGAGCTGGGCGAGCTGCTTGTTCTGCTCGGCGAGCGTCGCGAGGACCTTGTCGGTCTCCTGCAGCGCCGGATCGGCGCGACGGATCACGGCGGCGAGGTCGGGGCCGCGGGCGGCGAGACCGGCGCCGAGGTCGTTGAGGATCAGCCGGAAGCGCTCGATCTCGGGCTCGCGGGTGATGTTCTGGACGAGGTCGAGGTCGATCTGCTTGCCGTTGTTCTCGATCGGCAGCCGGTACTCGCCGGCGCCGGTCTCGCCGTCGGGGATCTGCTCGAGCGCCGGCGGCGCCTGGCTGCCCGGCGCGCGCGGCTGCGTCGGCTCGCACTCGACGTACTTCTCGCCGAGCAGCGACTGCGGCCGGATCAGGCAGGAGGCGTCGGTCAGGAAGTTCTTAAAGCCGTCATCGGTGATGCTGAGGACGGCCACCGCCTTGCCGGGGTCCTCGTCGCCGTTCCGCTTCACCGCCTCGCCGGGCAGCGAGACCGTGACGTCGTCGACGGTGCCGACCGTCGCGCCGGCGATCCGCACGTCCTCGCCGTTGACGAGGAAGCCGGCGTTGTCGAAGTAGGCGCGGACCTTGTAGTCGCCGCCTCCGTCCCCCTCGCCGGACGCTGTCGCGGCGATCAGCGCCGCGACGACGCCGAGACCGAGGACTATGGCCAGGATCCGTCTCATGGGCCGGGCGGGATCCAGCTCGGGTTGCAGTCGGACGGGGTCAGGTCGCTGTTCGGCCACGCCGGGCCGACGAACGGGTTCGAGTTGTCGGGGGCGGGCGCGGAGCCGGCGCCGGGGCAGCGCTCGTTGCCCCCTGGCGGTGTCACGTAGGGCAGCGAGTTGGCGGCCGGGTACTGCGGCGGCGGGCCGGTGTAGGCGGCCTGGTAGTGACCGGTCAGCGTGTTGGTGGCGGTGTTGTAGTCGAACGGGTTGGAGCCGGCGGGCATGACCCGGGCGTAGTGGCCGTCGCCGTTGTAATAGGCGGAGACCTCACCGAACTTGGCGAGCCAGGCGAGCAGCTCCGGCGTGTAGGGCCGGAAGAACGTGAAGTCGTCCTGGGAGACGTTCATCGCCCTGATCGAGGCGGGGAGCGCGTCGCCGGCGCGCTGCTTCACCGTCGGCAGCTTCTTCAGCGTGTCAGCGAGGTCGTTGTTCTGGCCCGGCAGGCGGGCGATGTCGGCGAGCTTCGTGAAGATCGGGACGCTGTCGTTGGCGACCGAGGCGGTCTTGCGGAGGAACGGCGCCGCGTGGCGGGTCGCCGGATAGGACGCCTTGACGAGCGGGTCGAGGTCGTCGAGCGTCGCCCGCAGGTTCACGTAGGTGGTGTTCGTCTCCCGCAGCGTCTCCGGGAGCGCCGCCAGGGAGCGGTCGAGGTCGTCGTTGCGGGAGCTGATCGCCGCCAGCGTCTGGTTGGCGGTCGCGATCAGCGAGGTCAGGTCCTGGCGCCGATCGGCGAGGGCTCCAAACGTCTGCGAGCCGGAGACGAGGAAGCGGGAGAGGGCGACCGAGTCGCTCGAGAGCTCCTCGAAGAGCTTCGCGGACGTGCTCAGCGACGGGTTCAGGAACTTGTAGGCACGGTTCGCGAGGACGCCCTTGCCGGCATAGACCCCGGCGTTGCCGCGGATGAACTTCTGCAAGGCCGCACGGACGCGGGGCCGGAAGATGTCGAAGAGCTGATCGACGTCGACCGGGGTGGTCGTGTCCTCGCCGCTGATCGTCGAGTCGTCCTTGAGCTCCGGCGAGTTGTTCGGACCCGGCGTCAGCGAGATGTAGCGGTTGGCGACGCCGGAGAGCGAGGTCTGGCGGATCAGCGCGGTCGTTCCCTCGCGCAGCGGCTCGTCCATCGTCACCTTCACCGCCGCCTGGTTGTCGTCGGTCAGGTCGATCGAGTCGACCGAGCCCACCCGCTGGCCCGCGGTCAGCACCTCGTTGCCGGGGACGAGCTGGCCGCCGGTCTGGAACAGGAATGTGTAGCGGTGGCCGCCGTCGCCGCCGAGCAGCAGCACGACGACGACCGCGATCGCGACCAGAACCGCGGCCACGGCAGCGATCCGGGCCGGCGTCGAGGCGCCCCGGTCGCCGCGTACGTTCGGGAAGGAAGACGCCGGCGTCGCCGTGGCGCGCCGGTCCTCCCCACGTTTGCTGCTCAACGCCTGGGCCTCACTCGCTCTCCTGACAACCCCCGGAGTGGGCAAGCCTATCGGGACGGCTGGCGGCTGGCCACCGGCAACCGGCACCGGCAAGCCATTCGACAGCGCTCAACCGGCGACGAACAGCTGGCGCGCCGTCGCCCGCCCGGCCGCGAGCACCTCGGACTGGTCGCGACCGGGGTCCGAGAGCGCCTGAACGGCCAATCCGTCGGCGATCGCGAACAGGTACGAGACCGTCGCCTCGGCCCCGAATCGGAGCGCGATCGCCCCCTCCGCCTCCTTCTCCTCGAGTGCCCGGGCGACGTGATCGCGGGACTTCCGGAACAGCGCCCCGACCTCGCGGCCGATCTCCTCGTTGCGGCGTCCGGCGGCGAACAGGTCGAAGAGGACGATGAAGAACCCCGGGTCGTTCTCGATCAGGTCCATCAGGCTCGAGACGAGGACGTCGAGGACGCCGTCGACGTCGGCGGCGCCGCGCAGCGGCTCGTCGAGCATCTCGACGCGGTTCTCGCTGTCGCGCCTGACGACCTCGACGAGCAGCCGCTCCTTGGTGCCGAAGTAGTAGTGGAGGAGCCCGCGGCTGACGCCGGCCTGGGCGGCGACGTGCTCGAAGGTCGCCCCGGCGATGCCCCGCTCGGCGACCGCATCGCGCATCGCGTCGACGATGCGGCCGGCGCTGTCGCCGCTCAGCTCACGCGTCACTCCGGCTCTCCCCGGCCGGGGCCCTCGGGACCGGCCCGCGAGAGGTCAGGCCGACGGAGAGGGCGTGGAGGTCGTCGAGGTGTACTCGAACTCCTCCTCGGCGCCGAAGAGCTGGTCGAGAACGGCCTTGCGGATGTCCTCGCTCAACGCGATCGCGAGGACGGCGCCGATGAACGCGATGAACAGCAGCTTCAGGAACGGATGGCCGCTCTTCGGGCGCTTCTCGGGCTCCCGCAGTGCCTCGGATGCGGCGCGAAGCGACTCGCTGGCGCTCTTGAGGTCACGCTGAAGGCGCTTGTCGTCGAGCAGCGAAGACGGCTTCTTGGCTCCGGAGGCGCGCTCGTAGGCGTGACGGCCGGATTCGTAGGCCTCGCGCAGGTTGTCGCGGAGCTCCTCGTCCTCGATCAGGCGCTGGACGTAGGGGCGCGCGTTCTCATAGGCGCTGCTCGCCTTGTCCTTCGCTCGGGTCTTGGTCGGCATTCGATCGCTCCTCTCGGTTCCCCAGTGCTGTTCCCGGCCAGCATATCCCCCAAACGCTGAGCGGCGGCGCCGGCAGGACGACTGATCAGCGCTTCCGCGAGCGGGCCGGCTCGAGCGCCGCCGCCAGCGCCGGCGCGGCCTCGCTCACGTAGACGAACTCGAGATCGCCTCGCTCCGCCTCGGGGATCTCGAGGATCTCGCCTTCGTTGCGGTCGGGGACGATCACCCGCTTGATCCCGGCCCGCTGCGCCGCCAGCGACTTCTCCTTGAGCCCGCCGACCGGCAGCACCTGGCCGCTCAGCGTGATCTCGCCGGTCATCGCGACGTCGTTTCGGACCGGGCGGCCGCTGAGCAGCGACGTCAGCGCCGTCAGCATCGCGACGCCGGCCGAGGGACCGTCCTTGGGGACGGCGCCCGCCGGCACGTGCAGGTGGATGTCGTGCTCGCCGAACCACTTCGCCGGGTCGATCTCGAGCTCGGGGAGGAACTCGGCCGCCTCGCCGCGGAGCAGGGACAGCGCCGCCTGGGCCGACTCGCGCATGACGTCGCCGAGCTGGCCGGTGATCGTCAGCTTGCCGGTGCCCGGCATCGCCGTCGCTTCGATGAAGAGGACCTCGCCGCCGACCGGCGTCCAGGCGAGGCCGGTGGCGACGCCGGGGCGGCGCGTGCGCCGCCGCGCCTCGGAGAAGAACAGGCGCCGGCCGAGCAGCTCGCGGGCGAGCTTCGCGGAAACGGAGCGGCGCCCGGTCGAGCCGCCCTCGGCGATCTGGCGGGCGAGCTTGCGGCAGACGGTGCCGATCTGGCGCTCGAGGTTGCGGACGCCGGCCTCGCGCGTGTACTCCTCGATGATCGCCCGCAGCGCCGCGTCGCTGAACTGCGCCTGGCTCGCCTTCAGGCCGTTCTCGCGGACCTGGCGGGGGACGAGGTAGCGGCGGGCGATGTGGAGCTTCTCGTCGACCGTGTAGCCGAACAGCCCGATCACCTCCATCCGGTCGCGGAGCGGCGGCGGGATCGGGTCGAGGATGTTCGCGGTGGCGATGAAGATGACCTCGGAGAGATCGAAGTCGAGGTCGAGGTAGTGGTCGCGGAAGGAGTCGTTCTGGGCCGGGTCGAGGACCTCGAGCATCGCGCTGGCCGGATCGCCGCGGAAGTCGGCGCCCATCTTGTCGATCTCGTCGATCATGAAGACCGGGTTGCGGGAGCCGGCATCGCGGAGCGCCCGGATGATCGTGCCCGGCATCGCGCCGACGTAGGTGCGCCGGTGACCGCGGATCTCCGCCTCGTCACGGACGCCGCCGACCGAGATCCGCTCGAAGCTGCGACCGAGGGCGCGGGCGATCGAGCGGCCGAGGCTCGTCTTGCCGACGCCGGGCGGGCCGACGAAGCAGAGGATCGGGCCGGCCGACTCGGGCCGGAGCTTGCGGACGGCGAGGTATTCGAGGATCCGGTCCTTGATCTGCTCGAGGTCGTAGTGGTCGGCGTCGAGGACCTCGCGCGCGTGCTCGATGTCGAGGTCGTCCTCGGTCCGCTCGTTCCAGGGCAGGTCGAGCATCCAGTCGAGGTAGGTGCGGATCACCCCGTACTCGGCGGCGGCCGGCGGCAGCCGCTCGAGCCGGCTGAGCTCGCGCTCGGCCGCCTTCAGCGCCTGCTCGGGCAGCTCCGCCGCCTCGATCCGCTCACGCAGCTCGTTGACCTCGGCCTGCTGCTCGTCGCCCTCGCCGAGCTCGGCCTGGATCGCGCGGAGCTGCTCGCGCAGGAAATACTCGCGCTGGCCCTTCTCCATCCCCTCCTGGACCTGCGACTGGATCTCGGAGCCGAGCTGGATCACCTCGAGCTCGCGGGCGAGGATCTCCGAGAGGCGGCGGAGCCTGGTCCCGACGTTGACCTCCTCGAGGATCTCCTGCTTCTCCTCGGCCGGGATCCGCAGCGCGCCGGCGATCAGGTGGGCGAGCGCCGAGGGGTCGTCGACGTTGGTGACGGCGAGCTGGAGCTCCTCGGGCAGGTACGGGATCTCCTCGATGATCTCGCTGAAGGTGCGCTGGACGTTGCGGGTCAGCGCCTGCAGCTCCGGGCCGGGATCGACGACGTCCGGCATCTCCTCGACCGTCGCGACCAGGTAGGGCTTGGTGGCGACGAAGCGGCCGAGGCGGATCCGCTTGGTCCCCTGGACGAGGATCCGGATCGAGCCGTCCGGGACCTTCAGCATCCGGGCGACGACGCCGGCGACGCCGACCCGCTCGATGTCGTCGGGACCGGGCTCGTCCAGCTCGGGGTCCTTGGAGGCGACCATGACGAGGCCGCGGTCGCCGGAGAGGACGTCGTCGATCAGCTTGATCGAGCGCTCCTGGCCGACCGCGAGCGGGGTCAGCGTTCCCGGGTAGGTGACCATGTCGCGAAGCGGCAGGACCGGGAGCGCCTCGGGCAGCTCGCCGCCCTGCGCGATCGCGTCCTCGATCTCCTCCGAGGTGACGATCTCGATCGGCGCGCCGCCGCCGACGTCGCCCTCGAGCTCCATCGGCCCCGCCTTCGGGTTGCCGGCGGCGCTCACTCGGCGGGCCGCTCGATCGGGACCCGGCGGGCCGTCGAGTCCGGCAGCCGGATCGGCAGCTCGATCCTGAGCAGGCCGTCGGCGAACGTAGCGCGGGCCTCCTCGGCTTCGATGTCGACGCCGAGCTCGACCGCGCGCCGGAAGCTGCCGGTCGGGATCTCGACCTGCTGGTAGGCGCGTCCCTCGGTCCGCCGGACCGGGCGCTTGCCGGAGATCACCAGCATCCGTCCCGAGACCTCGATGTTGACGGCGTCGCTGCCGACGCCGGCGAGGTCAGCGACGACGACGGCCTGCGGCCGGCGCTCGCCCGCTTCTCCTCCCCTGTCGCAGTAGTAGACGTCGACGCGGGGGCGAAAGTCGCTGCCGCCGGCCGATGAGCGGACCGGCGCCCAGCTCTCGCCGAGCAGCTCCTCCATGTCGCGGCGCATCCGCTCGATGTTGACCACCATTGTCCGCTGCCGGGCCACTGCGGAGGAGACTAGATGGTTGATTCGGCGGGGCGCAGATGACCGATCCCGGTCATCTAGCTCGCCGTGTAGGCGGCCCCTTCGGCGGCGATCTCGACCGGGCCCGAGAAGCCGGCGCGCGCCTCGGCGAGCGCGTGCGCGGCGTCGAGCTCGTCGGAGATGTGGGTGAGGACCAGCCGCCGGACGCCGGCGCGGGCGGCGAGCTCGCCGGCCTCCCGGGCGCTCATGTGCCCGCGCTCCTCGAGCGGTGCCGGATCGGGCTCGACCAGGGTCGCCTCGGCGATCAGCACGTCGGCGCCGCCGGCGAGCGCCGTC
>DASTTY010000068.1:0-58293 GCA_035759925.1 Solirubrobacterales bacterium
GAGGGTCCCGTGCTCGGACAGGTAGAGGTTCTCGACCCCGAGGAACTTCTCGGCCTTCTCGACGCCGCGCTCGGTCGGCGCGACCGTCTTGTGCTTCTCGTCGTACTCGTAGTCGTAGTCGGCCTGCGAGGTGTCCTTGGATTCGCCGAGCGCCTTCAGCTTCGGCTTCGTCTCGACGCCCTCGAGGCCCTTCGCGAGGCGTGCGAACGTGTAGTAGAGGTCGGCGGCCGCCTCGGGCGCGCCCGAGATGATCAGCGGCGTCCGCGCCTCGTCGATGAGGATGTTGTCGACCTCGTCGACGATCCCGAAGGGGCGCTCGCGCTGGAAGCAGCGGTCGAGGCTCGGCGCCATGTTGTCGCGCAGGTAGTCGAAGCCGAACTCGGAGTTGGTCCCGTAGGTCACGTCGGCTGCGTAGGATGCGTGGCGGCGGTCGCCGTGGTCGGGGAGATCGTTGTCCTGGAGGACGCCGACGGTGACCCCGAGCGCATCGTAGATCGGGCCCATCCACTCGGCGTCGCGACGGGCGAGGTAGTCGTTGACGGTGATCACGTGGACGCTGTCGCCCGCGAGCGTGTTCAGGAAGACCGCGAGCGTCGCAGTCAGCGTCTTGCCTTCGCCGGTCTTCATCTCGGCGATCGCCCCCGAATGCAGGACCATGCCGCCGATCAGCTGGACGTCGTAATGGCGCTGGCCCAGCGTCCGCCGGCTCGCCTCGCGGCAGAGAGCGAACGCCTCGGGCAGGACGTCGTCGAGCGATTCGCCGCCTTCGCGGACCCGCTCGCGCAGCTCGTCGGCGGTCTCGCGGATCTCGGCGTCCTCGAGCAGCTCCATCTCCGGCTCGAAGCGGTTGATCGCCTCGACCCGCTTCTCGTAGTCGCGGAACTGCTTCGACTCGCCGAGCCGCAGCGCGCGGTCTATCAGGCCCCGTGCCATCGCGCTCAGAGTACCGAACCCCGGAGCCGCTTCCGCACGGTTCGAAGCGCTGTGCGGAGCGGCGCCCGCCGCGCGTTCAGGCCTCGCCGTTGCGCATCCGCGACATCAGCCGGCGCGTCGTCGTCCGCTTGCGGCGGAGCTCGCGATGGCGCTTGACCTGGCGGCGGATGTCGAGGGAGACCTTCTTGACCGAGTGGTCCATCCGCTCCGAGCGCTCCTCGGCGCGCAGCGTCGCGCGCTTCAGCCGCAGGGTCGCCTCGGCGACGTACTTCTCGGCGATCGCCGGGTTGGCCTCCTCGCGGAGGACCACCTCGAGGCGTGCGTGCTCGGAGACCTGGCGGCCGACGCGGTCGAAACGTTTGCGGATGCTCTCGCGGTCCTCGTCGCCGACCTCGTAGCCCCGCCCGACGATCTCGATCTCCACGGTTGCTCCTCTCGTTCGGCTCCGTCCACGCCCATCCTATGGGTCCGGACCCCAATCGCCAAAGGGTCTGAGGGGCCTCAGCGCCGATGAACCGCCGCGATCGCGACCGCGTTGACCCGCCTCGCGCCGGCGCCGCGGAGGGCCCGCGCGCAGGCATCGACGGTGGCGCCGGTCGTGACGACGTCATCGACGAGCAGGACCTCGGCCGGAGCCGTCGCCACGGCAGCGATCCGGGGCGGACGGCCGAGCCGCCGGCTCCGCGTCCCGCCGCGCTGGCGCCGGCGGTCGCGGCGGCGCAGCACCGGAGCGGCAAGGGCGCCGGTCTGGCTGCTCAGCGCCGCGGCGATCTCCCAGGCGGGATCGAACCCGCGCCGGAGCGCCCGCGCCGGCGCGGCCGGCACCGGGACGATCGTCGCCTCGAGCCAGCCGGGCGGCGCCCGCTCGGCGATCAGCGCCGCGCCGAGCTCGGCGACGTCGAGGAGCCGGGCGAACTTCAGCGCCGCGACGAGCTGTCGGCCGACGCCTTCGTAGGCGAGCGGAGCGAAGCCGCCGTCGAGCCCGTCGGCGCGGAGCAGGCGGCCGGGCGAGCGCTCGATCGCGACGATGCAGCCCGCGCAGAGCGCCGGGCCTGCCGGCGCCCGCAGCAGCGGCGAGCGGCAGCAGAGGCAGTGCGGCGGCGCGATGACGCCGAGGAGGTCGGCCCGGATCGCGCGCAGCGTGGTCATCCGCCGAGCGTGTCCGGCGGCGGCGAACGGATCAAGACGTCTGTGTGCCTGTATGCGCCGCAGGCGGGAAGAATTTGCAGTGAGGGAGAGCGGCGCCAGCGTCGCGGGCTGCAGCGATCGGGATTGTGGGTCTCTACGAACCCTAATCACGATCACTGGCCGGGCGGCCCCCCTCATTGCCCTTCATGCCGGACGCTCGGTTGCAAGGTCGGCCCCCGAAGTGGGGCCGCGACCTGCGGCCCTACGCCACCACGGTGCGGTCGCGGCCCCTCTGCTTGGCCTCGTAGAGCGCCGTGTCGGCTCGACCGAGGAGCCGATCGGCGGTCTCGTCGCCGTCCCAGAACGCGAGGCCCGCCGAGCACGACTGCCCGGCGGGGGTCACATCGCGAAGGCGGTCGACGAGGTAGCCGGCATGCTCGAGGTCGCATCCGGGGAGCGCGACCGCGAACTCCTCACCGCCGTAGCGGGCGAGCAGATCGGTGTCGCGAAGGACCGCGCGCCAGGCGCTGGCCGCCTCGCGCAGGACCCGGTCACCAGCCTGGTGGCCATGGCGGTCGTTGTATTCCTTGAAGAGGTCGAGGTCGAGCATCGCGACCGCCAGCAGTGATCCGGTCCGGCGGGCGCGGCCGATCTCGCGCTCGAGCTCGTGGTCCCAGGCGCGGCGGTTGATCAGCCCGGTCAGGTCGTCGGTGTGCGCCATCCGCTCGAGGCGGTCGAGCAGCGCCGCCCGCTCGATCGCGACGGCGGCCTCGGCGGCGATCAGCGACATCAGCCGCTCGAGCCGCTCCGCCGGCGCCTCGACCTGCCGGTGCCAGCCGATCGTGATCACGCCGAGCGCCTGCCCGTCGTCGAGGACGGGGACCCAGTAGACGGACACGAAGTCGCGGCCGTGGAAGAACGAGCGTTTGACGCTATCGGCGGCGGCGACGTCGGCGACGAAGAACGGCTCGCGGCTGCTGAACGCCCGGACCGAGCCGGCCGGCTCGGTGAACTGGATGAACTCGCCGACGATGTCGATCCCCTCCGCCGCCGTCGTCCGCAGGCCGGTGCCGGACGGATCGGCCTCGATCAACGCCGCCGCGTCGGCTCCGGCGAGCCGCATCGCGGCCCGGCAGATCGTCTCGCGGGCAGCGCTGGCGACGGTGCTGCGAGCGAGCTCGCCGACCGCCTCGGCGAGGGCGGCGAAGTCGCTGGCGTGCGCTTGCAACTCGGCCTCGGACGCCTTGCGCTCGGTGATGTCGTGCATTAGGCCGTGGACGACCGTCTCGCCATCGACCTCTGCGATCGTCGCCGCGAGCTCGACCGGAAAGACACGCCCATCCTTGGCACGGGCGGTCCGCTCGGTGCGGATCTCGAACCGGCCGGTCTCGGGGATCCCCGGCCACGAGCGCGAGAGGATCGCCCGGAACTCGTCGCGGTCCTCGGGCGGCACGATCAGGTCCGTCAACGCTCGGCCGATCGCCTCGCCGGCGGCGTATCCGAACGTCGTCTCGGCGGCCCGGTTCCAGCCGGTGACGATGCCGGCGGAGTCGGTCGAGACATACGCCTCGTTCATCAGGTCGAGGATCACCTGCCGCTGGGCCGCCTGCTGGGAGAGCTCGCGGCGCTGGCTGACGTTCTCGAAGACGGCGATGACGCCGACGGTCTGGCGCCCTTCGCGGAGCGGCGCCGTCCGGACCGAGTACGACTGGTCGCTGTACTGGGCCGGGTACTCGAACTGGCGCTCCTCGCCGGCGAGTCCGGCGCGGTAGTTGTCGATCAAGGCCGCGGTCTGCGGCGAGCGCGGCAGCAGGTCCTCGACCCGGCGGCCGACGACCTCCTCGCCGTCGAGCGTCCTGCCCTCCCCGTACGCGGACCGGACCCGGAGGTCGGGGTCGATCAGGACGATCGTCAGGTTCGGGAGCTGGTCGAGCAGCTTCAGGTAGCGCTGCTCGCGGCGGTCGCCGCGACGGACGAGCAGGACCGTTGCGAGGGCAGCCGAGAGCGCCGCGACGATCGCGATCTCGAAGCCGTGCGCTATGTCCATCAGGTCCTCTCGACGATCCCGGGGCCCGTAGGGCCCGCCCACGTCTCGGCTATCGGCTCCGGAGCGGCGATCCTTGACCGCGACGGACGTCGCCGGAGGGCTCAGATGGCCATCTGGATGATCGATTCATCTAGTCGGCGAAGACGATCCGCTCGACGGCAGCGAGATCGGGCTCGCAGCCGATCACCGCGGGCGCCTTGCCGAGCGCGGTGTCGGGGTCCTTGAGGCCGTGGCCGGTGAGCACGCAGACGACCGTCTCCGCCGTCATCCCGTCCGGACCCTCCGGCAGCCCGTGCGCGAGCAGGCCCGCGACCGAGGCCGCCGAGGCGGGCTCGCAGAAGACGCCCTCGCCGGCGGCGAGGAGCCGGTAGGCGTCGAGGATCTGCTCGTCCTCGACGGCCGCGATCCGGCCCCGCGACGAGGTGACCGCGTCCATCGCCTCCTCCCAGCGGGCCGGGTTGCCGATCCGGATCGCCGAGGCGACCGTCTCCGGCGATTCGACCGGATGGCCGAGAACGAGCGGCGCGGCCCCGGCCGCCTGGAAGCCGAGCAGCATCGGCAGCCGCTCGCAGTACTCGTCGAAGCCGCGCCGGTAGGCGGTGATGTTGCCGGCGTTGCCGACCGGGATCGCGAGTGCGTCGGGAGGGCCGCCGAGCTCATCGCAGATCTCGAACGACGATGTCTTCTGACCCTCGATCCGGTGCGGGTTGACCGAGTTGACGAGCTCGATCGGATGCCGCTCGGCGAGCTCGCGGACGATCCGCAGGGCATCGTCGAAGTTGCCGCGGAGGGCGACGACGCGGGCGCCGTGGATCAGTGCCTGGGCGAGCTTGCCGATTGCGATCTTGCCCTCGGGAACGATCACGGCGCCGCGCAGGCCGGCCCGGGCCGCGTAGGCGGCGGCGCTCGCCGCGGTGTTGCCGGTCGAGGCGCAGATGACCGCCTCGGCGCCGTCGGCGACCGCGCGCGAGACCGCGACCGTCATCCCCCGGTCCTTGAACGAGCCGGTCGGGTTGGCGCCCTCGACCTTGAGGAAGACGCGTGCCCCGACCCGCTCGGAGAGCACCGGCGCCGGGAGCAGCGGCGTGCCGCCTTCGTCGAGGGTGACGATTGGGTCGTCGGGTCCGATCGGCAGCCGCTCGCGGTACCGCTCGATCAGTCCGCTCACGAGTACTCCTTCTCGATCACCCGGATCGCCCGCGGGGCGGCGCCGAGGAAGTCGAGATCGGAGATCTGCTCGAGCGCCGCGTAGAAGTCGCGCTCGGCCGCCCGGTGGGTGACCATCACGAGGCTCGCCTCGCGGCCGGTGCCGCGCTGGACGACGCTCTTGACCGAGATCCCGTTGCGGCCGATCACGTCCGCGATCCGGGCCAGGACCCCGGGCTCGTCGGCGACCTCGAGATGGAGGTAGAACGACGACTCGAGGTCGTCGAGGATCTCGAGGCGGCGATCGGCGAAGTGGACCGGCGCTTCCCCGGAGAGGATCGACGAGACATCGGCGAGGACGGCGGAGGCGGTCTCGATCCCGCCGGCCCCTGGCCCGGAGATCGTGATCTCGCTGATCGTCGGGCCCTCGAGGGTGACGGCATTGAACGGGCCCTCGACCGGGGCGAGCGGATGGCCGCGATAGAGGAAGCACGGGAAGACACGGACGCTGATCGCGCCGCCGTGCTTCTCAGCGACGCCGAGCAGCTTCAGCGACAGCCCGAGCTCCTTCGCGTAGGCGAGGTCGTCGGGGCGGATCCCGGTGATCCCCTCGAAGGAGACGTCCTCGAGTCCGACCCTGGTGTCGAAGGCGAGCCGGGCGAGGATCGCCATCTTCGCCGCGGCGTCGGCGCCATTGACGTCGTCGGTCGGGTCGGCCTCCGCGTAGCCGAGCTCCTGGGCGCGGGCGAGGACGTCGTCGTAGGTGGCGCCGGTGCCGGCCATCTCGCTGAGGATGAAGTTGGTTGTGCCATTGACGATCCCCGAGATCCGCTCGATCGGGAGGACGCCGTGGCCCTCCTGGACGACGCGGATGACCGGCACCGCGCCGGCGACCGCGGCCTCGTAGCGGATCTGCACGCCGTTGGCGCGCGCCGCCTCGAAGAGCTCGTCCCCGCACTGCGCGACGAGCTGCTTGTTGGCGGTGACGACCGGCTTGCCTGCACGCAGCGCCTCCAGCACGTAGTCGCGGGCCGGATCGATGCCGCCGATCAGCTCGACGATCAGGTCGGAGCCGGCGAGGATCTCCTCGAAGTCGCCGGAGCTGCGGCGGAGGACCCCGCTGATCTCGGGGCGGATCCCGGACGCGGTCGCGACCGCGTCCGCCCGTGTGGAGACGAGCTGGTGGAAGGCGCTGCCGACCGTGCCGAGCCCGAGCAGGCCGATCCGCGTGATCGCAGGCGGCTCAGACATCTCTGGAGACGAGGTCGTCGTAGGTCTCGCGCCGCACCGCCAGGCTCGCGTGCCCGTCGGCGCAGAGGACCACCGGGGGGCGGGGAATCCCGTTGTAGTTGTTGGCCATCGCGTAGCCGTAGGCCCCGGTCGCCGGCGTCACCAGCAGGTCGCCGGGCCGCGGGTCGGCGAGGGCGACGTCGCGGACGAGGATGTCGCCGGACTCGCAGTGCTTGCCCGCAACCGTGCTCGTCACCGTCGCGTCCGCGTCCACGCGGTTCGCGATCAGCGCCTCGTAACGGGAGCCGTAGAGCATCGGCCGGAGGTTGTCCGACATGCCGCCGTCGACGGCGACGTAGGTGCGGACGTCGGGGATCTCCTTGACGGCGCCGACCGTGTAGAGGGTCACCCCGGCGTTGCCGACCAGCGAGCGGCCCGGCTCGAGCAACACCTTCGGCAGCGGGTCGAAGCAGCGCTCGAGCGCATCGACCTTGAGATCGACGTAGTGCTCGATCGAAGGCGGCCGGTCCGATGCCGTATAGGCGATGCCGAGCCCACCGCCGAGGTTCATCACCCGCGGGTGGTGGGGGCGGCAGAACTCGGCCATCAGCTCGATCGCATGCACGTACGGGTCGAGCTCGTAGATCTGCGAGCCGATGTGGGCGTGGAAGCCGGCGAGGCGGAGATGGCGTGACGAGTTGACCGCCGCGACCGCCGCCTCGGCCTGCCCGCCCTCGATCGCGAAGCCGAACTTGGAGTCGATCTGACCGGTCTGGACGTAGGAGTGGGTGGAGGCCGTGATCCCCGGGGTGAGCCGGATCAGCACGTCCTGGTCGCGGTCGGCGAGCCAGTCGGCGCGGGCGATCTCGTCGAGCGAGTCGACGACGATGCAGCCGATGCCCGCCGCGAAGGCCATCCGCAGCTCGGCGGCGGACTTGTTGTTGCCGTGCATGTAGATCCGCGCCGGGTCGAAGCCGGCCGCGAGCGCCATGTGCAGCTCGCCGCCGGAGGCGATGTCGACGCTGAGGCCCTCCTCCCGGCAGATCCGGTAGACGGCCGTGATCGGCGCTGCCTTGCTCGCGTAGAGGACCTCGGCGTCGACGCCGCGGCCCCGCAGCGCGCCGGTGTAGGTCCGTGCCCGGGCGCGGATGTCGTCGGAAGCGTAGATGTATGCGGGCGTTCCGAACTCGCGGGCGACGTCGGCGACATCGCAGCCGCCGACGATCAGGTGTCCCTCGTCGCTGACCGCACTGCCGAGCGGATAGACGGGCGATCCGGCCACGGGACCGCCGGTAGCTGTCGCGGTGGTCCGGCTCATCTGCGCCATTCTCACACGGGGTCGGCCATCTAGGGTTGGCGGCGGTGCGGCTGGCAACTCCCGATCCCCCCGATCACCGCGGCATCCACGAGGGCCGGCCCTGGTGGATGTGGCTGCCGAGCGGCGCCGGTCCCTGGCCGGCGATGGTGATCGTCCATGGCGCCGGATCGGCGAAGGAGAACCACGCCGACTTCGGCCGTCTCTGCGCCGCGAACGGCTGGGCGGCCGTCAGCTACGACCAGCGCGGCCACGGCGACGGCGACGACGAGATGGCACCGGCGGCGCTCGCCGACGTCGGCCGGATGGCATCCCTGCTCGCCTCCGTCGACGGGGTCGATGGAGGCTGCGTCTGCGCCCGCGGGTCGAGCATGGGCGGTTATCTGGCGATCCACGCGGCGGCGACCGACCCGGCGATCGCCGGCGTGATCGCGATCTGCCCGGCGTCGGAGGAAGGGCTGCGCCGCGGCCTCCGCGAGGGGCGGCTCGAGATGCGCGCCGACGTCGGCGCGCTCGATGCCTGGCTCGGCGAACACGACCTTCGCGACGCCGTGTCCCAGGTGTCGCCGAAGCCGCTCGTCCTCCTCCATGCCCGCGGCGACGAGCAGGTCCCGAGCGAGTGGTCGGAGGAGCTCTACGCCCATGCCGGCGACCCGCGCCGCATCATGATCGTGCCCGGAGGCCATCACCGCTCCGTCCAGCACGACCCGGAGCTGCAGGTCACGGCGCTGCGCTGGCTCGGCCGCGAGCTCGGCCGCTGAACGGGTCCGACTGCGTTCGGAGTCCTACAGGTAGCCCATCGGATCGACGGCGGTGCCGTTGATCCGGACCTCGAAGTGGAGGTGGTCGCCGAAGCAGTGGCCGGTACAGCCGACGTAGCCGATCACGTCGCCCTGCTGGACCGACCCGGAAGTGATCGCGAAGCTCGACTGATGGGCGTAGCAGGTCGAGAGCCCGCCGCCGTGATCGATGCAGGTGTAGTTGCCGTAGCCGCCGCTCTCGGCCTCGCTCTCGGCGAAGGCGATCGTGCCGTCTTTGGCGGCACGGATCGGCGTCCCGGCCGGCACGGCGATGTCGACGCCCTCGTGGGGGCGGCCCCAGCGCATCCCGAAGCCGGAGACGACCGGCCCGTTGACGGGCCAGATGAAGCCGGCGGACCCGCCCTGGATCGGCCCGGCCGGCAGCGGCGAGACGCCGCTCGCCGCGGCGAGCTTCTCCTGGATCTTCTTCTGGATGTCGCTGACGTCGCCCTCGAGATGGTCGACGTGGCCCTTGATCCGCGACAGCGCCTTCCTGCTGCGGCCGCGGGCGCGGTCGAGCTGGGCCTCGCGGGCCTCGAGCTCCTGCCGGGTCCGCTCGAGCTCCGCCTTCTTGGCGGCGATCGAGTCACGCGTGGCCCGGACGCGGTCGACGGTCTCACGGGTGTCGTCACGGAGCTCGCGGACGCGGCCGACGATCTCGGCGTTGCGGTCCTGGATCCGCTGCAGGTACTCGTAGCGGCCGAGGGCGTCGTCGAAGCCATCCGACTCGAGGACGATCGAGATCGCGGTCGGGTCGTCGGCCTTGTAGATGTCGACGAGCCGGTCCTCGAGCGCCTTCACGGTCCGGTCGAGGCGCTCGCGGAGGATCCGCAGGTCGTGCTGCTCGGCGGCGAGCTCGGCCTCGGCCTGGTCGAGCTCCTGCTGGACCGCCGCCTCGCGCGTCCGCAACGCCGCGACCTCGCCGGTTAGCTGGTCGATCTGCGCGTTGTAGCGCGAGATCTCGGTCGTCAGGACGCCCTTCTTCTGCTTCGCCTGATCGAGCTCGGCCTGCTTGGCGTCGAGCTTCTCGTTCAGGTCCTCGGCAGGGGCGCGGGCGACCAGCGCGAGTCCGACCACGAGGGCGGCGAGAGCGACGGCGATGACCGCCACGCCCCGGCGGGGGGCGCTGCGCATGTCCTGGATCGGGCCTGCCATGGGACTCGGAGGCGGGCGCCAATGTAGCAGTGGAAACGCCCTTTGTGAGCGTTCCCTAACACATTTCCAACCCGCTGCAACCGGCTTTGCAGTGCGCAATCGCGCTTGCAGGGGCGTCCGGCGGGACGCCGTTTCTCAGGCGAGCGCGGGCTCCGGCTCGGCGGCCGGCTCGGCGCTCGCGAGTGCCGCCCGCGCCTCCTCGAGTCGCTCGCGGTACTCGGCCACCTGCATCCGCGAGATGACCAGACGCTGGACCTGAGCGGTGCCCTCGAAGAGCTGGAAGATCTTCGCGTCGCGGAACCACTTCTCGAGCGGCGAGGAGGCCGCCGCCGGGCCGACGAGGTCGAGCAGGCGGGTCGTCGCCCACATCGTCACGTCGCCGGCCTTCAGCTTCGACATCGAGCCCTGGCCACCGGCGAGCGGAACCCCGTTGCGGCCCATCCACGACGCCCGCTGGCAGAGCAGCCGCGCGGCGTCGATCTCGGTCGCGACGTCGGCGAGGACCTGCTGGACGTGCTGACGCTCGAGCGCGGGCCGACCGGCGGTCGAGCTCTCGTCGAGCGCGAGCTCGATCGGGTCGGCGATCTGACCGTCGCCGAGCAGGAACTCGAGCGTCCACTCGTAGGCCGCCTGCGCGATCCCTATCGCCGAGATGCCGACGATCGGCCGGGTCAGCTCGAACGTCGCGAGCGCGTTCGAAGCGCGGCCGCTGCTCTCACCGGAGCGGGCGCGCTCGAGCTTGCGATCGAGCTTGTCGAGGCCGCCGAGCAGGTACTCGACCGGGATCCGGCAATCTTCGAAGACCAGCTCCGCCGTCTGCGAGGCGCGGATCCCGAGCTTGCTCTCCTTCTTGCCCATCCGCAGACCGGGGGTGTCCTTGGGGACGATGAAGGAGGCCTGCCCGCGATGGCCGAGGCTCGGATCGACGGTGGCGACGACGACGTTGACGTCGGCGATGCCGCCGTTGGTGATGAAGACCTTGGTGCCGTTCAGGACCCACTCGTCGCCGTCACGGCGCGCCGTCGTCCGCAGGCTCTTGACGTCGGAGCCCGCCTGCGGCTCGGTGACGGCGTAGGCGCCGAGCTTGATCTCGTCGCCGACGCCGAGGCACTGCGGCACCCACTCGGCGATCTGCTCGGGCGTCCCCGACGCGGCGACGCCGGCGGCGGCGAGGCCGGAGCCGTTGATCGCCAGCGCGATTCCGGCGCAGCCCCAGTGCATCTCCTCGGCGTGGATCAGGCCGAGCTGGCCGTCGGCGTCGGAGGCGGTGTACTGCAACACGTCGAGGCCGCTGAGGCCCTGCTCGCGAGCCGCCCTCATGACCTCCCAGGGAACGCTCTCATCGGCGTCGTGGATCGGCGCCGCCGGCCGGATGACGTCGCGGGCGAAGTCCCTGCAGCGCTGCTTGAAGGCGAGCTGCTCGTCGTTGAGGGCGAAGTTCATCGTCGTCTCCCCTGGTGGTCGCGGACCCGGCCGGCCGCCGGGAGCCGTTGATTGACTGGTCAGTCAACCAGTCTACAGGGCCGCGGCGCGGCAACCGCGGAGTACGCAAGACTCCCGCCCTCATGCCTTCGCTGCCCTCGCCGCTGCCGCCGTCGCTGTGGTCGGACACCGCCCGCCGCGTCGTCGCGGTTATCGCCCTGCTGGCGTTGGCGGGAATCGGCTTCGGCATCGGTTACCTGGTCTTCGACGACTCCGGCGACGACAGCGCTCCGGGGCCGACGCAGGTGATCGCCGGCTCCGGGCAGCCGGCCGACGCCGGTCCCGCCTTCCCGCAGCAGGCGACCCGCAACACGACCCGGGTCGGCGGCGCCAACCCGATCGCCGACGCTGCCGGCGTCGCGCTGGCGACCTACCCGACCCAAGGCGGGGTCGGCGCGACCGCGGCGGTGACGATCGCGCCCGCCGACAACTGGCAGCAGGCGCTCGCGGCGGCGCCGCTCGTTGCCACCCCGATCGGGACTCCGATCCTGCTCAGCAACCAGGGGGAGGTCCCGCAGGAGACCACAGACGCGCTCACCGCGCTCTCACCGAAGGGCCTCGAGAAGGCCGCCGGCACGCAGGCCTATGTGATCGGAGACGTCGCCGTGCCCGACGGCCTCGAGGTCAGCCCGGTCGCCGGCAGCGACCCGGCCGACATCGCCGACGCGATCGACGGCGAGCGCGAGAAGCTGACCGGCGAGAAGGACCCCGGCCACATCCTCGTCGTCAGCTCGACCGACTCGAGCCTGGCGATGCCGGCGGCCGCCTGGGCGGCGCGCTCCGGCGACCCGATCCTCTTCGCCGACGGCGATCAGGTCGCGAAGGGGACGATGAACGTCGTCCGCCGCCATCCCGACACGCCGGTGTTCGTCCTCGGCCCCGAGTCGGCGATCTCGAACAAGGCCCTGAAGAAGCTCGACGCGACCAGGGTCGGCGCCGAGGACCCGGTCGACAACGCGATCGAGTTCGCCCGCTTCACCGACGGCGACTTCGGCTGGAACATCAACGACCCCGGGCATGGCTTCGCGATCGCCAACATCGACCGGCCGCTCGACGCCGTCGCCGCCGCTCCGCTCGCCGCGACCGGCGGCAGCCCGGGCCCGCTGCTGCTCACCGACACGGCGGCGTCGGTCCCGCCCGCCCTCGAGAGCTTCCTCAGCGACACCCAGCCTGGCTTCGAGGACGATCCGACCCGCGCCGTCTTCAACCACGTCTGGATCATCGGCGACAGCGAGGCGATCTCGGTCCCGTTCCAGGCGCAGGTCGACCAGCTCACGAAGCTGGCCCCGGTCAGCAACGCGACGACGCCGCCCGACCTGACGGTGCCGGGAGGCGGCCAGGGCGGCGGCGACACGTCGACCACGATCCCCGACCTCGGCGACCTCGGCGGCGCCCCGACCACGACGACGCCCGAGACGACGACGGCCCCGGACACGACCGGGTCCGGCGCGTCCGGCGCGTCCGGCGGTGGGCGCGGTTCCGGCAAGTAGGCTGAGGGCGATGAGCGAGGCCGAGCGAGCAGACCTCCGCGATCCCGCGCACCGGCCCACCGCCGACGACATCCGCGCCCTCGCCGGCCCCTCGACGCCTCACTTCGCCCTCCAGATCCGGAACCGGATCGCGGCGCTGATCGAGCGCCTCCCCGAAGACGATCCCGCCTACGTCGAGGGCCGCCGGCAGATCGCCCGGCTCAACGACCTCGCCCGCTACACCGGCGATCCCCGCGGTCCCGGCCCGAGCCCGCCGGACCCACGAGCGGGGGCATAGATCGGGATTTAGCTCATATACGAGACATATCCCGCCCGATGATCCATTTTTCGGGCCGGCCAGCTAGACCCGCTGGATCAGCGTGCCGGTGCCGAGACCGCCGCCGCAGCACATCGTCACGAGGCCGACCTCCTTGTCGGAGCGCTCGAGCTCGTGCAGGAGCGTCGTCATCAGCCGGGCGCCGGTCGAGCCGAGCGGGTGGCCGAGCGCGATCGCGCCGCCGTTGACGTTGACGCGGTCCATGTCGGGCTCGAGCTCGCGCTGCCAGGCCGCGAGGACCGAGGCGAAGGCCTCGTTGACCTCGAACAGGTCGATGTCGTCGACCTTCATGCCGTTGCGGTCGAGGAGCTTGCGGGTGGCGGGGATCGGACCGGTCAGCATGATCACCGGGTCGACGCCGACGGTCGTCTGATCGACGATCCGCGCCCGCGGTCGAACGCCGAGCTCGTCGGCCTTCTCGGCGGTCATCAGCAGCACCGCGGCGGCCCCGTCGGAGACCTGGGAGCTGTTGCCGGCGGTGATCTTGCCGTCCTCCTTGAAGGCGGGCTTGAGCTTGCTCAGCGTCTCGAGGTCGGTGCCGGGCCGGATCCCCTGGTCGGTCACCCAGGTGTCGCCGTTGACCGAGAACGGGATGATCTCGCGCTCGAAGCGGCCCTCCTCGGTCGCGCGGGCGGCGAGCTGCTGGGAGCGGACGCCGATCTCGTCGAGCTCGGAGCGGGGGATCTCCCACTTGTCGGCGATCATCTCCGCCGACAGTCCCTGGTTGACGAGGTCGAAGCGCTCGAGCAGCTCCGGCGTGAACGCGGCACCATGCTCCTTCATCACCTCGAAGCCGTCGGCGAACGAGATGTGGCCCATGTGCTCGACGCCGCCGCCGATCGCGACGTCGTGGACGCCGGAGGCGATCAGCGCCGCCGCGAAGTTGATGCCCTGCTGGGCGGAGCCGCACTGGCGGTCGATGGTCGTCGCCGGCACCTCGACCGGCAGCCCCGCCTGCAGCCAGGCGTTGCGGCCGATGTTCATCCCCTGCTCGCCGAACTGCTGAACGCAGCCGCAGACGACGTCGCCGACCTCTGCCGGGTCGATCCCGGCCCGGGCGATCAGCTCCGCGTAGACCGTTGCGAGCAGCGTCGAGGGGTGGGTGTCCTTGTAGTAGCCCTTCTCCTCGTGGCCGCGGCCGACCGGCAGCCGCGCCGCCTCGACGATCACTACCTCACGTCCACCGAAACCTGCCTCAGCCATGCCTGGATTGCCTTCCTTCGCGGGTTGGGAGAGTGGCGGACGTTAGACGATCGCGGCCGCGGGTCCACGTCCTCGCCGGTCCCGCCCCGTCTGTAAGACTCGGCCGCCCGCGTGCGCCGGAGCCTGCTCACACTTCCAGCCGGACCCCGCCTCAAGTGGGTCTTCCTGATCGCCTGGCTGGCGATCGCGTTCGCCGTCGTCGGCGGCGATCTGCCGGCGAAGTTCGACGATGCGCAGAGCAACGAGTCCTCGTCGTTTCTCCCCGGCAACGCCGAGTCGACGAAGGCGCTGGCGGCCAGCGAGGAGATCGAGGGCAACGAGCTGCTGACGCTCGTGATCGTCTACCAGCGCACCGAGGGGAAGCTGACCGACGCCGATCTGGCGCGGATCGAGTCCGATCGCGGGGCGCTCAACTCCGACCTGCCGCGGCGGACCGGTCCATACTCGAAGCCGCAGCCGTCACCGGACGGGAGCGCCGCGCTACTGACCGCGCAGATCCGTGCCAACGGGGAATCGCACACGATCACCGAGCCGGTCGACCGCGCCCGCGACCAGGTCGAGAGCTCCGCCGAGCCCGGCGTCGAGACGGCGGTCACCGGCGGTGCCGGCTTCTCCGCCGACGCGATCACCGTCTTCGAGTCGATCAACGGCACGTTGCTGCTGGCGACCGCGAGCATCGTCTTCCTGCTGCTGCTGGTCGTCTACCGGAGCCCGATCTTCTGGTTCTTCCCGCTGTTCGCGGTCGGCATGGCCGAGCTCGCCACCCGTGGCGTCGGCTACGGGCTGACCGAGATCGGCGTCACCGTCAACGGCCAGTCGGCCGGAATCCTGCCGGTGCTCGTCTTCGGGGCCGGCACCGACTACGCACTGCTGCTCGTCGCCCGCTACCGGGAAGAGCTGCGGCTCCACGAGGACCGGCACGAGGCGATGGCGAAGGCGCTGCGCCGGGCCGGGCCGGCGATCATCGCCTCGGGGTTGACGGTGATCTCGGCGTTGCTCTGCCTGATGCTGGCCGACGTCGAGGGCACCTCCGGCCTCGGCCCGATCGGGGCGACCGGGATCGCGATCGCGATGATCTCGATGCTGACGCTGTTGCCGGCGGTGCTGGTCATCGCCGGCCGCTGGTCGTTCTGGCCGTTCATCCCCCACGTCGGCGATCACAAGGCGGACGAGACGCATGGCGCCTGGCGGCGGATCGGCGAGTGGATCGCTGCCCGGCCCCGGCGCGTCTGGGTCGGCACGGTGGTCCTGCTGCTCGTCCTCTCGCTCGGCTGGCTCAACATCAACACCGGGCTGACCCAGACGAGCAGCTTCCGCAACGACGTCGAATCGGTCCGCGGCCAGGAGCTGCTCAGCGAGTCGTTCCCGGCCGGCGCGAGCGCTCCGGCCTACGCGATCGTCCCCGACCCGGAGAAGGCGCCTGCGGTCGCGCAGGCGCTCGCCAGCCAGGACTCGGTCGAGGACGTCCGCCTCGGCGACACCGGGCCACCGGGCCAGCAGATCGACGTCATCCTCGCCGGCGATCCCTACGCGACCTCGACCTACGACCAGATCCCGAAGCTGCGCGCCGTCGCCAAGGAAGCGGGCGGCAATGGCGTCCTGATCGGCGGTCCGACCGCGATCGAGCGCGACCTCCGCGTCGCCGCCGCCCATGACTCGAAGCTGATCCCACCCGTAGCCCTTGCGGTCGTCCTGCTGATCCTGATCGTCCTGCTGCGCGCGCTGGTCGCGCCGCTGGTCCTGATCGGGACCGTGATCCTCTCGTTCGCCGCCGCGCTCGGCGTCGGCTACGTCGTCTTCGACGTCATCTTCGACTTCGCCGGCAGCGACCCCTCACTGCCCCTCTTCGCGTTCATATTCCTCGTCGCGCTTGGAGTCGACTACAACATCTTCCTGATGGCGCGCGTGCGGGAGGAGACGAAGCGGAGCAATCCGCGCGAGGGGGTGCTGCGCGGCCTCGCCGTGACCGGCGCCGTGATCACCTCGGCCGGGATCGTCCTCGCCGGCACCTTCTCGACGCTGGCGGTGCTGCCGCTCGTGTTCCTCACCGAGCTCGGCTTCGTCGTCGCCTTCGGGGTCCTCCTCGACACCTTCGTCGTCCGCTCGATCCTCGTGCCGGCGCTGGCGATCGATCTCGGCGGCCGGACCTGGTGGCCGTCCGCCCTCGCCTCCCGAACGGCCGGGACGGAGCGTTGACGATGGCCGCCGCGGCCGAGCACGGCTACACGCGACCGGCCGTCGCGGGCAGCGGCGCGATCGCGCTCGGCCTCGCCGCCTCCGCATCGACCCTCGGCGAGGTCCGCGTCCTCGCCCGCTCGGACACCTCGGCCTGGCGCGCCGACGAATCGATCGAGAAGCTCTGCGGCAAGATCGACGGCGCCGACGCGAAGCGCGTCCGGGTGACGACGAACCCGAACGACCTCGAGGGCTGCGACCTCGTCGTCGAGGCGATCGTCGAGGACGCCGACGAGAAGGCGGCGCTGCTTGCCGCGCTCGGCGAGATC
This sequence comes from Solirubrobacterales bacterium, assembly GCA_035759925.1. Taxonomy (GTDB): domain Bacteria; phylum Actinomycetota; class Thermoleophilia; order Solirubrobacterales; family 70-9; genus RHKX01. Next base: position 16,750 of record DASTTY010000068.1, read on the forward strand.
TGCCCGGACGCCGACCTCGCCACCACGACCTCGTCGCTGGGGATCGTCGAGCTCGGCGAGCGTGCCGGCATCGGCGAGCGCTTCTACGGGCTCCACGTCTTCAACCCGGTGCCGCGAATGGAGCTGATCGAGCTCTGCCTGCCGGACTCGCTGCCGAAGGCACTCGGCGAGCGGGCACGCGCCTTCTGCGGGGCGCTCCGCAAGCACGTCGTCGAGGTCCCCGACGAGGCCGGCTTCGTCGTCAACCGGCTCCTGTTCCCGTACCTGTTCGACGCCGTCCGCCTCCTCGACGAGCTCGGACTCGAGCCGATCGAGGTCGACGCCTGCATGGCGAAGGGCGCCAACCAGCCGATGGGGCCGTTGCAGCTCCTCGACTTCGTGGGGATCGACGTCGCGATCGCGATCGGCGAGAAGCTCCACCACGCCAGCGGCAACGACGACCACGCTCCCCCGCAGCGACTGCTCGACCTCGCCGCCGCCGGCAAGCTCGGCCGCAAGAGCGGCGCCGGCTTCTACGAGTACTAGGTCCGTGCCATCATGCCCACGAGAATGGGGCCGCGGTTCGGATCACCACGGGGCACGAAGCCCAGCCTGTTCCTCGCCGCCCTCGTTGCCGGCATCGCGCCGGGCGCCGCCGACGCATCGCAGAGCGACGACCCTCTTGCGAAGAGCTTCAGCTTCCACGGGAGCTCGCCGGACGGCACCCATGCCTACATCCAGACCCGCGAGCAACTGGTCAAGGCCGACACGGACCAGATGGTCGACGTCTACGACATCGACGACGGCGTAGCAGAGCTCGTCTCCTACGGACCGGACGGCGGCAACCGTGACGGAACGTGTCTGTACGTCGACGGCGGACCGGACTACCCGCCCTACTTCGAGAGCTGCAACGCGCGCTTTCAGGGGGCCTCCGGCGGCCGGGTCTACTTCCGGTCCGAATCGTTGCGTTCGGCTGAGCCGGCGAACGGTCTCTACGAGTACCACCGCGACGGCGACTCGCTGGCGCTCACCGAGGGCGCGATCGCCGAGACCGAGGACAACTCCGTGCAGATCCTCCAGGACAGGTTCACCGGCTGCCTCTCGAAACGGGATTCGAGCGGGACGACGCTGATCTCGACCGGACCGGCGGTCCCGGGCGGAGGATGCCCGGACTTCGGGGATTTCCACTTCGTCAGCCAGACGGACGACGGGAGCACGGTGTTCTTCTTGTCGACCAAGCCACTCGTGGCCGCCGACACCGACGATCAGCGAGATCTGTACAGGAGCAGGAACGGGGAAACGATCCTGATCTCGACCGGCCCCGCGGACGCCGGTGGCGGGTTCACCGGCACTCGATACGGAAGCCGGAGATCCGGGTTCGAGACGGTTTCGACGGCCGACGGCGAGACGGTGGTGTTCAAGACGTCGGCCAAGCTCACCGACGAGGACGAGGACTCCGCCGACGACATCTATCTGCGAACCGGGACGACGACAACGCTGGCCTCCGGCACGGGAGCTTCGGATGTCGACCTCGTGGGTCAGTCGGATGACTTGGGCACGATCTACTTCGAAACCGCCGACGGACTCGACCCCGCGGATACGAACGGCAAGTCGGACGTCTACCGCTGGAAGAACGGAACGACCTCCCTCTTCGCCCTCGATCCCGGGGGTCGGGCTTTCGCCCACGGGAGCACGTTCCTGGACTCATCCGTCGACGGCACGAGAACGTTCTTCTATGCATGGGAGAACGCCGGCTTCGTCACGGGCGAGATCTACGAACGCTCCGCCGGCGCGACGACACGAATTTCACCTCCTGGGATCGATTACCAGTACTGGAGCGACTGGGTCGGTGCCTCGGATGACGGCTCGAACGTCTACTTCGACAGCAAGCGACCGCTCACCGACGATGACGACGACGGAGGAAAGGTCGACCTCTACCGGTACGAGAACGGAACTCTCACGCTGATCTCAGCCGACCCGTCGCCAATCGATCCCGAAGATGCCGAGGACGCCACGGGGGCGCCCGGGCCGCTTGATGACGGCGACCAGCTCTCCGATGACGGATCCCGCATCTACTTCAAATCGAGGCAATCCATGAGCCCGGCCGACACCGATTGCGGGCGCACCGACCTCTACGAGCATTCCGACTCCGGCAACCGCCTGGTCACGGTTGGAGCCGGTGCCCCGAAGATCGCCTCCGGTCCCTGCGCATTCGACACGAACGAGCCGACGTTCAACCTGGAGCCGGCGAATTCGGGCGAGGCCCTCGAGTGCCGGATCGACCAGGGCGACTATGTGCCCTGCTCACCGACATTCACGCCCGAGGTCGACAACGGGGAGCACGTCCTGACCGTCCGCGGCGCCTCGACGGCGCCGCAGTCCGGCGTCGCCGATCGTCGTTTCACAATTGCCGCCGACGTCCCGCCCGATACGACGATCACCGACGGGCCGGAGTACACGTGGGACTTCCAGAACCCCGACGAGTACCGGCGACCGGCCTTCTCGTTCGAATCCTCGGAGCAGTCCGGGCACTTCGAGTGCCGGTTCGATGACGGGGCGTTCGAGCCCTGCGATCAGTCCGATGTGGGTTCGACCGGCATGGATCGCCCGGACGAACCCCTTTCGTGGGGCCAGCACACCTTCGAGGTGAGCGCCGTCGACGGGGCCGGCAATCCCGACCCGACGCCGGACTCCCGGAGTTTCACGATTTCCCCCTACAACGGGGATCTCGAGCTGGAGCTGACCGATGCGGGGGCGCCGGCGAATCTCCGGCGCCTCGGTCGCGACGGACTGAAGCCGGCGGTCCGATGCTCGGAGGCCTGCCGGGTCAAGGCCGAGGTCACCCTCTCCTTCAAGACGAAGGGCAAGCGCCGGTCGATCCGGTTCGGCACCGGCCGGGGTGGGTCCGGCCTGAAGGCCAAGGCAGTCGCGGTCCCCTCCTCGCCCGCAGGACGACGGGCGCTACGCAAGGTCAAGCGGGCTTCGCTCCGGATCGAACTGACGGCCACTCCGTCCGACGGCGACGGGGGCCACGAGAACATCACCCGGATCGAGAAGCTGGCGAAGCGGAGGGGTTAGTCCTCGTCCTCGCGGACTGCGTGCGGCTCCGGGTGGATGCGAAGGGCGACGATCCGGTTCTCGCGGACCGATTCGACCCGGATCGTGTAGCCGCCCGCGCGGATCGCGTCGCCGCGCTTCGGCAGCCGGCCGAGCTCGTTGAAGACGTAGCCGCCGATCGAGTTGTAGGCATCGGTGTCGACCGGCAGCTCTATGTCGGCGTCCTCGAGGTCGCCGAGCGAAACGTGGCCGCGCACGTACCAGTCGCCGTCGGCGAGCCTGCGGACCTCCTCGCCGCGCGGATCGGTCTCGTCCTCGATCTCACCGACGACCTCCTCGAGGATGTCCTCGACCGTGGCGATCCCGACGGTGCGGCCGTATTCGTCGATGACGATCGCGATCGAGCTGCGCTGGCGCTGCAGCTCCGCGAGCAGGTCGTCGAGGGCCTTCGTCTCGGGGACGATCGGAGCGTCGCGCACGGCCGGCTCGATCGAGGCGTCGGGGCCGGCGCTCATCATCAGCCGGACGAGCGAGTTGTTGTGGACGATCCCGCGGACCCGGTCGGGGTTGTCGTCCTCGATGACGACGAGCCGGGTGTGGCCGCTCGCCACGCAGCGGCGCAGCGCGTCTTCGACGGTGTCGGAGGAGTCGACCGTGATCACGGCCGGGATCGGCGTCATCACCTCGCGCGCCTCCTGCTCGTGGAGGTGGAAGACGCCGCCGAGCATCCCCGCCTCGCTCTCCTCGAGCCCACCCTGCTCGCGGCCGCGGTTGATCAGCACCCGCAGCTCCTCGGGCGAGGTCTCGTCGTCCTCGTCGAGCGGTATCCGCAGGACCCGCCCGACGAGGAAGCGCGCCGGCGGGTTGGTCAGAGCGATCAGCGGCGCGAACAGGCGCCGGAAGAAGAGCATCGGCCGCGAGAAGCGCAGCATCAGGCTCTCGGCGCGGGCGATCCCGACCATCTTCGGTGCCTGCTCGCCGAGGATCACGTGCAGCAGCGTGACGACGGTGAAGGCGAACGCGACGGCGATGATCACCGACGCCGCGTGGCCGACCCAGCCGTCGAGCACCGGCTCGATCAGCCTCGCGATCGCCGGCTCGCCGAGGAAGCCGATCGCCAGCGAGGCGAGCGTGATCCCGACCTGCGAGGTCGCGACGTACTCGTCGACGTGGTCGAGCTGGCCGAGCGCGATCTTGGCCCGCCGGTCCCCCTCGTCGGCGAGGTGCTGCATCCGTGACGGACGGGTCCGCACGATCGCGAACTCGGCAGCGACGAAGTAGCCGTTGACGAGCACGAAGAAGAGGACGAGGAGGAGCAGCAGGACCGAGGTCATCGCCGCTCTCCGTTACCCGGCCGCGGTGCGGCCTTCCGCCTGCGGCGGGCCGGCGTTCCGGGCCCCCGGGCGGGAGCGTGGAGCCTGGTACTTCGAGGTAGGTCGTCGTCAATCACTGGGCGACGCGGGCAAGGCTAGCAGCGGCTTCGGTAGCCGCAGATCCATTCGGCGGCGCGGGTACTACGGTGGCGGCATGGATCAGCGGCGGACCCCGTATCTCGACGCGCTCGTCCGGCTCGCGGAGACGGACCCGGGCCGCTTCCACATCCCCGGACACAAGGGCGGCGCCGGCGCCGACCCCGGGTTGCGCGATGCGATCGGCGATGCCGCGCTCCGGCTCGACTTCCCGTCGGGCGTCGAGGGCGTCGACATCGGCACCGATCCGCTCGACATCCCGTTCCAGCAGGCGCAGGCGCTCGCCGCAGAGGCCTGGGGCGCGCGTCGGAGCTGGTTCCTCGTCAACGGCGCCTCGGGCGGCAACCACGCGATCTGCATGGCCCTCGCCCACCTCGGCACCGACGCGATCGTCCAGCGCAACGTCCACTCGTCGGTGATCGACGGGCTCGTCCTCAGCGGCCTGCGCCCGACGTTCCTCGCTCCGGAGATCGACGAGGACCTCGGCGTCGCCCACTGCCTCGAGCCGGCGGCCCTGGCCGCGGTCCTCGACCGCAAGCCCGACGCAGTCGCCGTCTTCGCGGTCTCGCCGACCTACTTCGGCGCCGTCGCCGACATCGCCGGCCTCGCCGAGGTCGCCCACTCCCACGACGTCCCGCTCGTCGTCGACGAGTCCTGGGGCGCCCACCTCGCCTTCTCCGACCGGCTGCCGGCGAACGCGCTCGCCTGCGGGGCCGACGTCGTCCTCAACTCCGTCCACAAGCTCGGCGGCAGCATGACCCAGTCGGCGATCCTCCACCTCGGCGCCGACGAGTCGCATCCCGACGGGCGGATCGACGCGGCGATCGTGGATCGCTCGGTGACGCTGACCGAGTCGACGAGCCCGAGCGCGCTGCTGACCGCATCGCTCGACGCCGCCCGGCGCCAGAACGCGACCTCCGGCGGAGCGCTGCTCGAGGAGACGATCGACTCGCTGGAGGAGCTGCGCCGCGAGGTCCGCGCGATCCCCGGCCTCGACGTCCTCGACAAGGAGATCACCCGGTCGGCGAGCGTCTTCGCCTGGGACCCGCTGCGGGTATCGATCGACGTCCGCGGCACCGGCACGACGGGAAACCGGATCGCCCGGTTCATGCGCGAGGAGCGGGACATCTGGTTCGAGCTCTACGCCGAGAACGTCGTGGTCGCCGTCTTCGGGATCGGCGAGAACGCCGCCGCGACCGGCCGGCGGCTGGTCGCCGGGCTGACCGAGGCGGTCGCCGAGCTCCGTAGCGAGCCCGACGAGCCGGAGGCGCCGTTCGCGCCGCCGCCGCCGTGGGGGCCGACGGTGATGTCGCCGCGGGACGCCTTCCTCGGCCCGCAGGAGTCGGTCGCCTTCGACGCCGCCGAGGGCCGGATCGCCTCCGAATCGCTGGCCGCCTACCCGCCCGGCGTCCCGAACGTGCTCCCCGGCGAGCGGCTCAGCCGGGCGACGCTCGACTTCGTCGCCGACTCGCTCGCCCACGGCGGTCAGGTCCGCGGCGCCAGCGACCGTACGCTGTCGACGATCAGGGTGGTGATCGAATGAACGAGGCCGGCAACGAGGCCCCTTGGGGGGTCGACTCCGAGTACGGACGCATGCTCGACGTCCTGATCGGCCCGCCCGACAACTTCCGCTGGCTGCCGACGAGCGCGATCTCCAAGCAGACGCTCGCCGGCGAGCACACGTTCAGCAGCGCCAAGGCGGTCGCACAACACGCCGAGATGGTCGCCGCATACGAGGACGCCGGCGTCCGCTGCCACTTCCTCGAGCCCGATCCGGCCCTCCCCTACCAGGTCTTCGCCCGCGACTCGAGCGTGGCGACGCCCGAGGGCGCGATCGTCACCCAGCTCCACCAGCCGTGGCGCCGCGGCGAGTACGCGCCGGTGATCCGCTTCTACCAGGAGGCCGGGATCCCGATCCACAGGATGATCACCGCCGCCGCGCTCGAGGGCGGAGACGTGATCATCGTCGAGCCGGGGCGGATGCTGATCGGCAACGGCGAGGAGCGCACCGAGGCCCCCGCCGCCCGCCAGCTCGCCGGCTGGATGGAGGAGCTCGGCTGGGAGGTGCGGATCGAGATGATCCCGAGCCAGTTCGTCCACATCGACGTGCTCGTCTCGATCCTCGCCCCGAAGCTCGCCGCCGTCTGCGTCGACGTCGCCGGCGCCGGCCTCGTCCGCTGGCTTCGCGACGCCGGCTTCGAGATCCTCGAGGTGCCGGTCGCCGAGGCGTTCGCGCTGGGCGTCAACGCGATCTCGCTCGGCGACGAGCGGGCGCTCTCGAGCGAATACTCGAAGAGCCTCAACGAACAGCTTCGCGCCCGCGGCATCGAGGTCTACGACCCCGACCTGAGCATGTTCACGCTCGGCGGCGGCGGCGCTCACTGCCTCGGCCAGGCGCTGCGCCGGGAGCGCGTCGCTTGAGCGGACCCGGCGACGCTCCGGCGCCGCCGGTCGACGCCGGGCGGGTGCTCGCCGACCTCGCCGAGCTCGCCGCGCTGACCGGCGGACCGGACGGGGCACGGCGCGTCTGCTGGACGCCGGAATGGGAGGCGGCTCGCGACCTTCTCCGCGACCGCCTCGCCGCGATCGGCATCGACGCGACGGAGGTGGACGAGGCGGGAAACCTCTGGGCGCGGCTGCCGGGCAGCGACCGCGACGCCCCCGCGCTCGCGCTCGGCTCCCACCTCGACTCGGTGCCGGCGGGCGGGGCGCTCGACGGGGCGCTCGGCGTGATCGCCGCGCTCGGCGTCCTCCGCGCCTGGGCCGAGTCGGACCGCAAGCCGCCTCGCGACCTCGTCCTGATCGACTTCGCCGACGAGGAGGGATCGCGATTCGGGCGCAGTCTGTTCGGCAGCTCGGCGCTCGCCGGGACGCTCGACCCGTCGACGTTGCGCGATCTCGAGGACGCCGACGGCAACGCGATCGGCGCCGTTCTCGCCGGCTACGGCGTCGATCTCGATCGCGCTTCCGCCGCTCATGAGCGGATCGGCGCGATCGGCGCCTGGCTCGAGCTCCACATCGAGCAGGGCCCGGTCCTCGACGCGGCCGGCGAGAGCTGCGCGGCGGTCTCCGGCTGCGCCGGCGTCGAGCGCTTCCGGCTCGACTTCGCCGGGCAGGCGTCGCACGCCGGGACGACGCCGATGGACCAGCGCCGCGATGCCGGTCTCGCAGCCGCCGCCGCCGCCCTCGCCGTCGAGCGGGTCGCCCGCGAGCACGACGGGGTCGGAACGACCGGAAGGATCGAGCTCGAGCCCGGCGTGATCACCGCGGTCGCCGGCCGCGCCGAGCTCTCGGTGGACCTCCGCCATCCCGACGCCGATCGCCTCGAGGCGATGCTCGCCGACGTCCGTCAGGCCGCCGAGGTCGTCGCCGAGAGCCACTCCTGCGAGGTCTCCGAGCAGCCGGTCTGGCGAATCGCCCCGATCCCGTTCGATCGCGACCTCGTCGGCCGTGCCGAAGCGGCGGTCGTCGCCGCCGGCGGCCGCGCGACGGCGATGCCGAGCGGCGCCCTCCACGACGCCGCCGAGCTCGCCCGGGTCGTCCCGGCGGCGATGGTGTTCGCGGCGTCGGTCGGTGGGATCAGCCACGCCCGCGAGGAGCACAGCCGCGACGCCGACCTGATCGCGGCGATCGGCGCCTTCGCCGAGCTCGCGGCCGCCGCGCTGGCGGCGCCGCCGCGGTGAGGAGCCGGCGATGAGCGGCGCCGGCGCCGGCGCACCGGAGCGCGACCCCGCCGGCACGCGGGAGCCGAAATCGAAGCTGGCCCGCCGGGTCGGCCCGGTGATGCTGCTCCTCTTCATCGTCGGCGACATGCTCGGCGGCGGCATCTACACGCTCGTCGGCGAGGTCGGCGGCGAGGTCGGCGGGGCGATCTGGACCGCCTTCGCGGTGGCGTTCATCCTCGCCGGCCTGACCGCCTGCGCCTACGCCGAGCTCGTCTCCAAGTACCCCTATGCGGCGGGCGCCGCGCTCTACGCCAACAAGGCGTTCGACAAGCCGTTCTTCACGTTCATGGTCGCGTTCGCGGTGATGGCTTCGGGGATCACCTCGGCGAGCACGCTGGCCCGCGGCTTCGCCGGCGACGCGCTCGGCGAGTTCGTCGACGTCAGCGTGATCCCGGTCGCGATCGCCTTCCTGATCGTCGTCGCGCTCGTCAACGCCCGCGGGATCGCCGAGTCGGTCCGCCTCAACGCGGTGCTGACGTTCATCGAGGTCGGCGGTCTGATCCTGATCATCGTCATCGGCTTCGCGGCCCTCGGCGATCCCGGCGCCGACCTCGGCCGCAACCTCGAGTTCAAGGAGGGGACGACGCCGCTGTTCGCGATCCTCTCCGGGGCGGGGCTCGCCTTCTACGCGCTGATCGGCTTCGAGGACTCGGTCAACATCGCCGAGGAGGTCCGCGACCCGTCGCGGACCTATCCGCGGATCCTCTTCGGCGGGCTCGCGATCGCCGGGACCATCTACCTGCTCGTCACGGTCGTCGCCTCCGGCGTCGTCCCGACCGCCGAGCTGTCGAGCTCGACGGCGCCGCTCGTTCTCGTCGGCGAGCAGGGACCGCTCGGGCTCGACCCGAAGGCGTTCGCGGCGATCACCCTGTTCGCACTCGCCAACGGAGCTCTGATCAACATGATCATGGCCTCGCGGCTCGTCTACGGGATGGCCGAGGAGGGGATCGTCCCGGGCTTCTTCGGCCGCGTCCTCTCGGGGCGGCGGACGCCGATCACCGCGATCGTCTTCACCACCGTGCTCGGCCTGATCCTCGTCTCGACCGGCGATCTCGCCAGCCTCGCAGACACGACCGTGCTGCTGCTCCTCTGCGCGTTCGCGATCGTCAACGTCGCGGTCCTCGTCCTCCGCCGCGACGAGGTCAGCCATCCCCACTTCCGGGCCCCGACGATCGCCCCGATCCTCGGCGCCATAGTCTGCGTCGTGCTGATCGTTGACAACGAGGGCGAGATCTTCCTGCGGGCGGGGCTGCTGCTCGTCCTCGGGGCGGTTCTCTGGGTCCTCGCCTACGCCGGCGGCCACCGGCAGGGCGATGATGACCCGGCAGCCCCGACCGAGGGAAAGGAGCGCGGATGAGCGGGTTGTGGGAGCGGATCGAGTCGCTGCCGTTGCGGATCGAAGGCTACGAGCTGACCGGCCACGACCGCGACTACGGGAGCTTCACGCGTCCCTCGACGCTGATCCATCTGCGCGGCGACGGCGAGGAGGGGATCGGCGAGGACGTCGTCTACGACGTGCTCGACCACATCGCCCACCGCGACGCCGGCCCGGTCCACGATCTCACCGCTGTCCGCACCCTCGGCGAGCTCTGCGAGCGGGTCGGGGAGCTGGACCTGTTCCCGACCGCCGCGCCGGCTATGGAGGCCTCGCGCCACTACCGGCGCTGGGCGTTCGAGAGCGCCGCGCTCGACCTCGCGCTGCGCCAGGGCGGGATCCCCTTCCACGAGGCGATCGGGCGCGAGCCCAGACCGCTCGAGTTCGTCTGCTCGACTCGGCTGACGACCTTCGACGGCGAGGCCGGCTCCTCGACCGAGGCGATCAGCAAGCGCCTCGCCAAGTACCCGGGCCTCGCCTTCAAGCTCGACCCCGAGAACGACTGGACCGCGGAGCTGATCGCCGCGATCGGCGAGCTCGCGACCGTCCGCGTGCTCGACCTCAAAGGTCATTACCGCGGCACACCGGTCGATGTCGAGACCGACCCTGAGCTCTACCGCCAGGTCGCCGAGGCCTTCCCGGAGGCATACCTCGAGGACCCCGACGTCAACGACGAGACCCGCGGGCTGCTCGAGCCGCTCGCCGACCGGGTCACCTGGGACGCGCCGCTGCACTCGCTCGCCGACATCGAGGCGCTCGAGTGGCAGCCGAAGGCGATCAACTCGAAGCCGTCGCGGTTCGGGTCGCTGCGCGAGCTGTTCTCCGTCTATGAGCACTGCGCGGCGAACGGGATCGCGATCTACGGCGGCGGGCAGGGCGAGGTCGAGCTCGGCCGCGGCCAGATCCAGTACCTCGCGTCGCTGTTCCATCCCGATACGCCGAACGACACCGCGCCCTCCGGCTACAACGATCCGGCGGTCCCGTCGGGCCTGCCGACCGCGCCGATGGACCCGCAGCCGGCGCCGACAGGGTTCCGCTGGGGGTAGACCCACCTCCCATTCGGCGGACCGAACTCCGGGTTTGGGCTACGGTCGATCCGACCGACGGAACCTAGACGGAGGGACGATGAGCCAATCGAGCTTCGCGGAGGCGCTGAACGGGCAGGTCGCGAACGAGTTCGCCGCCCAGCAGCAGTACATCGCGATCGCAGTGCACTACGACGCCGAGACGCTGCCGCGCCTCGCCGCGTTCTTCTACCGCCAGGCGGTCGAAGAGCGCAACCACGCGATGATGATCATCCAGTACCTGCTCGACGCCGACCTCGACGTGCGGACGCCCGGGATCGAGGCGCCGCAGGTCGGGTTCGACGACATCGTCGCCCCGATCGAGCTGGCGCTCGCCCAGGAGAAGCGCGTCACCGAGCAGATCAGCGCGCTCGCCGCCAAGGCCCGCGACGAGGGCGACTACCAGGGCGAGCAGTTCATGCAGTGGTTCATCAAGGAGCAGGTCGAGGAGGTCGCGACGATGTCGGACCTGCTCAAGATCGTCGAGCGCGCTAGCGACAACCCGCTGCTGGCCGAGGAGTACCTCGCGCGCGAGTCGCTCGGCGACGAGGGCGAGGACCCGACGGCGCCGGCCGCGGCGGGCGGGGCCCTCTAGTCATGAGCGACGAGCAGCGCGGGATCAGCCGCCGCGGTGCGATCGGGGGCGCCCTCGCCGGCGCCGCCGGGATCGCCGCCGGCCGGGTTGCCGGGGCGAGTGGCGCCGAGCGACGCCGCAAGCGCAAGCGCGACGTGATCGTCGTCGGCGCCGGGCTCGCCGGGCTCAGCGCCGCCCGCGAGGTCGCCGCCGCCGGGCACTCCGTCGTCGTGCTCGAGGCCCGCGACCGGGTCGGCGGCCGGACCCTGAACCGCGACATCGGTCACGGCGAGATCGTCGAGATCGGCGGCCAGTGGGTCGGCCCGACCCAGGATCGCGTGCTGGCGCTGATCGACGAGCTCGGCCTGAAGACGTTCGACACCTACATCGACGGCAAGAGCGTCTACTGGCGCGACGGCGTCCGCAAGCTCTACGAGGGACCGATTCCGCCGGCCGACGGCGCCTCGCTGGTCGAGCTGCTGACGACGATCAACGACCTGAACGCGAAGGCGGCGACGGTCCCGCCCGACGCGCCGTGGAAGGCGCCGCAGGCCGACGAGTGGGACGGGCAGACGTTCGAGACCTACCTGAACGACCTGGCGCTCACGACCGAGGCCCGCGAGCTCGTCGAGCTCGCGATCGCGTCGGTCTTCTCGGCCGAGCCGCGCGATCTCTCGCTGCTCTTCGTCCTCTTCTACATCGCGACCGCCGCCGGCGACTTCAACCTGCTGATCGACACGGCCGGCGGCGCCCAGGAGAAGCGGATCGTCGGCGGGTCGCAGCGGATCGCCCTGCGGCTCGCCAAGCAGCTCGGCCGGGCCGTCGAGCTCGGCCAGCCCGTCCGGACGATCCGCCGCACGAAGTCCGGGGTCGTGGTCAGGACGCGCAGCGACACCTGGTCCGCGAAGCGGGTGATCGTCACCGTGCCGCCGGCTCTGGTCGGCGCGATCCGGTTCCAGCCGCCGCTGCCGCCCAACCGCGCCCAGTTCGACCAGCGGGTGCCGATGGGCACGGTGATGAAGTGCATGGCGATCTACGACCGGCCGTTCTGGCGCGACGAGGGCCTGAGCGGGATGGCGACGTCGAACACCGGGCCGGTCCAGCTCACGTTCGACAACTCCCCGCCGGACGGCAAGCCGGGCGTGCTGCTCGGCTTCATCGAGGGCCAGGCCGCCCGTGACATGGCCAACGCCTCCGCCGACGATCGCCGCGCCGCGGTGCTCGACTGCTTCGCCCGCTACTGGGGCCCCGAGGCGAAGTCAGGGGTCCGCGATTACGTCGACAAGTCATGGGCGAAGGACCCCTGGAGCCGCGGCTGCTACGTCGGCTTCACGCCGCCCGGCGTCCTCGTCGGCTACCGGAACGCGATCCGCAGGCCGGTCGGGCCGATCCACTGGGCGGGCACCGAGACCGCCGAGGAGTGGGCCGGCTACATGGACGGCGCGATCGACTCCGGGCTGCGCGCCGCCGACGAGGTCCTCGGCGAGATCTGAGCCGACCTGAGGTCACGGAACCGGATCTGTATCGATCGGCACGAGACCCGCCGAGATCGGCTACGGTTCTGATCCCGGACGAGGTCGCCCACGAACTCGGCGCACAACTCGAGCTTCGGGCGCCCCCCGCTCTCGGGGAGGGGAGGAGGAGAGAGCGAAACGACATCCGCCAGCCGGATGTCGTTTCGTGCCCGCTGTCGGCGGAGCCGGCCGCAGCGCCGACGTCGGAGTCAGACCTTGACGATGCCGTGCTCGATCAGGCTATCGCCGGTCTCGGCGATCGAGTCCTCGAGCGGCCGCGGCGTCCAGCCGAGCTCCTCGCGGGCGCGGGCGCTCGAATACTCCGGGTGGTGCCCGAGATCGCCGAGGATCGTTCGGACGCCGGGGTCGAAGATCGCCATCGCCCGCACCATCAGGTTCGGCGCGATCCGGGTCGGCACCTTGCGGGCGCGCTCGCCGAGCCGGTCCTTGAGGACCTGGCCGACGTCGGCGACCCACATGAACCGGTCGGTTGCGATGTAGCGGCCGCCGCCCGCCTCGGGCCGCTCCATCGCGCGGACGTGCAGGTCGGCGACGTCGCGCACGTCGACGAAGCTGAACCCGAGCCGCGGCACCGCCGGCATCCCCTTCAGGAGCCGCTCGATGAGCTGCAGGGAGAAGGAGACGTCGTCGCTCAGCGCCGGGCCGATGATCGCGCCCGGGTTGACGGTGGCCAGCCGCTCGCGAGCACCCTCATCCTCGACGAGCTTCCAGGCCGCCCGTTCGGCGATCGCCTTCGATCGGGTGTACGGCGTCAGGCTCTCGTCGTCGCCGTCGGTCCAGTCGCGGTCGGTGTAGGTGTCGTCCTCGACCGGCGGGCCACCGCCGCGGACGGCCGCGACCGAGGACGTCATCACGATCCGCTCGACGCCGGCGTCGAGCGCCGCCCTGATGACCCGAAGCGCGCCGTCGCGGGCCGGGACGATCAACTCATCCGGGTCCTTCGGCTGTGCGGGTGGGAACGGCGAGGCCGTGTGAAGGACGTAGTCGCAGCCGGCGACCGCCTCGGCCCACCCGGCATCGGCGCCGAGGTCGGCCTCGAGCACCGACAGCCGCTCGCCGGCGTCGGCGCCGGCGGCCTCGACCTGGCGGCGGACGTGGTCCTCGCGGGCGAGGTCGCGGATCGTCGTCCGGACGGCGTAGCCGCGGTCGAGCAGCGTCGCGACGCACCAGCCGCCGAGGTAGCCGCTCCCTCCGGTCATCAGGACGGTCTTGGCGGCAGCGGGCTCGGGCATGGGAGAAACCTATCCGTCGTCAGGGAATCGGGTCGGGAGGCGACGGTGGTTGGATAGGGCCGACAACCGTTGTCCCGTACCCGAACCAGGGGGAGCAATGAACAGCAACTCTCGCCGAGCTGCCGCCGTCGTCGCGGTGCTCATCGGCATCTGCATTCCGATCGCCACCGCGAGCGCGAGCACCGATGGGGTGTCACTCGATCGCTCGGCCGCTTCCGGTGGCCCGGCGCTTGCGGAGAAGCCCGGCATTGGTGCGTACCCGAAGCCGAGCGCGATGATGCCGCGCAAGGGCTGCAAGCTGTCCTGTGTGAAGCGGACGCTGGTCGCGCTGATCAAGTCGCACAACAAGCTGGTCAAGGCCTACAACGGCCTGGCGAAGGACTACTACCGTTGCGAGAAGATCACGCCGGTGACCCAGTACGGCGACTACATGTCGGACGTCGGGGGCACGATCAGCGGCCTCGACTTCACCGCCGAGGGCGACACCGTGGACGAGTACATGGTCGTCTACGTCTGCTGAGCGGCCGGACGCCGGACGGCCCTTCAGGGCCGTCCGGCGCCTGTCATCTGCGTGTCCTCCATCTAGATGGGCTCGCCGGGGAAGCGGAGCCCGAAGCGCTCGACCAGGCCGGGAACGCTGTCCGGGTCCATCTCCAGCGCGTAGCGGCCGCAGAGCTCGCCCAGGACCGGCGGCTCGACGGCCCCGACTCCCCCGAGATCGACGAGCTCGTCGAAGAACTTCTCGAAGCCGGCCGGCGAGATGATCTCGAGGATCCTGGCGGGCTCGTCCCCGGCGTTCCAGAACGTGTGCCACTGACCGCGCGGCTTGAAGACGAGGTCGCCGGGTCCGGCGACCAGCTCCTCCTCACCGAGCAGAGCCCCCATCCTCCCTTCGATCACGAAGCTGTACTCGTCTTCGCGCGTGTGCCGGTGCAGCGGCGCGGCGAGCGCCCAAGCGGACATCGGGTGCTCGACGAGGGAGAAGCGGTCGCCGGCCTCGTCGCCGTCGATCATGAACCGCACCCCGATGCTTCCCAGGAACCCCGCCTTGCCGTCGCCGGGACCAACGACCTTCGCCATCGTGCACCACCTCCTGTTGACGTCGTCTCCGAAGTCAACCTAACCGACGGCCACGCCTAGTTCGTCGCCGACGTCACGCATCGGAAGGCCGTGTTGCCGGGAAGCGAGTTGGCCGTCACAAGGAGGTCGCGGGAGGAGGTCTGTCCGAGCACGGGGGCAAGCGACACGCCGTCGGTGAAATAGCCGACCGTCCACTGATACGGCTGCTGTGCGCTGAGATGGTCGAAGACGAGCGCCAGCTCGCCGGCATCGGGCAGTCGGCGCTGATCGAGGGCACAGGCCTTCAGCGCTCCCGCATAGGACGCCGCCGGCCGCGTATCGACCTCGTAGCAGAGGTCGCCGGCCCGATCGAGATCGCCGGGGCAGTGAAGGCGGTAGTCGGAGGCGGGCTGTCCATCGAGCTTCGTCGCGTCGTCCGCGTGCGCCGCGTCGGGCACCCGACCGAAGGACGACTCCTTCGCCTTGTCGCCGGTGACCGCGTCGTCCTTGATCTTCTTCGTCGTCACCGCATTCTTGTGAAGCTTCTTCGCGGTCACGGCGCCCGGCTCGATCTCGTTGGTGCCGATCTTCGACGCCGCCCAGGCGCTGCCGCCCGCAAGGACCCCGAAGACGGCGATCGTCGACATCACGTTCGAGTACGTCAGATTGGCCCGGATGCCGCGCATCAGCTACCTCCCCGATCGAGGATCCCGGACCGAGCCTAGATCCGACGCAGGCCGAAGTCCAGGTATGAGGAAAGCAGGGGGGACGGGCCACGCCGTCCGCGCACAACCCGTCCCCTGCAGCGCCGAGCTACCGGGGAAGGCATCCAACGCAGCAAGCCGTTCATGTGCCCGCCGTCGATGCCGTCAAACGGTCACTTGGAGTCCCGACAACGGTCGACCGCGGTCGCGTGACGGGAGCGACGGGACTCGAACCCGCGGCCTCCGGCGTGACAGGCCGGCGCTCTAACCAACTGAGCTACGCCCCCACGATTCCGGATCCGCGCGCGGGGATCCGGGGCGGCGATTATGGCACGGCGGGCTAGGCTTGGCCGGATGCGGCTGGTCAGCTACCGCTCCGATCGTGGCGTCCGGGCCGGGGTGCTCGAGGGGGATCGCGTGATCGACGCCGGCGATGCGCTCGGCGACGCGCCCTCGTCGGTCCGGGCCCTGCTCGAAACCGATGCGCTCGGCGACCTCGAGGCGGCGGACGGCGGCGACGGGGTCGCGCTCGCCGGGATCGAGCTGCTCGCGCCCGTGCCCGACCCCGAGAAGATCGTCTGCATCGGCCTCAATTACCGCGACCACGCGGCCGAGGGGCGCCTGGAGCCCCCCAAGGTGCCGACCTTCTTCGCCAAGTACGCGAACGCGCTGAGCGGCGACGGCGCCACGGTGGCGCTGCCGGCATCGAGCCGCAAGGTCGACTACGAGGCGGAGGTCGCCTTCATCGTCGGCCGGACGGCTCGCGACGTCGACGCTTCGACGGCCCTCGACCACGTCGCCGGCTACACGCTGCTCAACGACCTCTCCGCCCGCGACCTGCAGTTCCAGACGCCGCAATGGATGCCGGGGAAGGTCTTCGACGGCTCGGCGCCCTGCGGACCGGCGCTCGTCACCGCCGACGAGGTCGCAACGGCCCCGAACGGGATCGGGATCGCCCTCGACCTCAACGGCGAGCGCATGCAGGAAGCGACGACCGCCGACCTGATCTTCCCGGTGGCGGAGCTGCTCGCCCACCTCTCGACGCTGATGACGCTCGTCCCCGGCGACATCGTCTCGACCGGGACCCCGGCCGGCGTCGGCGGCGCCCGCGAGCCGCGGGTCTGGCTCCGGCCCGGCGACGAGGTCGTCGTCAGCTCCCCGGAGCTCGGCGAGCTCCGCACGACGATCGCCTGACGGCCGCCCCGGCCTGGAAGCTCGAGAACGTACGAAAGTGGGCGTACAGCGCCCACTTTCGTGCAGTTTCGGCGGCACCTCCGGCCGGATCCGCACCACCTGGGTGGACGCGAGAGTCGTAGGACCAATGTCCGATTGCGGGTTCCAGCCGCCGGGCGCATCCTGGGATGCGGACCTGCGAAGAAGGAGCACACGATGCGAGAGAGACACCCCAAGATCCTGCTGTCGGCGCTGGTGGCCGCCGTCGCCCTCGCCGGACTGATCGTCGCCGGCTGCGGCAGCAGCGACTCGAGCAGCTCGACGACGGCCGCGACGGCTGCGACGACGACGGCCGCGAGCACCGGCGGCGGAGGCGTCGCGACGATCGACGTCGCCGACAACCCCGACCTCGGCAAGATCCTCACCGATGCTGACGGGAACACCGTCTACCTGTTCGAGAAGGACGAGAACGGCATGTCGAACTGCAGCGGCGGCTGCGCGGCCGAGTGGCCGCCGGTCACGACGTCGGGCAGCCCGAAGGCCGGGTCCGGCGCCGACGACTCGCTGCTCGGAACCGTCAAGCGCGACGACGGCAGCGAGCAGGTCACCTACGACAACCACCCGCTCTACACCTACTCCGGCGACTCGAACCCTGGCGACACCAACGGCAACGGCCTCGAGCTGTACGGCGCCGAGTGGTACGCGATGACCCCGGACGGCAGCAACGCCGAGCCTGCCGGGGGCGATGAGTCGAGCTCGACCGGCGAGGATTCGACCTCGACCGACTCGACCAGCAACGACTCGGGCTCGGGCTATTCGAGCTACTGAGCCGACCGAGCCAGCTCGGCCCGGCGGCGCTCGAGGAACGAGCGCTGGACCGGGTTCGAGCTGAGCTCGACAGCACGCTCGTAGGCCGCCGCGGCGCGCGACTCCTCACCCTCACGGCGGAGGAGCTCGGCGCGGGCGGCGTGATAGGGCTGGTAGTCGTCGAGCCCCTCGATCGCGTCGATGATCGCGAGGCCCGCCGCCGGCCCATCCGCCTCGGCGACGGCCGCAGCGCGATTGAGCTCGACGACCGGCGAGGGACTGAACTCGGCCAGCCACAGGTAGAGGCGGGCGATCCGCGGCCAGTCGGTCTCGGCGGCGGAGCCGGCCCGCGCGTGCTCGGCGGCGATCCGGGCCTGGACGGTGTAGGGGCCGGCCGGGCCCGCTGCGGCAGCGCGGCGGGCGAGCGCAAGGCCGCGATCGATCTGCTCGCGGTCCCAGAGGCCGCGATCCTGCTCGGCGAGGGGAACGAGGCCGTCATCGCCGACCCGGGCGTCGCGGCGGGCGTCGTTGAGGAGCATCAGCGCCAGCAGCCCGAGCACCTCGGGTTGCTCGGGGAGCATCGCCGCGAGCAGGCTCGCCAGCCGGATCGCCTCGCCGCTCAGATCCTCGCGGAAGAGCGCGTCGGAGGCGGTGCCGAGGTAGCCCTCGTTGTAGATCAGATAGAGCGTCGCGGTGACCGACGGCAGCCGCTCCGGCATCTGCTCGCGACCGGGAACCTCGTAGCGGATCCCCGCGTCGCGGATCTTCCGCTTCGTGCGGACCAGCCGCTGCGCCATCGCGCTCTCGCTCGTCAGGAACGCCCGGGCGATCTCCGCAGTGCTGAGCCCGCCGAGCGTCCGCAGCGTCAGGGCGACCCGTGACTCCGGCGCGATCGCGGGGTGACAGCAGGTGAAGATCAGCCGCAGCCGGTCGTCTGGATAGGCGGCATCCGCATCATCGGGATCGGGCGCCTCGGTGGGCGGTTCGAGCCGCGCCAGGCCCTCGAGGATCCGCCGCTTGTCGGCGAGGTTGCGCTCGCGGCGAAGCCGGTCGATCGCGCTGTTTCGGGCGACCCGCGTGATCCAGGCGGCCGGATTCGCCGGCATCCCGTCGCTCGGCCAGCGCTGCAGCGCAGTCGCGAATGCATCCTGGACGGCGTCCTCGGCGGCGTCGAAGTCCCCGAGGATCCGGATCAGGGTGGCGACCGCCCGTCCCGTCTCGCGCCGGAACAGGCGGTCGACCTGATCGGGATCGACGGCTACGACGCGACCTCCTCGCTGACGTGCTCGGCCGAGCCCCCGGCCGCCTCGTAATCCATCACCGGCCGGACCTCGGCCGCCCAGTCGGGCCGGAGCGGCAGCTTGCGCGCCCACTCGAGGGCGGAGTCGAGGTCGGCGACGTCGATCAGGTAGAAGCCGCCGATCTGCTCCTTCGTCTCGGCGAACGGCCCGTCGACGGTGACCTGCTCGTCGCCGGCGCCGAATCGCACGGTCGTCGCCGTCGCGCTCTCCTGCAGGCCCTCTCCGGCGATCATCGCGCCGGCCTCGCGAAGCTCGGCGGTGTAGGCGTCCCAGCGGGCCATGTTCCGGCGCGCCTCCTCCGGCGTGATGTCGCCCCAGTCGGTCTCCGGGCCGACCAGCGTCAGCATGTACTTCATCGCTTCCTCCTCGCGTCTTCGGGCGGCGCCCTTCGCGCCGCATTCAAGGTAACGACGAACGGGCGGCTGCCGGATCGACATCGCCGCCCCGGTCAGCGGTGATCCGCTCTTGCGTCGCGAAGGCGTTGACGAGGACATACGGCGTCCACCAGAGGATGAAGAAGTAGAACCAGTGCGTAGAGCCGACCTGGGTGGCGATCAGGACCGCGGCGCCGAGCGCCGCCGCCTGTAACGCCGTCCGCCGCCACGGGATCACGAACAGGGCGAGGCCGAGCAGGACCGGGAACACGCGAGCGATGTCCTGCAACCAGCCCAGCGACGGCTCGAGCCCCCAGACGCTGAACGGCGATCCCCGCGACGCCTGGTAGCCGAACGTGCGGTCGTAGAACTCGCGCAAGCCGCCGTCGGGAAGGAGCGGCAGGAGGACCGCAGCCCAGACGGCGACGAACGCGATCGCGAACAGCACCGTCGAACGCGCCCGGCGCTCGCCCGGGCCGGCTGCGAACAGCGGCGCGAGCGCGAACGGGCCGAACTTGACCGCGGCGCCGAGGCCGATCGCGAGCCCGCGGCGGAGCGGCGATGCGAAGACGATCAGCGCCGCGACGAGCAGGGCGGCGACGAGCGCGTCGTTGCCGCCATTGGCGTCGAGGGCGTAGAGCGTGTAGGGGTAGGCGAGCCAGGCGAAGGCGAGCGCGATTCCGAGCTCGCGCCCCTCGCGCCCGGCCCGCAGCCGCGCCCCGGCGAGATAGAGGAGGCCGACCACGGCGAGGTCGAAGACGATCGCCGCGGCGTGAGCGGCGGGCAGCTCCTCGAGCCCGCCCCCCCAGGGGAAGAGCTGCTCGAAGGGGATGTAGGCGATGTAGCTGAGCGGGCCGTAGGAGTCGCCGCGGTCGATCAGCGGCGAGAAGCTGCCGTCGTAGACGCCCTGGCCGTCGGCGATCCGATCGGCCCCGACGACGTTGGCGAAGCCGATATCGATGACCTGCGAGTCGACGATGTTGAGGACGATCCGGAAGACGAGCAGGAGCGCACCGGCGACGAGCAGCCAGCGGACCGGCAGCCGGGGAATCAGCGGGCCCGGTCGGGTTCGCGGCCGCAGGCCGGCGACGATCATGCGCACGAACAGGTAGGCGAGGACGGGATAGACGAGCGGCACCGACCAGACGATCTCGCCCTTGTTGAAGAAGAACTGCGAGACCGAGAACGAGAGCAGGACGAGCAGGTCGAGGTGGAGCAGCCGGAACGGCCGGCGCGGATCGAAGAAGGGCAGGAAGAAGAGCAGGCAGAGCGGGATCCAGATCCACGCCTCGCTGACGTTGCCGGCGACGGCGTCCTCATAGCCCCGCGCGAGCTTGACCTCGACCTGCTGGTTGCGCCACGCCTCGACGACGGTGCCGGTCGCATCGTCGATCACGACCTGGGCGACGTCGGTTCCGCCCTGGTAGTAGTCGATCTGCCAGCGATCGGTGCCCCGGGTCGAGGCCTGCGGCTTCATCGCCGGGCTCTCGGCCCGCTCGTCGCGGACCGTGGCGGTCCCGTTGGCGATCGCGATCGCCTCGCTGCCGCTGAGCCGGAAGCCGGGCGGGGTCCGCTCGGGCGGCTCGATCAGCTTCAGCGGCGCGAGCGGCTCGGGGCCGAACGGCGGCTGGTGAGCCGGGTTCTCGGTCGCGGTCGCGACGGCCGGTGCCGCGGCGCAGAGCGCAGCGACAGCCCCGGCGAGGATCGGAGCGCGAAGTCGCACGCTGCCATGATGAAGCGATGCTGGGACGCGAGCCCGCGCCGAACCGAGCAGCAGGGCTCGCCTACGAGCGGATCGGCGAGGGCCCGCCGCTCGTCCTCATCCACGGCCTCGGAGCGACCCGGGCGATCTGGCGACCGCAGCTCGAGCTGCTCGCTGCCGAGCGCGACGTGATCGCCGTCGACCTCCCCGGCTTCGGCGCCAGCCCGATGCTGAGCGAACCGGCGACGCCGTGGGCGCTCGGGGCGGCGGTCGCCCAGCTCTGCGGCGAGCTCGACGTCGAGCGGCCCCACCTTGCCGGCAACTCGCTCGGCGGCTGGGTGGCGCTCGAGATGGCGAAGGCCGGTCACGCCGCCTCGACCTGCCTGATCTCGCCGGCCGGCCTCTGGCGGCGGCCGCTCGGCCCGCGGCGCGTCGACAGCCGCCGGTGGGCGCGACGGCTGCGGCCGCTGGTGCTGGGAGCGGCCCGGGTGAAGCCGCTCCGCGAGGCGATGCTGCGGACGAGCATCGGGCTGCCTGAACGCGCGCCGGCGGCGGCGGGGCGGGCGATGATCGCGGCCTGGATCGACTCGCCCGGCTACGAGGCTGCGAACGCGGAGATGCGGCGCTGGATCTGCGAGGACCTCGACCTCGTCACGGTCCCGACGACGATCGTCTGGGGCGAGCTCGACCGGCTCGTCGCGCCCCCGCGCCCCGAGCGCCGTCCGCCCGGCTCTCGCTTCCTGCGGATCGAGCGAATCGGCCACACCCCGAATTGGGACGACCCCGAGCTGGTCGCGAAGCTCCTGCTCGAAGCGAGCAGCCCGGTCGCCGCCGGCTCCTGATCCGAATACGGTTGACGCGATGGCCCTGACCGAACGGGTACGACGCTGGCAGGAGCGTGGCGAGCGCGACCATTTCCGCGGTCATGGCATCCACGTGTTCCGCCGCTCCGGCGAAGGGCCGCTGATGCTGTTCTTGCACGGGTTCCCATCGAGCTCCTACGACTGGCGGGCGCTGCTCGACGAGCTGCCCGACCGGGCCGTGCTCGCGTTCGACTTCCTCGGCTTCGGGCTCTCCGACAAGCCGCGCGATCACCGCTACGGCCTCGGCTGGCAGGCCGATCTGACCACCGAGCTGGTCCGCCGCCACGGCGACGGGCGGCCGGTCTTTCTGATCGGCCACGACATGGGTACCTCGGTGGCGACCGAGCTGATGGCGCGCGACGTCGAGGGCACTCTCGGCTGGGAGCTCTCCGGCGTGCTCCTCTTCAACGGCAGCATCGTCATCGAGGCGGCCAGCCTCACCCCCGCCCAGAAGCTGCTCCGCGGGCCGCTCGGGCCGCTCGCCGCCCGGCTCGGCAGCCGCCGCTTCTTCGACCACCAGTTCGGCGCCCTCTTCTCGGCCGGTCATCCGCTCGATCCCGCCGAGGCGGATGACCAGTGGGCACTGATCTGCCACGCCGGCGGCCGGACGATCGGCCACCGGCTCGTCCACTACCTCGACGAGCGGGTCGAGCTGGCGCCGCGCTGGCACGGGGCGATCCGCGACTGGGAGCGCCTCCGCCTCGCCTGGGGCCTGCAGGACCCGGTCGCGACGACCGCGGTGCTCGCGGCCCTCCGCGAGCTTCACCCCGGCGTCCCCGTCACCGAGCTGCCCGAGCTCGGCCACTACCCGCAGATCGAGGACCCGGCTCGGATGGCGGCGATCGTGGCCGAAGCGGTCGCGGTGACGCCGGACGACTGAACGCCCCATCGGCTACCGAGCCGCCGTCGGCAGCTCCTGAATAACCTCCTACGCGTGGGCTCGTTCGAGGAGGTCTACGTCGGCAGCATGGATCCGGAGCGCTTCCGTGCCGTTCTCGGCGAGCGCTTCGGCGAGGTCGAGCGCGGCATGGAGGACGGCCGGGAGCTCTTCCGGGGCCGCTCGATCTGGCACATCAACTCGACTGCGCGCGGCGGCGGCGTCGCCGAGCTGCTGCAGTCGCTGTTGGCCTACGTGCGCGGGGTCGGCCTCGACGCCCGCTGGGGCGTGATCCACGGCGATCCCGCGTTCTTCGAGGTCACGAAGCGGATCCACAACCTGCTCCACGGCAGCCCCGGCGACGGCGGCGGGCTCGGCGCCGACGAGCGCGAGCTCTACGAGGCGACGCTCGCGCCGGCGGCGGCGGAGCTCGCGGAGCTCGTCACCGATCGCGACATCGTCTTCCTCCACGATCCGCAAACCGCCGGAATGGTCGAGGCGCTGCGCCCGACCGGTGCCGTGATCGTCTGGCGCTGCCACGTCGGGCTCGACGAGGCGAACCCGCACGCACATACGGCGTGGGACTTCCTCCGTCCCTACGTCGAGCAGGTTGACGCCTACGTGTTCTCGCGGTCCGACTTCGTCTGGGAGGGGATCGACCGCGAGCGGACCTTCATCGTCGCCCCGTCGATCGACGTCTTCTCGGCGAAGAACCAGGACCTGGACCCCGAGACGATCGAGGCGATCCTCGGGCGGATCGGCCTCACCGGCGACGACCCCGACGGCGGCGGCACGTTCGTCCGCCACGACGGCAGCCCCGGCCGGGTCGTCCGGCCGGCCGAGATCCATCAGGAGATGCCGGTTCCCGACAGCGCCGCGCTCGTCACCCAGGTCTCACGCTGGGACCGCCTCAAGGACCCGGTCGGCGTGCTCCGCGGCTTCGCCGGGCAGCTCGACGGCGGCGACCCCCACCTCGTCCTCGCCGGGCCTGCAACCGCCGCCGTCGCCGACGACCCCGAGGGGGCCGAGGTGCTCGACGAGGTACTCGCGGCACGCCGGGCGCTGCCGGACGACCATCGCGCCCGCACCCACATCGTCTGCCTGCCGATGGACGACATCGAGGAGAACGCAGCGATGGTCAACGCGGTCCAGCGCCGCTCGCAGATCGTCGTCCAGAAGAGTCTCGCGGAGGGATTCGGGCTCACCGTCGCGGAGGCGATGTGGAAGGGCAAGCCGGTCGTCGCCGGCGCCCGGGGCGGGATCCAGGATCAGATCAGCGACGGGGTCAGCGGCATCCTCCTCGAGGATCCAGCCGACCTCGACGAGTTCGCCGCGGCCGTGCGCCGCCTCCTCGACGACGAGCCGTTGCGGATCCGGATGGGCAGCGCCGCGCGGACCGAGATCGAAGCGAACTTCCTCGGCACGCGGCACCTGCTGCAGTACCTGGGGATGCTGCGGGCGCTGCTCGAGCGCCGCGGAGCGGCCGCCGACCGGTGAGCTGAGCAGCCGCGCGGCCGCTCGCGTCAGACGGCGATGTCGAGGCCGAGCCAGACGACGGCCAGCGTCAGCAGGAGGATCGCCGCCTGCAGCGCGTGGGCGCGTGGAAAGCGGAGATGGACGAGGGTCAGGACGATCAGGACGGCGACGAGCACGAGCTTGATCTGGAGGGTGTCGAGGCTCCACAGCGAGAAGTGGCTCGCCATCGCGATCCCGGTCGCGAGCAGGACGCCGAGCGCCACCGCCGAGCCGATCCCGAACCGGCGCGCGACGGCGCGCAGCCGCTCCGGGTCCGGGTTCTTGCGCTCGACCGGGACGAGCGCGAGGCCGACCACGAGCTGCCCGCCGAGGAAGAACGCCATCGCCAGCAGGTGCACATAGAGCACCGCCTGCCAGGCGGTGCTCATCGCGTCTCGGACCGGCTCGTCACGGGGCCCAGTCTATGGCCGGGCCCCGTGGCCGGCGCCGCTCAGCGGAGCAGCTCGATCTCCTCCCAGACGGCGTCGCCGCCCTCGATCTCGAGCTCGGCCTCGTGGACCGTCGCCCCGACGGTCAGGTCGTCGACCGTGCACTCGGACTCGTCGCCCTCGCCTTCGTCATCGCTCGAATCCTCGTCGTCGACCGGATCGTCGTCGCCAGAGCGAGCGACGCGATCGCCGTGACCGTGGTCGTCGGTGCCGTCGTCGTCGGCACCGCGGCCGTCGCCGTCCTCGTCACCCTGGTCGTCGCCGTCGTCGCACTTGATCTCGGTCGCGTCGGTCACGCGGCCGGTGACCGAGCCGCCGTTCATCACGTTGATCGTCAGCTCGCCGGTCGCCGGATCGAACGCGGCGATCGTGCCGGAGCCCTCGTCGCCGTCCTCGATCCCGTCGTCGTCGGAGTCGTCGTCGCGCGGGTCGTTGCCGGAGCGCCACTCCTGCCGATTCTTGAGCTGGTCGCGGTCCTGGTCGCGCTTCGCCTGGTTGACCTTCAGCGAGAGACCGTGATGGCGCTCCCAGCGGTCGGGGATGCGGTCGTGGTTTCGGTCCTTCGCCGACGCGACGGCCGGAAGCAGCAGCGCCAGGACGACCGCCGCGAGGCCGGCGATCAGGTACCGGGGCCGGAACGGGTGGGTGGGACGGGACGGGTTCATTCTCTTGCTCTCCTTCAGGAAGCTCGAGCGCGCCCTCTTGGCGCGCCGTGACGATCATCGGCGCTCCCGGCGGCCGTCTGAATGGGACTTTGGTCCTAGGACCTTCGGTCCAATTCCTGTCTGGACGGCCGTCCGACGCGCGGACGGCGGCGGCTCTCAGCCCTGCTGCTCCTCGCCGTGGCTGCCGGGAACCCGCCTGCGGGTTCCCCACCCATAGGTGTCCCAGACGATCACGAGCAGTCCGCCGGCTGCGGCGCCCGCCGCGTCATCGACGAGGTCGGCGATCGTGTCCCCGTAGCCGACCTCGAGGCTGCCGCCGAACCAGTTGTCGATCACGTACTCGTAGACCTCGTAGCCGACCCCGAGAGTCAAGCCCATCGAGAAGGTGACGAGCAGGATCCCGAGCCGCTGGCGGATGCCCGACTCGTGCTCGAGGTCGGGGAGGACACGGAGTCGCAGGACCGTGAAGTAAAGCAGCGCCGACATCGACATCGGCAGCACGAAGTGGACGAGCTTGTCGTAGGCGTAGACGTCCTCGAACGCGTGGAAGACGTTGCCCCAGGCCTGAACTGCCATCCCGAGGTTGAAGGCGAGGTCGAACGGGCGCGGCAAATCGAGCGCGCGGGCAGCGAGCGTCGCCAGGAACGTGAGCGTGAGTCGCAGCGTCGCCAGCCAGTCGCCTTCGATCGCGGTGACGATCGCCCCGGCCAGGAAGGTCAGCCGGACGACGTCGATCGGGTCGCGGACGATCGGGGTCCAATCGCCGAGCCAGAACCGCGACCAGCCGTCGCGCCACGGTCGCGGCGCCGGCCCAACGCTCGATAGCTGACTCGTCTGCACGTCAAGCCATTTCCCGTGCGAAGGGAATCGCTGACGTCAGATCGCTTACACCCGATCGGCGCTCCCGCTCGAGCGGTCGGGAACGGCCGCGCTCGCATCCGCTCCCGATGGCAGGCGCAGGGTCACGACTGCCCCTCGGGGCTCGGCGTTCGCGGCGACGGCAGCGCCGCCGTGAGCCTCCGCGATCGCCTTGACGATCGCCAGCCCGAGGCCGGTGCCGGGCATGCTCCGGCCCGCCTCGGCACGGCTGAACCGCTCGAACGCGCGCTGATCGAACCCGGGCGGGAAGCCCTGGCCCTCGTCGGCCACGGAGAGCTCGAGCATCTCGCCGGCGGCGCGACCGCTGAGCGTGATCGTGCCGCCGCCGTGGCGGAGCGCGTTCTCGACGAGGTTGCCGAGGGCCGCCTCGATCCGATCCCGGTCGAGGTTCCAGACGAGCGCCGGCGCGGGATCGACGTCGATCGTCCGGCCGGCCGCATCGCCCCGGCCGGCGAAACGGGCCCGGGTGTCGGCGAGCAGCCCGGCGACGGTCACGGGTCGTCGCTCGATCTGCAGCCGGGCGGCGTCGGAGCGAGCGAGCGTGAGGAGGTCGTTGGCGAGGATCTCCAGTCGCGACGCCTCGTCGATCGCCGAGCGCATCGCCGCTCGCGCCTCCTCGTGATCGCGGTCGGGCCGGAGGCCGAGCTCGAGCTCACTGCGGAGGATCGCGAGCGGGGTGCGGAGCTCGTGGCCGGCGTCGGCGACGAACGCCCGCTCGCGCTCGATCGACGACTCGATCCGGGCGAGCATGTCGTTGAGGGTCCGGCCGAGCCGGCCGATCTCGTCGTCCGCCGCGGGCAGCGGCAGCCGTTCGCCGCTGCGCGCGAGGGTGATCCGCTGCGCCCGCTCGGTCATCGCCTCGACCGGGCGGAGGGCGAGCGCGGCGAGCGCCCAGCCGAGCGCCGAGGCGAGCAGGAGCGCCAGCGGGCCACCGATCGCGAACGTCTTGGCGAGGCCGGAGAGGGTCTCGGCGCGATCGCCGGTCGAGGCGCCGGCGAGGATCACGAACCGGCCGTCCTCGGCGGCGACGGGGCGGGCGAGCAGCCGCGCCTCGTTCTCGATCCCCGGAACCGAGGGGGCGTTGAAGTGGACGAGCCCGCGGCGAGCGGCGGCGAGCTGGGACGGCGTCAGGACCGTCCCCCGCCCGACCCCTTCCGAGGAGGCCACGACCGAGCCGTCGAGCCTGAGCACCTCGGTGAGGATGTCCTCGGCGCCCTCGGCGCGGGGACCGCCGAGGCCGACCTCGCCGGGCCCGCTCTCCTGGAGCTGCCGAGCGAGGTCGTCGACGCGGGTCCGCAGGGCGTCGTCGATCGAGCTGCTGAGGTCGTCGGCGACCCGCAGGTACACGAACGTGCCGGCGAGGACGAGGACGATCGCCATCGCGACCGCGAACGCGATCGTGATCCTCGCGCGGATCGGCAGCCGGCTCAGGATGGCGCCGGCTCTCTGATCCGGTAGCCGGCCCCGCGGACCGTCTCGATCGATTCGCAGCCGAACGGCCGGTCGATCTTCTCGCGCAGGTAGCGGACGTAGACGTCGATCACGTTCGAGCGGTTCTCGTACTCGTAGTCCCAGGCGTGCTCGAGGAGCTGCAGGCGGCTCAGCACGGCGCCGGGATTGCGCATGAAGGTCTCGAGC
Source organism: Solirubrobacterales bacterium (assembly GCA_035759925.1). Taxonomy (GTDB): domain Bacteria; phylum Actinomycetota; class Thermoleophilia; order Solirubrobacterales; family 70-9; genus RHKX01. The sequence goes on from DASTTY010000068.1 coordinate 44,766, forward strand.
AGGGCGAACTCCTTCGCCGACAGGGAGATCTCGGTGCCGGCCCGGGAGACCCGGCGTCCGGCCGGGTCGAGCTCGAGGTCGCCGACGCGGAGGACGGTCGGCCGGGCATCCGACCCGCGCCGGACCAGCGCCCTGATCCGTGCCTCGAGCTCCGCGAACGAGAACGGCTTCGCCAGGTAGTCGTCGGCGCCGCCGTCGAGGCCGGCGACGCGATCCTCGACCGAGTCGCGCGCCGTCAGCATCAGGATCGGCGCCCAGACCTGATCGGCGCGAAGCCGGCGGCAGGTCTCGAACCCGTCGATTCCGGGCAGCATCACATCGAGGACGACCGCGTCGTAGGCAGTGCTGCCCGCCATCCACAGCGCGTCCTCGCCGCTCCCGCAGACATCGGCGACGAAGCCGTCGTCGCGGAGGCCGCGCTGGAGCAGCCGCGCCATCTTCGGCTGATCTTCGACGACGAGTACCCGCACGAGCCGATTATCGACCGGTGCGGATGAGAGTTGGATGAGAATCCGGCCGGCCCGGCGCCCCGTCGGGTCGGCGCCGGGCCGGTTCGGTCGCTGCGGACGCCGGTCGGGGTCAGCCGGCGTCCCGCTGGGTCTCGATCGGCTTCAGCGAGGAGTCGAGGAAGACCTTCAGGGCCTGCCCGTCCTTGCTGATCTCGACCTCGTAGGCCGCGCCCTTCGGGGTCGGCTGGTCGTTCGGGTCCTCGACCGGGTCGGCGGCTTCGGCCGGCTCGACGTCGCCGTTCGCGACGCCGCCGGTCGCCTGTTCGGCCGCCGTACGTGCCTTCTGCTCGACACCGGCCGCCAACTCGCCGTCGCCGTCGCCGCTGGCCTCGTCGGCAGCGTTGCTGTCGGAGCCGTCCGCCTGCTCGTTCTCGACCGCGCTCTGGTCGGAGCCGCCGCCGGAGGTCGCGTTCGCAATCGCCGCACCGCCGAGGGCGAGGGCCGCCAGCGCCGCCAGCGCCGCCAGCGCTCGCTTGATCTTGTCGCTCATCTGGTCCTTTCTTGGCCGGCTTCACGCCGGCCGGGGAGGGAACGCGGCGGAAGCTACGAGCCGGCGATGAGACGGATGTGAGAGCGTCGCTTCAGCTCACGCGGCATCGCCGAACGGCATCACCTTGGCCTCGCGCGGCAGGATCATCACCGGGCAGCGTGCCTCGGCCATCAGGCCTCTGGTTGCGCTTCCGAGCAGGGTCCGGAGCACCGGACCGTAGCCGCGTGAGCCGGAGAACATCAGGTCGAAGTCGCCACTCGCCTCGGCGAGCATCCGTCCTACCGGTCCGGTCAGAAGCCGGGTATCCACATCGACGCCTGTCAGCCGTGCTTCGGCGATGCGTAAGGCCTCTTCACGGGCCTCGAGCTCGAGATCGTGGAACTCCCCGACCGTCAGCGCCGACCACTCCCCCGCATATCCGAAGCTGGGATCGACGACGCCGATCAGCGTCAGCTCGCCGCCGATCCGCACCGCCAGTCCGGCCGCCGCCCGCAGCGCCGTGTGCGCCTCGGGCGAGCCGTCGTAGGCCACCGCGATCCGCCGCAGCTCACCGGCCCCGTCCTCCGAGTAGCCGCGCGGGGAGACCGCGACCGCGCAGGGCGCCCCGTGAAGAAGCGCGTCGGCGGTGCTGCCCATCAACGTCCGCCCGATCGGGCCGCGGCCGGCTGAGCCCACGACGATCGCGATCGCCTCCTCCGCTTCAGCGAGCTCGGTGAGCGCTTTGGCGACCGAACGGTCGGCGATCGCCCGCGCATCGGCGCCGATCCCCTCGAGGTCGGCGAGCGGGCGGTCGAAGAGCCCGTGGCTCTCGGCTGCGAGGGAGTTCTCGATGTCCTCGTTGGTCATCACGCCCTGCGGCCATGTGAAGACCGACGCGAGGAACGGCCTCGCCTCGGCCATCCTCGCCAGGGTGCGTCCCAGGACGACTGCGTCACGTCCCTGGAGCGTGTCCTCGTAACCGATGATCAGCGGGCCGGACACCGCTCACTTCGCCCCTTTCTCCGTCTCGTGGCCAGGTGGGCCAATCCTATGTCCGGTCTCGGGACGTTCAACTTTCCCGGTCATCTCGCAGGAGGCCGGTCTCGCGCGAGAGGACGCGCAACCTCTCGATGCCCGCATCGAGATGCGAGAGGTCGCGACGCATCGCCCCTCCCGTCTCCTTCTCGTGCGCCCGCAGGTGCCCGACCCGGCGCTCGAGGTCGCTGATCGCAGTCTCGGCGTTGACCAACGTCGGATCCACCCGGCCGCCCGCCACCGACGGCGCAGCCCCCCGATCGAGCTCCCGCCGCCAGCGATCACGCCGGGCCAGGTATTCCGGGGGCAGGACGAGATCGAGGCGCTCCGCCAGAGCCAGCCCGGCGAGCGCCTGCCCCCAATCCCCGCGACCCGCGTCAGCGTCCGCGGCGGCGAGCAACAGCGTCGTCGCGTGATCCGTTGCAACGCCGGCGGTGAGCGAATGATCGGGAGGGTCGAGGTCGATCAGCTCTTCGAACGCGATCCCCGAGCTCTCCGCCGCCAGCAACGGTCCCAGGTAGCGCGCGGCGATCTTCTCCGGGGGCCACCAGAGCGGCTCCGGCGAGTGCGCCGACTCCCCCTCACCGCCGGCGCGGTGAGCTCGCATGAACTCCGGCCCGGCCGGGGTGATCAACTCCGCCCGCAGGACGGGGCGATATGGCTCGAGCGACAGGTGCGCCCCCGCCTTGACCGCGATCGCCCGGGCCGCCACGTCGGCCTGCTGGGACGCGAGGCCGCCCTGCTTGACCGGGAAGGTCGTCGCGTCGCCGGCGGCCCAGACATCGGTCATGACCTGCATCTGCACGTCGGTCGCCAAGAAGCCGTGCCGGTTCTGCGGCAGCCCGGGGATCTCGTCGACGACGAGCCGCGGCAGGCCGACCGCGTGATCGCAGGCGATCGCATCATTCCCATCGACGCGCAGAGCGCCGTCCTCGAAGACGCGGACCGCGATCGAGGCGTGGAGCTCGATCCCCGCCTCGTCCAGCCTGGCCGCGACGAACCTCGAGGCAGCGGGCCCGAACGAGTCGAGGGGGGCCTCCTCGTCGGTGACGAGCAGGACCTCGACGTCGTCGAGCCCTCGTGCCGAGCATTCGGTGGCGGTCAGCATGGCGAGCTCGTAGGCGGCGATCGTCCAGCTCGTCGCCGCCGGGACGACGAAGGCGATCCGCCTGCTGCCGCGCCGCCCCACCTGACCGAGCAGACGGGTGAACGAGTCCCGACCGGACGGCGAGCCGAAGGTGATGGTTCCCGGGATGCCCTCGGTGGGATGAGCCCCTGGAGCCACGAGGAGCGAGTCGTAAGTCAGCTCGACCCCGGCCGCGGTCTTCACGAGCCGGCGCTCGCCGTCGACCGCCGCCAGCCCGTCGTGGCGCAGGGTCGCGCCGGTGTGCGCGACCAGGGCGTCGAGGTCGAATCGCAGGGAAGCCTCGACCCCGAAGGGCTCGGCGACCAGCAGCGGCCGGTAGACGAACTCGGAGCCCGGATCCAGCAGCTCGACGTCGACGAGCCCGGGCGCGAGCCGAGCCAGTGCCAGCGCCGCCTCGAGGCCCGCGACCCCCGCTCCGGCGATCAGGACGCGGCTCCTCATCCGGATCGGCTCGTCCCCGGGACCCGGGCCCTCAGCCGGAAAGCGCCGCCCGGGCCGCCGCAACCCGTGCGATCGGAACCCGGAACGGCGAGCAGCTGACGTAGTCGATGCCGGCCCCGTGAAAGAAGGCGATGCTGTCGGGATCGCCGCCGTGCTCGCCGCATACGCCCATGCTCAGGCCCGGCTTCGCCTTCCGGCCACGCTCGACCGCGATCGCGACTAGGCCACCGACCCCGGTGACGTCGATCGTCTCGAACGGGCTCCGTTCGACGATGCCGTGCTCGATGTAACCCGGCAGGAAGCCCCGTTCTGCATCGTCGCGCGAGAGGCCGAGCGCGGTCTGAGTGAGGTCGTTGGTCCCGAAGCTGAAGAAGTCGGCGTCCGCGGCGATCTCCTCAGCGGCCAGGCAGGCGGCCGGCAGCTCGATCATGGTTCCCACGCTCAACGATCGCGAACCGAGAACTTCGGCGACGACTTCCTCGACCATCGTTCGCAGGGCGCTGAGCTCCTTCCGGAACGCGATCAGGGGGATCATCACCTCGACATCGGGAAGGTCCCCTCCGGCCGCCACCTCGAGGGCCGCCTCGGCGATCGCACGCACCTGCATCTCGTAGAGGCCGCCGAGGTGCAGTCCCAGCCGCGCCCCGCGGGTCCCCAGCATCGGGTTGACCTCCTCGAGGTCACCGGCGACCTCGATCCGCTCCCGGGCGGCGACGGCACCCTCGGCGTCGCCCCTCGCTTCGGCTTCCGCCAGCTCCTCTTCGAACGCCGCCGGGCCGATGAACTCGTGCAGCGGCGGGTCGAGCAGCCGGATCGTCACCGGCGCCCCGTCCATGGCCTCGAGCAACGCGACGAAGTCGCTGCGCTGGATCTTCGCCAGCCCCGCGAGCGCGGCGGCGTACGCCGCCGCGTGGACCCCGGTTTCGCCTTCGCCGCGGTCGCGGCGGGCCAGCTCCCCGGCGATGAACATGTCGCGGACGAGCGATTCGCGATCGGCGCCGAAGAACATGTGCTCGGTCCGGCAGAGGCCGATTCCCTCGGCGCCGAGCTCGCGAGCGCGGATCGCGTCCTCGGCGGTGTCGGCATTCGCTCGCACGCCGAGCCGGCGCACCTCGTCGGCCCAGCTCAGGATCTCGGTGAACGCCTCGTCGAGGCGCGGCTCGAGGAGCTCGACGTCGTCGGCGGTGACGACCCCGCTGGCACCGTCGATCGCGATTTCATCGCCGGCGTGGAGCTCGACCTCGCCGATCCTGACGGTTCCGGTGGCGGGATCGATCAGCACGTCGCTGGCTCCGCAGACGCACGGCCTGCCCATCCCGCGAGCGACGATCGCAGCGTGCGAGGACTTGCCGCCCTGGGAGGTGAGGATGCCGCGGGCGGCGTGAAAGCCGCCGACATCGTCGGCCGAGGTGAACGGCCGGACGAGGATCACGTCCGCGCCCTGCTCGGCACGCTCCACGGCCTCGTCGGCGCTGACGACGATCGCGCCCTTGGCGGCCCCCGGCGAGGCCCCGACGCCACGGGTCAGGACGTCGATGTCGGCGTCGGGGTCGAAGGCCGGATGCATCAGCGCGACGAGCGAGGACGGCTCGATCTTCTCGAGCGCGCCCGCGCGATCGAACAGGCCTTCGCGGTGCCCGTCGACCGCGAAGCGGACGGCCGCGCGCGCGTGCCGTTTCGCGTTGCGGGTCTGGAGGATGTAGAGGCGCCCGTCCTCGATCGTGTACTCGACGTCCTGGATGTCGCCGTAGTGGCGCTCGAGTGCCGCGAGGGCATCGAGCAGCTCGGCATGGATCGCAGGCATCCGCCGCTCGAGGTCGTCGAGCGTCTCCGTGTTTCGGACCCCGGCCACGACGTCCTCACCCTGCGCATCGAGCAGGAAGTCTCCATCGGCCCGTGGCTCGCCGGTCGTCGGATCGCGCGTGAAGGCGACGCCGGAGCCGGAGTGCTCGCCCATGTTGCCGAAGACCATCCGCTGCACGGTCACCGCGGTGCCGAGATCGGCGGGGATTCCGTTCAGGCGCCGATACGTCGCTGCCCGCTCGTTGTTCCAGGAGTCGAAGACCGCGAGGACCGCCTGGCGCAGTTGCTCGCGCGGATCCTCGGGGAAGCCCTCGCCGGTGTGCTTCTCGTAGAGATCCAAGAAGCGCGCGGCGAGCGCCCGCAGCGCTGACTCGTCGAGCTCGTGGTCGAAGGCGACGCCGCTCTCGCGTTTGCTTTCCGACAGCGCCCCCTCGAAGGCGTCGGCCGGCGCGCCGCGCACGACCTCGGAGAACATCTGAACGAGCCGGCGCCGCGAATCCCACGCGAAGCGGGCGTTACCGCTGCGCCGCGCCAGACCGTCGACGCAGGCTTCGCTCAGGCCCAGGTTGAGAACGGTGTCGAGCATCCCCGGCATCGAAACGGGGGCCCCCGAGCGGACGGAGACCAGCAGCGGATCCGCGGGATCGCCGAATCCAAGGCCGCTCTGCTCCTCGAGCACCGCGAGCGCCTCGTCGATCTCGCCGTCGAGGCCCGGGGGTGGCCCGTTGCTCATGTATTCGACACAGGCCTCCGTCGTCACCGTGAAGCCGCCGGGCACGGTCTCGGGGCCGAGCACGTGGATCATCTCCGCCAGGTTCGCGCCCTTGTTGCCGAGCAGGGCCCGCATCTCGGCGGAGCCGTCGTTCAGGTCGTAGACCCAAGCGCGCGTCGTATCCGTGGCCGCCGACATCTCAGACCTCCTCGGGCACCATCTCGATCGCTCCGCAGGGGCACTCGGCGACGCAGATCCCGCAGCCCTTGCAGAAATCGAGGTCGATCCGGTAATGCGGGTTGAGCTCGCCCGTCGCGGGGAGCTTGAGGATCGCGTTGTCGGGACAGACTCCGAAGCAGTTGTCGCAGGAGAAGCAGGAGCCGCAGGAGAGGCAGCGCCGCGCCTCCAGCAGGGCATTACCGGCGTCGAGACCGTGGACGACCTCGTCGAAGGTTCCGGTGCGACGGGCGACCTCGAGCCGGGCGCGGTGCGAGCGCGGCGCATCTGCGTAGTACCAGGTGTTGAGCTGCTCGTAGCCCGCCGGCTCGCGCTCCGGAGGCTCCTCCCAGACGCTCGCGCGCAGCCAGGCGTCGATATGGCGGGCGGCACGCTTGCCGTGTCCGATGGCAACCGTCACCGTCCGCTCCGCGGGGACCATGTCGCCACCGGCGAAGATCCCGGGGTGGCCGGTCATCATGTCGGCGCCGACGCGAACGATGCCGTCCTCTACCTCGATCCCGACGACGCCCTCGACGAGTCCGAGATCGCTTTCCTGGCCGAGCGCGAGGACGACCGAGTCGGCCCCGAGGTGCTCGAGCTCGCCGGTCGGTTGCGGGAACCCCGCCTCGTCGAGCTCCATGCGCTCGACCTCGATCTCGCCCTCGTCAGCCCGTTTGATCGTCGAGAGCCAGCGCATCATGACTCCCTCCTCCTCCGCCTCCTCGACCTCGAACTCGTGTGCGGGCATCCGGTCGCGGTCGCGGCGGTAGACGACGATCGCCTCGGCCGCGCCGAGTCGTTTGGCAGTCCGCGCAGCGTCCATCGCGGTGTTGCCGCCTCCGTAGACGACCACGCGCCGGCCGAGCATCGGCGGCTGCTCGCCCTCCATCGAACGCAGCAGCGAGACCGCGTCGAGGACCCTGGCGCTGTCCCCGGCCGGGACGTAGGCGTTGCGCCCGACCCCGGCACCGATCGCCAGGAAGGCGGCGTCGAAGCCGCCGGACCTCATCGCCTCCTCGCAGTTCGTGATCCTGCTGTTCAGCTCGAGCTCCACCCCGAGGTCGAGGATCCTCTCCACCTCCGCATCGAGCACCTCGCGCGGCAATCGGTAGCGGGGGATTCCGAAGCGCATCATCCCGCCGACCATCGGGCCCGCATCGTGGATCGCCACGCCGTGCCCGAGCCGGGCGAGGTGGTAGGCGGCGCTGAGGCCGGACGGTCCGGCGCCGACGACGAGCACGCGCTTGCCGCTCGCCGCTGCGGGCGGTTCGAGCGACCATCCGCGAGCGATCGCCTCGTCGCCGAGGAACCGTTCGACCGAGTTGATCCCCACCGCCTCGTCGAGGTCCTTGCGGTTGCAGGCGCCTTCACAGGGGTGGTAACAGACCCGGCCCATGATCGCCGGGAACGGGTTGTCGGCGACGAGCCGACGCCAGGCCCGCTCGTAGCCCTCCTCCCCGTCCTCGGCGTCGTAGAGCCAGCCGCGCACGTCCTCGCCCGCCGGGCAGTGCGCCTGACACGGCGGTAGGCGATCGACGTAGACGGCGCGCTCGGTCCGCCAGGAGCCGGTCTTGTTGGCGAGGCTGCTGCCGACGTCGAGCGTGATCGCGAACGGCTTGTCCATCACTGCGCACCGTGGTGCGTCTCGGCGAGCATCCGCATCAGGTTCGACTCCTCCTCGGTCCGGCCCGCGATCGGCGGCTGTCCCTCCGGCAGGTCCGCGGCATCGGTCGCCTCACCCGGCAGGTCGGCGCCCTCCTCGACGCCGGCGAGCAGACCGAAACGGCGGATGTTGCGGTCGGCGATGGCCTGGATCCCGTCGATCACGTCCCGCGACTCCGGCTCGGCGAACAGGTGCGCGTAGCGACGCTGGAGGCGCAGGTACTCCTCGACGGGCACGCGGCGGCGGATCTTCAGCACCTCGGTGATCTCGCCCTGCTCGGCGGCGAAGACCGGAAAGAGGCCGGTCTCCTTGACCAGCCGCGCGAGGCGGATCGTGTCGCGCGAAGCAGCCCCCCAGCCGAGCGGGCAGGGGACGAAGACGTGCAGGTAGCGGGCGCCGCGCAGCTCCATCGCCCGCTCGACCTTTGCCTCGAGGTCGCGGAGGTCGGCGACGGTCGCCGTGGCGACGTAGGGGATCTCGTGCGCCATCGCGATCAGCGGGGCATTCTTGCCCTGGCCGAAGCTGTTGCCGTCGCGGCCGGCGCCCTCCCCGAGCGGCTTGGTGTTGGCGGTCCGCGCCCCCGGGGGGGTCGCCCCGGAGCGCTGGACGCCGGTGTTCATGTAGGCCTCGTTGTCGTAGCAGACGTAGAGCACGTCGTCGTTGCGCTCGAACATTCCCGAGAGGCAGGCGAAGCCGATGTCGAGCGTGCCGCCGTCGCCGCCCTGGCCGATCACGCGGACGTCGTCGATGCCCTTGGCGCGCAGCGCCGCGGCCATCCCGGTCGCGACGGCGGGCGCGTTGCCGAACAGCGAGTGCAGCCAGGGAAGCTGCCACGAGGACTCCGGATAGGGGGTCGAGAAGACCTCCAGGCATCCGGTCGCGTTCGCCGCCACGAGGCGGCCCTCGGTCGCGCGCATCGCGGCGTCGAGCACGTAACGAGCGCCGAGCGCCTCGCCGCATCCCTGGCAGGCTCGATGGCCCGACGTCAGCGTGTTCGAGCGCTCCGTGCGGGCCTGCACGCTGCGGTCCTCGGGATCGAGCAGGCGGTTACCGACCGCGAAGGTCCCCGTCTGGTAGAGCTTGATCTCCTTGGCGGGCATGCGTTCCTAGTGCGAGCGCGCCCCCACCGCGATCTCGCGCAGGATGCTCTCGGCATGGGGGCCGGTCAGGCCACCCGCGGCGCCGCGAGCAAGCTCGCGCTGGACGACGTCGGTGTTCAGATCGAGGAAGTGCAGGTCCCCCGACTCGATCCGGCCGTCGAGGACGCCGTCGAGGAGGGCCCGAAGGGAGCGTCTGGTGACCGGCCGGCCGCCGAGCCCGGCGACGACGTCGAAGACGACCGGGGTCAGACCGGAGAGCGCGAGCCGGACGTTCTGGCCGACGATCCCGCCCGCGCCGACGGCGAATGCCTTCTCGATCACGACGACGCGATCGGCTTCCCGGAGGATCTCCCGGACTTCCTCACGCGGCCACGGACGGAAGCACTTGATCGAGACCGCGCCGATCTTCGCCCCCTGCTCACGCAGCTCGTCGACGACGTCCTCGATCGTGCCGAGCACCGAACCGAGCGCGACGACGATCGTCTCCGCGTCCCCGGTGCGGTACCCGCGGACGAGCCCTCCCGACGGCCGGCCGAAGCTCGCCTCGAAGTCGGCGGCGATCGGCGGGATCGCGTCCAGGGCCTGCATCTGGCGTGCGTGCATCAGGTATTTGACCTCGGTGAAGGCCTCTGGGCCGACCATCGCTCCGATCGTCATCGGGGTGTCCGGGTCGAGCACCTGGCGAGGCTCGAACGGGGGCAGGAAGGCGTCAGCGTCGGTCTGGTCGATGAGCTCGACCTCATCGAAGGCGTGGGTGAGGATGAATCCGTCCATGCAGACCATCACCGGGAGCGAGATCTGCTCGGCCAGGCGGTACGCCTGCAGGTGCAGATCGGCCGCTTCCTGGTTGCTCTCCGCGTAGAGCTGGATCCAGCCCGAGTCCCGCTGGGACATCGAGTCGGAGTGGTCGTTCCAGATGTTGATCGGCGCTCCGATCGCGCGGTTCGCGACGGTCATGACGATCGGCAAACCGAGGCCGGAGGCGTTGTAGAGGGCCTCGACCATGAAGAGGAGCCCCTGACTGGCCGTGGCCGTGTAGGTGCGCGCCCCGGTCGCCGCGGCTCCGATCGCCGCCGACATGGCGCCGAACTCGGATTCGACCATGAGGTACTCGCAGGGAGCGAGCTCGCCACGCCGGATCATGTCCGAGAGGCCTTCGACGATGTGCGTCTGCGGCGAGATCGGGTAGGCGGAGACGACCTCGGGGCGGCAACGCGCGACCGCGTCGGCAACGGCGATCGAGCCTTCGACCTGCTTACGCATTGGCCGGCTCCCCGGCCCGCTCGGCGATCAGCTCGAAGCAGGACTGGGCCGCGGCCACGTTGCCTCGTCCCATCGAGCCGGAGCCGAACCGCTCGGTGATCGCCTCCACCAGGGAGGGCATTCCCACCCTGCCGGTCAGCGCCGCGACCCCGCCGAGAAGCGCCGCGTTGGGGAGCGGGCGGCCGAGGTGCTCGCGCGCCAAAGCGCTCGCAGGGACCGTCTGCGCTCGACCCGGTTGCAGCCGGTCGGCCACCTCCGAGATCCCCAGCTCGGCGAACGAGCGGCTCGTGTTGACGAGCAGGTAGCCCTGGTCGGAGAGCCCGTCGAAGACGTCGACCTGGTGCAACAGCGTCGGATCACAGACGATGACGGCGTCCGGCTCGGCGATCGGCTCGCGCGCACGGATCGGCTGCTCGTCGATCCGGCAGAACGAGACCACGGGAGCACCGGTGCGCTCGGAGCCGAAGGTGGGAAAGGCCTGGGCATGCCTGCCGTCGAGGAACGCAGCGACGGAAAGTAGCTCGGCCGCGGTGACGATCCCCTGTCCTCCCCGACCGTGAAACCGTGTCGCGAACACCTCCGGCCAAACCTACGCTCTACCGGCGGGGCGGTCAATCGGTAGCCACCCCGGATCGTCGATGGGCGGTGCAGGTCTCGAACCTGCGACCTCCTGCTTGTAAGGCAGGCGCTCTCCCAGCTGAGCTAACCGCCCGGAATCGCCAGTATCGCAGCCGGATCCGGAGCGATTACGGAGCGATCACCCTGAACTTCGCCTTGGCGGGGGTGGGATCGACGTTGCCGGCTGCGTCGGTGGCGCGGACCTTGAACACGTGCTTGCCGGGCTTCAGGTGCTTGTACTTCTTCGGCGACGTGCAGGTGCGCCACTTCTTCTTGTCGAGCTTGCAGCGGAACGTCGATCGCTTCTCCGAGGAGCGGAACTTGAACCTGACGTGGTCGGCCTTCACCTTGTGCTTGGGACGGTGGGTGATCCGCGTCTGTGGCGGCGTCGTGTCGGCGCCCGCATCGATGACGACCCCGATCGGCGCCCGGGCCTCGGTGATGTAGTTCGGCCTGACCGCCGAGCCGTCGAGGTTCGCGTGTCCGATCGTGCCGGTGCCGTTGTTGGCCCAGTAGATGCCGCTCGCATCGACGGCGACGCCGAGCGGCTTGGTCGCGCCGCCGACGAAGCTCTGATTGACGAGGGTGCCCTTCAGGTTCGCCCTGCCGATCGCGCCACCCTGCTGATTGGACCAGTAGAGGAATCCACGGTAGGTGTGCATCAGATCCGGTGCCTTCGCACCGGTGACGAAGCTGTGGTCGACGTTCGATCCATCCACCGAAGCACGCCCGATCCTCGAGGTGGTATCCGACCAGAACAGGTAGTTGCGGGTGACGGCCACGCCCTGGGGATAGTTGACGCCGTCGATGAAGTGGATGTCCACCGCGGTCCCGTCGAGGTTGGCGCGGGCGATCGAATCGGTCCCGAGATTCGCCCAGTAGATGTGCCCGCCGTCGACCGCGATGCCCTTCGGGTTGTCGGCGCCCTTGATGAAGGTCGGTCGATCCTGGCTGCCGTCGAGCTTGGCGCGACCGATGCTGTCGCTGCCGAGGTTGGCCCAATAGATGTACTTGCCGTCGGCTGCGAGCCCCTGCGGGGAGCCGATTCCGGTGATGAAGGATCGGTCGACGCCGCTTCCGTCCGGGTTGGCGCGGCCGATCGACTTGCCGCCGCCGGAGTTGGCCCAATAGACGTAGGCGTCAGCGGCGGTGGCGGTCAACGCCAGGACGAGCAGAGCCAGGGCGGTGGCGGTCGCCACGGCGATCGCTTTCCGTGCAGTTCGCATGAAGACCTCCGAGTCCTCAGAAGAGTTTGGATACGGCGATCCAGAAGAAGGGGAAGGCTGAACCGGGCTCCGCACGCTAGCGAACCCGTGCAGAGCGGGAGCCGGTAGGGTCGGCGCCGATGGACCTCGGGATCGACGGCCGGGTCGCGCTCGTCCTCGGGGCGAGCCGTGGGCTCGGGCGCGCGGTCGCTGAAGCGCTCGGACGCGAGGGCGTGCGGGTGGCTCTGGCGGCGCGATCGGTCGACGAGCTCGAAGCGGCTGCAGCCGGGATCGGCGGTGAGACGGCGGTCGTCGGCGTCGACACCGGCGACGCGGAAGCGGTCGCGGCGCTGCCGGAACGGGTTGCGGCGGCGCTCGGGCCGGTCGAGATCCTCGTCCTCAACACCGGCGGGCCGCCGGGAGGCGCAGCGCTCGAGGCTGACCTGGAGGCCTGGACCGAGGCTTACCGGTCGCTCGTCCTCGCGCCGGTGATCCTCGCCGAGCGGTGCGTGCCGGGGATGCGGGAGCGCGGCTGGGGCCGGATCGTCTCGATCTCGTCGACGTCGATCCGCGAGCCGATCCCGAACCTGACGCTCTCGAATGCCAACCGCGCCGCGACCGCCGGCTTCCTCGCCACCCTAGCCCGCGAGGTCGCGGCCGACGGCGTGACCGTCAACACGATCGCGACGGGGCGCTTCGCCACCGAGCGGCTGGCCTCGCTGCATGGATCGATCGAGGCGGCCGAGGAGCAGGCGCGGGCCGACGTCCCGGCCGCCCGGCTCGGCCGCCCCGAGGAGTACGGGGATCTCGTCGCCTTCGTCTGCTCGGAACGGGCCGCCTATCTGACCGGGACGGCGATCCCGCTCGACGGCGGGCTGACCCGGTCGAGCTGAGCCGCGTACCCGGGTGGATCAGGCGAAGCGGGGCGGCGTCGGCGTGCGGAGCTGGCCACGACCGGCGATCACCGCGATCCAGATCCCGCCGACGGCGATCATCGCGACGCTGGTGAGCTGCGCCTGGGTCAGCCCGAGCGCGGCGTCGCCGTTACGGCGGACGAACTCGATCATGAAGCGCTCGAAGCCGGCGACGGTCAGGTACAGGGCGAAGAGGATCCCGGGCCGGAACCGGTCGCGGAGCCGCCAGAGCACGAGTGCGGCGACGCCCATGAACAGGGTCTCGTAGACGGGCGTCGGGTGGACCGGTGTGTCGGTCGGGACGGTTCCGTCCGGGTACGCCATCGCCCAGGGGCCGTCCCAGGCGCGGCCGTAGTCGCCATCGCCGGAGAGCTGGCAGCCGACGCGACCGATCGCGTAGCCGATCGCCAGTGGCACGGCGGCGACGTCG
>DASTTY010000069.1:0-47500 GCA_035759925.1 Solirubrobacterales bacterium
GGCTGTTTGTTCGGCCTGAGCAGGCTCATCCGCTCGCCCGAGGCCCTTGACACGCGCCGTCTCGTTGCGTACGCATCTCCTCTCAGTTCCTCGTGTGACCGAGAATCCCCGCACGAAACTTCGCGGCTGCGAGCGTACGAGCCGCACGCGCGTGCGTAAGCCCTCCCCCACGCGGCTCTATCGTTGAGCCCATGGACACCGCCTCGCGCAGCCGAGCAGGCATCCAGGAGTCCATCCTCGCGGCGGTCGGCGAAACACCGCTCGTGCGACTCTCCCGGCTCGGCAAGGATCTCACCCCCACGCTTGTCGCCAAGTTGGAGGCGCTCAACCCGGGTGGGTCGATCAAGGACCGGATCGGCGTCGCGATGATCGATGCCGCCGAGGCGGACGGCCGGATCGAGCCGGGGCGGACGGTGATCGTCGAACCGACCTCCGGGAACACGGGGATCGCGCTGGCGATGGTCTGCGCGGCTCGCGGCTACCGCTGCATCCTCACCCTTCCCGAAGGGATGAGCCGCGAGCGCGCGGCGCTCCTGCGCAGCTACGGCGCCGTCGTCCGCGAGACCCCTTCGATGGGCGGGATGAACGAGGCGGTCGACCTCGCCCGCCGACTCAGCGACGAGCACGACGAGGCCTTCATGCCCCAGCAATTCGACAATCCCGCGAACCCCGAGGTTCACCGGCGCACGACCGCGGAGGAGATCTGGCGCGACACCGACGGGCGGGTCGATGCGATCGTCTGCGGCGCCGGCACCGGCGGGACCATCACCGGCGTCGGTCAGGCGCTGAAGGAGCGCAATTCCGATCTCCACGTCCTCGCGGTCGAGCCGGCCGGCTCGCCGGTCCTCTCCGGCGGCGAGGCCGGGCCGCACAAGATCCAGGGGATCGGACCCGGCTTCGTCCCCTCGGTGCTCGATCGCTCGGTGATCGACGAGGTGATCGCGGTCGAGGACGAGTCGGCGATCGCGACCGCCTCGCTCGCCGCGACCCGCGAGGGGCTGCTGATCGGGATCTCGGCCGGGGCGGCGCTCCATGCCGCGATCGAGCTCGGCAGCCGCCCGGAGATGAGCGGCAAGCGGATCGTGGTCGTCTTCGCCGACGCCGGTGAGCGCTACATGTCGCTGCCCTGGTTCGGAGGCTGACCGCGTGGCCGGCATGGACACCGTCGGACGGGTGATCAAGGAGGTCCGCGCCGACGTCGGTGCGGCCCGCGACCGCGATCCGGCGGCGCGCTCGGTCGGCACCTTCGCGATCCTCTCCGCCTGGGGCGGAGTCCAGGCGCTCCTCGCCCATCGCGTTGCCCACGCGCTGCACCAGAACGGCGCCAAGGTGATCCCGCGGGTGATCGTCTATGCAACCCGCGCCCTGACCGGAATCGAGATCCATCCCGGCGCGAGGATCGGCAGCGACTTCTTCATCGACCACGGATCCGGCGTCGTCATCGGCGAGACGGCCGAGATCGGCGACCGGGTGACGATCTACCAGGGCGTCACCCTCGGTGGCACCGGCTTTCAGCGCGGCAAGCGCCATCCGACCGTCGAGGACAACGTCACGATCGGATCGGGCGCGAAGCTGCTCGGGCCGATCACGATCGGCCACGGATCGAAGGTCGGCGCCAACACCGTCGTCGTCACCGACGTGCCCGGCGGGGCGACTGTCGTCGGCAATCCGGGCCACATCGTCCGCGTCGAGGGGCGCCGCCCAGAGGGGCCGGACTCGGACTGGATCCATCTTCCCGATCCCGTCGCCGAGGCGATCAAGGCCCTCTCCGAGCGCTTGAGCGAGATCGAGCGCCGGCTCGCCAGCCTCGACGGCGGTGAGGCCGAGGTGGAGATCCGCGAGGTCGACCCGAAGCGCGGCCCGACGACCGCCGGGGGGTGAGCCATGCGGGCCGGTGGCAGAAACCGTCCCGTATAGCGTCGTTCTCTGCCGGCGAGATCCATCCACTCGCGGTCGGCTGCGCCTCCTCGCGGTCTATCCTCGGCCGGCGATGGAGCGGACCGATCTCGACAGCGACGAGGGCACCGGGGAGACCACCGGAGCGCCGATCAGCGCCGGCGCGACGGCGGTCGAGGGGCTGCTCGCCGGCCTCAATCCCGCGCAGGCCGAGGCGGTCCAGCACGGCGAGGGCCCGCTGCTCGTCCTCGCCGGTGCCGGTTCCGGAAAGACCCGCGTTCTGACCCATCGGGTCGCCTACCTGCTCGCGACCGGGATGGCGCGCCCGAGCGAGATCCTCGCGATCACCTTCACGAACAAGGCGGCCGGCGAGATGAAGGAGCGCGTCGGCGCCCTGACCGGTGCCGCGGCCCGCGTCATGTGGGTGATGACCTTCCACTCGGCCTGCGTGCGGATCCTCCGCCAGCACGCCGACCGGCTCGCCTACAAGCGCGGCTTCACGATCTACGACGAGGCCGATTCGCGGCGGATGGTCAAGCGCTGCATGGACGAGCTCGAGATCGACCCGAAGCGCTTCCCGCCGCGCTCGATCAAGGCGCAGATCTCGGGCGCCAAGAACCGCCTCCGCGACGCCGAGACCGTCCGCGAGGAGCAGGGCTCGTTCTTCGAGGCGACCGTCGCCGACGTCTACGAGCTCTACGAGCGGCAGATGCACGCCGCGAACGCGATGGACTTCGACGACCTGCTCGTCCGCACGGTCAACCTCTTCGAGCTCTTCGCTGATCTGCGCGAGCGCTACTCGCGCAACTTCCGCCACGTCCTCGTCGACGAGTACCAGGACACGAACCGGGTCCAGTACCGGCTCCTGCAGCTGCTCGCCGGCGAGCACGGCAACCTGTTCGTGGTCGGCGACGACTCGCAGTCGGTCTACGGGTTCCGTGCTGCCGACATCCGCAACATCCTCGACTTCGAGCGCGACTTCCCCGAGGCGGCGACCGTCAAGCTCGAGCAGAACTACCGCTCGACCGGGACGATCCTCGATGCCGCCAACGGGCTGATCGCCCACAACCGCGACCGGCTCGAGAAGAACCTCTGGACCGATGCCGGTCGCGGCGAGCCGGTGACGATCGCCGAGCTCTCCGACGAGCACGAGGAGGCGCGCTGGGTCGCCGGCGAGATCGACCGCCTTGTCGACGAGCACGAGATCGGTCGCGACGACGTCGCGGTCTTCTACCGGACGAACGCACAGAGTCGCGTCCTCGAGGACACCCTGGTCCGCTTCGACGTCCCCTACCAGGTCATCGGCGGGACGAAGTTCTACGAACGGGCCGAGATCCGCGACGCGATCGCCTACCTGAGCGTCCTGGTCAACCCCGACGACAGCGTCTCGCTGACCCGGATCCTGAATTCGCCACGGCGCGGGATCGGCAGCACCTCGGAGGGACGGCTGCTGGGTTGGGCGAACACGACGGGCGTATCGCCGCTCGAGGCGATCGCCGGCGCCGACGCGGTCCCCGGCCTCGGCGCCGCAGCGAAGAAGGCGGTCGCGAGGTTCGCGGAGCTGATCGCGAGCCTGACCGAGCGGGCGGAGCGCCGCGGTAGCGTCGCCGAGCTGCTCGAGGCGACGCTCTCGGAGTCGGGGTACATCGAGGCGCTGGAGGCGGAGCGGACGATCGAGGCTGAAGGCCGGATCGAGAACCTCCAGGAGCTGATCGGGATGGCCGCCGAGTTCGATGCCAACCGTGAGCTCGAAGGCGACAGCGAGCTGGCGCCGCTCGAGGAGTTCCTCGAGCAGATCGCCCTGATCAACGAGCAGGACGCGTTGACCGACGACGCGACCAAGGTGACGCTGATGACGATCCACAACGCCAAGGGCCTCGAGTACAAGGCGGTTTTCATCATCGGCTGCGAGGACGGCGTCTTCCCACATTCACGCTCGATCGACGAGGGCAACCTCGAGGAGGAGCGGCGGCTCTGCTACGTCGGCCTCACCCGGGCTCGCGAGTTCCTGACCCTCAGCTTCGCGCGCCGGCGCAGCCTGTTCGGGTCGCAGGGGGCCGGGATCCCCTCGCGCTTTCTCGGCGAGATCCCCGACCACCTCGTCGAACGCCACAACGCGGCCCCGGCGGCGACCGGCTGGGGCAGCGGCGGCAGCTTCGGCGGCGGATTCGGGGGGGCGTTCGGCAGCACCGGCCCCGGCCGCCTGAACGAGCCCGAGGGCGCCGCGGCGACCCTGGAGCTGACCGTCGGTGACGACGTCGTCCATGCGTCGTTCGGGGAAGGGGTCGTCACCGCCGTCGAGCCCGGCAACGTCGTCGTCGTCCGCTTCCGAAGCGGTGGCGGCGACCGGAAGCTCATGGCCGACTACGCCCCGATCCAACGGGCCTCGTGAGCGCTGAGGTCCTCGATGGAAAGGCGATCGCCGCCGACCTGCGGCGGCGGGTCGCCGACGTCGTCGCGACGCGGCTCGCCGCCGGGCGGCGGGCGCCGGGGCTGGCGACGGTGCTCGTCGGCGACGACCCGGCCTCGCACGTCTACGTCGGCAACAAGCGGAAGGCGTGCGAGGAGGCCGGGATCCGCTCGATCCACCACGAGCTCCCCGGCGACGTCTCCGAAGCAGACCTCGTCGTACTCGTCGCCGCCCTCGACCGCGATCCGGACGTCGACGGGATCCTCGTCCAGATGCCGCTTCCCGCGCACATCGACCAGGACGCCGTCCTCGCCGAGATCTCCGCCGGCAAGGACGTCGACGGCCTCACGCCGGTCAACGCCGGCCACCTGGCTCAGGGACGGATCGGCGTTCGCGAGGCCCTCGACCTCGAGTCGGAGGGGCCGCTCACCGGACTCGTGCCCTGCACGCCGGCCGGCGTGATCGAGATCCTCGACCGCTCCGCGGTCGAGCTCGAGGGCGCCGCAGCGGTGGTGATCGGCCGCTCGATCCTCGTCGGCCGGCCGATGGCGAGCCTGCTCGTGAACGCGAGCGCCACCGTGACCGTCTGCCACTCGCGGACCCGTGACCTCGCCGCCGTCTGCCGAGAAGCCGATGTCCTGATCGCCGCCGTCGGGCGCCCGGAGATGGTCCGAGCCGACTGGGTGAGGCCGGGGGCGAGCGTGATCGACGTCGGGATGAACCGCACCGACGCCGGCCTCGTCGGCGACGTCGCAACCGCTGAGGTCGCCGAGGTCGCGGCCCGGATCACGCCGGTCCCCGGCGGCGTCGGGCCGATGACGATCGCGATGCTGCTCGCCAACACGGTTCGCGCTTCCCGTTAGCCCGGGGTTCCGGGTGCACCCGTCTGTAGGGTGCGGCTCGACCTGGCCCCGATTGCGAGGTCGACGGGACCGAGGGGCCGAACCAACCCAGACAGGGAGAGTCAATTGGATACCAACAGGCTCAGCCAGGGAGAGATGATCGCCGCCGTCTCGGCCCTGCTGCTCCTCATCGTGATGTTCATCTTCACGTGGTTCAGCGTCGACCTCGGCGACAACAACCTGTTCGAGGCCTCGGGCGTCGACACCGGCGCGAACGCGTGGCAGGCGTTCGGGTTCATCGACATCGTCCTCTTCGTGACGATCCTGGTCGCAATCGGCGGCGCCCTGATCGCCGCGAACGCGACGAGCGTGAACACGCCGGTCACGATCAGCGCGATCACGACGGGGCTCGGAATCCTCAGCGTCCTGCTGATCCTCTACCGGATCATCGATCCGCCCGGCTCCGGCGACATCCCCGACGGGTTCGACATCGGCATCAGCCGCGGGATCGGCGTCTGGCTGGGGCTGATCCTCGCCGCCGCGATCGCCTACGGCGGCTGGCGGGCGATGGAGGAGGAGGGAACCTCATTCGGCGACCAGGCCGATCGGTTCCGCGGGACCGGCGGTACGGCACCGCCGCCGCCCCCGCCGCCACCGAGCGACACCGGCGGCTCCCAGCCGCCCCCCGCGAGCTAGGCGCAGGCGAAGCTACGACGGCCCCAGCGGCCGCCCGGCTCGATGGCCGGGCGGCCGTTGCCGTTCCCGGGTCGCTCCTACAATGGCGCCGTGATCGATCGCGACAAGGTCCTCCACATCGCCCGCCTGGCGCGGCTGCGGCTCAGCGAGGAGGAGGTCGAGCGGATGGCTGAGGAGCTCTCGGGGATCCTCGAGCACGTCGAGGCGATCGGCGGGCTCGACCTCGACGGCGTCGAGCCGACCACCCACGTCGTCATGCTCGAGAACGTGCTCCGGCCGGACGAGCCGGTGCCGAGCCTCGATCGCGACCGCGCCCTCGCCGGCGCCCCCGACAGCGCTGCCGGCTCCTTCCGCGTTCCCTCTCCGCAGGCGTGAGCGACCCGCGGCTACTGACGGTCGCCGAGGGCCTCGGCGAGATCGCCACGGGCAACATGTCCGGCGACGAGTGGTTCGCCGCCTACGCGGATACCCCCGACGAGCTCGGCGCCTACCTGTGGCGACCGCAGGGCGATGATCGCGGCCCGCGGCCGGCGATCGCGGGTGACCTCGCCGGCGTGCCGGTCGCCGTCAAGGACATCTTCTGCATCGAGGGGCTGCCGGCGACCGCCGGTTCGCGGATCCTCGCGGGCTACGTCCCCCCGTACACGGCGACCGCGGTCGAAGCGCTCCTCGCCGCCGGGGCGAGCGTCCTCGGCAAGACGAACATGGACGAGTTCGCGATGGGCTCCTCGAACGAGAACTCCGCCTACGGCGACGTCCGCAACCCCTGGGACCCGGCGCGGGTCCCCGGTGGCTCCTCGGGCGGGTCGGCGGCCGTCGTCGCGGGCGGGCTGGCGCCCTGCTCGCTCGGAACCGACACCGGCGGCTCGATCCGCCAGCCGGCGGCGCTCTGCGGCGTCGTCGGGATGAAGCCGACCTACGGCTCGATCTCGCGCTCGGGGATGATCGCGTTCGCCTCCTCGCTCGACCAGTGCGGGCCGTTCACCCGTGACGTCCGTGACGCGGCGCTGCTCCTCGCCGTCCTCGGCGGGCGCGACCACCGCGACTCGACGTCGATCGGATTCCCGGAGCCGATCGCGCTGCCCTCGCGCGAGGACCTCCGCGGCCTGCGGATCGGCGTTCCCCGCGAGCTCAGCAGCGATGCCGAGGGGATCGAGCCCGGCGTCCGCGAGGTCTTCGATCGCACCGTCGCCCTCTGCGAGGGCCTCGGGGCCGAGGTCTCCGAGGCCCATCTCCCCAACGCGCGCCACGGCATCTCCGCCTACTACGTGCTCGCCCCGGCGGAGGCGTCGGCCAACCTCTCCCGCTACGACGGCGTCCGCTTCGGGCTGCGCGAGGAGGCCGACACACTCGACGAGATGTACGAGCGGACCCGCTCGGCCGGCTTCGGTCCCGAGGTGAAGCGCCGGGTCATGCTCGGCACCTACGCACTCTCCTCGGGGTTCTACGACGCCTACTACGGCAGCGCCCAGCGCGTCCGGACCCTGATCGCCCGCGACTTCGCGGCCGCCTTCGACGACTTCGACCTGCTGATCACGCCGACCTCCCCGACCGTCGCCTTCGAGCTCGGCGCCCGCGCCGCCGACCCGCTGGCGATGTACATGTCGGACTACTGCACCGTGCCGATGTCGCTGGCCGGGATCCCGGCGATCTCGATCCCGGCCGGGACGGCCGAGCCGGACGGGGGCGGGCCGGAGCTCCCGGTCGGACTGCAGATCACCGGGCCGGCCTTCAGCGAGTCGCTGATCCTCGACGCCGCCCACGCGATCGAGGCCGCGGTTGGCTTCGACCATCGCCCGAAGCTGCCGGGGTCGGCCTCGTGAAGCTGGTTCCGACGATCGGCCTCGAGATCCACGTCCAGCTGCAGACGCGGACGAAGATGTTCTGTGGCTGTGAGCTCGAGTTCGGGGCTGAGCCGAACACCCACACCTGTCCGATCTGCCTCGGGCACCCCGGAACGCTGCCGGTCACCAACGAGCAGGCGATCGAGTACGCGACCCGGATCGCGGTCGCGCTCGGCTGCGAGGTCGCGCCGCGGTCGATCTTCCACCGCAAGAACTACTTCTATCCGGACCTGCCGAAGGGCTACCAGATCAGTCAGTTCGACATCCCGTTCGGAGCGAACGGCAAGCTCGGGGACGTCCGGATCCATCGCGTCCACCTCGAGGAGGACGCCGCGAAATTGACCCACGTCGGCGACTCGGGCCGGATCCACGGCTCCGGGGCCTCGCTGGTCGACTTCAACCGCGGCGGGACCCCGCTGATGGAGATCGTCACCGAGCCCGACATCGAGGATCCGGCAGCCGCCCGTGAGTGGCTGACGCTGCTGCGGACGACGCTGCGTCAGCTCGGCGTCTCCGACGTCAACATGGAGGAGGGCAGCCTGCGCTGCGACGCCAACGTCTCGATCCGGCCCGAGGGCAGCGCCGAGCTCGGGACCAAGACCGAGCTCAAGAACATGAACAGCTTCCGTTACCTCGAGCGCGGCGTCGAGGCCGAGATCGCCCGCCAGCGCGGGATCGTCGAGGCCGGCGGCACGGTCGAGCAGGAGACGCTGCACTTCGACCCGACCTCGGGGACGCTGACGCCGCTGCGCTCGAAGGAATACGCGCACGACTACCGCTACTTCCCGGAGCCGGACCTCGTACCGCTGGCGCCGGCGGCCGCCGACGTCGAGGCAGCGAGTGCCGCCCTGCCCGAGCTTCCCGAACAGCGACGCGACCGCTATGCCGCCGAGCTCGGGTTGAACGCCGACGCGGCCCGGCTGCTCGCCTTCGACGCCGAGCTCGGATCGTTCTTCGAATCGGCGACCGCCGCGGCCGGTGACGGCGTCGAGGCGAAGGCGATCGCCAACTGGGTCACCGGCGACCTCGTCGCCCTCGCCCGCGAGGCCGAGCTCGAGCCCACCGCAACCGCGGCGACCCCGGAGGCGCTCGCCGCGCTCGTCGGCCTCGTCACCGCCGGCTCGGTCAACCGCGGTGGCGCCCGCGAGGTCCTCGCGGTCCTCGTTCGCGACGGCGGCGAGCCGGCGGCGATCGTCGAGCGACTCGACCTCGGCGCGAGCGACTCCGGTGAGCTCGAGGCGATCGTCGAGCAGGCGATCGCCGATCAGCCCGACGCCGCAGCGAAGGTCAAGGCGGGGGAGGGGAAGGCGATCGGCGCGATCGTCGGCGCGGTGATGCGCGAGACGCGCGGCAAGGCTGACGGTGGCGAGGTCACCCGGCTGATCCGTGCCAAGCTCGGCCTCTGAGCGCGGGGAACGGCCGGCAAGTGCAATCCGCCACTTTGTAGCAATGCGTTACAAGGTGCGCAATACTCGCTCCATGGCTCACAACGTCGTCATCGCCGGAGGGGGCTTCGCGGGGGCGAACGCAGCCCGCGAGCTCGAGCGGATCCTCCCGAAGCAGTCGACGAAGCTGATCCTCGTCAACGACGTCAACTTCATGCTCTACACGCCGCTGCTCCCCGAGGCGGCGGCGGGGATGCTCGAGCCACGCCACGTCGTCACGCCGCTCCGGGACCTCCTCAAGCGGACCTACGTGCGGATGGGGGCGATCACCGCCCACGATCCAACGTCGCGAACGATCGAGCTGTCCGGGCACGACGGCGAGGCCGAGGAGCTGTCCTACGACGAACTGCTGGTCGCCTTCGGCTCGGTGAGCCGGTCGCTTCCGATCCCCGGGCTCGACCGGCACGCGATCGGCTTCAAGAGCCTCGCCGACGCGATCTGGATCCGCAACCACATCGTCGAGACTCTCGAGGAGGCGAACGCGACCGAGGACCCGGCGCGACGCGACGCGCTGCTCAGCTACGTGTTCGTCGGCGGCGGCTACGCGGGACTCGAGGCCCTCGCCGAGCTCCAGGACTTCGCCGCCGACGCGATCCAGCGCTATCCGCGCGCCCGCCTCCACGGCATGCGCTGGCTGCTGGTCGAGGCGGCGCCGCGCGTCCTTCCCGAGATCGACGCCGGCCTCGCCGAGTACGCCTGCGGCGAGCTCCGCGGCCGCGGCATCGAGATCAAGATGGAGACCACCCTCGCCAAGGTCGAGGCGGACTCGGTCGAGCTCTCGACCGGCGAGACCGTCCCGGCCCGGACCGTCGTCTGGACGGCGGGCGTGAAGTCGCACCCGAGCCTGCGGACGATGCAGCTCCCGCTCGACGACCGCGGCCGGATACCGGTCGACGACCACCTCGCCGTCCCCGGGCTGCAGGGGGTCTACGCGGCCGGCGATTGCGCCGCGGTCCCGGATCCCGACGGTGGCCTCTGCCCGCCGACCGCCCAGCACGCGATCCGTCAGGCCCGCGTCGCCGCCCGCAACATGGCGGCGGACCTCGGCGTCGGTCACCACGAGGCCTTCACCTACCGGAGCCGCGGCGCGTTCGTGAATCTCGGGCGTTACAAGGCGGTCGCCAGCATCCCCGGCGGGATCACGCTGTCGGGCTTCCCGGCCTGGTGGGCGGCGCGCACCTACCACGTCAGCCAGATGCCGGGCTTCGCGCGGAAGCTCCGCGCGGTCGCCGACTGGACGGTCGGCCTGCCGTTCCGCCGCGACACCGCCGAGGTCGGCTCGATCGGTCACCCGCGACCGCTGACCGATGCCGCCTACGAGCGCGGCGGCAGCCACCGCCCGCTCGCCTGACACCTCCCTGTCGGCGGCCGCTCCTCGCCTAACCTTGGCCCCGCATGGCCTACGTCGTCATCTGCCTCTGCTTCGGCATCGCCACCGGCATCGTCGGCCGCGCCAAGGGGTCGAGCTTCTTCATCTGGTTTCTGATCGGCGGCGTCCTGCCGCTGCTCGGACTCGTGGCGGCCGTCCTCTACCGGCGCGAGCAGGGAGAGCCGGAGCGACGCTGCCCGCGCTGCGGCGCAGTCCACAAGCTCTACGTCCAGGTCTGCAACCGCTGCGGCGAGGACATGTACCTGCCCGACCCGAGCGAGGTCAGGCCGGGCTCGGATCTGCGCCGAACGTAGGCAGCCGGCAGGCCCGAAATCGGTTGTTACACTTGTATGCAGCCGCGCATCGACCCCGCCGAAGGTCGGTCGCGGCATCCGCAACCCCTTTTCGCCCGAACGACCGGAGGTAACGAATGCGCGCCGCTGACGCACTCTGCGAGGCCCTCAAGGCCGAGGGTGTCAAGCACGTATTCGGCATTCCCGGCGGGGCCAGCCTGCCGCTCTACGACGCGCTCTACGACGCCGACTTCGAGCACGTCCAGGTCCGCCACGAGCAGGCCGCCGGCCACGCCGCCGAGGGCTACGCGAAGGCCTCCGGCAACGTCGGGGTCGCGTTCGCGACCTCGGGGCCCGGGGCGACCAACCTGATCACTGCGATCGCCGACGCCTACATGGACTCGGTGCCGACGGTCTTCATCACCGGCCAGGTGCGCACCGACCTGATCGGGACCGACGGCTTCCAGGAGGCCGACGTGACCGGGATCACGATGCCGGTCGTCAAGCACTCCTTCCTCGTCACCGACGCGGCGCAGATCCCCGACTACATCCACAAGGCGTTCCACATCGCCAAGACCGGGCGGCCGGGGCCGGTGCTCGTCGACATCCCCCAGGACCTCTCGCGGATGGAGATCGACTACGAGCCGATCACCGGGGCGCCGAAGCTGCCCGGCTATCAGCCGAACACCGAGGGCAACATCAAGCAGATCAGGATCGCCGCGAAGGCGCTCGCGAACGCCCGCCGGCCGGTCCTCTATGCCGGCGGCGGCGTGATCAACGCCGATGCCGCCGAGGAGCTCCGCGAGCTCGCCGCCTCCGACCGCTTCCCGGTCACCTGCACGCTGATGGGCCTCGGCGGCTTCCCGGCCCCGCACGAGCAGTGGCTCGGCATGCTCGGCATGCATGGCACCCGGGCCGCGAACTACGCGATGGACGAGGCCGACCTGATCGTCGCGATCGGCGCCCGCTTCGACGACCGGATCACCGGCAAGCTCAGCGAGTTCGCGCCGCGGGCCAAGTTCGTGCACATCGACATCGACCCGGCCGAGATCAGCAAGAACGTCCCCGCGCACATCCCGATCGTCGGCGACGTCAAGAAGGTGTTGCCGAAGCTGACCGGCGAGTACCGGGCGCTCGCGGCCGACACCGCGCGCCTCGACGAGTGGTGGCGCCGGATCGAGGGCTGGCGCGAGCAGTACCCGCTCCACTACGAGGACTCGACCGATCAGGAGATCAAGCCGCAGCGGATGGTCGAGGAGATGCACCGCGCGACCGGCGGCAACGCGATCATCACCTCCGACGTCGGCCAGCACCAGATGTGGGCCGCGCAGTACTACGACTTCTCGCGACCGCGGCAGTGGCTCAACTCGGGCGGCCTCGGGACGATGGGGTTCGGCCTGCCGGCGGCGCTCGGCGCCAAGGTCGCGATGCCCGACGAACAGGTCGTCTGCCTCGCCGGCGACGGCAGCCTGATCATGGTCTGCCAGGAGTTCGCGACCGCCGCCGCCAGCGAGATCGACGTCAAGGTGTTCCTGATGAACAACGGCCACTTCGGGATGGTCCGCCAGTGGCAGGAGCTGTTCTGGGACGAGCGCTACAAGTCGGTCGAAATGGGCCCGAGCCCCGATTGGGTGAAGCTCGCCGAGGCGTTCGGCTGGACCGGGATCCTCTGCGACCGCAAGGACGACCTCGCCGGCGCGATGAAGACCGCGCTCGAGACCCCCGGCCCGGTGCTGCTCGACGTCCATGTCACCCCGAACGAGAACTGCTATCCGATGATCCCGGCCGGCGCCGCCGCCCGGGACATGGTCGGCTGAGGAGGATCGCCGCCGATGGCTGACGGAACCAAGGACCTGCTCGACCTCGACGAGCTCCGTGTCGAGGGTGGACTGACCGGCCGCCGCCACCTGCTCTCGCTGCTCGTCGAGAACCGCCCCGGCGTCCTCGCCCGGATCGCCGGGCTGTTCAGTCGCCGCGGATTCAACATCGACACGCTCGCGGTCGGTCCGACCGAGGACCCCGACATCTCCAGGGTGACGCTGACGGTCGATGGGGCCGTCCATCCGATCGATCAGGTCACGAAGCAGCTCCACAAGCTCGTCAACGTGATCAAGATCCGCGACATGGACCCCGACACCGCGGTCGCTCGGGAGATGGCGCTGTTCCGGATCAACGCGGCCGCCGACAACCGGGCCGAGATCATCGAGTTCACCCAGATCTTCCGCGCTCACATCGTCGACGTCTCGCGCCGCTCGATCACCGTCGAGGTCACCGGCACGACCGAGAAGATCGACTCGTTCGAGCGGATGGTGCGGCCGCACGGGCTGATCGAGATGGCCCGGACGGGCGAGGTCGCGATCGCTCGCGCCCGTCCGGAGAGCTGACGCCACCGGTCGAGACAGCGGCGCTCCTCGACGCCGTCGAGGAGCTCGCCGGGCGCGCCGCCACCGGTCGCGGGCGCCGGCTCGTCAGCGCCACCGCTGAGGCCGACGTCGCCGATCCCTGCGCGGCCGCGTTCGCGTCGCGCCGCGCCGACGATCGCTGGTTCTGCTGGGAGGAGCCCGATCGGGACGGCTTCGCGATCGCGACCATCGGCAGCGCACACGACATCGTCTCCCGGGGTCCGTCCCGCTTCACAGACCTCCGCGCCGACACGACCGCGCTGACGCGCGACCGGCTCGCCGCCGAGCCCGGCGATCTGCCCGTGGGGGCGGGCCCGCTCTGGGTCGGCGGGATGGCGTTCTCGGCGGCCGCCTCCGACGGCGGCGCCTGGGCGTCGCTGCCGCCGGCGCTGCTGACGATGCCGGAGCTGCTGATCGTCCGCACCGGCGGCCGGAGCCTGCTCACGGTCTGCGCGATCGCCGGAGCGGGCAGCGACCCCGCGGCGATCCGCCACCGGCTCGAGGCACGCCTGGCGGGGTTCCGCGAGCAGCCGTTGCCCCCGCTCGATCCCGCTCCCGGCGGCCCGGTCGCGGTCAGCTCCGCACGGCCTCCGGCGAGCTACGAGGAAGCGGTCGCGACTGCGGTCGAGACGATCCGCGGCGGCAATGTCGAGAAGGTCGTCCTCGCTCGGGAGGTTCAGGTCACGGCGCCGGCGGCGCACTCCCCAGGGGCGCTCTTCGGTGCGCTTCGGGACGCGTTCAGCAGCTGCTTCTGCTTCTGCGTCGGAACGCCCGAGGCAGCGTTCATCGGCGCCAGCCCCGAGCTCCTCGTTCGCCGTAGCGGCGCCGTCGCCGCGACGGTGGCGCTGGCGGGGTCGGCCCGTCGCAGCGCCGACCCGGCGGTCGACGATCACCTCGGCGAGCAACTCCTGCACAGCGACAAGGACCGTTCCGAGCATGCGATCGTCGCCAGGCGCATCGAGCGGCGGCTCGGCCCGGTGGCCGTCTGGGTCGAGCGGGCGGCCGAGCCGGTCGTGATCCGGGTGGCGAACATCCAGCACCTGGCGACGCCGATCCACGCGCAGCTCGCCGAATCCCGCTCGGTCCTCGAGCTCGCCGAGCTGCTCCACCCGACCCCGGCGGTCGGGCCGGAGCCGCGCGGGGAGGCGGGGGAGCGGTTGATCGCCGGACTCGAGCGCCTCGAGCGGGGCTGGTACGCCGGCCCGGTCGGCTGGATGGACACGGTCGAGGACGGGGAGTTCTGCGTGGCGCTGCGCTCGGCCCTGCTCCGCGACCGGACCGCCCACCTCTACGCCGGCGCTGGGATCGTCGCCGACTCCGATCCCGCCGCGGAGCTGGCCGAGACCGAGATCAAGCTCGGCGCGCTGCTGCCGCTGCTCGCGGGCTGAGCGCTGCGCTCAGGAGATCGCCGCTGCGACGGCGGCGGCGGCCTCGCGGTGGAGCGCCACGTTGCCGGCGCGATCGACCGGGACGTGAGCGAGGACGCGGCCGGCTTCCGCGACCGCGGCCAGCTCCGACTCGTCCCCGATGCGCCGGTACTCGAAGCCGAAGGTCGCCGCAGCCGCTTCGACGTCGATCGCCGCGGGGGTCGTGAACAGCTCGGTGAAGCGATTCCCGTCGACCTGGCCCGCCTGCGGCAGGAAGTCGAAGATGCCGCCGCCGCCGTTGTCGACGACGACGATCCGAAGCGGCGCATCCACCGTCGCTGCGGCGGCGAGCCCGCCGAGGTCGTGGACGAGGGCGAGGTCGCCGAGGACGATCCAGGTCGGCGCCGCGGTGGCGCGGGCGATCCCCGCCCCGGTCGAGACGAGTCCATCGATGCCGTTGGCGCCACGGTTCGCGTGGATCGTGACCGCGGCGGAGCCGCCCGGGACGAACGCCTCGGCGTCACGGATCGGCATGCTCGACGCGATCAGGACCCGCTCGCCGTCGCCGTAGAGGCCGCCCAGCGATCTCTGGATCCCCGGCTCGGAGAGCCCGACCCCGTCGAGGGCTGCGCTGATCGCATCCTGTGCCGCCCGCTCGGCGTCGGCCCACCGGCGCAGCCATGCGGACGGCTGCGGTGGCGCCGTGCCGAGCTTCGGCGCCACCGCGGTGACGAGAGCGGCGGCGTCACAGCGCACGAAGGCGCCGGCGATCCGGCTCGGCTCGTTCCAATGCCCCGGCGGGTCGATCACGATCTGATCGGCGGCGTGCTCGCGGAGCCAGGACCGAAGTGGCTTGCTGGTCGGCAGATCGCCGAACCGCAGCACGAGGTCGGGAGCGAGGTCGGCGCTCGCCGCCCTGACGATCAGGTCGTAGGAGGTCACGACGGCGGAGCGATCGTGCGACCCGAAGCGGAGCTGCGACGTCGCATCGGCGAGGACGGGAAAGCCGGTCCGCTCGGCGAGCGAGACGATGGCCGCGACGAGGTTGCGATCGGGAAGGCGGCCGACGACGATCATCCCGCGCTCGGCTCTTCCGACCGCCTCGGCCAGCGCTGCGACGAGCAGCTCCGCCGGGTCGCGACCGCTCAGCCCTGCGGTCAGCGGCCGTCCCTCGGAGCGCCCTTCGGTCGCCAGCGGATCGGAGGCGGTGACCTCGTCGCCGGCGGGGTCGGGGCCGAGCGGGTCGCGCCAGGCGAGGTTGAGATGGACGGGGCCGCGTCCCGTCGTGGCCTCGGCGACCGCGCGGCAGGCGGTCGCCCGCATGTGCAGCAGCCCGTCGTCGTCGGCACCGTGGGTCCCGACCTCGCTGAACCAGCGTGTTGCGCCCGCGTAGAGGCCGATCTGCTCGATCGTCTGACCGGCTCCGATCCCGCGCAGCTCCGCCGGCCGGTCGGAGGTGAGGACGATCAGCGGGACCCCGGCCTGATCGGCCTCGACGACGGCGGGGTGGAGGTTGGCGGCGGCAGAACCGCTGGTGCAGGCGACGACGGACGGCATCCCGGTGGCGAGAGCTGCGCCGAGGGCCGCGAATCCGGTGCTGCGCTCGTCGACGATGACCGTCAGCTCGATCGCGGGCTCGCGGTCGAGGGCCAGGGCGATCGGTGAGGACCGGGAGCCCGGGGACAGGAACGCGCAGCGGACGCCGGAGCGGGCGAGCTCCTCGACGAGCGCGGACGCGAGCGCCGTGTTGCGATTCGTCGCGTCGATCATCTCAGCCGCAGCCGCCCGATCGCAGACTCGTCGACCTCGATGCCGAGCCCGGGGCGGTCCGCGACCGCGATCTCTGGGCCGGACAGCGCGCCGTCATCGGCGACATTGTCGGCGAACAGCGGCGAGGTCGCCAGCCCGTGGGCGAGGCCGGCGGCGAAATCGCGCCGTTCCATCGCCTGGATGGTGTGGACGGCGGCGGCGATGCCGATCGCGCTGTCGAGCGCGCTCGAGAGGTAGGCGGGCACGGCGGCGGCGATCGCTACCGCCGCGTGCGGCCCACCGACCTTGGCCAGCTTCAGGGTCGCGGCATCGAAGCAGCCGCGCGCGTACCCGCCGCCGGCATCGTCGAGGTCGGTGACGCTCTCGTCGGCGACGACGGGAATCGGCGATGCCGTACGGACGGCGCCGAGCTCGTCGGCGCCGGCGCACGGCTGCTCGGCGAGTTCGATCCCGAGCGGCTCGATCGTCGCGAGCCGGTCCACCGCCTCGTCGACGCTCCAGGCGCCGTTGGCGTCGATCCGCAGTCGCATCGCGGGACCGGCGGCGGCGCGAACCGCCCGGATCCGCTCGACGTCCTCCGCGTCGCCGACCTTGACCTTGATCGTCCCGAACCCGGACCGCACCGCGGCGGCGGCAGCGCCGGCGGCCGTTCCGGGATCGTCGGCGCCGAGCGTCGCGTTGCAGGGCACCGCTGCAGCCGCGGTCGCACCGAGCAGCCGCCATGCCGGGCTGTCCTCGAGCCGGCCGCGGAGATCGAGCAGGGCGATGTCGATCGCGCTCAGGGCCTGGGCGCCGGCACCGGCGGATCGGCAGCGCGAGATCGCCTCGGCGTTGGAGCCGATCGCCGCGCTGGTCAGGGCCGGCAGGCAGCGGCGCTCGAGGTCGTCGCGGACGGCATCGAGCCCGGGGCCGCCGCGAAGGCTCATCGGGACCGCGTCGCCCCAGCCGACCGTCCCGTCGGCGGCCGCGATCCGGACGATCAGCATCTCTCGGCGATCGAGGCGGCCGGTCGCGGTCACGTACGGGCGGCTGAAGGGAAGCCCGACCGGGATCGCCTCGAGGGCCGCGACCCGCACGCCCGCCTCAGATGGTCGATTTCGGGGGATCGGCCATCTAGATCAGCAGGCCGACGGCGACGAGCAGGGCGTAGACGCCGAGGAGCGCCCCGGTGCCGGCGAGGGCGCCGTTCAACGCCGGACCGTCGGTCCGCTCGCGGACGGCTCGGACCGGTGGGCCGGCGAGCGGCACGCTGAGAAGCCCGAGAAGGCCCCAGGCGGAACCGTCGCCGAGCAGCAGCGCGACCGGCAGCAACACGTAGGCGACGGCGATCATCGCCACGTAGAGGTCGCGGCTGCGCTCGCGACCGATCCGGACGGCGAGCGTGCGCTTGCCGGCCCGCCGGTCGGTGTCGATGTCGCGCACGTTGTTGACGACGAGGATCGCCGCCGAGAGCAGCCCGACCGGGATCGACAGGAGCACCGGCAGCGCCTGCAGGTCCTCGACCTGGACGTAGTAGGAGCCGTTGACGGCGACGAGCCCGAAGAAGACGAACACGAAGACCTCGCCGAGGCCTTCGTAGCCGTACGGCTTCGGCCCGCCGGTGTAGAGGACACCGGCGGCGATCGAGAGGATCCCGATCGCGAGGATCTCCGGTCCGACCTCGATCGTCAGGTAGAGCCCGGCGAGGGCGGCGACTCCGAACGCGGCCCAGGTCGCGTGGAGGACGCGCCGCGGGGCGACGAGGCCGGCGGCGGTGACGCGCACCGGCCCGAGCCGGTCGACCGTGTCGGCCCCGCGCTTCGCATCGGAGTAGTCGTTCGCCAGGTTCGTCCCGATCTGGATGAAGATCGCCCCGACCATCGCGGCGACGAATCGCCACCACGAGAAGCTCTCGCCGGGATCGGCGAAAGCGGCCCAGGCGGCGGCGCTGCCGACCAGCACCGGAGCGAGTGCCGCCGGCAGCGTTCGCGGCCTCGCGGCCATCGCCCAGGTGCGCAGACCGTTCAACGGGCTAGATGAACGTTTCGGTCATCTATGGGCGGCGGGGGAACTTCGAGAAGTCGGGAGGACGATGCTCCTGGTAGGCGTTCCGGCCCTCCTGGCCCTCCTCGCTCATGTAGAAGAGCAGCGTCGCGTCGTGGGAGAGCTGCTGCAGGCCGGTGATCCCGTCCTCGGCGGCGTTGAACGACGACTTCAGGAGCCGCAGCGAGAGCGGCGAGAGGTGACTCATCTCGCGACACCAGGCGACCGCCTCCCGCTCGAGGTCGGCGGTCGGGACGACCGCGTTGACGAGACCCATCCGGAACGCCTCGTCGGCGTCGTAGAGGCGGAGCAGGAACCAGATCTCCTTTGCCCGCTTGGCGCCGATCTGGCGGGCGAGGAGGCCCGCCCCGAACCCGCCGTCGAAGCTGCCGACGCGGGGACCGGTCTGTCCGAACTTCGCGTTGTCGGCAGCGATCGTCAGGTCGCAGACGAGGTGGAGGATGTGCCCGCCCCCGACCGCGTAGCCGGCGACCGCGGCGACCACCGGCTTCGGGGTGCGGCGCATCTGGACGTGGAGGTCGCCGACGTCGAGGCGGCCGACCCCCTTGCCGGCCACCTCGTCGGAGCCGATGTAGCCGTCATCGCCCCGGATCGCCTGATCGCCGCCCGAGCAGAAGGCCTGATCGCCGGCCCCGGTGAGGATGATCGAGCCGACGTCGAGGTCATCGCGGGCTTTCGTGAACGCGTCGCGAAGCTCGGCCAGCGTCGGCGGCCGGAACGCGTTGCGGCGCTCGGGACGGTTGATCGTGATCCGCGCGATCCCGTCGCCGACGTCGTAGAGGATGTCCTCGTACTCGCCGGCGCTCTCCCATTCGATCGGGGCGTAGAGGTCGGCTTCGGGCGGGGCGTCCTTGTGGCGTTCGGGCATCTGCTCGCAGTCTCTGGGAGGGGCACCGGCGCTCCGGCGCAACAATGTCGGCAACGATAGCCAGCCGGCGGCCGCCGCCGGCTCTCCGCATGCACGAAGCACCGACAGACTGGCTCGACCACAGCGCCCGGATCCACCCCGACACGATCGCGCTGGCGGGGGCGGGCGAGGAGATCGATTTCGCGGAGCTTCGCGTCCTGGCGGGCTCGGTCGCAGCCGCGCTCGCCGACCTCGGCGCCGGCATCGGCGACCCGGTCGCGATCGACCTCCCGGCGGGCATCCCGCACGCCATCGCCCTGCACGGCGCGATCCTGGCCGGCGCCGTGGTGCAGTCGATGCCGCCCGGAGGGCGCGAGGGCGTCGACATCGCCGACGGCACCGTCTTCCTCGATGGCGGCTGCATCGAGCGTGCCCGCTCGCGGCGGGAGCCGTGGCCGTCCTACAGCCGCCATCCGGCGCTGCCGCTCACACGGGTGCTGAGCAGCGGCACGTCGGGAGCGCCGAAGCCGGTCCTCCTGACGGCCGGAAACCACCTCTGGAGCGCGCTCGGGAGCGCCCTCAATCTCGGCGTCGAGCGCGATGACCGCTGGCTCTGCTGCCTGCCGCTCAATCACGTCGGCGGGCTGGCGATCCTGCTCCGCTCCGCGATCTACGGGACCGGTGTCGCGATCCATCCCGGCTTCGACGTCGAGCGCGTGGCCGTCGCGCTCGAAGCGGAGCCGATCAGCGTCGCCTCACTGGTCCCGACCCAGCTCGTCCGGCTGCTCGACGCCGGCGCCGCTGTCGATCGCCCCCGGCTGCTCCTGATCGGCGGCGGCCCGGTCTCGGCCGACGTGCTCGAGGAGGCGCTCGGCCGCGGTGCGACCGTCGTGCAGACGTATGGCCTGACCGAGGCCTGCTCGCAGGTCTGCACGCTCGGGCCGGATGAGGCTTCCACGCGGGTCGGCTCTGCCGGCCGGGCTCTTCCCGGCACCGAGGTCCGGGTCGGCGATGGAGAGATTCTCGTCCGTGGGCCCACGGTCGCCCCGGCCGCACTCGCCGGCGACGGCTGGCTTCACACCGGCGATCTCGGTCGCCTCGACGACGACGGGTACCTCTGGGTCGAGGGTCGCCGTGACGACCTGATCGTCAGCGGCGGCGAGAACGTCCGCCCGGATCGCGTCGAAGCGGCCCTGCTGGCGCATCCCGCCGTC
Source organism: Solirubrobacterales bacterium (assembly GCA_035759925.1). GTDB lineage: Bacteria > Actinomycetota > Thermoleophilia > Solirubrobacterales > 70-9 > RHKX01. The sequence goes on from DASTTY010000069.1 coordinate 20,439, forward strand.
GCCGAGGTTGCCGTCGCCGGCCGCGAGGATCGCCGGTGGGGGCAGGCGGTGACCGCGTTCGTGATCGCCGCCGGCGACGTCGACACCGGCGAGCTGATCGCCCACGCCCGCTCCTGCCTCGCCCCGCACGAGGTGCCGAAGGCGGTCGAGCTCGTCACCGAGCTGCCGCGGACCGGCTCCGGAAAGGTCCAGCGGCGCCTGCTCGTCTAGAGCCTCGGGATCACCTGTAGGCTGGCCCGCCGGACCGGATCGCCCGGTCCGAAGCGCGAAACGACGAGACGGAAAGGCCCGAATGACCCACGACAGCACGATGATCTACGAGGACGACACGACGCTCGAGCCGCTCGAGGGCAAGACGGTCGCGATCCTCGGCTACGGCTCGCAGGGTCACGCGCACGCGCTCAACCTCAAGGAGTCCGGCGTCGATGTCGTCGTCGGCCTCCGTCCCGACTCGTCGAGCCGCGCCGACGCCGAGGCGGCGGGCCTCGAGGTCCTCGATGTGGCCGACGCGGCGAGCCGCGGCGACGTCGTGATGATCCTGCTACCGGACGAGAAGCAGTCCGAGATCTGGTCGTCGGACATCGCCGACGGGATCGTTCCCGGCAACCTGCTCATGTTCGCCCACGGGTTCGCGATCCAGTACGACCAGATCGAGCCGCCTCCGGGCGTCGACGTCGGGCTCGTCGCCCCGAAGGGCCCCGGGCATCTGGTCCGCCGCCAGTACCAGGACGGCCGCGGGGTCCCGTGTCTGATGGCCGTCCACGCCGACGAGACGGGCAACGCGCGCGATCTCGTCCTCGCCTATGCAAAAGGGATCGGCGGCACCCGCGCCGGCGTCATCGAGACGACCTTCAAGGACGAGGTCGAGACCGACCTCTTCGGCGAGCAGGCGGTCCTCTGCGGCGGCACGAGCGAGCTCGTCCAGGCCGGCTTCGAGACGCTTGTCGAGGCCGGCTACGACCCGCGCCTCGCCTACTTCGAATGCCTCCACGAGCTGAAGCTGATCGTCGACCTGATGTACGAGAAGGGCCTGCAGGGGATGCGGCACTCGATCTCGAACACCGCCGAGTACGGCGACATGACCCGCGGCCCGAAGGTGATCACCGAGGAGACCCGCGAGGCGATGCGCCAGATCCTTGCCGACATCCGCTCCGGCGAGTTCGCCCGCGAGTGGATCGCCGAGAACCGCGCCGGCGGCGAGAACTTCGACCGGCTGCGGACCGAGGCGCAGGGCAAGCAGATCGAGAAGGTCGGCTCCGACCTCCGCTCGATGATGCCCTGGATCGAGGACTGAGCCTCACGGCGAGCGGATAGTCTGCCCGCCGTGCCCCGGACCGGCCTCGTCAGCCTGCTCGCGATCGCCGTGGCGGCGATCGTCGCGGCCGGATGCGGGAGCGCCGACGAGACCGTCGTCGTGACCGAGACGGCTACGTCGAGCACCGCGACCGCCACCGCCGGCAGCACGGCGACGACGTCCAACGAGGCGACGACGTCGACGGACTCCGGCGACGGCGAAACGCCGAGCGCCGACGAGACGGTGACGAAGCTGACCGGGTTCAGCTCCCCGACCGGGAACATCGGCTGCTACATCGACCGCAGGTCCGTCCGCTGCGACATCGGCGATCGCGACTGGGAGCCGCCACGGGCACCGAAGAGCTGCGACCTCGACTGGGGGCAGGGGATCGAGCTGAGCGCCGGCGGCGCGGCGGATTTCGTCTGCGCCGGCGACACGACGCTTGGCGCCGGCGATCCGCTCGACTACGGGCGCTCGATCGGGGCGGGGCTGCTGGCCTGCGAGAGCGAGGAGTCCGGGATGACCTGCCGGGACACCGAGACCGGCCGCGGCTTCACGCTCTCGAAGCAGAGCTACGAGATCTTCTAGCGGCACGCGCTGACGGGCGCGGCGACGGTTCGACCGTCACCGCGCCCGTTCGCGTCGTCAGCTTTCAGCCCTGCTGGGCCGGCGGCGGCGGCTCGGCCGGTGTCGTTGCCGCCGGCAGCGGCGCCTCGTTGACCGGCAGCTGCGGCGGCCCCGGCAGCGACGGCGCGCTCGCCGGGTAGGACTGCGGCGGCAGGTCGAGGAGGCGCGGATGGATCTCGGTCAGGAGGAGCAGGAATGCTCCGGCGCGGACGCTGTAGGCCAGCGAGAGCCGCAGCGCGTCGTGCATCGTCGCCGACTGCTTGCCGGTGAACAGGACGCGCCACCAGGTCACGAACGAGGCCGCGTAGATCAAGAAGCCGATCCCGTAGAGGATCAGCTGCTGCGGGAAGGCGAGCACGTACTTGAAGAACGTCTGCGCTCGCCGGTATTCGACCTGCTGGGGCGCGACCTCGACCCGGATCGGATAGTCGTCGCGATCGGGCATGAACGGCGGCCACTCGTCGGTCATCAGCATCACCCAGCCGCCGACCTGCGCGCTCAGCTTCACGTAGCCGGCCACGAAGTCGTACAGCCCCGAGGGGTACCGCTTCGTGAACAGCATCGCGAACCAGGCCGCGATCGCCGCGAGGAATGCGACGATCCCGTAGAGCGTGAGCCAGATGTACCAGGGGATGGCGACGATCAGTCGGAAGAAGACCGTCAGGCGGTTCCTGTCCTCTGCGTAGTCCGCGTCGAAGCGGATCGGGTTCATGGTTCGAGTCCCTTCTTAGCTGCTGCTTGCGAGCGGGAATATATGCGCGACGCCGGATCGTTCGCCCCTCTTCGCCCTTCGCGACGACGGCGACGGGGCGAGGTCGTAACCTGTCGCGGCCCATGGCTGACACGAACAGCACCGCGGTCCGGATCCCGGACGAGCTCAAGCCGGCCGACGGCCGCTTCGGCTGCGGCCCCTCGAAGGTCCGCCCCGACGCTCTGGCGCGGCTTGCCGGTGCGGGTGCGCTGCTCGGGACCTCGCATCGCCAGGCACCGGTCCGCGAGCTCGTCGAACGCGTGCGGACCGGGATCGCCGAGCTCTTCGATGCCCCCGACGGCTACGAGGTGGTGCTCGGAAACGGCGGCACCACCGCCTTCTGGGACGCCGCCGCGGCTTGCCTGATCCGCGAGCGCTCCCTACACCTCGCCTACGGGGAGTTCTCCGCGAAGTTCGCCAAGGTGGCTGCGGCCGCGCCGTTCCTCGCCGACCCGATCCTGGTCGAGGCGGAGCCCGGCGATGCCCCCGAGCCGCGTGCCGATCCCGCCGCCGACGTCATCGCCTGGGCCCACAACGAGACCTCGACGGGCGTCGCGGTGCCGGTCGTGCGGCCGCCGGGGGCGGACGGTGCGCTCGTCCTCATCGATGCCACCTCCGGCGCGGGGGGCCTCGCGGTCGACGTCGCCGAGGCCGATGCCTACTACTTCGCGCCACAGAAGGGCTTCGGCTCGGAAGGGGGCCTGTGGCTGGCGCTGCTCAGCCCGGCGGCGATCGAGCGGATCGGTGAGCTCGACGGGGTTGCCGGGCGCTGGCAGCCGCAGTTCCTCTCGCTGACGACTGCGCTCGAGAACTCGCGCAAGGACCAGACCTACAACACGCCGGCGCTCGCCACTTTGATCTTGCTGTCCGACCAGCTCGAGTGGATGCTGGGCAACGGCGGCCTCGAATGGTCCGTCGATCGTTCCCGCGCCAATGCCGATCATGTCTATGGCTGGGCGGAGGGATCCGAGCTCGCGAACCCGTTCGTCGCCGACCCGGCGAAGCGCTCTCCGGTGGTGGCCACGATCGACTTCTCCGCGGCGATCGACGCTGCGGCCGTCGCCGCGACGCTGCGGGAGAACGGGATCGTCGATACCGAGCCATACCGGAAGCTCGGCCGCAACCAGCTGCGGATCGGCATGTTCCCCGGGATCGATACCTCCGATCTGCAGGCCCTCACCGCGTCGATCGACTGGCTGATCGACAACCACGACGGGGTGCGGGCGTGACGGCGGAGCGGCCGAAGGTCCTGGTCAAGGAGAAGATCGCCGAGGCCGGGGTGGACCTGCTCCGCGAGCAGTTCGACGTCGAGGTCGGCACCGACTGGGACGAGGGCGAGCTCGACGCCCGGATCGGCGAGTTCGACGCGATCCTGATCCGCTCGGCGACGAAGATGACCGCCGAGCTGATCGGCAGGGCGACGCGGCTGCGCGCGATCGGGCGGGCAGGCACGGGCGTCGACAACGTCGACATCGAGGCGGCGACGAAGCGCGGGATCATCGTCGCCAACGCTCCCGAGTCGAACTCGGTCGCGGCCGCCGAGCACACGCTGGCGCTGGCGCTGGCGCTGTTCCGAAACGTCCCTCAGGCCCACGCCACGCTCGCCGACGGCGAGTGGGCGCGCTCGCGCTTCGGCGGTCACGAGCTCTACGGCAAGACGCTCGGCGTGATCGGCTTCGGCCGGATCGGTCAGCTCGTCGCCCGCCGCGCCCTCGCCTTCGACATGGAGGTCCTCGCCTTCGACAAGTTCGTCGCCCCCGATCGCTTCCGCGAGCTCGGCGTCGAGGGCGTCGAGATCGACGAGCTCTACGCCCGGGCCGACCTGGTCACGATCCACCTCCCGAAGACGCCCGAGACGGTCGACTGGATCGACGCCGAGGCGCTCGCGAAGATGAAGGACGACGTCCGGATCGTCAACTGCGCCCGCGGCGAGCTGATCGACCTCGACGCGCTCCGCGAGGCGCTCGACTCGGGCAAGGTGGCCGGTGCCGCGCTCGACGTCTTCCCGGCCGAGCCGATGACCGAGCATCCGCTGTTCGGCCGCGACGACGTCGTCGTCACGCCCCATCTCGGCGCCTCGACCGCCGAGGCGCAGGACCGCGCCGGCATCGTCACCGCCGAGCAGGTCTCGGCGGCGCTGACCGGCGGCGTCGTCACGAACGCGGTCAACATCACCTCGGTCCGGCCGGAGACGATGGAGGTGCTGGCGCCGTTCGTCCCGCTCTGCGAGAAGCTCGGCCACCTCGCCCAGGGACTCGGCAACGGATCCGTCGACCGGGTCGAGGTCGAGGTCCGCGGCCGCCTCGCCGAGCACGACACCCGCCTGCTCGGGATCGCGACGCTGGTCGGCCTGCTCTCCCGCCACACCGAGGAGCCGGTCAACCTCGTCAACGCGCCGACCGTCGCCGAGGATCGCGGCATCGACCTGGTCGAGACCACCGACACGGTGTCGCCCGACTTCACCGAGCTGATCACCGTCCGGATCGACTCCGGCGGCGAGACGGTCGAGGTCGCGGGGACCGGCGTCGGGCCGCGCAACGTCCCCTACCTCGTCCGCGCCTGGGGCCAGGACTTCTACCTGCCCTTCGCAGATCACATCGCGGTCTTCCGCTACGACGACAAGCCGGGGATGATCGGCCTCGTCGGCTCGACCTTCGGCGAGCACGGGGCGAACATCGTCTCGGCCGCGGTCGGCGCCGAGAACGATGCCCCCGAGGCGGTCATGGCGCTGACGACCGACGCGCCCGTCCCGCCCGAGGTCGTCGAGGAGATCACCGGCCGCGACGACTTCCACCGCGGCAAGGCCGTGGATTTCTAACCGGCCTACGCTGGGATCCCAGGACGCGTCGCCCGCTGCGGCGGATCCGGCTAGAGAGGGAGGAGACGGCCCAGTCGCTGGAGGACCGACAAGCGTCAGTCCACGACTGAACTGCAGATTGGTGCTCTATGTGGTCACCAACTTGCAGTTCACCGTGCGAGCGAAGGGGAGTCGAAGTGAGCCTGCCATCCAGCTCACCCCCGCTTGGCCTGAACGTCGTCCACCACGCCCCTGCCCACCCCGTGCATGCCGATTTCTGGCTCCCGCCCCGGTAGGTTCCCTCCATGCGCGCGGTCGTCATCACCCGCCACGGAGGACCCGAGGTGCTGGCGGTGCGGGAGCTGCCCGACCCCGCGGTCGACCCGGGCCGGGTCCGGATCGAGGTTCGCGCCGCCGGGATCAACTTCGCCGACCTGATGGCGCGGTCGGGCATGTACCCGGATGCGCCGCCGCTGCCGTCCGTCGTCGGCTACGAGGTCGCCGGCATCGTCGAAGCGGTGGGGGAGGGGGTGGAGTCGTGCGCAGCGGGTGACCGGGTAATGGCGGCGACGCGGTTCGGCGGCCATGCCGAGCTCTGCTCTGTCGCCGCGCGGGACGTCCTGCCGCTGCCGGCGGAGATGAGCTTCGAGCAAGGCGCCGCCGTTCCGGTCAACTACGGGACCGCCTACGCGGGCGTCGTGCTGATGGGCGGGCTCCGCGAAGGAGACCGGCTGCTCGTCCATGCGGCCGCGGGCGGGGTCGGGATCGCCGCCACGCAGCTCGCCGCCGCTCGCGGCGCCGAGGTCTTCGGGACGGCGTCAGCGGCCAAGCACGACGCGATCAGGACGCAGGGCGTCGACCACGCGATCGACTACCGGACGGTCGACTTCGAGGCCGAAGTGCTGCGGCTGACCGGCGGCGAGGGGATCGACATCGCCTTCGACGCGATCGGCCCGACGAGCTTCCGCAAGGACTACCGGCTCCTCCGGCCCGGCGGCAGACTGGTCTGCTACGGGCTCAGCGAGGTCCAAAGCGGCGAGGGCAGGGACCTCGCTGCGGCGGTGAAAGGGCTCGTGAGGATGACCACGGCGACGATGCCGTGGTGGAAGAGCATGGCGATCATGAACGAGAACAAGGGGGTCTTCGGGCTCAACATGCTCCATTGGTGGGACCGCGAGGGCAGCCTCGATCGCGTCGTCGCCCCGCTCGCCGACGACCTCGCCGCCGGGCGGCTCGAGCCGGTCGTTGCCGCTTCGTTCCCGTTCGACGAAGCGGCGGCGGCGCATCGCTACATCCACGAGCGCCGTAACGTCGGCAAGGTGGTCCTCGTGCCGTGACGGCCGCGGTCGCCGCGGCGTCGATCGGCAGCTTCTTCGACGAGCACATCGTCGACGCCGGAAAGCTGCCCGCTTTCATCTACCTGATCTTCTTCCTCGGCACCTTCGCGTTCATCCGGACGAGCGCGCACATGATCCGCGCCCAGGTGAGCTGGTGGCCCGGCAACGTCGAGGTCGGCGGCACCCACATCCACCACCTGGTCTGGGGGATCCTGCTCCTGATGATCGCCGGCTGGATCGGCATCGTCATTCACCCGGAGCCGCCGGGCCGCGAGATCGTTGCCGCCGCCTTCGGGATCGGGACCGGCCTGACCCTCGACGAGTTCGCGCTCTGGCTCGAGCTCAAGGACGTCTACTGGTCGGCCGACGGGCGGAAGTCGATCGACGCGGTGATCGTCGCCGGCATCGTCGCGAGCTTCGGCGTCCTCGGCTTCACGATCTGGGTCGACGCCGCCGACGACGTCGCGATCGCCGTCCACGCGGTCATCGGCTTCATCGGCATCGGTGGCCTCGTCTTCGCGCTCGTCAACTGCGCCAAGGAGAAGTTCGGGATCGCCCTGCTCGGGCTCGTCGTGCCGTTCCTGTCGATGATCGGCGCGCTGCGGCTCGGCCGTCCGACATCGCCGTGGGCGCGGCTCTTCTACCGCAGCGAGAAAAAGCGGGAGCGGGCGCGACAGCGGTTCGAGGGGCGGCGGATGTTCGAGCCTCCGCACGTTCCCTCGATGCGCCACGTCCGCGAGTCGCTGCGGCGGCGCTCGCCAGGAGCGGGCAGTGCTGACCGCGGTCAGGCGGGCTGAGTCCGGGCTTCGGCGGTGACCTCGCCGGTTTCGTCGCCCGTCGCGGTGTCGGCGGGCCGCGGCGGCTGCAGGACCTTGAAGACGACGGCGATCGAGGCGGCGACCGGGATCGCGATCAGCGCCCCGAGGATGCCGGCGATCTGCGCCCCCGCGAAGAGAACCAGGATCGCGATCAGCGGGTTGACCTTGACGGCCCGTCCGTAGAGGAGCGGCTGGACCACTCGGTCCTGGATCTGCTGGTAGGCGAGGAAGGCGAGGATCCAGACGATCATCGCGTCCGGGAAGGAATGCAGCGCCGCAACGGCGGCGACGACGAGGCCTCCGATCGTCAGGCCGATCAGCGGCACGAGGTCGAAGAGGGCGACGAGAATCGCGAGGGGCACGGCGAGCTCGACGCCGAGCAGTTCCAGCATGCCCCATGTGAAGAGGCCGGCGGCCACCGCGAGCGACAGGTTCACTGTCACGTAGCCGCGGACGACCCCGTAGATGCCGGCGGCGATCTCGTGCCCGCGCCGCTCGCGCTCGCCGCCGACCCAGGCGAGGGCCCGATTCAGCAGCCCCGGGCCCTCGAGCAGCAGGAAGAACGCAAGGACGACGACGGTGATCGCGCTGACGAGATGTTTGAGGAGGCTGACCGTGAACGACTCGAGCTCGCCGGCGGCGCTCGAGAAATGGCTCGGCAGCTGCGCCGCCTGCGACTTCAGGGTCTCGGTCAGGTGGTACTGCTGGTTGAGGTCACGGAACTCCTGGCTGTCGTTGGCCCACTGCTGAGCGTCGTGGACGTACTGCGGGCCGAGGCTGCCGACCTGCTCGACCTCGTCGACCATCGGCGGGATCACGTTGAGGACCAGGAAGCCGAGGGCGACGAAAGCGGCGACGAACGTGACCGAGATCGCCGCCCAGCGGGGCGGGTTGTGGCCGCGGATCCGGATTCGCTGGATCAGCTCGACCGCCGGTGCGAGCACGAGCGCCAGGAAGGTCGCCGTGACGAACCAGCGGATGGTGGTGTCGATCTTGATCACGACGAGCGCGAGCAGCGCAGCCGCCGCCGCCGTCGCGATCGCAACGGCGACGATCCTGAACACGGTCCGGGAGTCGGTCTTGTCGCGGGTCATGGGAAAGCGGCTTCCGTGGTGGTTGCAGGTTTCCCCGTCTCCGCTAGAGTCCCTGCCGGATGACCCTCCGGCCGACCAGCCTCGCGCTTCTCCTTCTCCTCCCCCTCCGGGGGGAATAGCGCTGGGCGGCGCGACAGCCGCATGAGACAAGGGAATCCGACGAACGAGAGAGAAGGAGTCAGCCGATGAGCGCTGATCGAACCGCCTCCGGAGGAGGCAAAGGGGACGGAGCAGAGCAGGTCGAGATCTTCGACACGACGCTCCGGGACGGCGAGCAGTCGCCGGGAATCTCGCTGAACACCCAGGAGAAGGTCGAGATCGCCAGCCAGCTCGCGCGGCTCGGGGTCGATGTGATCGAGGCCGGCTTCCCGATCACCTCGCCCGGCGACTTCGAGGCCGTCGAGGCGATCGCCCGGACCGTCTCGGGTCCCGTCGTCTGCGGGCTGGCCCGCACCCAGAAGGGCGACATCGACGCCGCCTGGGGCGCGGTCAAGGACGCCGAGCGACCGCGGATCCACACGTTCATCTCGACCTCCGACATCCACATCGAGCATCAGCTCAGGACCGACCGCGACGATGTTCGCGGCCAGGCCCGGGCGGCGGTCGCCCATGCCCGCGAGCTCTGCGCGGACGTCGAGTTCTCGCCGATGGACGCGACCCGTGCGGACGTCGAGTTCACGGCCGAGGTCTGCGGGATCGCGATCGCCGAGGGCGCCGGGGTGATCAACGTCCCCGACACCGTCGGCTACACGACGCCGGACGAGTACACCGCGTACCTGCGGCGCCTCTACGAGTTGCTGCCCGAGCTCCGCGACGTACGCCTCTCGGTCCACTGCCACGACGACCTCGGCCTCGCCGTCGCCAACTCGTTCGCCGGCGTCCAGGCCGGTGCCCGGCAGGTCGAGTGCGCCGTCAACGGCATCGGTGAGCGCGCCGGCAACTGCTCGCTCGAGGAGATCGTGATGCTGCTGCGGACCCGTCGCCACGATCACGGCTTCGACACCGCGATCGAGTCGACCGAGCTCGCGCGGACGAGCCGGATGGTCTCCCGGTTCACCGGTTACGTCGTCCAGCCGAACAAGGCGATCGTCGGGCGCAACGCGTTCGCGCACGAGTCGGGGATCCACCAGGACGGCGTCCTCAAGGAGCGGACCACGTTCGAGATCATGGATGCCCGTGACGTCGGTCTCGACTCGAACCAGATCGTCCTCGGCAAGCATTCCGGCCGCCACGCGCTCAAGGACGCTCTCGAGCAGCTCGGCTTCGTCGTCGAGGGCAACGCGCTGAACCAGGCGTTCAAGCGGTTCAAGGAGCTCGCGGACAAGAAGAAGCAGGTCACCGCGCTCGACCTCGAGGCGATCGTCTCCGACGAGATGCGAGAGGCGTCCCAGCGTTACGAGCTCGCCTGGTTCGAGGTCGAGGCGGGGACCCGGCGCGATCCGCTGGCCCGCGTCGGCGTCACGACCCCCTCGGGCGAGGAGGTCGGCGGCGAAGCGGGCGGCGATGGGCCGGTCGATGCCGTCTTCGGCGCGATCCAGGCGGCCGTCGACACCCGCTGCGAGCTCAGCCAGTACCTCGTCGCCGCAGTCGGCGAGGGCGACGACGCGCTCGGCGAAGTAACGGTGATGCTCCGCGCGCATGGCCGGCTGGCCAGCGGACAGGGGGTCTCGACCGACATCATCGAGGCCTCGGCGCAGGCCTACGTCCGCGCCCTCGCCAACGCGCTCGACGGCGCCGCGGTCCGCGAGGCCGAGTCGGTGGCCGCCGACGCCGCGAGTGCGTCGCCGTTCCCGCCGGGGCCGTAGGAATGGAGAGGACGGAGGACAGTCCGCTCGCCTACGGCTCGCTGACAGAGGACAGGGCCTGCGGTCCGGGGCCTGTCCTCTGTCCTCTGTCCTCTTGCTTGCGCTAGTACGCTCGCCGCGTGCCCGCACTCGAAGGCAAAGTTGCCGCAATAACCGGCGCCTCCTCCGGGATCGGTGAGGCGACCGCGCTGGCGCTCGCGGCCGAAGGGGCCGCCGTTGCGCTGGCGGCCCGCCGCGAGGATCGGATCGCGGACCTCGCGGGCCGGATCGAAAAGGACGGAGGTAGTGCGCTCGCAGTCGCGACGGACGTCACCGACGAGGAGCAGGCGAACGCGTTCGTCGCCCGGGCGCACGACGAGCTCGGCGGCCTCGACGTGCTCGTCAACAACGCCGGAGTGATGCTGCTTGGGCCGGTGGCCGGCGCGCCGACGGACCAATGGCGGCAGATGATCGAGGTGAACCTGCTCGGGCTCCTCTACTGCACCCATGCGGCCCTGCCGATCATGGGCGCGGCAGGGAGCGGCGACATCGTCAACGTCGCGTCGGTGGCAGGACGCACCGCGAACTTCGGAAGCGGCGTCTACAACATGACGAAGTGGGGGGTGGTCGGCTTCTCGGAGGCGCTCCGGCAGGAATGCTCGCGCGCCGGCGTCCGGGTCACCGCGATCGAGCCCGGCTGGGTCGACACCGAGCTGCAGGGCCACAACGAGCATCCGGCGGTCGTCGCCGGGATGAAGAAGGCGATGGAGAAGGTCGAGCGCGTCCTCGACGCCGACGACATCGCCCGGGCGATCACATTCGCTGTGACCCAGCCTCCGCACGTCAGCATCAACGAGATGCTGATCCGGCCGACGACGCAGCGGTAGAGCCCGCAGCTTGCAGCGGGCAGCCCGCTCGCTTCGCTCGCTTGCAGCAAGCAGCTTCGAACCGAATGCTGCTCGCTGTTCGCTTCGAGGGGGCGTCGGGATCGCGGACGATCGTCTGTGATACCGTACAGCCATGGCCGTCACCGCCACAGCTCCCGCTGAACATGCGGCGATCGACCCGGTCGCGATCGGCTCGCGCGTCAAGGCCCTTCGCGAGGGCATGGGGCTGTCGCTGCGTGACCTCGCCGAGCGCAGTGGTGTCGGCGCCGCGACGCTGTCCCAGGTCGAGCGCGGCGAGAGCAGCCCGACCCTGGCCGTCGCGGCGCGGATCGCCGACGGCCTCGAGCTGACGCTCTCGCAGCTCCTCCGGCTCGACGAGGGCCGCCACGTCGTTGTCATCCGCTCCGGCTCGGGCCGGCAGAGCAGTCGCCCCGGTCATGAGATCGAGGAGCTGACGCCGCCGCTGCCGGGCCAGCGCGCCGACGTCTCCAGGCACCGGATCGCCGCCGGCCGTGGGACCGGTGGCGAGGGGGACCCCCCGATCCACGAGCCCGGCAGTCGCGAGACCGTCGTCGTTCTCGCCGGCGACCTCGTGCTGACCGTCGACGGCGAGGCGTACCCGCTCGGCGCCGGCGACAGCGCCACCTTCGATGCCGACCTTCCTCACAACCTCCACAATCCGGGGACGACGACGGCCGAGATCCTCGCCGTCATCGCCGCCGGGCTGCGACGGAGCTGAACCGATGACAGGATTCCGAAGAGGAGCGAGCCGATGAGCGCAGAGACGATGTTCGACAAGATCTGGAGGCGGCACGAGGTCGCCGACGGCCTGATCTACATCGATCTCCACCTCGTCCACGAGGTGACCTCGCCGCAGGCGTTCGACGGTCTCCGCCTTGCCGGCCGCGGCGTCCGCCGATCGGACCGGACGCTGGCGACGGCCGACCACAACGTGCCGACCGACGACACGCCGGCGGCGCGGCTGATCGCCGACCAGCTCTCCCGCAAGCAGGTCGAGGCGCTGGAACGCAACTGCGAGGAGTTCGGCGTGCCGCTCTACTCGCTCGGGTCGAACCGGCGCGGGATCGTCCACGTGATCGGCCCCGAATTGGGGATCACCCAGCCCGGGATGACGATCGTCTGCGGCGACTCCCACACCGCGACCCACGGAGCCTTCGGCGCGCTGGCGTTCGGGATCGGCACCTCCGAGGTCGAGCACGTGCTCGCGACCCAGACACTCGTCCAGCGGAAGCCGAAGACGATGCGGATCAACTACAGCGGCGCGCTCCCCGAGGGCGTCAGCGCCAAGGACATGATCCTCGCCACGATCGGCCGGCTCGGCACCGGCGGGATGGTCGGCTACGTCGTCGAGTTCGCCGGCGACACCGTCCGCGACCTCTCGATGGAGGCGCGGATGACGATCTGCAACATGACGATCGAGGGTGGCGGCCGGGCCGGGATGATCGCTCCCGACGAGACGACGTTCGAGTACGTCCGCGGGCGCCCCGGCGCCCCCGAGGACTTCGACGCCGCCGTCGCCGAATGGCGGCAGCTCGCCACCGACGACGGCGCCGAGTTCGACACCGAGGTCGACGTCGACGCCACGACGCTGTCGCCGATGGTCACCTGGGGGACGAACCCGGGCATGGTCACCGAGGTTGCGGCACGCGTCCCCGACCCCGCCGCGCTGGAGGGCCCGGTAGATGCGGAGACCGCCGAGCGGGCGCTCGCCTACATGGCGCTCGAGCCCGGCACGCCGATCACCGAGATCGAGCTCGACCGTGTCTTCATCGGCTCCTGCACGAACTCGCGGATCGAGGACCTTCGCGCCGCCGCAGCGATGGTCGGCGGGCGCAAGGTAGCCGAGGGCGTGCGGGCGATGGTCGTCCCCGGCTCCGAGCAGGTCCGCCACGCGGCCGAGCAGGAGGGCCTCCACGAGGTCTTCCGCGAGGCCGGCTTCGAGTGGCGCGCCTCCGGCTGCTCGATGTGTCTCGGCATGAATCCCGACATCCTGATCGAGGGCGAGCGCTGCGCCTCGACCTCGAACCGGAACTTCGAGGGCCGGCAGGGCAAGGGTGGGCGGACGCACCTGGTCAGCCCGCGGATGGCCGCGGCTGCCGCGATCGCTGGGCGGTTCGTCGACATCCGTGACTGGGAGACGACGACGGAGGGCGGTGCCCGGTGAGGCCGATCGACGTCATCGAGGGGAACGTGTCGGTGCTCGACAGATCGGACGTCGACACCGACCAGATCATCCCCAAGCAGTTCCTGAAGCGGATCGAGCGGACCGGCTTCGGCGAGTTCCTGTTCTACGACTGGATCCGCGACGGCGAGATCGAGCTCGAGCCGAACCCGGTGCTGGTCGCGGGGCCGAACTTCGGCTCGGGATCGTCGCGCGAGCACGCCGTCTGGGCGCTGGCCGACTTCGGCTTCCAGGCAGTGATCGCCCCCTCGTTCTCGGACATCTTCTATTCGAACTCGACCAAGAACGGCTTCCTGCCGGTGATCCTTCCTCGCGAGGATTGCCGCGCGATCGCCGTGGCGGGACGGGTGCGGATCGACCTCGACGACCAGACGGTCGACTACGCCGGCGGAGTGGTCCGCTTCGAGATCGACGAGGAGACCAAGCACCGGCTGCTCGGCGGCCACGACGAGATCTCGGTCACGCTGAAGTCCGAGGAGGCGATCGCCGCCTACGAGGACGCGCATCCGCCGCTCGGAACCGCGACGACGTCGTTGTAGCGATGGCCGGGCGCGGGACTCGCGACTGGGACGCGACGACCTACGACCGGGTCTCGACCCCGCAGCAGGACTGGGCGCGGCCGGTCGTCGAGCGGCTGCCGCTGCGCGGCGACGAGGCCGTGCTCGACGCCGGATGCGGCACCGGGCGGGTCACCGCGATGCTGCTCGAGCGGCTGCCCGCCGGGCGGGTGATCGCCGTCGACGGCTCCGCCGCGATGGTCGCCGAGGCGCGGGCATTCCTCGACCCGGAGCGGACCGTGGTCATCCACTCCGACCTCGTCGACCTCGAGCTCGACGAGCAGGTGGATGCCGTCTTCAGCAACGCGGTGTTCCACTGGATCGCCGACCACGAGCGGCTCTTCGCGACGCTCCACGCCGCCCTCGCGCCGGGTGGCCGCCTCGAAGCGCAGTGCGGCGGCGCCGGAAACGTCGCCGGGTTCATGGCGGCGGTCGCCGAGGTCGTCGCCGAGCGCGGCTTCGACGAGCTGGCCGGGTTCGACCCGACCCATTTCGCCGCTCCCGCGGAAACGGCCGCGATCCTCGAGTCGGTCGGGTTCGAGCAGGTCTCCTGCGGTCTCGAGCCACGTCCGATCCGGCCACCCGAGCCCCGCGAGTTCGTCCGCTCGGTCTGCCTCGGCGCCCACCTCGCGCTTGTGCCCGAGCGGCGCCGCGACGAGCTCGTCGACGCCGTCACCGAGCGGCTCGGTCCCGATCCGGTCCTCGACTACGTACGTCTCAACATCTCAGCGCGAACGAGGGCGGCTCCGGCCTCGTCCTGAGACCGGGCCGCCCTCGATCGGCTCGTCGCGACCCGTGGATCGCGCCGTGATCAGCCTCCCGCGGACTCCAGCGACTTGACCGCCTGATCGGCAGCCTGCTGGCAGATGCCCAGGGCGGTGTCGGCCGCATCGCCGCCGGCCTGCTCGGCCTGCTTGGCGCACTGGTTGAAGGCGTCCCGCGCCTGCTCGCATGCGGTCTGGCCCGCCTGCTCGGCAGCGGTGCCCTGGATCGCGTCGATGCAGGCGTTGTAGACGTCGTCGGCGCTCGTCGCGCTACCGCCCTCGGTCGAGGTCGTGTCGGTCTCCTCGGTCGTGGTCTCGTCGGTCGTCGTGTCGTCCGTGGCCGTGCTCGTCGTGTCCGACGTGGTCGCCGTCGTCGCCGCGGTCGTCGAGCTGGTGTCGTCGCTGCCACCGCAGCCGGCCGCGAGCAGGCCGAGCGCGAGGACGCCTGCGACCGCGAGGATCAGGTGGTTCTTCCGCATTCTTGCCTCCATCGGTTTCTGACGCTTGCGACCGGAAGGTTCCGGCCGGGCCGCGGCAGCCTATCCGCCGCCCGGACGGCAAGCGATACGGTGCCGCGAGCCGATGAGCGCGAGCACCGCAGATCCACGCATCGTCGTCCTCGCCGGGGACGGTATCGGCCCCGAGATCGTGGCGGCCGCCCGTCGCGTCCTCGACGAGCTCGGCAGCTTCGAATACGACGAACGTCTGATCGGCGGGATCGCGATCGACGAGCTCGGGACGCCGCTGAGCGACGATGCCCTCGCCGCGTGCCGCGCGGCCGACGCGGTTCTGCTCGGCGCGGTCGGAGGCCCGAAGTGGGACACGACCGACCCCGACGCTCCGCGTCCCGAGCAGGGGCTGCTCGGCCTCCGCAAGGGACTCGGGCTCTACGCGAACCTGCGGCCGGTGAAGCCGCTCGGGGCGCTGCTCGACGCGAGCCCGCTGCGCCGCGAGCGGATCGAGGGGACCGACCTGCTCGTCGTCCGCGAGCTCACCGGCGGGATCTACTTCGGCCGCAAGGAGCGTCGTCCCGAGTCCGCGATCGACGAATGCGTCTACACCAGCGCCGAGGTCGAGCGGATCGCCGTGACTGCGTTCGCGGCTGCCCGGCGTCGTTCCGGCGGCGGCGGCGGGCGGGTCACCTCGGTCGACAAGGCAAACGTCCTCGAGACCTCGCGGCTTTGGCGCGAGGTCGTCGGCAGCGTCGCTTCGCGGTTCGACGATGTCGAGCTCGATCACCTGCTGGTCGACAACGCGGCCATGCAGCTGGTCTCCGATCCGGCCCAATTCGACGTGATCGTCACCGAGAACATGTTCGGCGACATCCTCAGCGACGAGGCGGCGATGATCACGGGCTCGCTCGGGATGCTGCCCTCGGCCAGCCTCGGCGAGGACGGGCCGGGAGTGTTCGAGCCGGTCCACGGCTCGGCGCCCGACATCGCCGGGGAGGGAACGGCGAACCCGCTCGCGACCCTGCTCTCGACCGCGATGATGCTCCGCGACGGACTCGATCGCAGCGCCGAGGCCGAGCGGATCGAGGCAGCCGTCGACGTGGCGCTCGCCGGCGGGCTCCGCACCGCCGACCTGTTCACCGGCGCCGACGGCGAGCGTCGCGTCGGGACCGCAGAGATGACCGATGCGGTGATCGCCGCGCTCTGAACGACCGGGGGCTCCGGCTGTCGGTAGCCCGTCGACGCGCGACACCGGCTACGTCATGCGCCATAATCGCCCCCTCGATAGACCAGCGGATTCGAGGAGGAGGGCGAAGTGAGGAAGGCCGAGACGATCTGGATGAACGGCGAGTTCGTCGCATGGGACGACGCCAAGGTCCACGTCCTCAGCCACGGCCTCCACTACGGCACCGGCGTCTTCGAGGGCATCCGCGCCTACGAGACCGAGACCGGCACCGCCGTCTTCCGCCACCACGACCATCTCAAGCGGCTGCAGCAGTCGGCCCGGCTCTATTACCTGCCGATGCCGTTCGGGGTCGAGGAGATCCGCGCGGCCACCAACGAGCTGATCCGCCGGAACGGGCTCGCCACCTGCTACATCCGCCCGCTCGTCTTCCGCGGCTACGGGGAGATGGGGCTGTTCGCCGAGTCCCCGGTCGAGGTGGTCGTGGCCGCCTGGCACTGGGGTGCCTACCTCGGCGAGGAGAGCAAGCAGGTCGGGGTCCGCGCCAAGGTCTCGTCATGGCGGCGGATCTCCCCCGACGGGCTGATTCCGCACGCGAAGGCGTCGGGGCAGTATTTGAACTCGATCCTGGCCAAGACCGAGGCCCACAACTCCGGTTACGACGAGGCGATCCTGCTCGACCAGCGCGGGCTCGTCTGCGAGGGCTCGGGCGAGAACATCTTCGTGATCCGCGACGGCGAGATCCTGACGCCGCCGCACACCGCGTCGATCCTCGACGGGGTCAACCGCAAGTCGGTGATCCAGATCGCCCGCGATCTCGACTTCAAGGTCGTCGAGCGCGACGTCGCCCGTTCCGAGCTCTACCTCGCCGACGAGATCTTCCTGACCGGCACCGCCGCCGAGCTGGTCCCGGTCCGCGAGATCGACGACCACACGATCGAGGCTCCCGGGGAGATCACGAAGGTGATCGCCGCGAAGTTCGACGACGCCCTGCACGGCCGCGCTCCCGAGTACGCGGAATGGCTCGACCCGGTGGACGAACCCAGTAAAGTCGCTTCCTGATGCGCTTCGCGCTCGAAACCCGCATCCGGCGCCGCGACACGGCGCCGGCGCCGATCCGAATTACCGGCGCCGCGGCCGCCGCCTAGCGGCCCGCGGAGACCTGCCCGTGCCCAGGGCAGGAGAGCAGCGTCGCCGCGTCGCCCGACCGACCCGGCGTCACGTCACCGGTCAGCGGTTCAGGAAGTAGGTTCGATCCCCTTGAGCAAGGTCCATCTATACGACACGACTCTGCGCGACGGCATGCAGGGTCAGGGAATGTCGCTGTCGGCGCCGGAGAAGGTCCGCGTCGTCGAGGCGCTCGATCGCCTCGGAATCGACCTGATCGAGGCCGGGTTCCCGGACTCGAACCCGAAGGACCTCGAGCTGTTCGAGCTGCTCGCAGACGTCTCGCTCGAGCATTCGACGATCGCTGCGTTCGGGATGACCCGGCGCCGCGACCGCGAGGCCGCCGAGGACCCGGGGCTCGCCGCCCTGGTCGGCTGCTTCGCGCCGGTCGTCACGCTGGTCGGCAAGACCTGGGCCCTTCACCTCGATGTCGTCACGAAGGTCTCCCGCGACGAGAACCTGGCGATGATCTCCGACTCGGTCGCCTACTGCGCCGGCGCCGGCAAGCGCGTCGTCTACGACCCTGAGCATTTCTTCGACGCCTGGCGCGACGATCGCGGCTACGCCCTCGCCTGCCTCGAGGCCGCAGTCGCGGCCGGGGCGGAGAACGTCAGCCTCTGCGACACGAACGGCTCCAGCCTCCCGCACGAGGTCGCGGAGGCGACCGCCGATGTCGTCGCCGCGCTCGCCGGCAAGCCGGTCACGGTCGGCATCCACACCCACAACGACGCCGAGTGCGGGGTCGCCAACTCGATCGCCGCCGTCCGCGCCGGGGCGACGCTCGTCCAGGGGACGGTCAACGGCTACGGAGAGCGGACCGGCAACGCGAACCTGATCTCGATCCTGCCCGCCCTGCAGCTCAAGCTCGGCTACGACTGCGTCCCGCCCGAGCGGATGGCGCACCTGACCGAGACCGCGCATCTCGTCGACGAGATCTGCAACCTCGCTCCGGACCCGTCGCAGCCCTACGTCGGCCGGAACGCCTTCGCTCACAAGGGCGGGCTCCATGCGGCCGCCGTCGAGGCGGACGCGCGGACCTTCGAGCACATGGACCCGCGCGAGGTCGGCAACGCGCGCGAGATCCTGATCTCGGAGCTCGCCGGCCGCGGCTCCGTCATGTCCCGCGCCAGCGGGGCGGGCATCGACCTCGATGACGACGGAGTCCGCCGCTCGATCGAGAAGCTCAAGGAGCGCGAGCACCGCGGCTACTCCTACGAGGCCGCCGACGCATCGTTCGAGCTGCTCCTCCGCCGCGAAGCCGGCACCTACGAGCCGCTGTTCCGGCTCGAGAGCTTCCGGGTCGTGACCGAGAAGCGCGCCGACGGGCGGGTCGAGACCGAGGCGACCATCAAGCTCTGGGTCGGCGAGGAGCGCTACATCCGGACCGCCGAAGGCAACGGGCCGGTCAACGCGCTCGATCGCGCGCTCCGCGCCGCGATCACCGAGCAGCATCCCGAGATCGCCGAGGTCGAGCTGACCAACTTCAAGGTCCGGATCCTCGACGAGCACCATGGCACCGCCTCGGTGACCCGGGTCCTCCTCGACTCCTCGGACGGTGTGGACTCGTGGGGGTCGCTCGGCGTTTCCGAGAACGTCATCGAGGCTTCCTGGGAGGCGCTCGTCGACTCGCTCGAGTACGCCTTCCAGCCGCGCGGCGCCGGGCGCCCCGCCGCCGTCGCCGGGGACGCTTGAGCGGCGAGGAGCGGATACCGCTCGCGCGGCCGGTCGTCGGTGAGCGCGAAGAGGAGCTCGTCCTCGAAGTGCTGCGCTCGGGGATCCTCTCGCTCGGCGCGATGCTGCCGCGCTTCGAGGCCGACTTCGCGCGCCGCCTCGGCGTCGCCGACGCGGTTGCGGTCTCGAGCGGGACGGCGGCGCTCCACCTCGCCGTCCGGTCGATGGGGTGGGGAGCGGGGGACGAGGTCCTGACGACGCCGCTGAGCTTCATCGCCTCGTCGAACTGCCTGCTCTTCGAGGGCGTGCGGCCGATCTTCTGCGACGTCGACCCGGCGACGCTCTGCGTCGACCCGGAGGCCGTCGCCGCATCGGTGGGAACGGGGACCGCCGGCCTGCTGCCCGTCCACATCTTCGGCTGGCCGGCGGCGATGGACGAGCTCGAGGCGACCGCCGCCGCGGCCTCCATCGGCATCGTCGAGGACGCCGCAGAGGCGCTCGGGACCGTCTGCGCCGACGGTCGCGAGGCCGGGACCCGCGGCAATCCGGCCGCGTTCGCCTTCTACCCGAACAAGCAGATGACGACGGGGGAGGGTGGGGTCCTCGTCCCGGCCGGGACCGAGGGCGCCGAGGCGGCGCGCAGCGAGCGCAACCAGGGACGGGCTCCGAACATGAAGTTCATGGACCACGACCGGCTCGGCTTCAACTATCGGCTCACCGACATGCAGGCCGCGCTCGGGATCGCCCAGCTCGAGCGGCTCGACGACCTCCTCGCCGGCCGCGCGGCCGCCGCCGCCGCCTACTCGGAGCGGCTCCGGGCGCTCGGGGCCGCCGAGCCCGGAGAAGGCGATCCCGACGATCTCGTCCTGCCGCTCGGCGATCGCGGCCGCGAGCGGCGGAGCTGGTTCGTCTACGTCGTCCGTCTTCCCGCCGAGGCGGACCGCGACGGCGCGATCGCCGAGCTCGACCGGCGCGGTATCGACGCCCGCCCGTACCTGCCGTGCATCCACCTGTCCGATTACTACCGCGAGCGGTTCGGGCACCGTCCCGGCGAGTTCCCGGTCGCCGAGGAGTTCTCGGAACGCTCGCTGGCGCTGCCGTTCCATCCCGGCGTGACCGAGGCGGTCGTCGAACGGGTCGTCGGAGCGCTCGCCGACGTCCTCGGGCGGCGCCCCGGCTGAGGGCCGGGTCACCCGTAGTCTGCGCCCATGCCCCGCTTCGAGCAGGATCCCGACCCGGTCTTCTGGCAGCTCAACGCGTCGCTGAGCTTCGACCGCCGGCTCGCGCATTACGACGTTCGCCAGTCACGGGCGCACGCGCGGGCGTTGCGCAGGGCCGGGGTCCTCGACGACGGCGAGCTCGAGGAGCTGCTCGCCGGGCTCGATCGGGTCGAGGCAGAGCTCGAGGCGGGCGAGTTCCCGTTCGAGCCCGGCGACGAGGACATCCACATGGCGATCGAGCGGCGGCTCACCGAGATCGCCGGCCGGGTCGGCGGCAAGATCCACACCGGCCGCTCCCGAAACGACCAGGTCGCCACCGACCTCGCGATGTTCGTGGCCGACCGCGCCGCCGTCGCGAACGAGCTCCTCGCCGACTGCCTGCGCCGGATCCACGCGCTCGCTTCCGAGCACCGCGATGCCCGGCTTCCCGGCTACACCCATCTGCAGCGAGCCCAGCCGGTGTCGCTTGGACATCACCTGCTCGCCTGGTTCTGGATGCTCCGCCGCGACGTCGACCGCTTCGCCGCGGCGCGGCAGGCGGCAGCGGCGCTGCCGCTCGGCTCCGGGGCGCTGGCGGGCCTGAACTGGGAGCTCGACCGCCCCGCGGTCGCCGCCGAGCTCGGCTTCGACCGGGTCGTCGAGAACTCGATCGACGGCGTGTCGAACCGCGACTTCGCGCTCGATTACCTCGCGGCGGCCGCGACCTGCGCCACGCACCTGTCGCGGATCGGGTCCGAGATCGTCCTCTGGTCGACGAGTGAGTTCGGCTTCTGCCGGCCCGCCGAGGAGTTCAGCTCCGGCTCGTCGATCATGCCCCAGAAGATGAACCCCGACGCCGCCGAGCTGCTCCGCGCCAAGGCGCCGCGGGTCGTGGCCGCGCTGACGACGCTGACCGGCGTCATGCACGGGCTGCCGCTCGCCTACAGCAAGGACCTCCAGGAGGACAAGGAGCCGCTGTTCGATGCCGCCGACACGATCGAGCTCTGCCTCCGTGCGCTCGACGGGATGCTCCCCGGGATCGCCTTCGACCACCAGCGGATGGCCGCCGCCGCGGCGGACGAGATGGCTGCGGCGACGGACGTCGCCGATCTGCTCGTCCGCCGCGGGCTGCCGTTCCGCGAGGCGCACGGGGTCGTCGGCGGGCTCGTCCGCTACGCCCTCGACGCCGGGATCCCGCTCTCGGCGATCCCGCCCGAGCAGCTCAGTGGCTTCTCGGAGCTGCTCGACGACGAGTACTACGAGGTCCTCGGCGAGGACTCGTGGCTCGACTCGAAGGTCTCGCGGGGAGGAACGTCGACGACCGCGGTCGCCGAGCAGCTCGAGATCGCCGCGGCGAGCCTCGCCGACCTCGATTGATGGCGGCTGTGGAGGCGGGGGCGGCGCTCGACCGCGAGTTCTTCGCCCGCCCGCCGCGGGAGGTAGCCGCCGAGCTGATCGGCTGCACGCTACTCCACGACGGCGTCGGCGGGACGATCGTCGAGACCGAAGCCTACGAGCGCGATGACCCCGCCTGTCACGGCTTCGGCGGGCCGACCGCCCGCAACGCCCCGATCTTCGGCCCGCCCGGCCACGCTTACGTCTACCTCTGCTACGGGATCCACTCGATGTTCAACCTGGTCACCGAACCCGAGGGGACCGCGGCCGCCGTCCTCGTCCGCGCCCTCGAGCCGACGGCCGGCATCGACGCGATGCGGGAACGCCGCGGCCTCGAATCCGTTCGCGACCTCTGCTCGGGTCCGGGGAAGATCTGCCAGGCGCTCGGCATCGAGCTCGCCCAGAGCGGCGCCGATTCGCTCCGCGAGCCGTTCGCGCTGCTCGCCCCGGCGTCGAACGGGCGTCGCGAGGTCGTGGCCGGCCCGCGGATCGGACTGACGAAGGCGGCCGACTACCCGTGGCGGTACTGCCTGGCCGACAGCCCGTACCTGTCCCGGCCGGCCGGCTAGATCCAGCTGCCGGCGATCAGGGGACGGTGCCGCCGGCGTCGGTGCCGCCGGTCCCGGTCGCGGGCGGAGCCGGCTGCTCGGGTGTGGCGGGCGCCGGCGCAGCCTCGGTCGGCGCCGGTGCAACCGGTGCCGGTGTGGTCGTCGTCGCCGGCGGCACGTAGGTGTCGGTCGTCGTCGCCGGCGGCACGTAGCCCTCGGTGGTCGAGGTCGTGTCGGTGCTGGTGTCGTCGGCACCGCGGGAGGCCTGCAGGCCGTCCCAGGCGCTGACGACGTCGCTGAAGATCAGCGCCGGGATCGTGCCGCCGTCGACCGGGCCGCCCGCGAACTCGGTCTCCATCGGCGTCGCCCCGTCCGGGTAACCGACCCAGACGGCGACGGTGATGTCCTCGTTGGCGCCGACGAACCAGGCGTCGGCGTTGTTGTCGGTCGTGCCGGTCTTGCCCCAGATGTAGTCGTCGCCGACCTGAGCTCGCTCGCCGGTGCCGCTGGTGACGACGGTGTGGAGGATGTCGGTCGCGTTCTGGGCGACCGACGGATCGATGACCTGGTCGGAGACCTTCTCGTTCTCGCCGCTGCCGCCGAGGTTGTCGGGCACCGGCTTGTCGTCCTGGTCGACGACCTTGTCGATCGCCACCGGCCCCTCGCCGTTGCCCTGGCTCGCCTCGGTGCCGCTGATCCGGGCGCCGCCGTTGGCAAGCGTGTTGTAGGCGTAGGCCATCTCGAGCGGGGTCACCCCGTGCTTGAGCCCGCCGAGGATCATCGCGGGGTTGTCGTCGAGCCTCGAGGTGATGCCGAGCTCGTGGGCGGTCTTGACGATGTCGTTGATGCCGACCTCCATGCCGAGCTGGGCGTAGACCGAGTTGTCGGAGTAGGTCGTCGCGGTCGCGATCGAGGCGCTGCCGAGGTAGTTGTCGTCGTAGTTGTTGACGCGGAAGTAGTCGGTCACCTTCTTCTTCTTGCCGTTCTTGCGGATCGTCGCCTTGAACGGGATCTGCTGCGGGGCCGACTCGAAGGTCTCGTCCGGCGAGTGGCCCTCGCGAAGCGCGGTGACGAGTGTGAACGGCTTGAACGACGAGCCGGGCTGGCGCTGGCCGTTGGTCGCGAGGTTGAACGGGCTCTTGTCGAAGTCCTGACCGCCGACCATCGCCAGCACGTCGCCGCTGCCGTTGTCGATTGCAACGACGGCGGAGGTCGGGCCGAGGCCGGCGAGGTTGTCGGAAACGGCCTGCTCGGCGGCCTTCTGGAGCCCGTAGTCGAGAGTCGACTTGACCACGAGGCCACCGCCGAAGGCCTGGCCCGCGCCGTACTTGTCGACCACCTGCTGACGCAGCCAGTCGGTGAAGTAGGGAGCCTTCGAGTCGACGGTCGGGGGCTGGATGTCCTTCTTGGTCGGCACCGGAGCGTCGAGCATCGCCTGGAAGTCGTCGTCGCTGACCTCGAGGACTCCCTGATCGCGCATCTTCTCCAGGACGACGTTGCGCTGCGCCTGGGCGTCGACCGGGTTGTTGACCGGGTCGTAGGCGGACGGCGAGGAGATCAGCGCAGCCAGCATCGCCGACTCGACCGGGGTCAGCGCCGCTGCGCAGCGGTTGTCGGGATCGCCACAGCCGGGGTGTGCGGTGCCGAAGTAGGTGCGCGCCGCCGCCTCGATTCCGTAGGCGCCGTTCCCGAAGTAGATGTTGTTGAGGTAGTTGGTGAGGATCTTGTCCTTCGACCACTGGCGCTCGATCTGGTAGGCGAGGGCCGCTTCGCGAAGCTTCTGCAGGACGGTTCGGCTTCCCTGCGCCTCGAGCGCGTTCTTGACGAACTGCTGGGTGATCGTCGAGCCGCCCTGGACGGCGCCGCCGGAGAAGATGTCCTGCTGAAGGGCGCGGGCGATGCCGAGGTAGTCGATGCCGCGGTGCTCGTAGAAGCGCTCGTCCTCGATCGCGACGACCGCCTGCTTGAGCGAGGGCGCGATCTCGTCCGACTCGACCAGGATCCGCTTCTCGTTGCCGGTCAGGGTCGCGAGCGGCGTTCCGTCGCTGGCGAGCACGACCGAGTTCTGGGCCGCGTCGTACTGGGCCCGGGCCTCGAGGTCCGGCAGGTCCTGGGCGACCGCCATCATCACCCCGAAGACCCAGGAGACGATCGCCAGCAGCCCGAGCCCGATCAGGACGAGCAGGAAGCGCAGCTTCTTGATCCTCGGCCGCGGCTGCCCGTCGGCGCGGGGCCGCCGCCAGCCTTCACCGGTCCGCAACCGGGCGATCCGCTCCTTCAGGGCCGAGCCGCGATCGTGCCGCGCCGCGCGCCGCTCCTCGCGCCGGCGCTTCCGCTCCGCGGCGCGCTCGCGGGCGGCCTGCTTGGCCCGCTCGCGGGGGCTCAGGTCGGGATCGGCGTCCGCGGAGTCACCGGCGCCATTGAGGTCGGCGACGGCCGGATCGGCCGGCTCCGTGGCCGGCTCGGAGTCGGCGCTAGTCGCCACGCCCGCGACGTCGTCCGCCGAATCGTTCGGCGAGGCGCCGTTACCGGAGGTCGTGACCTGATCCTCTTCGGTGTTGTCTCTGCTCTCAGGCATAAAGGAGGAGCGGCAACCGGGCGCGGACGAGGTGAATCGCGGCGGTCCGGCGCTCGGATCGGGCCTCCCGGCCGCTGGCGGGGCGTCACGGCCCCTGCTTCCGGGCGCCCCCGGGCGACGCGTGAGTCTAGCATTGCGCCGATGCGGCAACCGGGCCTCGAGGGTGGCGAAGCGGCGAACGGCCTGACCCTCGGGGCGGTCGACGTACTGCCCGCCGGAGAGCTCGAGCAGCGTTTGGCCAGGAGGCGCCCGCTGCGCGTCAAGCTCGGCATCGACCCGACGGCCCCCGACATCCATCTCGGCCACGTCGTCGTCCTCGAGAAGCTCCGCCAGTTTCAGGCGGCGGGCCACGTCGCCGTGATGATCATCGGCGACTACACGGCCCGGGTCGGCGACCCGAGCGGCCGTTCGGCTCTGCGCCCGATGCTGTCGGCCGAGGAGATCGCGGCGAACTCGCGGACGTTCCAGGAGCAGGCGTTCAAGGTCCTCGATCCCGATCTGACCGAGGTCAGGTTCAACAGCGAGTGGCTCGACATGCCGAGCGCCGAGCTGTTCGCGCTCGCGCGCCGCTTCACCGTCGCCCGGCTGCTCGAGCGCGACGACTTCACCAACCGGATGGCCGCCGCCGAGCCGGTCTCCCTGCTCGAGCTGCTCTACCCGGTCCTACAGGGCTACGACTCGGTCGCCATCGACGCCGACGTCGAGCTCGGTGGCACCGAGCAACGCTTCAACCTGCTCTTCGGTCGTGACGTCCAGACCTCGTTCGGGCAGGAGCCCCAGGTGGTCATGACGATGCCGATCCTGCCCGGGACCGACGGCGTCCGGAAGATGAGCAAGTCGCTCGGCAACTACGTCGGCGTCACCGAGCCGGCGAGCGAGATCTTCGGAAAGCTGATGAGCGTCCCCGACGACGCGATGCCGCTCTACTGGGAGCTGCTGCTCGGAGCACCCCTCGACGAGGGCCGTCATCCGAACGAGGCGAAGCGCGACTTCGCCCGGCGGATCTGCGACCGCTTCGCCGGGCCGGGGAGCGGGGAGGAGGCGGAGGCGCGGTTCAACCGGATCCACCAGGACCGCGAGATCCCCGCCGACGTCCCAGTCCACCGGATCGAGCTCGGCGGCGACGTCCACCTCCCGGTCCTGCTCCGCGAGGCCTTCGGCGTCAGCAGCAGCGAGGCCCGCCGGCTGCTCGCCCAGGGGGCGATCCGGATCGACGGCGAGCCCGTCTCCCCGGAGCGGCTGGACGTCCCGGGCGAGGAGCTCGCCGACCGCGTCGTCCAGCTCGGCAAGCGCCGTTTCGCCCGGGTCGTCGCCGGCTGATCGCGACGCCGACGCCGGCTGGACAGGTCGCGCCCGGATCGCTATAGTCCCCCGTCGCCTTGTAGGCAGCCGCTCCGGCCCCGGGATTCCCCCGCCGCCGGAGCGCGACGGTCCTTGAAAACTGAGCAGCGCATGTATCCGGAGGTCCTCGGATCTCCAGATGCATCGAGTCCGACCCGGTTTGTCGCCAGCGGCAGGCCGGGCATTTACATGAACCTGTCATGTCGGTCGCCGCACGTGTAAGCGGCGGCCCAAAGCCAAGAACATGACAACTCTCAGTAAGACAGAGGAGCCCCGTCGCATTGACCCGCGATGGGGATTGAAACCCCTCGAGTCACTTTTTACGGAGAGTTTGATCCTGGCTCAGGACGAACGCTGGCGGTGTGCTTAACACATGCAAGTGGAGCGACGAACCAGGGCTTGCCCTGGGGCAGAGCCGCGAACGGGTGAGTAACACGTGGGTAACCTACCCCGATGACTGGGACAACCCGAGGAAACTCGGGCTAATACCGGATGTGTCCGACGTCCACGAGGACGTCGAGCAAAGGAAGCTTCGGCCTCCGCATCGGGAGGGGCCCGCGGCCCATTAGCTTGTTGGTGGGGTAACGGCCTACCAAGGCTGCGATGGGTAGCTGG
>DASTTY010000070.1:0-29483 GCA_035759925.1 Solirubrobacterales bacterium
TGGGCCTCAAGGGCGACGCGAGACTGTCGCGGGGAGCGACAGGGCGGCCAGGGTCAGACAGAGCGGGGAGTAGATCCGCCGATCCCGGGAGCGGAACGCGACGGAGGTGGAGCCGGGGGAGATCAGATCGGTGCGCCCAGCCATGCCGAGTCCGCCACGGAGCGTCAGCACGGCGACGACGGCCCCGGATCCGAGCCGGGCCAGGGCCGGTCGACTTCGCGGGTGGCCTCGACCAGCGCCGCGGCAGCGGCCAGCGTCGCCGCGACAGCCAGGCAGGCCGAGGTGGACGGGGGCTTCCGAGAGGTCGTCCCCGCAACCTGATCGCTGAGCGCCTCCCGAGTCGACAAGGGCCACGGCGAACCGGTCGCCCAGACGCAATGGAGCTCGGCGATGGCGCTCAGGCCGAGCGCAGCGACGTGGGTGGTTGGTCTTGTGGCGCTCACGGCAACTGTTCATATACTGCCGCGCTCGCCCCGGCCGGTTGCGGCTGGACGGGGCTCCGGGGAAATCAGGCAACTCGACCAATCGACGGCAAGGAGGGACCCATTCGCATGGGCAGGAACCGACTACGGATGGCACTGGTGCTCTGCATCGCCGCGCTCGCGGCGATCGCGGCGGGATGTGGCAGCGACGACTCGACCAGCACGGAGGCTGAAGCCACGGCCGCGACGGCGACTTCGACCGGAGCGACGACCTCGACGACCAGCGACGGCAGCGATCTCGACGCGATCGAGACGACGATCAAGACCTGGCTGACGGAGGGCGACTGCGACCTGATGACGGACAAGTTCCTCGAGGAGCAGACGTTCAACGACAACCCCACTGAGGCGTGCAAGACCTTCGAGGCCTCCTTCAGTCCGCCCGCCTACAGCGCGGACGACATCGACGTCACCGACATCGAGTACGTCAACGACAAGGCGACCGCGATCGTCGGCGGTGGCCCCGAAGGGGTCAGCATCACCTCCGGAGGCGAGGAGGTCACCAGCAAGTACACCCTCGTCAACGAGGACGGCACCTGGAAGATCGACTCGGCCGAGCTGAACTAGACGATCGATTCCTGATTTCTCGGGGCCGGTTCCGCGGAGCCGCGCCCCGATCCGTCAGGATCGCGGCATGGCGCCCGCATCACGCACCGTCCTCGCCTGGGACGAGCGCTGCCTCGCCCACGACAACGGTTCGATGCTGGTTCGCCGGCCGGCGTCGGAGTGGCTCGACGTGCCGCACTTCGAGCGGCCGGAGCGGTTGGCGCGGACGATCCAGGTGCTCGAGCTGGCGGGGACCTTGGACGCGGTGCAGCGGCTCGACTCGCGCAGCGCGACGCGGGCCGAGCTCGAGCTCGTTCACGAGCCGGCGATGATCGAGCGGATCGAGCGGGCCTGCGCCGAGCACCGGTTCGCGACCGTCGGCCCCGAGGCCCGCGTCGGCCCCGACTCGTGGCAGCCGGCGCTGCTCGCCGCCGGGAACGTTCTCGCCGTCACCGACGCCGTCCTCGGCGGCACCGGCAACGGGTTCGCGATCGTCCGCCCGCCCGGGCACCACGCAACCGCGAGCGAGCCGATGGGCTTCTGCCTCTTCAACAGCGTCGCGATCGCCGCCCGTCATGCCCAGCGCGCCGGTGCCGAGCGGGTCGCGATCGTCGACTGGGACGTCCACCACGGCAACGGCACCGAGACGATCTTCTGGACCGACCCGTCGGTCCTCTTCATCTCCCTGCACCAGGACGATCTCTACCCGCTCGGCCGCGGCCGCACCGGCGATCGCGGAGCAGGCGCGGGGGAGGGGAGCACTGTCAACGTCCCGCTGCCGGCCGGCACCGGGGACGCCGGTTATGCCCACGCGTTCGCGGAGGTCGTCGAGCCGGCGCTCCGCGCCTTCGCTCCCGACCTGCTGTTCCTGTCCGCCGGCCAGGACCCGGCCGCCTCCGACCCGCTCGGGCGGATGAGCGTCACCACCGAAGGCTTCCGCGAGCTGACCGGCCGGGCGATGGCGCTTGCCGAGGAGCTCTGCGACGGTCGCCTCGTCGTCGCGCTCGAAGGCGGCTACAGCCTCGAGCAGCTCCCGTTCTGCAACCTCGCGATCGCCGAGCGGCTGGCCGGGCTCGAGCCGACCTTCAGCGCCGATCCGCTCGAGCTCGACATCCCGCGCGGGCTGCGCGGCTTCGAGCGCGAGGCGGTCGCGGCAGCCGCCGACGCGCAGGCCCGATCGCCCGACCTATAGCTCCGGGAAATCCGGGTGGTCACGGATCGCGTCGAGGTCGGCGTCGCCGGCCGCCCACTCGGCGACGCGCCCGTCGGAGCCGGCGAGCGCGGTGCGCAGGTGCGCGACCGCATCGTCGCGGTTGCCGGCCAGGGCGTGGTAGCAGGCGAGCTGGTAGTTGAGGCCGGGGTTGCCGGGGTGGTCGGCGAGGCCCTCCTCGAGGATCGGGATGCCGCGCTCGTAGTCGCCGGCGAGGTAGTGCGGCTCGGCGGCATACCAATGCTCGTAGGCGGCGACCGGGAGGGCAGAGCCGGGCTCACCGCCGATCACCAGCACCGTCGTCTCGTCTTCCAGTGCGGTGGCCTGACGCATCTCGCCGACGTCGGCGCGGACGAATGAGAGCGCCGGCGCGTCGATCTCCTCGCCGTCGATCGTGAAGCGGGCGGTGCCGGTGAGGACGACGTAGGTCTCTTCGTGGCGGCCGGCCGCCTGGCTCGTCTCGTCGTGGGGCTCGATCACCTCGTCACCGGCCTTCCGGCCCGTGTAGGCGTTGGCGCGGATCCCGGTCAGCCCCATCGCCCGGCGGATCGGCCGCCAGATCGCCCCCGAGCTCTGCTCGAGCGCCGGCAGCTCGTCGAGGGATACGAACCGCTCCCGCCCGCTCACCGCACGACCTCGTAGGTCAGCTCCACCATCCCGTTCCCGTACGGGGTCACGGCGAGGAGCCTCATCGGCGGGACCGGGTCGGCGAAGAGCGGCAGCCCGTCGCCGAGCGCCACCGGGACGATCGTCACCCGGACGACGTCGAGCAGACCCGCCTCGAGGTACTGGGAGGCGACGTTGCCGCCGCCGACGACCCAGAGGTCCTTGCCGGCGGCCGCCTCCATCGCCTCGTCGTGGATCGCGGTGACCGACCCGGACGCGAAGCGGAGCCCCCTCGCCTCCCCGACCGCCGGCAGATCGCGCGAGGTCAGGACCCAGACCGGCAGATCGCCGTAGGCCCAGCTCTGGCCGAGGATGAACTCGTAGGTCTTCGATCCCATCACGAGCGCGCCGACGTCGGCGAAGAACCGCTGGTACGAACCTTCCATCGGCCCGCCGGGCGCGTCGTCGCGGGCATAGCCAGGGCCGTCGAACCCGGTCAGCCACTCGAGGTTCTCGTCGAGGTCGGCGATGTAGCCGTCGAGGCTCATCGCGGCGTAGTAGACGGTGCGCGCCATCACCGCCGAGGCTAGCGTCAGCGCCATCACGTGCGTTGCGCGCGCTAGGGTCGGCGGACCGTGAGCGAGCCGACCCGCGACGACCTCGAGCGCGCTGTCGCGACCGTCGTCAACGACTGCCTCGGCGTCATGGCCGGGGAGGAGGTCCTCGTCGTCGCCAACCCGGCGACGCTCGGCCTCGGTGAGCGGCTCCGTGGCGAGGCGGGCCGTGCCGGCGCCGACGCGGTCCTGGCGCTGATGGCCGAGCGGGACTCGCATGCCGCCGAGCCGCCCGGCCCGGTCGCGGCGGCGATGCGGGAGGCCGACGTCGTCCTCGCCCCGACGGTCCAGTCGCTCTCCCACACCGCCGCCCGCAAGGCGGCGTCCGAGACCGGAGCGCGGATCGCGACGCTGCCCGGCGTCACCGAGCCGATGCTCGCGCGGATGATGAGCGCCGACATGGACGAGCTGCGCCGCCGCGGTGGCGCGATCGCGGCGATCCTCGACGCCGGCCGCGAGGCGCGGATCACCTGCGCGAACGGAAGCGACCTCCGGCTCGGGCTCGAGGGGCGGACAGCGATCCCCGACGCCGGCGAGCTGACCGCGCCGGGTGCGTTCGGGAACCTGCCCTGCGGCGAGGGCTTCGTCTCGCCCGACGACCGCGCCTCCGAGGGCACGCTGGTCGTCGACGGGACGATCGCCGGGGTCGGGATCCCGGCCGCACCGGTGACGCTGACCGTCACCGGCGGCCGGCTCAGCGACGCGAGCGGGTCCGAGGGCGCGGCGCTGGTCGAGCTCCTCACCGCCGACAGCGAGGACGGCCGCGTCATCGCCGAGCTCGGCGTCGGCACGAACGAGAGGGCGGAGCTGACCGGCAACGTGCTCGAGGACGAGAAGCTGCTCGGCACCGTCCATGTCGCGTTCGGCGCATCGGCAGCGATCGGCGGCCGGATCCAGGTCCCGGTCCACCTCGACTGCGTCGTCATGCGACCGACCCTGACCGTGGACGGCACCGAGGTCGTCCGCGACGGCGAGCTGCTCGTCTGATCGGCGCTGCCAGGCTCGCCCGACAACCGCCTGCTCGCCGTCCCGAACGTCTCCGAGGGGACCGACGGGGCGGTGATCGACGAGCTTCGGAGCAGCCTCGGCGCGCGAGTAGCGCTGCTCGACGAGCACTCCGATCCGGTCCACAACCGCGCGGTCTTCACCCTCGCCGGCGACGAAGCGTCACTGTTGCCGGCGCTCGTCCGCCTCGCCGACCTCGCGGTAGGGCTGATCGACATCACCCGCCAGGTCGGCGCCCACCCGCGAATCGGCTCGATCGACGTCTGTCCGATCGTCTGGCACCACGAGGCGCTCCGGCCGCGTGCGGTCGACCTCGCCCGCGCGGTCGCCGATCGATTCGGCGCGCTCGCTCTGCCGGTCTTCCTCTACGGCGAGCTGGCGAGCACGCCGGAGCGCCGCGAGCGCGCCCACTTTCGCCGCGGTGGCCACGTCGAGCTGACTCGGCGGATGCGCGAGGGCGATCTCACCCCCGACTACGGCCCGGGCGTGCCGCATCCGACCGGCGGCGGCGTCCTCGTCACGGCGCGGCCGCCGCTCGCCGCCTTCAACCTCGAGCTGGCGCCGGGTGCGACGCTCGCCGACGGCACCGCGATCGCCGCGGGCCTGCGCGAGTCCGGCGGCGGCCCGCCCGGGGTCCGGGCGATCGCGATCGAGCTGGGGCCCGGGCGGATCCAGATCTCCACGAACGTCCACGATCCGGTCACGGTGCCGCTCGCCGAGGTCGTCGTGCTGACCGCGCGGCTCGGGGGGCCACTCGGGACGCGGCCGGTGGCGGCCGAGCTCGTCGGCCTCGTCCCCGAGGCGGCGCTCGCCGGCTGGCCGGCCGATTTGGAGTCGGCCGGCGGCGATCCGCACCGGCAGACGATCGAGGCGCGGCTCGCGGCGACCGCTGACGGCTAACTAGAATCGCCCCGATGCCGGGAAACGCAAAGCGCCGCCGTCGCAAGCACCGCGGCACCCAGACCGGGAGCATCCAGCGCCGGCCGGGCCGACGGCCCCGCAATCGCCAGGAGGCGATGGCGCAGGCGCGCTCGCGCGGCAAGGGAAGCAAGAAGCGCCAGCCGGTCGACCGCCGCGACGTGGCGCCGACCTGGCGCGGGTCGGCGATCCGCGGCCTGCTCTTCGCGGCCCTGCTGCTGCCGGTCTCGCTGCTGTTCGGGCAGCCGCTCGCGGGCGCGATCGTGCTGGCGATCATCGCCGCCGCCTTCTACATCCCGCTCGGCTTCTACACAGAGTCGTTCTTCTACAACCGCCGCATGGCCCGCCAGCAGAAGGAACGCGAGGCCAAGCAGGCCGAGAAGGCGGGCTGACGGCGATGGACGTCCGCAGCTTCACCGTCGGCCCGTTCGCCGAGAACACGTACTTCGTCCGCCGCGACGGCGCCGACAAAGCATTGGTCGTCGATCCCGGTGACGAGGCGCCGCGCCTGCTCGCGGCGATCGACGAGCTCGGCCTCGACGTCGAAGCGATCCTGCTCACTCACACCCACGTCGACCACGTCGGCGCGGTGACGCCGGTCGCGGAGGCGACCGGGGCGACCGTGTACTGCCCGGAGCTCGAGACGCCGATGCTCGCCGACATCATGAAATGGACGCCGATTCCCGGGATCGGCCCCTACGAGGGCTACGACGCCGACGAGACGCTCGGCGGCGGTGAGCGTCTCGAACTGGCCGGCTTCGAGATCGACGTGATCTTCACGCCCGGCCACAGCATCGGCCACCTCACCTACTCGATCCCCGACGAGAGCGCGATCTTCAGCGGCGACGTCCTCTTCCAGGGCTCGGTCGGCCGCGTCGATCTCCCCGGCGGCGACTGGCCGACGCTGGCGGCGAGCATCCGCAACCTGATCGACGCCCATCCGGCGGAGACGATGGTCTTCCCCGGCCACATGGGCCTGACGACGCTCGAGCGCGAGATCGCCTCGAACCCGTTCCTCGCCGACCTCCCGGCCGCCGCCGAGTAGCTTCCGGCTGCCGTGGCCGCCAAGCACCAGGCACCGAAGGGCACCTTCGACGTGCTCCCGGCCGACGAGGCCGCCCGCGCCGCCGTCAGCAGCGCCGCCCGGGAGCGGCTGCGCGCCGCCGGCTACGCCCGGATCGAAACCCCGATCTTCGAGGACACGGGGCTCTTCGAGCGCGGCGTCGGCGAGTCCACCGACATCGTCCGCAAGGAGATGTTCACCTTCGACGATCAGGGCGGGCGCTCGGTCACGCTCCGCCCCGAGGGGACGGCGCCGATCTGCCGCGCCTACATCGAGCATGGCATGCACCGGCTCGCGCAGCCGGTCAAGCTCGCCTACGAGGGACCGTTCTTCCGTTACGAGCGACCGCAGGAGGGGCGCTTCCGCGAGTTCAACCAGATCGGCGCCGAGGCGATCGGCTCCGCGTCGCCGCTCGTCGATGCCGAGCTGATCATCCTCCTCGACCGGATCCTCGCCGACGTCGGTATCCCCGACGCCGAGCTGCTGCTCTCCTCGCTCGGCTCGCCGGGGGCGCGCGCCGATTATCGCGACGAGCTCCGCGGGTTCCTCCGCGACCACGAGCCGAGCCTCTCCGACGAGGTCCGCGAGCGCATCGACTCGAACCCGATGCGCGCCTTCGACTCCGATCACGCAGGTACCAGGGCGGTGATGGAGAACGCGCCGCAGATCCTCGACCGCCTCGGCGCCGAGGACGCCGAGCACTTCGCCGCGGTTCGGGGTCTGCTCGACGAGGCGGGCGTCGCCTACACGCTCGACGGCTCGCTCGTCCGCGGCCTCGACTACTACAACCGGACGGTCTTCGAGTTCACCTGCGATCGGCTCGGCGCCCAGTCGGGGCTCGGCGGCGGCGGCCGCTACGACGGGCTCGTCGAGCTGCTCGGCGGGCCCGCGACCCCTGCGGTCGGCTGGGCAGCCGGGGTCGAGCGGATCCTGCTCGCGATGAAGACGCGCCCGGAGCCGGAGCCGATCGACGTCTTCGTCGTCACCGGCGGCGATCGCGCCGCCGCCTCGGCGCTCGTCCGCCGGCTTCGTGACGCCGGGCTCGCCGCCGACCTCGACCTCGCCGAGCGCAGCTTCAAGGGACAGATGAAGCAGGCGGACCGCTCCGGCGCCCGTCACGCGGTGATCCTCGAGGGCGACGGCACGGCGAAGCTGCGCGACATGTCGAGCGGCGATCAGCGCGACGTCGATCCCGGCGCGATCGCCGCCGAGCTCGGCGGCGGCATAAGCGAGACTGCGCGACCGTGACTGATCCCAGCGACCGCCCCGAGCTCCCCGCCCAGCGCGGCAACCGCTACCGCGACCGCTGGGCAGGCGAAGTGACGGCCGAAGCGGCCGGCTCCGAGGCCCGGCTGGCCGGCTGGGTCAACCGCCGCCGCGACCACGGCGGCCTCGTCTTCATCGACCTCCGTGACCGGACCGGGCTCGTCCAGCTCGTCTTCGATCCCGACGACGCCGGCAGCGCCTTCGAGCTCGGCCACAGACTCCGCCCCGAAGACGTGATCAGCGTCCGCGGGCCGGTCGTCGAACGCTCGGCAGAGACCGTCAACCCGGAGCTTCCGACCGGCGCCTACGAGGTCCGGGTCGCCGAAGCGGAGCTGCTCTCCGACTCGACGACGCCGCCCTTTCAGATCGAGGGGCGCGGCGGCAGCGAGGCGGGGGAGGAGACGCGGCTGCGCTACCGCTACCTCGACCTGCGCCGCGAGCAGATGCAGAAGGCGCTGCAGCTGCGGGCGAAGCTCGTCGCGGCGATGCGCGAGCAGCTCGACGGCGACGGCTTCGTCGAGATCGAGACCCCGATCCTGACCCGCTCGACGCCCGAGGGCGCCCGCGACTTCCTCGTCCCGAGCCGTCTTCAGCAGGGCTCCTTCTACGCGCTGCCGCAGTCGCCGCAGCTCTTCAAGCAGCTCCTGATGGTGGCCGGGTTCGAGCGCTACTACCAGATCGCCCGCTGCTTCCGTGACGAGGACCTCCGCGCCGACCGCCAGCCCGACTTCACCCAGCTCGACATCGAGATGTCGTTCGTCGAGGTCGACGACGTGATCGAGGCCAACGAGCGGCTGATGGCGCGTGTGCTCGGAGCGGCCGGGATCGAGGTCGGGCTGCCGATCCCGCGGATCGCTCACGCCGACGCCATCGCCCGGTTCGGGACCGATCGCCCCGACGTCCGCTTCGGCATGGAGCTGACCGACCTCTCCGACTACCTTCGCGAGACCGAGTTCCGGGTCTTCCGCGGCACGCTCGACGGCGGCGGGATCGTCAAGGGGATGAACGCCGGCCGCCGCGAGCTGCCGCGCTCGGAGCTCGACGGGCTGATCGCCGACGCCCAGCAGCTCGGCGCAAAGGGGCTCGTCTGGGCGTTCCGCGAGGGCGACGGCTGGCGCTCGCCGACCGCGAAGTTCCTCACCGACGCCGAGCTCGCCGAGCTGAACGAGGCGCTCGGCGCCTCCGAGGGCGACCTGCTGCTGATCGTCGCCGACGAGCCCGCCGTCGCCAACCAGGTGCTCGGGACGATGCGGGTCCGGCTCGCCGAGCGCTGGGGCGAGATCCCGGCCGGCGCCAACGCGTTCTGCTGGATCGTCGACTGGCCGCTGCTCGAATGGGATGGCGACGAGGGGCGCTGGACGCCGCTTCATCACCCGTTCACGGCGTTCAACGGCGAGCTCGACGAGTCCGACCCCGGCGCGATCCGCGCCCGTGCCTACGACCTCGTCTGGAACGGCAGCGAGATCGGCGGCGGCTCGATCCGGATCAGCGACGCCCGCGATCAGGAGCGCGTGCTGGCGCTGCTCGGGATCAGCGCCGAGGAGGCGGAGGCCCGCTTCGGCTTCCTGCTCGAAGCGCTCCGCTACGGCGCCCCGCCGCACGGCGGCATCGCCTACGGGATCGACCGGATCTGCGCCCTCGCGGCCGGCGCCGAGTCGATCCGCGACGTGATCGCCTTCCCGAAGACCGCCTCCGGCGGCGATCCGCTGACCGGCGCTCCGGCGCCGGTCGATGAGCGCCAGCTCCGCGAGCTCGGCATCACGGTCAGGAGCCCCGCGCCGCAGTGAGCGGCGAGCGCGCCGAGCAGGCCGCGAGGGCCGTCGCAGCGATCAACGCGCGCGATCCGGAGCTGATCGGCGCCACGTTCGCCCCGCTCGCCGAGATCAGGACCGGCCGCAGCGTCCACAAGGGAGTCGGGGCGGCGATCGCCTGGGCCGAGAAGCGCTACGACCACCTCGAACGGCGCTACAGCGTCGCCGCTACCCACACCCGCGGCGACGCGGTTCTCGTCCTCGGCTCGGTCGAGTACGTCTGGCGTGAGGAGGGCGAGGTGGGCGACACCTCCCCGATCGCGCTCCTGTTCGAGTTCGACGGCGACCTCGTCAGCTCGATGACGGTGGCCGACGACCCCGAGGCGGCCCTCGACGCCTTCGAATCCCGCCCATCCGGGTGATCCCGCCCCCGGGGACAGCGCGGTCGAGATGACCCAGGCGGGGGCGGGGGGCGTCCGGCGGGCTCAAGGTTTTCGGGCGGACGGCCGAACTGCCTTGGTAGTTTGCCCATGGGCCCGAGCTCGTACGACAGCCGCTCTAATTGTGAACCAACACGATTGGCTCGGGAGCCGTCGTCCGGTGCGCTCTTGGGCGTGCTGGCAGGTTCCCCCCTGTATCCCAGGGTTCAGAAGCCGGGCGGCACCGGCGAGCTGGAGCCCAACTCCTTCCCGGTCGGCGGGGGCGCCCGATGAGGAAGGCGCTCAACGAGAACCCGATGGTCCAGCTCGCCGTTCTCGGCGTCTGCGCGATCGTCTTCGCGGTGATCCTCTTCACCTCGGTCCTCAAGAAGGACGAGCAGCCGGCGGCAACGACCACCTCCCCGGCGGCGACGACGACGAGCGACCCGGCCGCGAGCAGCGACCCGTCCGCCTCCGCCTCGACTCCGTCGCCCTCGGCCGGCTCGTCCGCGTCGGGCGCCGCCCCGGCCACTCCCGAGACCGACACGGTCACGCCGCCGGCCGGTGGTGCGACCGCTGACGGTCTGCTGCCCTCGAAGGGCCTTCCCGAGGACGTGCTCGTCGCCTTCGCCCGCAACAAGGCGATCGCGCTTCTCGTCGTCGACCCGAAGGGCCTCTCCGACAAGCAGCTCGAGCAGTTCACCGACACTCTGCGCTCGCGCGACGACGTCGAGGTCTTCGTCGTCAACGTCAAGGACATCGCCAAGTACGCGCGCATCACCGCCGGCGTCTCGGTGAGCCGGACCCCGGCGCTGGTCGTCGTCCGGCCCCGGAAGCTGACCGACTCGACGCCGACCGCCGCCGTCTCCTACGGCTTCCGCGGCCCGCGCAGCGTCAACCAGGCCGTCGACGACGCTCTCTACGACGGCAAGCAGGTCCCGAGCTACCCGTAGAGCGCCGCGGTGGGAGCGGGCGGGTGCCCGCTCTACCCTTCAGCGCATGGATTCGACCGCCTTCGAGGCCTACCTCGACGACGGCTCCCGGTGCGGGGAGCCGCCGCCCGGCAGCGCCCACGGCAGCGCCGGGGGAGCCGCCTGCGGCGATCTGATCGCCGTGTCGCTGCGGCTCGAGGACGGCCGGGCCGCCGACGTCCGCTTCGAGGCGAGCGGCTGCGCCGCCGCCCGGGCCGCCGCGGCGGCCACGGCCGAGCTGCTCGACGGCGCGCGCCTCCACGAGGCGGGCCTGCTCGACGCCGCCGCGATCGCCGCCGAGCTCGGCGGGCTCAGCGCGGTCGGCGCCCACGCCGCCGACCTCGCGGCCGAGGCCGCCCACCGGGCGCTCGGGGCTGCGGTCGCCGGCGCCGAGGGAGCGATCCTGGCGCCGCCCGACGACGGCCGCGAGCGGGTCCTCGTCGCCGTCAGCGGCGGCGTCGACAGCGCCGTCGCCGCCCTCCGCGAGCAGGAGGCGGGCGCCGACGTCCTCGCCGTGACACTCGAGCTCTGGTCGGATCCCGCCAACGACGGCGAGCGGAGCTGCTGCTCCGCCGACGCCGTCCGCGTCGCCCGCTCGGTCGCCCAGTCGCAGGGCATTCCGCATCTGACCGTCGACCTCCGCGACCGGTTTCGCGCCGGCGTCGTCGAACCGTTCCTCGCCGGCTACGCGGCCGGGGAGACCCCGAACCCCTGCATCCGCTGCAACGGCCGGGTCCGGATCGAGCCGATGGTCCGGATCGCCGACCGGCTCGGCGCCGCCGGCCTCGCGACCGGCCACTACGCGCGGACCCGCGACGACGGCTCCGGCGCGCTTCTGACCGCCGCCGCCGACCCCGGCAAGGACCAGACCTACATGCTCGCCGGCCTGCCACCGGCGGTGCTCGCGCGACTGCGCTTCCCGCTCGGTGGGCTGACGAAGCCCGAGGTCCGCGCGATCGCCGCAGCCGCCGGCCTCGCAGTCGCCGACAAGGCCGAGAGCCAGGACCTCTGCTTCCTCGCCGGCGTCGGCAAGGCCGGCTTCCTCGCCCGCCACGGCGGCCTCGACGACCGCGAGGGCAAGGTCGTCGATACGGCCGGCAACGTCGTCGGCCGCCATCGGGGCCACCACCGCTTCACGGTCGGCCAGCGCCGCGGCCTCGGCATCGCCGCACCGGAGCCGCTCTACGTCCTCGGCACCGACGCCGCCTCCAATCGCGTCGTCGTCGGCGGCGAGGCCGATCTCGACACCCGCCGGGTGCGGATCCGCGACGCGACCCTGCACCGGCCCGCCGACCGGGTCGGCGCGGTCAAGCTGCGTTACCGCTCGCGGCCGCTCGCCTGCCGGATCGGCGGCCCCGAAGACCCCGGCCCCGGCCGCCACGACCGCCTCGACCTCGAGCTCGAGGCCCCGGCCAGGGGCCCGGCGCCCGGCCAGACAGCGGTCCTCTGCGACGGCGACCTCGTCGTCGGCCACGGCACGATCGCCTGATCGAGGAACTTCGCCTGGGAATCGGGGCGGGCGGCATCGCCGAGGACGTCACTTCGACCCTCAACTGCAAATTGGTGTCCACAGAGGGCAGTGATTTGCGGTTCAGACCTCGAGTGACCGGCGGGGGGATCTGGGATTCGATGATCTAGCCGGTTGGCCCGCACTCGTGGCCGGCCCGGTAGTCGCACAGGTCGATCAGGATCGACACCGACATGCTCAGGTTGACGGCCGGGCCGCCTTTGCGTCTGCCCTTGGCGACGCGGATCAGGAGGTCGTCCTCCACCGTTCCGCTCGGGGCGATGACCCGCTTCGGGATGTAACGGCGGTGCTCGTAATCCGGATCGCCGGAAACGATCTTGAAGAACGTCTGACCGCGCTTGCTGACCGCTTTGCCGGCCACCACGCCGCCGACGCCTTCGTAGGAGATCCGCCGATATCTGAAGGTCGCGCCCGGCAGCGACGATTCAAGGATGGACTTGACCTCCGCCTCGCTGAGGGGCCCCGACCCCGGCCCCCGGGCCGGTGCCGCCGCCGTGAGGAGGCCCGCGGCGAGGAACGCCCCGATGGCAACCGCTCCCGCCCGCCGGAACACGCGGCGATTGTAATCGCCGGGACCGCTTCCCGGGTGCGGTGTGCGGACGGGTCCGTCCCCCTCGGGGCCGGGGCGCCTAGATACGCTGCTGCGTCGATGGAATCGGAGCAGATTCGCGAGACCTACATGTCGTTCTTCGAGGAGCGCGGCCACCTGCGCGTGCCCTCGGCGTCGCTGATCCCCGCCGCCGACGACCCGAGCGTGCTGCTCACGACCGCCGGGATGCAGCCGTTTCAGCCCTACTTCCTCGGCCGCGAGGCGCCGCCGGCGCCGCGTCTGACGTCCTGTCAGCGCTGCTTTCGGACGCCTGACATCGAGGAGGTCGGGAGCACCGCCCGGCACCTGACCTGCTTCGAGATGCTCGGCAACTTCGCCTTCGGCGACTACTTCAAGCAGGAGGCGATCGACTTCGCCTGGGAGCTGTCGCTGGACGGCTTCGGCTTCGACCCGGCCACGATCTGGGTGACCGTGTTCGGCGGCGACGAGGAGCTCGGGCTCGGCCCCGACACCGAGGCGATCGAGATCTGGAAGCAGCGCGGCGTCCCCGAGGAGCGGATCGTGATGCTGCCGCGCTCGGAGAACTTCTGGCAGGCGGGCAGCAAGGGCCCCTGCGGGCCGTCCTCTGAGCTCTACATCGACCGCGGCGAGTCGTTCGGCGGCCCCGCCGACCGGCCCGGCGACGACACCGATCGCTTCCTCGAGTACTGGAACCTCGTCTTCACCGCCTACGACCTCCACGAGGACGGGACGCTGAGCGAGCTGCCCGCCAAGAACATCGACACCGGCCTCGGCCTCGAGCGGCTGGCGGCGATCAAGCAGGGCGTCGACTCGGTCTTCGACACCGACCTCTTGCGTCCGCTCGTCGATCTCGCGATCGAGCTCTCCGGGCGGACCTACGGCGGCGATGACGCCGCAGCGACCCGGGCGATGCGGATCATCGCCGACCACGTCCGCGGCTCGGTCCAGCTGATCGGCGACGGCGTCGTCCCCTCGAACGAGCGCCGCGGCTACGTGCTGCGGCGGATCATGCGCCGCGCCATCCACCAGGGCCGCGTCCTCGGCCTCGAGGCTCCCTACCTCGGCCGCTTCGCGGAGCTGGCGATCGAGCTGCTCGCCCCGGTCAACCCGGCGCTGACTGCGGAGCGGGAGACGATCATGCGCTGGATCGGCTCCGAGGAGGAGAGCTTCGGCCGCACCCTTGACCGCGGCAGCCAGCTCCTCGACCGGCTGATCGCCGATGCGCTCGCCTCCGGCACCTCGTGGATCGCCGCCGAGGACGCATTCGAGCTCCACGACACCTACGGCTTCCCCTACGACCTGACCCGCGAGCTGATCGCCGAGCGCGGGCTCAGCGTCGATGACGAGGGATTCGAGGAGCTGATGGAGCAGCAGCGCGAGCGGGCCCGCAGCCGCGGCGGCGTCGGCGGTGCGGGGGAGGGGGCCCACGACCGGGTGATCGGCTTCGTTGCCCGCGCCCCGGAGAGCCGCTTCATCGGCTACGAGGACCTCCGGGCCGAGACCGGCGTCGCCGCCGTCGAGCCCGGCGAGGACGGCGAGGTGCTCGTCAAGCTCGAGGAGAGCCCCTTCTACCCCGAGGGCGGCGGCCAGGTCGCCGATCACGGGACTCTGCGCTGGCCCGGCGGCGACGCCGAGGTCGTCGACGTCTATCGCGTCGGCGGCGATCAGGCGCTGAAGGTGCGCGGCGAGGCCCCGGAGGCGGGGACCCGTGTCGAGGCCGAGGTCGCCCGCTTCGACCGCCACGCGACGATGCGCAACCACACCGCCACCCACCTTCTCCACGCGGCGCTCCGCGAGCGGCTCGGCAACCACGTCCGCCAGGCGGGCTCGGCGGTCCGGCCCGACAAGCTCCGCTTCGACTTCACCCACGGCAGCCGGCTCAGTCCCGAGGACCTCGACGCGATCGGCGAGCGCGTCAACGGCTGGATCAAGGAGAGCGCGCCGGTTCGCGCGATCGAGATGGACCGCGGCGAGGCCGAGCGGCTCGGCGCGATGGCGCTGTTCGGCGAGAAGTACGGGGACTGGGTCCGGGTCGTCGAGGTCGAGGGCGTATCCCGTGAGCTCTGCGGCGGCACCCACGTCGCCAGCACCGCCGAGATCGGGATCTTCGCGATCACCTCCGAGGGCTCGAGCGCCTCGAACGTCCGCCGGATCGAGGCCGTCACCGGCCCCGCCGCGATCGACCTCTACCGCGAGCGAAGCGACGAGCTCGACCGTACCGCCGCAGCGCTCGGCGGCCGCGACGATGCCGCTGCCGCCGCCGAGCGGCTCGGCGCCCGGCTGCGCGAGCTCGAGGCCGCCGCCGCCGAGCGCGGCGCCGAGGCCGCCGGAAGCCGCGCCGCCGAGCTCGCCGCCGCGGCGGAGCAGATCGACGGGATCGGGGTCGTCGTCGGCGAGCTCGGCGAGCTGCCCGACCTGAAGTCGCTGCTCGGCACCGCCCACGACATCAAGTCGCGCGTCGGCGACGCCGCCGTCGTCCTCGCGGCGACGAGCGGTGAGAAGGTCTCCCTGGTCGGCGTCTTCAGCCCCGCCGCAGTCGAGCGCGGGCTCTCGGCGGCCGACGTCGTCCGTGACGCGGCTGCCATAGTGGGCGGCGGCGGTGGTGGGAAGCCGGAGGTGGCTCAGGCCGGGGGGCGCCATCTCGACAAGGTCGGTGATGCCCTGAAGGCAGCGCGAGAAGCGGTTCGCAGCGGACTCGGCGGAGGTCGCTGAGCACCCGTGCGCGCGCTCGCAATCGATCACGGAGCGGCCCGCTGCGGATGCGCCCTCTCCGACCCGAGCGGGACGATCGTCCGGCCGATCGACCCGGTCGCGCCCGATCCCGCGGCGGTCGAGTCGCTCGTCGCCGAGCACGGCGTCGAGACGGTCGTCGTCGGCCTGCCGGTCAGCCTCGACGGCAACGAAGGCACGCAGGCCGCCGCCGCCCGCGACTTCGCCGCCGCTCTCGCCGAGCGGCTCGACGTTCCGGTCGAGACCTACGACGAGCGGCTGACGACGAAGCTCGCCGCCGCCTCGCGGCGCGGCGGATCACGAGCCGCCGAGGACTCGCTGGCGGCGGCGCATCTACTCGAGACCTGGCTGACCGCCCGGGAGGCGCGCCGATGAGCGACGAGCGCGAGCTGCCGCCGCCCGTCGATCCGTTCCTCGGCGACGATCCCGACGCGATCGAGCGCGAGCGCCGCCGCCAGCAGCGCGAGGCGCGGCGCCGGGCCCGTTCGGAGGGCCGGAAGTCGCTCGGCGAGCGCGTCAGCGGCGCCCTCGACGGCGCCGCCGAGAAGGGCCGCGAGGCGCTCGAGCAGACGAAGGAGCGGGCCCGCAACCGGGAGGCCCCGCCGGACGCGCCCGAGCCGCCGGCGTTCCGGCGGCCGCGTCCCGACCCGTCCGCCTACGCGCCGGCGCCGACCGACGCCGAGGCGCCGGCTCCGGCCGAGCCCGCCGAATCTGCCGCCCCGGTCGAGCCCGCACGGCCGGCCGCGCCGAGCGAGACCGGCCGCTGGTCGGCCGAGGAGCTGATG
This sequence comes from Solirubrobacterales bacterium, assembly GCA_035759925.1. GTDB lineage: Bacteria > Actinomycetota > Thermoleophilia > Solirubrobacterales > 70-9 > RHKX01. The sequence goes on from DASTTY010000070.1 coordinate 16,463, forward strand.
CCGCGCCGGCGCAGCCGCCGTCCCGAGCCGGCGGCGCCGGTGCCGCCCGAGCCGTCCGCCGCCGATACCGGTGAGCGGGACTGGCTCGCCGAGGTCGACGGCGGAGCGCCGCCGACGGTGCCCCCGGAGCGCCGGGAGATCGCCACCGGCGACTACCCGCCCTTGCCGCCGCCGACCGCGACGCCGCCGGGGCGAGGCAAGACGGTGCTCATCCGGCGGCTGATCGCGCTGGCCATCTTCCTGCTGATCGTGATCGCCGTCTACGGGCTGGTGACGAGCGGTGGCGGCAGCGACAACACGGCGCCGAGCGGCCCGGCGAAGCTGAAGACCGAGGACGTGACGATCCCCGAGGGCTATACGCGCTCGCAGATCGCCGAGGTCGCCAAGGACGCCGGGCTCAGCGGCGACTACGAGAAGGCGACCGCGAAGGCCCCGAAGGGATTCGACATCGCCAAGACCGGCGCCCCCAAGGACGCCTCGCTCGAGGGGTTCCTGTTCCCGGCCACCTACGAGCTCGAGAAGGGGGCGAGCGTCGACGACCTCGTCAAGGACCAGCTCTCCGCCTTCGACCAGAACATCTCGCAAGTCGATCTCAAGGCCGCTGAGAAGAAGAACCTGACGATCTACGACGTCGTCACGATCGCCTCGATGATCGAGCGCGAGGTCCAGGTCCCCAAGGAGCGGCCGCTGGTCGCCGCCGTCATCTACAACCGGCTCGCGCAGGGCATACCGCTCGGGATCGACGCGACGCTGCGCTACGACCTCGACAACTTCGACAAGCCGCTGACCGAGTCGGACCTGCAGACCGACAGCCCCTACAACACCCGTCTGGTCACCGGCCTGCCGCCGACTCCGATCGCCAACCCCGGCCTCGACTCGCTGAAGGCGGCCGCCGATCCGGCCAAGGTCGACTACCTCTACTACGTAGTCAAGCCGGGGACCTGCGGGGAGCACTTCTTCACCGCCGACTACGACAAGTTCCTCGCCGCCTCCGACAAGTACAACTCCGCCCGCGAGGCGCAGGGCGGAGCTCCGACCGACTGCTGATGGCCGATCCAGCCGGGCGGAGTCGATGAACCGGCTCGCGGTCGTCGGCCATCCGGTCGCCCATTCGCTGTCGCCGGCGATGCACAATGCCGCGTTCGCGGAGCTCGGCATCGCCGACCGCTGGAGCTACGAGGCGATCGACCTGTCGCCCGAGAACTTCGCGAGCGGGATCGACGAGCTGCGCGAGCGCGGCTTCGTCGGCGTCAACGTCACCGTCCCCCACAAGCGCGCCGCCTACGAGCTCGCCGGCGAGCGCTCCGACGCCGTCGCCGCGATCGGCGCCGCGAACACGCTCAGCTTCGGCCCGGACGGGATCCGCGCCGACAACACGGACGCGAGCGGGCTGATTGCGGCGCTCCCGTCCGGCTTCGATCCCGACGGCGCCGAGGCGCTCGTGCTCGGGGCCGGCGGCTCGGCCCGGGCCGTCGCCTGGGCGCTCGACCGCGCCGGCGCGGCGGTGACGATCGCCAACCGGACCGAGGCGAAGGCGGTCGACCTCGCCCGCGAGCTCGGCGTCTACGCGCTCGAGGGGCTCGGCCGCGACGATCCGATCGACGTCGCGCCATACGACCTGCTCGTCAACGCCACCTCGGTCGGGCTTGCAAGCGCGGGTGCGGAGCCGCCCGCGCCGGGCAGCGACCTAAAGGCCCTGCGCCTCCGCGCCGATCAAATGGTTGCCCCACTCGTGGTGGTGGACCTCGTATACGGGTCCGAACCGACCGAGCTGGCCGCGACGTGCACAAGCGGCGGGGCAACCCTGATCGACGGGCTCGAGATCCTGGTTAGCCAGGGCGCCGACTCGTTCCGGATCTGGGTCGGGCAGGAACCACCGGTGGAGACGATGCGCAGAACGATCCGAGACAACCGATGAGCACCCCCGAGGACCGCTACGGGCACCTGCGCCCGGTGCCCCCGGTCAGCGGCAGCGAGGCGCTCGAGCCCGAGCCCGAGCAGCAGGGCACGCCGGGGCTGACGCCGCCGCGCACCCGCGGCCACAGCGGCCGCTTCATCACCGACGTCGTCGTCGAGCTCGGCTACCTGTCGCGGGAGCGGGTCGAGCAGGCGATCGCCGAGGCCCGCGTGGCCGGCCGCTCGCCGGAGGCGCTGATGGTCGAGCAGGGGGTCCTAAGCTCCGACCAGCTCTCCCGCGCCGTCGCCGAGCGCTACGGCCTCGACCACGTCGACCTCAACGTCTTCCACGTCGACATGGGCGCCGCCAACCTCGTCTCCGTGCAGACCGCGCGGCGCGACCACGCCGTTCCGGTCGGCTACGTCGATCCGGAGACGCTGCTCGTCGCGATGTCCGACCCCGCCAACGTGCTCGCCGTCGACGACATGCAGATGTCGACCGGCCTCACCTGCCGGGTCGCGGTCGCGGCCGAGGTCGACATCGAGGCGCTGATCAGCCGGCTGAACTCACTCGAGAGCGCGGTCTCGGAGGCGGTCCTCGAGGACGAGGAGGAGATGAACCTCAGCTCGGCCGACGTCACCGAGCTGCGCGAGTCGGCCGACGACGCGCCGGTCATCAAGCTCGTCTATTCGATCCTCGGCCAGGCGGTCAACGAGGGTGCCTCCGACGTCCACTTCGAGATCGAGGAGAAGGACATGCGCGTCCGCTTCCGGGTCGACGGCGTCCTCGGCGAGGCCGCCCGGGTCCCGCGGCGGATGGTCGCCGGCGTCGTCTCGAGGATCAAGATCATGAGCGAGCTCGACATCGCGGAGAAGCGGATCCCCCAGGACGGCCGCGTCGCCGTCAACGTCAACGACCGCCGCGTCGACCTCCGCGTCGTCACCGTGCCGACCGAGCGCGGGGAGGGGGCGACGATCCGCATCCTCGACAAGACCGAGGCGATCCGGACCCTCGACGAGCTCGGCCTCTTCGGCGAGGGGCGGACCCGCTTCGTCGAGGCCTATCACCAGCCCTACGGCGCCGTCCTCGTCACCGGCCCGACCGGCTCTGGCAAGTCGACGACGCTGTACTCGGCGCTGCAGGAGCTGAACAGCGACGACGTGAACATCATCACGATCGAGGACCCGGTCGAGTACCAGATGCCGGGGATCAACCAGATGGGCGTCAACCGCAAGGCCGGACTCGACTTCGCGACCGGCCTGCGCTCGATCCTCCGTGCCGATCCCGACGTGATCATGGTCGGCGAGGTTCGCGACGCCGAGACGGCGCGAATCGCCGTCGAGGCGGCGCTGACCGGCCACATGGTCCTGACGACCCTGCACACCAACGACGCCCCGAGCGCCGTCACCCGGCTTCAGAAGATGGGGATCGAGTCGTTCCTGACCGCTTCGGCGGTCGATTGCGTGATCGCCCAGCGGCTCGCCCGGACGCTCTGCCCCGACTGCAAGACGCGCACGGTCCTCGAGCGCAGCGCCCTCGAGGAGGCCGGCTTCCGGGTCGGCGCCGACGTCGAGGCCTGGGACCCGGTCGGCTGCGGGCGCTGCGCCGGCACCGGCTACCGCGGCCGGGTCGGCCTCTTCTCGGTGATGAAGATGTCGGAGACGCTCAAGGACTTGACCGTCGGCAACGCCCCGCAGGCCGAGCTGACGCGCCAGGCCCGCAGCGAAGGGATGCTGACCCTCCGCGAGGACGGCCTCGCCAAGGTCAACCAGGGGATCACGAGCATCGCCGAGGTCGCCCGGGTCGCGGTGTAGGACCGGATCGGCCGTCGGCCGGCGACCCGGTGGAAGCGGACGCGAAGCGGAGCATTCCACCGGCATTATTCATCCATGCGGATCACCTACCTCGGGCACGCCTCGGTCCTGATCGGGCTCGACGGCTTCGAGGTCCTCACCGACCCGCTGCTGCGGCCGCGGATCGCCCATCTGCGCCGGGTCGCGCCGGCGGTGCCGGCGGAGCGGCTCGCCGGGGTCGACCTGATCCTCGTCTCCCACGCCCATCACGACCACCTCGACACCAGGTCGCTGCGGATGGTCGGCGCCGGCCCGCGCGTCCTCTGCCCGGAACCGGCACGGCGGGCGGTCGCGGCGGCGGGTCTCCGTCCGGACGTGATGGCGGTCGGCGGCCACGCGAGGGTCGGTGCGGTCGAGGTCGAGGCGGTCCGCGCCGACCACGACGGCCGCCGCTGGCCGCACCACCGCCGCGGCGACGCACTCGGCTTCGTCGTCCGCTCGCCGGCCGGGTCGGTCTATTTCGCCGGCGACACCGGCTGGTTCGAGGAGATCGGCGAGGTCGGGGAGGTGGACGTCGCGCTGCTCCCGGTCGCCGGCTGGGGGCCGAAGCTCGGGCCCGGCCATCTCGACGCCGGCGAGGCCGCCCGGGCGGCGGCGCTGATCGCGCCACGGGTGGCGATCCCGATCCATTGGGGCACCTACGAGCGGATCGGCATGGACACAGGGCATCGGGCCGCGCCGGCCCGGCGCTTCTGCGATCAGCTCTCGGAGCTGGCGCCCGAGATCGCCGCGGAGCTGCTCGCCCCCGGTGAGACACTCGACGTCGCGGCCGCCGGCTCGTCCGCGTAGGCGTCCTGGCCAAGCCCCGCAAGCCAGCCGCGGAAGACGTGGTGGACGGTCTCGGCGCCGATCACCTCGCCGTCGGGCCACTCGAGGTCGGCCGGCGCGAGCACGAACGGGAACGACTGCGGACCGCCCATCCCGCCGTGCGAGCCGACCAGCTCCTCGAAGGCGGCGACCTCTGTCGGCTCGTGCCAGATCCGGCTGTTGACGACGATGTCGGGACAGTGCGGGAAGCGATGGGTGCGGAGGACGTGGCGGGCCGCGTTCGGGCCGAACGGCGCGAGCGGGTCGCTTCCGAGCACTTCGCCCTTCTCGAGCCGGTTGACGCCCTCGGCGCCGATCGCGAGCGCGCCGTCGCGCTCCGAGTCGACGAGCAGGAACCCGATGCCCGCGTGGCTGCGGAGCTCCTCGATCAGCTGCGGGTAGAGCTTGTCGATCCGCTCGAGGGTCAGCCGTCCCGGCTCGCGCGGGAAGCTGATCAGCCCGAGGCAGCCGGAGGCCATGACCGCGACCTCGGGCAGCTCCGGCAGCTTCTCTTCGGCGTGGCCGTCGAGCGGGTGGGCGACGTCGAGCTTCTCGGCGGTCGCCGTCAAGGCCCGCGTCGTGGCCGTCTGGTCGCGGTCGAGCTCGGTCAGGCTCGCCCCCATGTAGGCGCTCGCCTCGGCGCCGTCGCCGCTCGCCGCGTAGGTGTTCCCCGAGTTGCAGGCCTTTTCGACCAGCTCCTGGAGGCTGCAGCCGTAGCGCTGCAGGAACGTGGCGCCCTGCGATTGGCCGTGATCGGAGAGGACGACGAGCCGGTAGGGACGTGGCGCCTCCGCGACCGCCTTCTCGATCCGGCCGATCTGGCGATCGACCTTCTCGAGGACCGCCAGCGTGTCCGAGCGCTCGATCCCGGAGTGGTGGGCGACCTCGTCGTAGGCGAGGAACGTCGTGTAGATGACCGGCCGCCCTGCGAGCAGGTCGCCGACGACCGCCGCGACCTGGAGGTCGAGTTGGATCACCGTCGCCCAGGCGCGGACGAGCCCGTACTTGCGGTTGCGATCGATCCGCGGCAGCTCGTCGCGGCGCTTCTGCATGATCGCTGCCCAGCGCTCGCGGCAGTACTCGGCGACGACCGCGTTGAAGGTCTTGAAGGTCGCGTAGGGGCGGGCGAAATAGGCCGAGTAGTCGCGGCCGATCGGGCGCCGCCGGGTCAGCACCGTGCTCATCGTCAGCATCGAGTGGGCGGCATCACCGGAGAGGATGTTGGCGCGGCTCGCGCCGTCGGCGTGGAGGAGCCCGCGGCCGTTGGAGTGACGGCGCTCGATCTCGACCGCGTCCTTGGGGTGGTTGGTGACGATCGGGGCGCGGCGCTCCTTCTCCCACCAGCGGAACGCCGGCATGTCGTGGTTGTCGCCGTGCAGGAGCCCGGCCTGGCAAGCGCCGGTCTGCGAGGACCAGTCGGTCTCCCAGCGATGCAGCTCGTGGGAGCCCCGGCCGATCCAGCGCTCGATGTTCGGCGTCCGCCCGGAGGCGATCGCCCGCTCGAGCACCTCGTGGGCGAGCCCGTCGATCTCGAGGAAGAGGACGCCGGGGACGGTTGTGCGGCTGAGCCGCTCCCGCTTCCGCGACTCGGTGCGGACGACGTTGCGGTACCAGCTCTCGTCGTCGTCGATCGCCAGCAGCGCCGAGGTCGCCGAGGTCGCGATGGTGAGGAACAGCGTGATGACGATCGCCTCGGCGAGCCCCGTCACCTCGGCGTTGGGGACGAGGTCGATCGCGAAGGCCACCAGGGCGGCATTGATGACGACCGATGTGAGGCCGAGGGTGAGGACGTTGAGCGGCAGGGTGAGCCGCGCCAGGGTCGGGAATACGAGCGCGTTGAAGACGCCGATCAGGAGCGCGACGCCGATCGCAGCGCCGAAGCCGTCGAGCGTGAAGCGCTCGAGGATCCCGGCCAGGATCCAGAGCACGACGGCGTCGATCGCGACCACCGTCGCTGCCCGCCGCAGGGCCTGCAGAGGGTCGGAGAAGACGTCCGATGCGGGCCTAGGATCCATGTGGATGGCGAATCATCCCGCATCCCCCGGCGCGGAGGGCGATTCGCCTGACCCCGAGGTCGCGAAAGCGGATGCAGTCGTCATCCAGAAGCACGAGCCGACGCTGCGCGGCATCGTTCGCGTCGTCGCGACCGTCGTCGCCAGCGCGATCGCGCTCTATCTGATCTACCTGCTGCGGACGCCGATCGGCTGGCTCTGCGTCGCGACCTTCGTCGCCGTCTCGGTCGCGGCCCCGGTCGGCCTGCTCGAGCGGCACATGCCGCGCGGCGCTGCGATCGCGATCGTCTACCTGACCCTGATCCTGATCCCGATCGGGATCGGGGTGATCCTGATCCCGCCGGCCGTCACCGCCGGCAGCGATCTCGTCAACGACACCCCCGGCTACGTCCAGGACCTCAACGACACCGTCCAGAACAACGACACGCTGCGGGGTCTCAACGAGGACTACGACCTCGTCGGCAAGCTCGAGGACGTCGCCAACAACGCCGCCGGCTCGCTCGACGATGTCGCCTCGACCCTCGCCGACATCGGCGCCGGGCTGATCAGCTCGCTGTTCGCCCTGTTCACGATCATCGTGATGAGCATCTTCCTGGTCTCCCGCGGCCACGTCTGGATCCGGGCGCTGCTCAGGACCCGCAGGCCCGAGGAGGCCGAGGCGATCGACAAGGCCCTCGGGCGAATGGCGATCGCCGTCTCCAGCTACGTCGGCGGCGCGCTCGCGCAGGCGACGATCGCCGGCATCGTCGCCTTCATCGTCCTGACGATCCTCGGCGTGCCGGCGCCGCTCGCGCTCGCGGTGATCATCGCGATCCTCGACCTGATCCCGCTGATCGGCGCGACGATCGGCGCCTTCCTGGTCGCAATCGTGACCCTCTTCAACGACTTCCCGACCGACACGATCATCTGGGTCGTCTTCGCGATCGCCTACCAGCAGTTCGAGAACTACGTCGTCCAGCCGCGGATCCAGAGTCGCGCCGTCGCACTCGACCCGTTCGTGATCGTCGTCGCGGCGATCTTCGGCGGCACCCTGCTCGGGATCGTCGGGGCGCTGCTGGCGATCCCGGTCGCCGCGGCCGGCCAGATCGGCGTCCGCGAGTTCATGCTCTACCGCCGCGGCGAGCTCGACCGGATGGGCGGCGACCTCGACGAGGGGCTGCCGCTCGACGGCCCCGGCTCGGGCGAGGAGGGGACGGCCCCGACCTAGCCAGGCGGCGGTCAGCCCCCTTCGGTGCCGGCCGCCTCGACCGCGCGCTTGAGCTCCTCGGCGTCGGCGTCGATCTGTTTCTCGATCGTCTTCTTGGCGCGCTTGACCGCCTTCTCGATCTGCTCCTCGACCTTCGACTCGCCGATCACGATCAGCCCCGCGTCGCCATCGTCGAGGGCCTCGCCGAGCTCCTTCAGGTCGCTCCGCGACATGCCCTTCCAGAGGTGGCCGATGACGCCGCCGGTGACGCCGCCGACGATCGCGCTGCCGATGATCGCCGGCGGGAACAGGATCCCGACCACCGCGCCGACGCCGATGCCGGTCCAGGCGCCGTGCTGGGTCGGCTTCTCGGTCTTGTGGACGTGGACCTTGCCGTCCTCCTTGTCGATCACGGCCGCATCGAAGGTGCCGACGAGCCCCGCCGCGTGGAGCTCGAGGACCCCGTCGTAGTCGGCTTCGGCGTCGGCGAGGTCGTCGTAGACGGCGGCGTAGAGGAAGACGGGTCGGTCGGACATGGCGGGCCTCCGTTGGGCTCGATTCGGGAAACGTGGGGCGTCGGTCCCGCCACGATATGCAATCGGCCGCCGCGGATCGTCGCCCGGGCTCAAGCGAAGGCGCCTCCGTGACGACATAGAGCGGGATGAGTGACTTCGACTTCGCCGAGGTGCTCACGCGGATGGTCCAGATGGGCGCATCCGACGTGCACCTGACCGCCGGATTCAAGCCCGCCGTTCGCGTTCGCGGTCAGATCGGCGCGCTCGAGGACTTCCCGGAGCTGACCACGCAGCAGACCCGTGAGATCGTCTATTCGATCCTCAACGACGATCAGCGCAAGCACTTCGAGAACAACCTCCAGCTCGACTTCGCCTACGCGATCCCGAACGTCGCCCGCTTCCGTGTCAACTGCTTCTTCCAGCGCGGGGCGATCAGCGCTGCGTTCCGCCACATCCCCCAGAGCATCAAGACGCTGCCCGAGCTCGGCCTGCCCGCCGTCCTCGAGGACTTCACCCGCAAGCCGCGCGGCTTCGTCCTCGTCACCGGGCCGACCGGCTCCGGCAAGACGACCTCGCTGGCGGCGATGCTCGACATGATCAACCGCGAGCGCGAGGAGCACATCCTCACGATCGAGGACCCGATCGAGTTCCTTCACCCGCACCACAAGTGCATCGTCAACCAGCGCGAGATCGGCGCCGACGCAGCCGACTTCGCGCTCGCCCTGAAGGCGGCGCTGCGCCAGGACCCCGACGTCATCCTCGTCGGCGAGATGCGCGACATCGAGACGATCTCGACCGCCCTGACCGCGGCCGAGACCGGCCACCTCGTCTTCGCGACCCTGCACACCCAGTCGACCTCGCAGACGGTCGACCGGATCATCGACGTCTTCCCGGCCGAGCAGCAGCACCAGGTCCGGATGCAGCTCTCGATCGCGCTGCAGGGGATCGTCACCCAGCAGCTCCTGCCGACCGCCGACGGCTCCGGCCGCGTCTGCGCCTGCGAGGTGCTCGTCCCGACGCCGGCGATCCGCAACCTGATCCGCGAGGGCAAGACCCACCAGATCTACTCGGCGATCCAGACCTCGGGGGCGACCGGGATGCAGACGATGGACGCCCACCTCGCCCAGCTCGTTCGCCAGAACAGGATCACGGCGAAGCTGGCCGAGCAGCGGGCGGCGGTCCCGGAGGAGTTGCGCCGCCTGCTCGGCACGAGCGGCCAGGGCAACGGCGCGCCCCAGTACCAGGGCGCCGCCGCCTCACTCGGGACGCCGGTCTGAGCGAAGCGGGGGCTGAGCGATGAGCACCTACGCGTTCCGCGCAATCGACCTCGCCGGTACCCCGTCGAAGGGGGAGCTCGAGGCGGGGTCGAAGAGCCAGGTCACCGAGCAGCTCCGCCAGCGCGGGCTGATCGTCCTCGACGTCTCCGAGAAGCGCGAGGCGATGAAGATCGACGGCTTCCTCGACCGCTTCCAGGGCGTCAACATGCGCGAGCTCGCCGTCTTCTCGCGGCAGTTCGCGACCCTGATCGCCTCCGGGATGCCGATGCTCCGCTCCCTCTACACGCTCGAGGAGCAGACCGAGGACGAGAAGATCTCGCAGGCGATCGTCGGCCTTCGCAACGACGTCGAGGCTGGTAGCTCGGTCGCCGACGCAATGGAGCGGAGCCCCGGCGTCTTCGACCCGCTCTACCGCTCGATGGTCAGGGCGGGGGAGGGCTCCGGTCGGCTCGAGCAGGCGCTCGAGATGGTCGCGATCCAGCTCGAGAAGCTCGACGCGCTACGCCGTCAGATCCGCGCCGCGCTCATGTACCCGGCCCTCGTCTTCACCTTCGCCGTGATCGTCATGACCGCGGTCGTCGCCTTCATCGTCCCGGTCTTCGCCGGCATCTTCGACGAGCTCGCCTCGGAGACCCCGGGCGAGAGCGCCGCGCTGCCGTTCATGACCCAGATCACCGTCACCGTCTCCGACCTGATCACCGGCTCCTGGTACATCGTCATCCCCGTCCTCGGCCTGCTCGCGTTCCTGTTCTTCCAGTGGAAGAAGACCGAGCGCGGCCGCTACCAGTGGGACGCGTTCAAGCTGAAGCTGCCGATGAAGATCGGCGACGTCGTCCAGAAGGTCGCGATCGCCCGCTGGTCGCGGATCTTCTCGGGCACGATCTCGGCCGGCGTCCCGATCCTCCAGGCGGTCAAGATCGCCGGCGAGACCTCCGGCAACCAGGTCGTCGCCGAGGCGATGGAGGACGTCTACGTCTCGGTCCGCCAGGGCGGCACCATCGCCGCCCCGCTCGGCCGCTCCGCGGTCTTCCCGACCATGGTCACCCACATGGTCTCGGTCGGCGAGGAGACCGGCCAGCTCGAGTCGATGCTCGGCAAGATCGCCGACTTCTACGAGGCCGAGGTCGACGCCAAGGTCAAGGCCCTCACCTCCCTGATCGAGCCGGTGATGATCATCTTCGTCGGCTCCGTCGTCGGCTTCATCGTCATATCGATGTATCTGCCGATCTTCAGCCTCTACGACAAGATCCGGTAGGGCGGCGGCGGGTAATGCCTGCGTAGAGGTCGCAGGATTGACATCGCTCGGTGTTGGGGTAGGGTCGCCGCATCGGGTGAGCCGCACGAGTGCCGAGTCCGGGACGAGAGGGGGAGTCGATGGGGAAGCGAAGGTCAGCCGTGATAGCGGCTGCGACCGCCGGAGTGCTGGCCATGCTCGTGCTTCTCATCCCTGCCAGCGCAACCGCAGCGCCGACGCTCACACTCAGCCCGCGCTGCGACGACTACCCGCCGTTCAGCGAGATCGCCATAGAGCTGAGCGGCCTACCGCCGTCCGCTTCCTTCGTCGGCACGATCGAATTCAGCGATGACGATGGCGGCGGCGGCGGCGTCGGTCCGGCCACGCTGAATGCCGATGCCAACGGAGACTTCTCGTTCTATTTCGGCTCTGAAGTGCCGTCGACTTACACCGTCACGGTTGAGATCGGGTCGGTGACGCTGGTGCAGTCGTTGCATGTGGATTGCTCGACCCCGAGCAGTAAGGCCGACTGCAAGGATGGTGGTTGGCGTCGGTTCGGGTTCCGCAATCAGGGCCAATGTGTCGCCTCGGTGGCGCATGCCTCCAAGAGGCATCAAGTCCGGCATCCAGCAGCTGCCAGGGCGCGATAGCGACCGCCAGGCGATCGTCCAATCCCGGAGAATCCAAGGGATGGCTACCGACACGACACCGGACGGGCGCGTGCGGGCGATCGGCATCAACCACGTCGCGCTCGAGGTCGGCAGCATCGACGAGGCGCTCGAGTGGTGGGGCCGGTTCATCGACTTCGAGCTCCGCGGACGCCGCGCGCGGATGGCCTGGATCGACCTCGGCGATCAGTTCCTGGCGCTCAGTGAGCCGCGCTCCCAGGAGCCGGACGAGGGTCGGCATTTCGGGCTCGTCGTCGACGGCAAGGAGCGCCTGCGGGTGACGCTGCGCAAGGCGGGTATCTCGGTCCCCGAGTCCGGCTCGTTGCGCTTCCGCGACCCGTGGGGCAACAACATCGAGGTCGTCGACTACCGCGACGTCCAGTTCACGAAGGCGCCCGAGGTGCTGCGCGGCATGGGACTCGGTGGCCTCTCCAAGAGCGATGCTGCGCTCGAGGAGCTTCGCGACAAGGGACTCGATTGATCGCTTCCTGATCCCCCGCGAGGTTCCACGAAACCGCGACGTGAAGTTCCGGTGTTTCTGCCGGCGGCGGGGCGCCCGAACGTCACTCGAGGTCTGAGCTGCAAATCACTGCCCTGTGGGAGCACCAATTTGCAGTTGAGCGTCGAAGTGAGGCCGTGACGGGCCGGACGGGTCCGTTCGCTGATCAGCCGACCGGAGCAGTTTCGTACTCGGCATCGCTGACGTGCTCGCCCCAGCTCACGGGGCTGCCCGACTCATCGGCCTCCTGCATGGCGATGTGGGTCATGAAGCGGTCCGGTGCTGCGCCGTGCCAGTGGTCCTCGCCGGGCCCGAAGTAGACCCGGTCACCCGGCCTGATCACTTCCGTAGGCCCGCCGCGACGTTGGCAGCGCCCGACGCCCTCGGTGACGAAGATCGTCTGTCCGAGCGGGTGGGTGTGCCACGCGGTCCGAGCGCCAGGCGTGAAGTGGACGCTCGACGCCTGCAGCCGCGAAGGCTCCGGAGCGGCGGCGACGGCATCGATGTAGACGTCCCCGGTGAACCAGTCGCTCGGCCCCGGCATGGTCTCGACGGAGTTCCTGGTGATCTGCATGGGCTTCTCCTTCCGTTCGAGTGGGTCTACCGGAAAGAATGCACGAAAGCGGGCGTGCTACGCCCACGATCGTGAGTTCTTCGGCCACGCAGCCCCACCGCCTTCAGGCGCCGCCGCCCTCGGACGCCTCGATGAGGATCCGGCGAAGCGTCTCGAGGTCCTCGGGGTCGAGCGCGCTCAGCGCGGGGGGCGGAGTGGCGAGGATCGCCTCGGCCCGGCGGCCTCGCCGTATGCCCTTCGCAGTCGCTTCGACGATCTTCGCGCGGCGGTCGCTGGGGTGAGGGCGGCGATGGGCGAGCCCGCGTGACTCCAGGTCGTCGACGAGCACCGTCGCGTTCGGCCGTTCGATTCCGAGCGCCTCGGCGAGCTCGCCCATCGACATCGGCTGGCGGGCCAGGCGCCGGATTGCCCGCACCAGCCCGAAGCTCATCCCGAGCTCCTTGGTGACCCGGCGGCGACGCTCATGGGCGAGGACGAGATCGAGCATCATCGACCAGGC
>DASTTY010000071.1:0-20484 GCA_035759925.1 Solirubrobacterales bacterium
GTCTGCGAGGTCTGCGCCGACCCGCGCCGCAACCGCGAGCTGATCTGCGTCGTCGAGGAGCCCCAGGACGTGATCCCGATCGAGCGCACCGGCGAGTACCGCGGTCTCTACCACGTCCTCGGCGGCGCCCTCTCGCCGATCGACGGCATCGACCCCTCCGACCTGAAGATCGAGGAGCTCGTCGCCCGCGTCGAGGCCGGCGGCGTCGAGGAGGTCGTCATCGCCACCAACCCGACGACGACCGGCGAGGCGACCGCCCACCACATCGGCGAGCGCCTCCGCGATCGCGTCACCCTGACCCGCCTCGCCAGCGGCCTCCCGGTCGGCGCCGACCTCGAGCACGCCGACGAGGTCACCCTCGGCCGCGCCCTGACCGGCCGGCGCAGCGTCTAGCCGGCCCGATAACGCATGAAAATGGGCGTACAGCGCCCTAAATCCTGCATTCTTCGAATCGGCTTCGGCCTGATGCGGCGGGAGGGCGCTCTATCCTCATCGACCGTGAACGACGCGATCGACAAGGGGCAGGCGCAGGCGAGCACGCCCGGGGTCGGCTCCGGGGGCGAGACCGTGGTGATGAAGTTCGGCGGGACGTCGGTCGCCGGGCCCGAGGATCTGAAGCGGGCGGCGGCGCGGATCGTCGCCGAACGCCAGCGCGGCAACAAGGTCGTCGCGGTGCTGTCGGCGCGGGGGAAGACGACGGACGAACTGCTGACGATGGCGGGCGAGATCTCCGACAGCCCGAGCCCGCGCGAGATGGACATGCTGCTCTCGACCGGGGAGCGGATCTCCTGCGCGCTCTGTGCGATGGCGATTTGGGATCTCGGCCACCAGGCGATCTCGCTGACCGGCTCGCAGGCCGGGATCGTCACCGACTCCTCGCACACGAAGGCGCGGATCGTCGACGTCCGCGCCGGCCGGATCGAGCAGGCGCTCGAGCGCGACAACATCGTCCTCGTCGCCGGCTTCCAGGGGGTCTCGACCGACTCCAAGGACGTGACGACGCTCGGCCGCGGCGGGTCCGACACGACCGCGGTCGCGCTCGCTGCCGCGCTCGGCGCTTCGGTCTGCGAGATCTACACCGACGTCGCCGGCGTCTTCAGCGCCGATCCGCGCGTCGTTCCCGACGCCCGCAAGCTGCCCGTCGTCTCGTTCGAGGAGATGCTCGAGATGGCCGCATCCGGCGCCCGCGTCCTGCAGTTGCGCAGCGTCGAGTACGCCCGCAACCACGGCGTCAGGATCCACTGCCGCTCGTCGTTCGAGCAGGGCACCGGTACCCTCGTGATCGCCGAGGAAGAGACCATGGAGAACCCGTTCGTCACAGCCGTAACCCACTCCGCCGACGAGGCGCGCGTGACCCTGTCCGGCGTCCCCAACGAGCCCGGCATCGCCGGCCGGATCTTCACCGCCCTCGCCGATGCGAACGTCAACGTCGACGTGATCATCCAGAACGAGCCGGTCTCGACCGAGCACGGCGCCGACCTCTCGTTCACCGTCGGCCGTGCCGACCTCGCGACCGCCGTGGCCGCGATCGAGGCCGAGGACGGGATGAGCTCCGACAAGATCCTCACCGACGATCAGATCGGCAAGGTCTCGATCATCGGCGCCGGGATGCGCAGCCACCCGGGCGTGGCCGCCAAGGTCTTCCAGGTGCTCGGCGGCGAGGGGATCAACATCGAGATGATCTCGACGTCGCCGATCAAGATCTCCTGCGTGATCGCGGCCGATCGCGTCGACGACGCCGTTCGCGCCCTGCACGGCGCCTTCGAGCTCGGCGCCGACACGATCCACGAAGAGGACTCGACCGGCGAGCACAAGGCTCGCGCCGCGAGCCGATGAGCGCCGCCGGCGGGGCCGGCTTCCGGGTCGGCGTCCTCGGCGCCACCGGAGCGGTCGGCTCGACCGTCCTCGAGGTGCTCGCCGAGCGCTCGTTCCCTGTCGCCGAGCTCGTCCCGCTCGCCTCGGCCCGCTCGGCCGGGCGGAAGCTGCCGTTCGCCGGCGGCGAGGTCGAGGTCCGCGAGCTCTCCGACGAGGCGATCGCCGGCCTCGACATCGTCATCTCCTCGGCTGGAGGCGCGGTCAGCTCGGAGTGGGCGCCGCGGATCGTCGCCGCCGGCGCCGTCGTCGTCGACAACACCAGCTTCTGGCGGATGCACGACGAGGTGCCGCTCGTCGTCAGCGAGGTCAACCCCGAGGCCGCCGACGGCCACCGCGGGATCGTCGCCAACCCGAACTGCTCGACGATGCAGATGGTCGTCGCGCTGAAGCCGATCCTCGACGCGGTCGGGATCGAGCGCCTGATCGTCTCGACCTACCAGTCGGTCTCGGGGACCGGACAGCGCGCGATCGAGGAGCTCCGGGCGCAGTCAGCGGCGGTCCTTGCCGGCGACGCGGTCGAGGCTCACGTCTATCCGCACCAGATCGCGTTCAACGTGCTGCCGCAGGTCGAGACGTTCAAGGAGGGCGACGACTACACGACCGAGGAGCGCAAGATGATGGCCGAGACGCGGAAGATCCTCGGCGCCGGCGACGAGCTCGGGATCGCCGCGACCTGCGCACGGGTCCCGGTCTTCAACTCGCACTCGGAGTCGGTCAACCTGCAGACCCGTGAGCCGCTCGATCCGGACGGCTGCCGCGAGCTGCTCGCGGCGGCGCCGGGGGTGGTCGTGCTCGACGATCCCGCCGAGGGCATCTACCCGCTCGCGACCGCCGCCGCAGGCCGCGACGAGGTGCTCGTCGGCCGGATCCGTCGTGACCCCTCCCACGAGCGCTGCCTGAACCTCTGGATCGTCGGCGACAACCTCCGCAAGGGCGCCGCCACGAACGCCGTTCAGGTCGCCGAGGTCCTCGTCGAGCGCGGCCTCGTCCGGGTCCCCGAGCCCGCCCTGGGCGGCGCCTGAGCCGAGCCGCCGCGCTGCCCGCCGTGGCGACCGCGGAGCCCGCCTGAACGGAGCACCAACCTGACCGGCGCCTACGTCACCCTGCTCCTCGTCCTCGCCGCTGCGCTGCTGCTCGGCCAGGCGCTCGCCGCGTTCGCGGCGGGGGCGGATCGCGATCGCCCGACCGGGCTGACCTGGCTCGCGCCCGCCTACGGCCTCGCGGTCCTCCTGCTCGCCGGCGGGATCGCGATCCGGCTGCCCGGCCACGCGACCACTGCCGCGATCGTCCTTGCGGCGCTCACCGTGGCCGCGGCGATCTGGCTGCGTGGGCGAGTCGGCGGGCGCCGTGAGGCGGCCGCCGTCGGGATCCCCGTCGTGGTCATCACGGTCCTCGCCGCGTCGCTGCCGTTCGCGATCGCCGGGTTCGTCGGGATCCTCGGCGTCGGCCTCGTCAACGACGACATGGCGTCGCATCTGATCATCGCCGACTACGTCAGTGACTACTCGGGCGTCGTGCCGAGCTTCATCAAGGGCGGCTACCCGATCGGCCCGCACGCGGTCGTCGCCGCCGTCTCGCGCGGAACCGGCGCCGGACTGGTCGACGTGTTCGCCGGCTTCACGATGGCGCTGGCGCCGCTCTTCGGGCTGCTCGGGATCGGCCTGCTCGGGAAGATGTCGCGGCCGCGCCTGATCGTCGGCGCGTCGCTGGTCGCGCTCTCCTATCTGGGCGCGGCCTACCTGACCCAGGGCGCGTTCAAGGAGCCGCTGCAGGCGATGCTCC
Organism: Solirubrobacterales bacterium; assembly: GCA_035759925.1. Classification (GTDB taxonomy): domain Bacteria; phylum Actinomycetota; class Thermoleophilia; order Solirubrobacterales; family 70-9; genus RHKX01. Next base: position 3,658 of record DASTTY010000071.1, read on the forward strand.
TGATCGGCTTCGCGGTCGCGCTCGCCTCGCTGGTCGGGATGCGAACGCCGCTCGACGAGACCGGGCCCACCGAGCGGCCCCCAGCCGTCCACCCGGTCCGCCGGGTCCTGCCGCTCGCCGTGATCGCCGCCGCGTCGGTCTTCAATTACAGCCTCCCGGGCCTGCTCTGGGTAGGGGCGGTAGGCGTCGTCGTCCTGATCGCCCGCTGGTTCCTCGTCGCGCCGCGGCCGGAGCTGCCCGAGGACTGGCCGCGCAAGCTCGCGCCCTACCTGGTCGGGCTGGTCGTCGTCGTCGCGATCGCGACCGCCGGCGAGTGGAGCCGGATCGCCAGCTTCAGCCGCCTCTCGGCGCTCAATCCGGATCGCTTCGGCTCCGACCTCGGCAACCTCGCCCAGGCGCTCTCGCCGCTCGAGGCGCTCGGGATCTGGCCGACCGGGGAATTCGACGCGACCCCGACTTCGGCCGGGGCGCCGGCCGCGCTCTTCTACCTCGGCGCCCTGATCGGCCTCGCCGCGCTCGTCCTCGGCCTGCTCCGCGACCGTCGCGAGCGCGACTGGACGCTGCCGGCCCTGCTCATCGCGATGGCCGGCGTCTACGTCCTCGCGGCCCTGTTCGGGAGCCCCTACATCGCCGCGAAGGCGCTCGCGATCCTCGCCCCGGTCGTGATCGCGATCGCCCTCCGCGGGACGCTCGCCGCCCGCGGCGGGCCGGCGCTGGCGCTGGGGATCGTCCTCGTCCTTGCCGCCGCCGGCTCCTCGTTCCTGGTGATCCGCAACGCGCCGGTCGGCCCCGACTCGCACGCCAGCCAACTCGAGTCGCTGCGCGGGATCGTCGCCGACGAGCCCGTCCTCTTCCTCGGCCGCGACGACTTCATCGGCTGGGAGCTGCGCGGCTCCGGCGAGATCACCGGGATCGTCACCAACTTCTACGACGTCGAGGACGCGCGGCCGCGGTTCAAGAAGGGGGAGGGTGGAGGCGAGAAGTTCGACGTCGACGCGGTCTTCCCCTCGACGCTCGACAGCTTCCGCTACATCCTCGCCACGACCGGCGGGCCGGTCTCCGGCGTCCCGCCGCGGTTCCGCGAGCTCGCCCGGACCCGCGACTACGTCCTCTACGAGAACACCGGCCGGACCGGCAAGCGCCGGACTCTCGACGAGGGCACCGCCCCCGGCGCCGTGCTCGACTGCAAGGACCCCGAGCAGCGACCGGTCGCGAAGGGCAAGGGCACCGCGCTGATCTGGAACGTCAAGCCGGTGATCGCCGAGCCGGGCGGCTGGACGCCGTCGGACACCGCGATCGACGGCGCCCCGGCGACGATGAAGCTCGAGATCCCCGAGGCCGGCCGGTGGCTGATCTCGCTCGAGTACGACAGCCGCCGCCCGCTCCACGTCAGCTCCCGTCAGCTCGGCCTCGACACCAAGGTCGCGGCGAACCTCGACTTCCGCGGCGAGACGCCGACGTTCCCGGTCGCCGAGGTGCGGGTCGACGGGCCGACCGATGCCGAGGTCACGGTCGAGCCCGAGCGGCCGAACCTGATCGCCCGGCTGCTGCGCGCTCCGAACGAGGCGCACCTGCGCTCGCTGACCGCGACGCCGCTCGATCACGACGCGACCGAGCGGATCCCGGTCCGCCAGACCTGCGGCAAGTACGTGGACTGGTACCGGCCCGGTTAGAGCCGGCGATTGACGCCGAACGGACGACGAGGGCCCGTGGCTCGTCCGTTGCAGCTTCCTAAATGATCGCTAAGAGTTTCGGCGCGGGGGTGGACAACGTCCGGCGAGCGCGTAACTCTGGATGGACAGACAGAGCGCCCAAGGAGGTTGTGCATGTCACCGGTTGTAGTTTGCTTCGGAGTCCTCGATGCGGCCGTCATCGCTCAGGCCGCCTACGCCGGCAGGGAGCTGCGGGCCACGAGGTCGAAGGACGAGGAGAAGCGGGCCGTCCGCCCTAGCGAGCCGCCTCGGCGCTGACCCGCTCGTCGACCGCCAGCGTCGAGGCGATATGGAGCGGCATGCCGAGCTGCTTCGGCTCGAACCCGAGCGCCAGCCCGACGAGCTGAGGGAGGTGCAGGACCGCGAGACCGAGGTCGCGGCCGACGACCTTCGCCGCCTCGGGCTGCTGCATGTCGAGGTTGAGGTGGCAGAGCGGGCAGGGGGTGACCAGGCAGTCGGCGCCGGCGTCGAGCGCGTCGCCGAGGTGGGTGCCGGCCTGCCGCAGCGAGGTCTCGCGGTTCATCGTGATCACCGGGAACCCGCAGCAGCGTCGTGAGCCGTCGTAGTCGACGACCTCGCCGCCGAGAGCCTCGATGACCTGCTCGAGGTAGAGATCGCGGTCGGGGTGCTCGTCGTAGCCGAGGCGGGTCTTCGGCCGCAGCACGTAGCAGCCGTAGAAGGGGCCGACCCGGAGGCCCGCCAGCGGCCGTTTGACCTTGGCGGCGAGCTCGTCGAGCCCGTAGTCCTCGACGAGCAGCCAGAGGAAGTTCTTGTTGGTGAACCCGTCCTTGCCCTTCGTGTAGGCGAGGCCCTCGCCGCTCAGCGTCTCGTTGATGTGAGCGCGGTAAGCGGAGTCGGCGTCGAGCCGCTCCTGGCACTCCGACTGGGCGCCCTGGCAGGTCGAGCAGATGTTCATCATCGCCAGCCCGGTCTCCTGGGCGAGCGCGAACGTCCGGGCGTTGAGGGTGTCGGCGAGCTCCTGGTTGTGCTCGGCGATGACGCCGGCTCCGCAGCAGTTGGCGCGGTCGAGGGTGACCAGCTCGATGCCGAGCGCCTCCGCGGTCAGCGCCATCGAGCCGTGCAGCTCGGGGGTGAAGCCGCGCGAGACGCAGCCGGGCCAGTAGGCGAGCTTCATTCGGTGCTCCTGCTTCGTGGGGTCGGGGGGTTCATCAGTTGCTCGCCTCCTCGGAGACGGCCTCCGGCTCGACGGCCTCGGCGGTCATGTCCTCCTCGCCGCCCTCGCCGATCACGTAGAGGTTGAGCTGGATGTTGCTCTCCTCGGCCCGCTCGTAGGCCTTCCTGACGTGCTCCTGCGCGTCGCCGGGCAGCTTGTGGTGGACGCCGGGGATCAGCTTCGGGATCGAGCGCATCTTGCCGGTGCGGACGCCGCGGACGGCGGTCGGAAGCGACTGCAGGAGCCCGCGGATCGACGCCACCGTCGGCTTCAGCTTCCCCTTGATCCCCGGGGCGTAGGAGTCCTGGAGCAGCGCCGACTCGTCGAGGGTGCCCTTCTTCTCGATGATCTTCACGAAGGCGCGCTCATGGCGGCGCCCGTTGTTGACGTCGTCGATGTCGTGCTCGTCGCCGGCGAGCCGCCGCAGCCGCATGATCTGGTTCATCGGCGCGACGCCCTTCGGGCAGGCATCGATGCACGAGAAGCAGTGGGTGCAGTCGTACATCCCGTGCGGGTCGTTGGCGAGGTCGTAGAGCCGCTCGGTCGTCTGCCCGTCGCGGGGGTCGCCGACGAATCGGTAGGCCTTCGCGAGCGCCGCCGGCCCGACGAACTCGGGATCGGCCTCCATCGAAAGGCACGACGAGACGCAGGCGCCGCACTGGATGCAGGCGACCGACTGGGTGACGTCGACCATCGCCTCGGCCGGGACGATGTACTCGCGCTCAGGCGGCGGCCCCGACGGCAAGAGCCACGGCGTCACCCGGCGGTACTTCTCCCAGTGGGTCGACTCCATGTCGGTGACCAGGTCCTTGATCACCGGCATGTTCCCCATCGGCTCGACCGTGATCGGCGCGGTCTCCTCGCCCCGGCGGGCCGTCCGTGCGGCCTCGGCCGCCGCCTCGCCGATCTGAGTCTTGCAGGCGAGCGTCGAGTTGCCGTTGATCCTGACGCCGCAGGAGCCGCAGATCGCCGCCCGGCACGAGCAGCGGACCGACAGGGTGCCGTCGGTGCCGTCGCGGGCCTGCAGCAGGCCGTCGAGCACCGAGAGCGTCGGGTCGAGCTCGACGTCGAAGCTCTCCCAGTAGGCGCCGCGCTTGTCGTCCTCCGATGCCTCGGGCTGGTAGCGACGGACCTTGAGCGTGTAGCTAGACATGGGCTCCCATCCTCAGTAGGTCCTCTCCTCCGGCTGCCATCCGGTGATCGTCACCGGCGAGTAGCTGATCTCGGGATCGCCGCCGTTGCGAGAGACGTCGATGTGCTTGAGCCACTCCTCGTCGTTGCGCTCCGGGTAGTCGGTCCGGTACTGGGCGCCGCGGCTCTCGCGGCGCTCGAGCGCAGCCATGCAGCAGGCCTCGGCCTGCTCGACCATGTTCTCGAGCTCGATCGCGCCGAGCACGTCCTGGTTGAAGACGCTGCCGCGGTCGTCGATCGCGGCGCTCGCGGCCTCTTCCTTGAGCCGGCGGACGGTGTCGAGAGCGCTCTGGATGCCCTCCTCGTCGCGGAACACGGCGACCTTGGAGTCCATCGTGCTGCCGAGCTCTGCCTTGATCTCGGACACGCGGCGGCCGCCGTCATGGCTGCGGCCGATGATCGCCTCGACCCGCGCCTCGGCGTCGCTCAGCGCCGAACGCGAGATCGATCCGAAGCCGCGGCCCTTGGCGTGATCGGCCCCGTCCTCACCGGAGCGGCGGCCGAAGATCAGCGTGTCGAGCAGCGAGTTCGCGCCGAGCCGGTTGCCGCCATGGACCGAGACGCAGGCGACCTCGCCGGCCGCGTAGAGGCCGGGAACGTTCGTCCGGCCCCAGATGTCGGTCTTGACCCCGCCCATCGTGTAGTGGTTGCCCGGCTTGATGTGGATCGGCTCGCGGGTGATGTCGACGCCGGCGAAGTCGCGACCGACGAGGACGATCTCGCGAAGCGCCTCCTGGATCCGCTTGCGGGGGACGACGGTGATGTCGAGGGCGACGGTCCCGTCCGGGAAGCCGCGCCCCTCGTTGATCTCGGTCTGCTCGGCCCGGGAGACGACGTCGCGGGAGGCGAGCTCCATCTTGTTCGGCGCCGTCCTCTCCATGAACCGCTCGCCCTTGGCGTTGAGCAGGTGGGCGCCCTCGCCGCGCGCCCCCTCGGTGATCAAGAACCCCTTGCCCGCCAGCGTCGTCGGGTGGTACTGGATCATCTCCATGTCCATCAGCGTCGCCCCGGCCCGGTAGGCCATCGCGATGCCGTCGCCGGTGCAGATCAAGGCGTTCGTCGTCGGATGCCAGATCTGGCCGTTGCCGCCGGAGGCGAGGATCACGCTCTTCGCCTTGAACGTCTCCGTCGCGCCGTCGAGGATGTTGCGGGTGATGGCGCCGACGCAGTGGCCCTCCTCGTCGATCGCGAGGTCGGTCGTGAACCACTCCTCGTAGCGGTCGATCTGATCCGCGTACTTCATGAGCTGCTCGTAGAGCGTGTGCATGATCGCCTGGCCGGTGATGTCGGCGACGTAGTAGGTGCGGGCCTTCGAGGCGCCGCCGAACGCCCGGGTCCCGAGCTCGCCCTTCTCGTTGCGGTGGAAGGTGACGCCGATGTGCTCGAGGTGGAGGAGCTCGTCGGGCGCCTCCCGGCACATCACCTCGATCGCGTCCTGATCGCCGAGGTAGTCGGAGCCCTTGACCGTGTCGAACGCGTGCGACTCCCACGAGTCGTCGACCGCGAGGGCGGCGTTGATGCCGCCCTGGGCCGCGTTCGAGTGCGAGCGGATCGGGTGGACCTTGCTGATGATCCCGACCGAGACGCCCTTCTCGGCGGCAGCGAGAGCTGCGCGCTGTCCGGCGAGTCCGGCCCCGATCACCAATACGTCGTGTTCAGGCACGAGGCGCATCCTATGCGGTCGTCGGAGCGGGCGGCGGGACGCAATCCCGAGCCGCAGAGTCGGGTTTTTTCGCAGCACAACGCGAAAAGCCGGTGATCGCGAGCCGGTATGTTCCCGGCCCGATGAGCTCACGCTCCGAATCGAAGAAAGCCGCCCGGGAGAAGCGCCAGGAAGCCGAGCGGGTGGAGGCAGAGCGGCAGCGGCGCCAGCGGATCTGGGCGCTCGCCGGCGGCGCCGCGCTGCTCGCCGCGATAGTGGTGGTCGCGCTGATCGTGATCAGCTCCGGCGACTCCGGCGGCGGTTCTGACAGCGGTGACGTCGCCGCCTTCGACGGCATCCCGCAGAGCGGGATCGAGCTCGGCGACCCGAACGCCCCGGTGACGATGGTCGAGTACGCGGATCCGCAGTGCCCGTTCTGCCGCCAGTACACGGCCGACGTCCTGCCGACGCTCGTCGACAAGTACGTGCAGTCGGGCGACGTGCGGATGGAGCTGCACCTGCTGACCTTCATCGGGCCGGACTCCGACAAGCTCGCCCGCGCCGCCTACGCCGCCGGCGACCAGGACCTGATGTGGCAGTGGATGGACGTCGCCTACGCGCGCCAGGGCGCCGAGAACTCCGGCTACGCGACGAGCGACTTCATCGACTCGGTCTCCGAGGACGCCGGGGCGGACGCGGCGAAGGTCAACTCCGCCAGCGCCGGCGACGCCGTCACCAAGCAGATCTCCGACGCCGCCGCGTCGGCTCAGCGCGCCGGCATCTCCTCGACCCCCAGCTTCGAGATCGGTCCGACCGGAGGCGAGCTGACCGAGCTCAAGGTCAACCAGCTCGAGGCCTCCGCATTCGAGGACGCGATCGACCAGCAGCTCGCCGACGCCGGGAAGTAGTCCTTGGTCCGCTTCTGGGCCGACCGGCCCACGATGGTCGCCACCGCTCTGACGCTGGCGGGGATCGCGATCGCCGCCTATCTGACCTACGTCCACTACGAGGGGATCAGCCCGGTCTGCACTAGCGGCGGCTGCGAGCGGGTCCAGGCGTCGAGCTATGCCGAGATCGGCCCGATCCCGGTCGCCCTGCTCGGCCTGATCGGCTACGTGCTGATCCTCGCCTCGCTGGCCGTCCGCGGCGACGTCGGCCGGGCGCTGACCTTCATGCTGACCCTGACCGGCTTCGCGTTCAGCGTCTATCTGACCTATCTCGAGGTCTTCGTCATCGACGCCCTCTGCCAGTGGTGTTTGGCGAGCGCCGTCGTGATGACGGCGCTGCTGGTCACGGCGACGGTCAGGCTGCTGCGTCTCGCAGCGCCCGACCGACCTGCTCCAGGGTGATCACCCCGGTCAGCCGGCCGTCGGCGTCGATGGCGACGAGGCCGCCGAGGCGGCGCAGCTCGAGGTTGGCGAGCAGAGCTTCGAGCGGCTCGTCGGAGCTGACGGTCTGATCGGTCGAGCCGCCGGGGTCGATGATCTCCCCGACTGTCTGGCTCGTCCGGCTCGTCTCCGGGACGGCGTCGGCGGTGCCGCGGTTGAGCAGGCCGACGAAGCGCTGGCCGGCATCGACGACCGGGAACCAGGGCCAGCGGTAGCGGAGGAAGTACTCGTCGAGCGCCTGCTCGACGGTCGCGCGCTCGGGGATCGCGACCGGCTCGGCGTCCATCACGTCGGCGACGCGGAGATCGCCGAGCTTCGTGTTCAGCTTGCTGCGCTCGGCCGTGGCGCGGGCGGAGCCGCCGAGCATCCAGCCGATCAGCGCCAGCCAGACGCCCGCGAACAGCGAGCCGCCGAGCGCGATCAGGATGCCGATCGCGATGAACGCGTAGGCGAAGCCCTGGCCGAGGCGGGCGGCGAAGATCGTCGCCCGCTCGCGGTTGCCGGTCAGCTTCCAGACGATCGCGCGGGCGATCCGGCCGCCGTCGAGCGGGAACGCGGGCAGCAGGTTGAAGATCAGGATCGCGGCGTTGATGTTGGCGAGCCAGGCGAGCACGGCGACGCCGGTCGAGATCGTCGCGTTCTCGTCGAAGCTGGCCCCGTCCCAGAAGGTGCTGCCGTCGATCGCGGCGCCGGCGCCGAGGCAGGCGGCGGTGATCAGCAGCGTCACCGCCGGCCCGGCGGCGGCGATCCGGAACTCGGCCCCGGCCGAGTCGGGCTCGCGGTCGAGCGAGGCGACGCCGCCGAACATCCAGAGGGTGATCTGCGAGATCCCGATCTTGTTGCGGACCGCGATCACGGCGTGGCCAAGCTCGTGGAGGAGGATCGAGGCGAAGAAGCCGAAGGCGCTCGCGACGGCGAGCGCGTAGGGCTCGATCGAGTCCTGGGTCGTGCCGAGAACATCGCGGTAGAACCCCGACAGCAGCCAGATGATCAGGAAGAGGATGAAGAACCAGGTCCAGTCGACCCCGATCGGGATCCCCCTGATCGTCAGCAATGTGAAGCGGCCGCGCTCGGGCATGGGTCAATAGTAGGCGGGCGCCGCTGCGGCGCCGGAAACGAGCTTCCGGTCAGCTCGGGTCGTCGAAGTCGCCGGGGGAGCCACCCATGCCGGCCTCCACAGCCTTGATCTGGTTCGCCGAGCCGAGCAGCTCACGCTGGAGCTCCTCCTCGAGCGCCAGCGATTCGGCGGGTGCCATGCCCCAGGCGCGCTCGAGGAGCGCCTTGCCGCGCCTGGTCGCGTCGGGCGAGCGGGCGGCGATCTCGGCGGCGAGCTCGCGGGCCGCGGCGAGCGGGTCGGCGGCCGCCGTCGTCGCCAGGCCGAGACGGACCGCCTCCTCACCGCTGATCATCCGCGCCGTCAGGACCAGTTCCTTGGCGACGTCGAAGCGGACGAGGCGCGGCAGCGAGCGGGTGATGCCCATGTCGGGGATCAGGCCCCAGTGGACCTCGCGGATCGAGACCGTGGCGTCGGGAGCGATCACGCGGATGTCGGCGCCGAGCGCGATCTGGGCGCCGCCGCCGATGCAGTTGCCGTGGACGGCGCAGATCACCGGGGCCGGGACGAGCTGCCAGCCGTAGGAGACGCGCTGGGCGAGGTTGGCGTCCTCGCCGTCGCGGCGGACGAACATCTCCTCGATCGGCACGCCGCTCGCCGCGAAGCCGGCGAGGTCGAGGCCGGAGCAGAAGCTCTTGCCGGCACCGTGGAGGACGACGGCGCGGACCGCGGGGTCGTCCGCGACCTCGTCGATCGCATCGGAGATCGCGTTGAACATCGCGAAGTCGAGCGCGTTGTGCTTGTCGGGGCGGTCGAGACGGACCTCGGCGACGTTGCCGACAAGGCTGACCGCGACGCGATGCTCGCCCCCGGCGGCGCCCATCCGACTCAGACCCGGACCGCGTGCCGCTCGATGATCGCGGCGGTGTCGACGCCGGCCGGCAGCGTCCCGAAGACGTTGCCCCAGTCACCGTCGAGCCGGGTCGCGCAGAACGCGTCGGCGACGGCCGGATCGCCGAAGCGGACGAGCAGCGAGCCTTGGAGCGCCAGCGCCATCCGCTCGACCAGGCGCCGTGCTCGCATCTCCATCGAATCGGGATCGGCGATGTCGGCTGCGAGCGCGGCGCCGAAGCGGTCGAGCCGCGGCTCGGCGCCGGCGGCCGCACCGACCTCGTCGGCGAAGACGCGCGTCGCCTCGGGTGCCTTGGCCATCGCCCGCAGCACGTCGAGGGCCTGGACGTTGCCGGAGCCCTCCCAGATCGACTGCAGCGGCGACTCCCGGAACAGGCGCGGCATCCCCGAATCCTCGACGTAGCCGTTGCCGCCGAAGCACTCGAGCGCCTCGGCGGCGTGCTCGGGGGCGCGCTTGCAGGTCCAGTACTTGAGAACGGGGGTGGCGATCCGGCGGATCAGCGCCGCCCGCTCGTCGCCGGCGTGCGCCTCGTCGAACTGCCGGGCGAGCCAGAGGCTCGCCACCGTGGCCGCCTCCGACTCGATCGCGAGGTCGGCGAGGACGTTCGCCATCAGCGGCTGCTCGACGAGCCGCTTCCCGAACGCGGAGCGATGCTCGGCGTGCCAGATCGCCTGCGCGGTGCCGGCCCGGATCCCCGCCGTCGAGCCGAGCGTGCAGTCGAGACGGGTGTGGCTGACCATCTCGATGATCGTCGCGACGCCGCGACCCTCCTCGCCGACCATCCGGGCCGAGGCGCCGCGCAGCTCGATCTCGCTCGACGCGTTCGAGCGGTTGCCGAGCTTGTCCTTGAGCCGCTGGATGTGGAAGCGGTTGCGCTCGCCGTCGGGCGTCCAGCGCGGCAGCAGGAAGCAGGAGAGCCCGCCCTCGGCCTGAGCGAGGATCAGGAAGGCGTCGCACATCGGCGCCGAGCAGAACCACTTGTGGCCGGTCAGCTCGTACTCGGCTCCGGGGCCGCCGCCGTTGACGGGCACGGCGACGGTGCTGTTGGCGCGGACGTCGGAGCCGCCCTGCTTCTCGGTCATCGCCATCCCGGCCAGCGCCCCCGCCTTGTCGGGCGCCGGGACCATCCGCGGGTCGTAGTCGAGTGAGGTGAATCGTGACTCCCACTCGTCGGCGACTTCGGGCTGGTGGCGGAGCGCCGGGATCACCGAGTAGGTCATCGAGATCGGGCAGCCGGTCCCCGCCTCGGCCTGCGACAGGCACATGAACCCGGCGGCGCGGGCGACGTGCGCGCCCGGCTCCGGCTGTCGCCAGGGCAGCGCGTGAAGGCCGTGGGAGACGTGCATCGACATCAGCTCGTGCCAGGCCGGGTGGAACTCGACCTCGTCGATCCGGACGCCGAAGCGGTCATGGGTGCGGAGCTTCGGCGGGTTCTCGTTGGCGAGCCGGCCGAGATCGATCGTCTCGATGCGGCCGGCGAGTTCGCCGATGGCGCGGATCGTCTCGATCTCGTAGTCGCCGCCTTCGCGGGAAACCGCCTCGACGAGCGGCCGGTCGGCGGTGAAGACGTTGTAGCCGGCGAGCGGCTCGGACTGGTTGGTGACCGCGTGGGTCGCGGCAGCTCCGGGGCCCGCCGCGGCCGGGTTCTCGACGGTGCTCATCGTCACGAACTATCTCAGAAGCGGACCATCGCTAGGGTCCGGCACCCACTACCGGAAGGCCCTGAACCGATGGCGAAGATCGAAGTCTCCAACCCGATCGTCGAGCTCGACGGTGACGAGATGACCAGGATCATCTGGTCGTTCATCAAGGAGCAGCTGATCCTCCCCTACCTCGACGTCGAGCTGAAGTACTTCGACCTCGGCATCGAGAGCCGCGACGCGACCTCCGACCAGATCACGGTCGATGCCGCGAACGCGATCAAGCAGCACGGCGTCGGCGTCAAGTGCGCGACGATCACGCCGGACGAGGCCCGGGTCGAGGAGTTCGGGCTGAAGGAGATGTACCGCTCGCCGAACGGGACGATCCGGAACATCCTCGGCGGCGTCATCTTCCGCGAGCCGATCGTGATCTCGAACGTTCCCCGGCTCGTTCCCGGCTGGACGAAGCCGATCGTGATCGGCCGTCATGCCTTCGGCGATCAGTACCGGGCCGAGGACACGCTGATCCCCGGCGCCGGCAGGCTGGCCCTGACCTGGACGCCCGAGGACGAGGGCGAGCCGATCGAGATCGACGTCTTCGACTTCCCGTCGAGCGGGATCGCGATGGCCATGTACAACCTCGACGACTCGATCCGCGACTTCGCGCGGGCATCGATGCGCTACGGCCTCGACCGCGGCTTGCCGGTCTATCTGTCGACGAAGAACACGATCCTGAAGAAGTACGACGGGCGCTTCAAGGACCTCTTCCAGGAGGTCTTCGACGCCGAGTTCAAGTCCGACTTCGAGGCCGCCGGGATCACCTACGAGCATCGCCTGATCGACGACATGGTCGCGGCGGCGCTGAAGTGGGAGGGCGGCTACGTCTGGGCGTGCAAGAACTACGACGGCGACGTCCAATCCGACACCGTCGCCCAGGGGTTCGGCTCGCTCGGCCTGATGACGAGCGTGCTGATGACCCCCGACGGGAAGACCGTCGAGGCGGAGGCCGCCCACGGCACCGTGACCCGTCACTTCCGCGAGCACGAGAAGGGCAACCCGACGTCGACGAACCCGATCGCCTCGATCTTCGCCTGGACGCGCGCGATCGGTGCCCGCGGCCGGATCGACGGTACGCCCGAGGTTCAGCGGTTCGCCGAGACGCTCGAGCGGGTCTGCGTCGAGACCGTCGAGGGCGGCAGCATGACCAAGGATCTGGCGTTGCTGGTCGGTCCCGAACAGGAGTGGGAGACGACCCAGGAGTTCCTCGCCTCGATCGACGCCAATCTGCAGGCGGCGATGGGCTGAGCCGGCGCCCGTGGCGGCCGGCTCGCCATCGTGCGGGTTCGTTCAGGCGGCGACCGGATCCGGCCGGACCACGACGGTGTCTGCGATCCGCAGCACCTCGTGGGCGGGCATCCCGACCCGGTCGGCGTGCGAACGGACCGCATCCGGGTCGCTCGCCTGGTAGATGCAGACGGTCCCGAGGCCGCCGTCGGACTCCTCGACGACGTAGCTGCGGATCCAGCTGATCGAGTCCGGGAACTCTTCGGCAGCGACCTCGGTCGAGCGGGCTGCCGCCTTCTCGAGCTCGTCCGGCGTGGTCCATGCCTCGCGGCGACGGATCATGTACAGGTCCATGGGCTCCTCCTCCTTCGCTGACGAAGGGTCCGTTGCGCCCCGCGCCGGCGGCCAAGAATTACCGACTGTCGGTCGGTAACCTAGTGGAGATGCCCCCACCTGTCAACCGGAATCGTCGTGCCGGTCCGGGCCGGCCGAGCGAGGGAGCGCGGGAGGCGCTTCTGGCCGCCGCCCGGAAGCTCTTCGCCGCCCGCGGCTACGACTCGGTTTCCACGGCGATGGTCATCGCGCGGGCGGGAGTCAGCCGGGGAGCGATGTACCACCACTTCGCGAGCAAGCGCGAGCTGTTCGAAGCGCTCTACGTCGAGATGGAGGACGAGTTGGTCATCCGGCTCGGGACAGCGGCCGCCGGCGCGTCGTCGCCGCTTGGGGGCCTCCGCGCCGGCAGCCGCGCCTACCTGCGCGAGTGCGAGCGCCCGAGCGACTGGTCGCGGATCAACCTGCTGCAGTCGCGCGAGGTCCTCGGGGCGGACCGCTGGCAGGAGCTCGCCGCCGACCGCGGGATCGGCGCCGTCCGGGCTGTCATCGCCGCGGCGATGGAGGCGGGGGAGACGCCGAACGACGATGTTCCGGTCGTCGCCTCGATCTACATGGCGGCGCTGATCGAGGCCGGGCTCCAGGTCGCCCGGGCGGCCGAACCGGCAGCGACTCGCGCGACGGCCGAGCGGACGCTCGACCGGATGCTCGACGGTCTCGCACGGGAGTGAGTCGGCCCAGCGCTGAATCTCCAGATGGAATCGGTCATCTAGGATCGAACCCGACTTCGAATCAGCACCCGAACCGAGGAGCAATCACCTGTGAGCACACCAGTGAAGGTCACCGTCACCGGCGCCGCCGGCCAGATCGGCTACGCACTCCTGTTCCGGATCGCGAGCGGACAGATGCTCGGCCCCGACACGCCGGTGCACCTCGACCTGCTCGAGATCCCCGATGCCGTCAAGGCCGCCGAGGGAACCGCGATGGAGCTCGACGACTGCGCCTTCCCGCTGCTCGCCGGAATCGACATCCACGACGACCCGAAGCCCGCGTTCGACGGCTGCAACATCGGCCTCCTCGTCGGTGCGCGGCCGCGCGGTCCGGGGATGGAGCGCGCCGACCTCCTCGAAGCGAACGGCGGAATCTTCAAGCCGCAGGGCGAGGCGATCAACGCCGGCGCCGCCGATGACATCCGCGTCCTCGTCGTCGGCAACCCGGCGAACACGAACGCGCTGATCGCGCTCTCGCACGCGCCCGACGTGCCCCGCGAGCGGTTCACCGCGATGATGCGCCTCGATCACAACCGGGCGAAGAGCCAGCTCGCCGCGAAGCTCGGCGTCACCGTCTCCGACGTCCACAAGATGACGGTCTGGGGCAACCACTCGGCGAGCCAGTACCCCGATCTCGTCCACGCCGAGGTGAACGGCACGAGCGCCGCCTCCGAGGTCGGCGATCAGGCCTGGATCGAGGACGAGTTCATCCCGACGGTCGCAAAGCGCGGCGCCGCGATCATCGACGCCCGCGGTGCGTCGAGCGCCGCCTCCGCCGCCAACGCCGCCATCGACCACGTCCACGACTGGGTCCTCGGCACCCCCGACGGCGACTGGGTCTCGATGGGGGTTCCCTCCGACGGCTCCTACGGTGTGTCAGAAGGTGTGGTGTCAGGTTTCCCGTGCACCTGCTCGGATGGTGAGTACGAGATCGTCACCGGACTCGAGATCGACGACTTCTCGCGCGAGCGGATCGACGCGAGCGTCGCCGAGCTCGAGGGTGAGCGGGAGACCGTCAGCGGTCTCGGGTTGGTCTAGCCGGAGCTCAGGCCTTCGCCGTGTAGCCGCGGCCCTTCTTGGTCACCTTGCCGTCCTCGACGAGGCCGGCCATCACGCGGTAGACGTAGTTCGGCTTGATCTTCAGCTTCGTCGCGATCTCCGATGCGGTGATGCCCGGCTGTGCCTGGACCGCCTTGAGGGCGTGATCGGCCCGGGTGCCGCCGCGGCGCCGGCGCCGCTTGCGCCCGCCCGTGCTGGCGCTGGTGCCGGCGCTGCGGGTCGAGCGTGAGCCGCGCGGGCGACCGGGCCCGCGACGGTGGCCGGCCAGGTTGCCGAGCGCCTTCTCGAGCCGCTTCCTCTCGTCGTCGAGCTCCTTCAGCCGGTCCTCGATGAGTGTGCGTGCCTTGTCGAGCACGCCCGCATCGTCTGCCATCTCGAAATCTCCTTCTGGATCGGGAACGAATCACAACCGTTCCCCCATTTCTTCCGAAACGGTCAGTAACACACTGTACGCGGATCCCGTGAGCTATGTGCAGCGAAACATTCGTCCGCTGTGGGCTACGGATCCGGACCGGCGACTGGAACGTCCGCTAGCGCGGCTTCAGCTTCTGCGAGCGGGTGCGGAACACGTAGTCCCACAGTGGGGATGACACCCCGTAGCCGTAGCGGTGATCCTGGAAGTGGTGGCGCATGTGCTGCTCGCGGAGCTGCTTGCCGGCCGCCGTCTTCGGGACGTGATGGTGAAGGTGGAAGTGGGTGTAGTCGTAGGTGAGATAGCCGGCGATGAAGCCCGAGAAGAGGGGGTATGCAGCCGGGGTCCCGAAGATCAGCGCGAACAGTCCGAAGAACAGGGCCGCGAGCGGGATGCTGACCGCCGGCGGCATGACCAGTCGGAGCGGGTCGTTGGGGTGCTCGTGGTGG
Organism: Solirubrobacterales bacterium; assembly: GCA_035759925.1. Taxonomy (GTDB): domain Bacteria; phylum Actinomycetota; class Thermoleophilia; order Solirubrobacterales; family 70-9; genus RHKX01. The sequence goes on from DASTTY010000071.1 coordinate 18,676, forward strand.
ACTCCGTGCATGATGAAGTGGAGGCGGCTGCCGAGCGGGTGGTCGGGCTCCCAATGGAACACGGTGCGGTGCAGCCAGTACTCGCTGAACGTCCAGATCAACAGGCCGGCGAGGAACAGCCCGGCTACCTGGAGGACGTCGTAGCCGCGGTCGAGTCCCGCCCACACCCCGATGACCACGACCGGGACGAAGATGATCGCCGGGATCGACGGGTGGACACGCGAGAAGAAGTCGAGGAATCGACTCTCGAAGAGCGGCGGCGACGCGCTCAGGTGATCGGTTCGCTGCTCCGTTGACATCGCCACCGATTGTAGTGGGCGGCCCGCCGTCACCCAAACGCGGGCAACCGGCGCAGCGACGCCGTCGCGATCACGAATCGGCCTGGCGCGATCGCCCAAACTGCGGGGACGGCGCGCGTGAACGCGGGTTTTGCGGCGAACCGCTGCGGGTATGCATTGCCGCTGTTTGCGGTGCGGCGCCGTGCGCCTGCGATCCGGGAGTGCCATCCTGATCGCTGCCTCGCCCACACCATCCAGGGAGACCGAATTGCCGACCACCGCAGCACCCACGAAGACCGGCCGCAGCCGCCGCACGAAGGCGAAGCCGAGCTGCGAGGCGTGTTACTTCGGGGTGCGGATGCTCTGCGCCCTCGAGCTCGGCGAGCCCTGCACCACCTTCCGCCCCGACTCGCCGCAGGGATTGACGCCGCCGGCGCAGCCGATGCTCCTGATCGGCGCCGAGGGGGCGACGCTCGACACCGAGCCGCAGCCGCTCGCCGCGTAGCCATGAAGCTCACGGTGCTCGGCAAGTCGCCGGCCTGGACCGACGCGGGGGGCGCCTGCAGCGGCTACCTCGTCGAGGCCGGCGATGGGCCTGGCGCCCGTGCATTCCTGCTCGACTGCGGCAACGGCGTCTTCGGGAAGCTCCGCGCCCGCCGCGACTACCGCGACATCGAGGCGGTCGTGATCTCCCACCTCCACGCCGACCACCTGCTCGACCTCGTCCCGTTCGCCTACGCGCTCACGGTCGGCCCCGACGGCGGGACCCACCGGCCGCGGCTGCTGGCGCCGAGCGGCGCCGGCTCCTTCTTCCGTCGCCTCGTCGGTACCTGGGACAGCGAGGACCTGATCGAGCGCGCCTTCGCGATCGAGGAGTACGAGCCCGGGGCCGACCTCGAAGCGGCCGGGATCGCGATCCGCCCGCACGCCGTCCCCCACTTCGGCCCGACCCATGCGGTCGAGCTCACCGGTCCGGCAGGCGGGCGGATCGTCTTCGGCGCCGACGGCCGCTACTCGGAGCGGCTGACGGCGCTCGCCGGCGGCGCCGACGTGCTGATCGCCGAGGCGACCCTGGTCGAGCCCGATCCGGCACCACTCGAGGAGCGCGGGCACATGAGCGCCCGGGAGGCCGGCGAGCTCGCCGCCCGCGCCGGCGTCCGGCGGCTGGTCCTCACCCACATCTCCGACGAGCTCGACGCCGCGCACGCGCTCGCCGAGGCGCGCGCCGGCTTCTCCGGCCCGGTCGAGATCGCCGCCGAAGGGGCCGCCTACACGGCGAGCTGAGCCCCGCCGAATCAACCATCTAGTCTCCTCCGCAGTGACCCGGCAGCGGACAATGGTGGTCAACATCGAGCGGATGCGCCGCGACATGGAGGAGCTGCTCGGCGAGAGCTGGGCGCCGGTCCGCTCCTCCGCCGGCGGCAGCGACTTTCGCCCCCGCGTCGACGTCTACTACTGCGACAGGGGAGGAGAAGCGGGCGAGCGCCGGCCGCAGGCCGTCGTCATCGCCGACCTCGCCGGCGTCGGCAGC
>DASTTY010000072.1:0-31061 GCA_035759925.1 Solirubrobacterales bacterium
CGCTCGACGAGCGGGCCGAGGGCGACGTCGTCGGAGGCCGGCCGGTCCGGCACCGGTGTGAAGCTGCGCAGCTCGCCGACGCAGAGGTCGCCCCAGAGGTAGCGGCCGTAGAGCGACTTCAGGGACCGGTCACGGACGATCAGGCCGCCGGTGATCGAGCAGTTGCCGTCGGCGTGGAGGGCGGTCAGCACCGGCGGGATCGCGCCCTCGGGGTCCTGGTCCTCGTTGAAGCGATGATCGCCTTCGAAGGCGGACCATCCGAAGTTCGCGCCGGAGCCCTCGCCACGTCCGACGAGGTCGATCTCCTCGATCGCGTCCTGGCCGACGTCGCCGATCGAGAGGTCCTCGGTCTCGCTGTCGAAGGAGAAGCGCCACGGGTTGCGGAGGCCGTAGGAGTAGATCTCCGGCCGTGCCCCGGGTTCGTCGACGAACGGGTTGTCGTCAGGGATCGTGTACGGAGACTTGCCGTCCGGCGCCGGGTCGATGCGGAGGATCTTGCCGAGCAGCGTTCCGAGATCGAGCCCGTTCCGGTCCGGGTCGCCGCCGCCGCCGCCGTCGCCGAGGCCGATGTAGAGCATGTCGTCGGGCCCGAACAGGAGCAGCCCGCCGTTGTGGTTGGGGAACGGCTGGTCGACCGCGAGCAGGGTTCGCGCGCTGCTCGTGTCCACCTTGCCGTCCTCGGCGCGGTACTCGACGACGCGGGTGTCGCCGTCGCGGTTCGTGTAGTCGACGTAGAAGAGACCCGAATCGGCGTAATCGGGGGCGAACGCGATCGAGAGCAGACCCTGCTCGCCGCCGCTGACGATCTCGTCGGAGACGTCGAGGAACGTCGAAGCGCTGCCGTCCGGCGCAACCCGCTCGACGGTCCCGCCCTGCTCGACGACGTATACGTCAGGGCCGTCGTCGGCCGGCTGGGTCACGTACAGCGGCGCGTCGAAGCTCCCGATCTCCTCGAGGCGGACGCCGCCGCGGCCGTCACCGACCCTGCCCTTGCCGCCGGCGCCGTCGCCGGCCTCGGTCGCCGTGCCGCCGCCGTCGCCGCCGCAGCCACCGGCGACCAGCAGCGCGCCGCCCAGCAAGACCGCGAGGAGGAGGAGGAGGTCAGTCGCCCTGCGTGACGACCTGACCCTTGCCGTTGACCGTCGCCTTCGGAGCCTTGTCACTGATCGTGACAACGAATTCGCCCTTGACCTCTCCGCCGTCGGCGGTGACGGCCTTCGCCTCGCCGTCGAGTCCAGCCTCGACGCGGTAGTGGAGAGTGTATGTACCGGCCTCGACCGCGGTCAGCCTCCAGAGGATCGTCTTCTCGTCGCCGGCGTCGAGCGGGCCGAACGCGAAAGTGTTGGTCTGCGCCCGCAGGCCGCCGGAGACCCCCTTCGGAATCGGCTCGTCGGTCGCCCGCGGGTACTTGTTCTCGAGAATCCAGACCGGCCGGCTCGGGTTCGACGCGTCGGGATCGTCGATCTGCGTCTGGAAGGAGCCGTCGGCGTCGCCATCGTCGGTCTCGATCGTGAAGGCCAGCTCGGGGAGCGGCTCGTCGCCGATGTTCTTGACGCCGAGCACGAGGTCGGTGGTGAGCGCCAGGCGCTGATCGGTCGGGAACTTCGCCTTGGTGACCTTGACCGGGAAGTCCCCGGAGGGCTCGTCGGCGTTCTGCTGGTTGGTCGAGTCATCGCCGCCGCACGACGCGAGCAGGCCGCCCGCGAGCGTCGCGATCGCCAATGCCGCTGCCATCCGCCGCCGTTTCCGCCTCGTCCCGGACGCGGATCGAGCCGTCCCGCCGTGCTTATCGGGTCTCCTCCCCAAAGCGCGGGGAACATACCACGGGGTTCCCCGCTCCCCGTGGCGTCAGGGCGCATGCGAGAGCCACTTGCGGGTGGCGGAACGCCCCGCTATGGACTAAGTTTCAGAGCGGAGGTGGCGCGCAGGGGCGTTTTGCCTCCCCTGGAGAGATGGTCAGATCCGCAGCCGATAGGGCGTTCCTACCCGCGAAGAGCCTGTTCGAGCAGGTCGGGAACATGATGATCCTGACCGGCAAGACGATCGTCGCGACCGTCAAGCCGCCCTACCCCTACGGGGGCGAGTTCGTCAGCCAGTTCCTGTTCGCGCTTCAGCTCTGCTGGTTCCCGCTGCTGATCAGCACCGTCGCGTTCGGCTTCGGCGCCCCGGGCCTGCAGGCCGCGAACTTCCTGACCCTGTTCGGAGCCCTCGACCGGCTCGGCGGGTTCTTCATCCTCGCCTCGGTACGTGAGTTCGCGCCGTTCGTGACGGCGGTCGTCGTCGCCGGCGTCGCCGGCACCGCGATCACCGCCGACCTCGGCGCCCGCAAGATCCGCGAGGAGCTCGACGCGCTGATGGTCCTCGGTGTCGATCCGATCAAGAACCTCGTCGTCCCGCGCTTCCTCAGCCTGATGCTGATCACCGGACTGCTCAACATCTACGCGCTGCTGTTCGGGATCAGCGGCGGGATCTTCGCCGAGCTCACCTACGGGCAGCCGCTCGGCGGGTTCTTCGCAACCCTGTTCAACAACGCGTCGGTCACCGACCTCTGGGGCTCGGTCCTGAAGACGACGCTGTTCGGGGCGATCGTCGCGATCGTCTGCTCCTACAAAGGGATGAATGCGTCCGGAGGTGCGCAGGGCGTCGGCACTGCCGTCAATGAGGCGGTCGTGATCGCGTTCATGGGCGTCTTCGCGTTCAACTACGTCTTCACGCAGACGCTCCTCGCCACCCATCCCGAGATCTCGACCATCAAGTAGATGACCGGCTGGCTGGCGCTGCCTCGCGAATGGCTCTCCTCGATGGGGGAGATCTCGCGGTTCTGCCTGCGGGTCATGGGCCTCGTCTACTCGGGCCGCGTCTTCCAGTTCTTCGGCGAGGCGCTGCGTCAGGCCGGCGTCCTGATCCTCGGCTCGACGATCGTCATCTGGGGCCTGGTCTTCATCCTCGGCCTGCAGTGCGGGATCGAGGGCGCTTACTTCACGCGCTCGGTCGGCGCGCCGGCCTACGCCGGCAACTTCGCCGCCTGGTGCGATCTGCGCGAGGTGATCCCCTATGCCTTCGGCTACATGATGAGCGCCAAGGTCGGGACCGGGATCGTCGCCGAGCTCGGAGCGATGCGTATCTCCGACGAGATCGACGCGCTCGAGGTGATGGGCATCCAGCCGGTCACCTTCCTCGCCGCGACCCGCCTGCTCGCCGCCTGGATGACGCTCCCGTTCATGTACCTGGCCGCGATCGGGGTCGGCTTCGTCGCTTCCTACATCGCCGTCGTCGAGCAGATCGGCGACACCTCGAGCGGCGGCTACCTGCTGATCTTCTGGATGTTCCAGAACCCACCCGACTTGATATTCAGCGTCATCAAGGGGATGTTCATGGCGACGGCGATCGTGCTCGTCGGCTGCTACTACGGCTACACGGCGTCGGGCGGCCCGGTCGGGGTGGGCACCGCGACGGCGAAGTCGATGGTGCTGAACATAGTCCTCGTCCACATCATCGGGATGATGGGAACGCTGGTCTTCTGGGGCGCGAACCCGCGGGCCCCGATCGGCGGCTGAGTAGCACTGAGTAGCATCTAGGCAGGAGGAGCGACGTGGCCGACGAGAACCAGGAACAGCACATGTACGAGGGCCGGCCGGCGCCGACGCCGCCGGCGCAGGCGCCGGCGAGCGGGCCGATCGGCGGCGACCCCGATGCCGCCGCCCCCGAGCTCGGCAGGCTCAACGTCGACTACACGATCCCCGGCGTCGAGCCGGACGACACCGACCCGTACCGCTGGCACACCGGCGAGAAGCGCGATCACGGCGGCGAGGACGCGATCGAGGTGATCGACCTCGTCAAGCAGTTCGGCAACACGCGGATCCAGAACGGCCTCAACCTCGGGCTCCCCGACAACGAGGTCTCGATGGTCCTCGGCCCGTCGGGGACCGGCAAGAGCGTCCTGATCAAGCTGATCGTCGGCTTGCTCTACCCCGACGCCGGCGACATCCTCGTCCATGGCGAGTCGGTCCCGAGCATGACCGACGACGAGCTCTTCGAGATGCGCAAGAAGTTCGGCCTGCTGTTCCAGGACGGGGCGCTGTTCGGCTCGATGAACATCTACGACAACACCGCCTTCCCGCTGCGCCAGCACACCGACAAGTCCGAGGACGAGATCTCCGAGATCGTCAACCGGAGGCTCGGCGAGGTCGGCCTCGCCGAGGCGCACTACAAGATGCCGAACGAGCTCTCGGGCGGGATGCGGAAGCGGGCCGGCTTCGCGCGGGCCCTCGTCCTCGACCCGGCGATCGTCTTCTTCGACGAGCCCGATTCCGGCCTCGACCCGGTCCGGACGGCGCTGCTCTGCGAGCTGATCCGCGAGGTCCACGAGGAGAACGGCGGCTGCTACATGGTGATCAGCCACGACCTCGGCACCGCCCGCCGGATCGCCGACTTCATCGCCGTCCTCTGGAAGGGTCGGATCGTCGAGAGCGGCCCCAGCGAGGAGCTGTTCAACTCGGACAACGACTTCGTCCGGCAGTTCCTGAACGCAGAGGTCGACGGCCCGTTGGCGATGGACTGAGCGCGGCTTCGCCGCGCGAGAGGACAGGCCGCTCGCTGCGCTCGCTCACAGAGGACAGACTGTCCTCTGTCCTCTGTCCTCTGTCCGCGCCCCTAACCTCTGACCCGTGCGGCGCCTGCTCGGACGCCTAGGAGAGTGGTCGGTGACCCATCCGGCCGCGGCGATCGCCGCGGCCGTTTCGGTCGTCGCGATCGTCGCCGTCGTCGGCGCGCTGCGGCTGACGCCCGACGCCGGGACCGACAAGCTCGTCGACAACGGCTCGCCGGCGTTCGAGAGCACCAAGGAGTTCCACGACCGCTTCGGCGACGACGCGATCGTCGTCCTCGTCGAGGGCGACCTCCAGAAGCTGATGCTGACGTCGAACATCGACCGGCTGCTCGGGCTCGAGACCTGCCTCGCCGGCCGTCCCGACGCGAGCGGTCAGTACGCGGCCGACGTCTGCCGGCAGATCGCCGACCTCGGGGCGACCCGGGTCGTGCTCGGGCCGGCCACCTTCATCAACGAGGCGGCGGCCCGCTCGAACGAGGCGATCGTGCAGCAGATCCGCTCGCTCCGCAACGCCACTCCGGAGCAGCAGCAGAAGGCCCTCCGCCAGTTCCTCGCGACCGGCCTCAGCCCGGCGACGGTCCTCCAGGGCCTCTCGATCGACAACGCCCAGTTCGTCTCCTCGATCGTCTTCGACCAGACGAAGCCCGGCGCCCCGCCGAAGTCGAAGTTCGGCTACCTGTTCCCGAGCGATCGCGGGGCGCTGATCTCGATCCGGCTGCGGCCCGGCATCTCCGAGTCGGAGCGCCGCGACGCGATCGGCCTCGTCCGCTCGGCGGTGGCCGACGACCAGTTCGCGCTCCGCGACGGCAGCTACGAGATCTCCGGGGTGCCGGTCGTCGTCCAGGGCCTCGCCGACGAGCTCGGCGGCCAGATCGCGATCCTGTTCGGCGCCGCCCTGGTCGTGATGGGGATCGTCCTGCTGCTCGTCTTCGGTCCGCCGCTGCGACTGCTGCCGTTGTTGACTGCGATCGGGTCGGCCGGTTTCGCCTTCGGGCTCCTCTCGCTGCTCGGCGGCTCGCTGACGATGGCGTCGGTCGCCGTCCTCCCGGTCGTGATCGGTCTCGCCGTCGATTACGCGATCCAGCTCCAGGCGCGATTCCGGGAGGCGGCCGCCGCGGGCCGGAGGCCGCCGGCGTCGGCGGTGGTCGCCGCCGTCCGCGGCGGTCCCGTGATCGCCACCGCCGCGCTCGCCACAGCGGTCGGGTTCCTGACCCTGACCCTGTCGCCGATCCCGATGGTCCGCGAGTTCGCGATCGCGCTCGTCGCCGGGATCGCGGCGGCGCTGGTGATTTCGCTGACGGCCGGGCTCGCGGCGCTCTCGATGGCGCCGCCGGCGACGCCCGGACCGGGCCGGATCGCCCGCTGGGCCGGCTCGGCGAGCGGCCGCGCCGGCGCCGCCGGGAGCTCGCTCGCCGCCGTCGGACGGCGCAGCGCCGGGATCGCGGCATCGACGCGGCAGCACGCGGCGGCCGCCTGGGAGGGGGCGCTCGCGGCCGCCATCCAGCAACCCGGCAGGGTGCTCGTGATCGCAACCGTCCTGGCCGCCACCGGCTGGGTGGCGGGTACCGGCACGAAGGTGATCAGCGACATCCGCGAGCTCGTGCCGTCCGATCTGCCGGCGCTCGAGTCCGTCGACCGCCTCCAGCAGGCGACCGGCGTCTCCCAGGAGCTCGACGTCGTCGTCTCCGGCGATGTCACGACGCCCGCCGCGATCGCCTGGATGAGCGACTTCAAGCAGCGGGTGCTGGCCGAGCACGGGTTCGGGCCGGATACTCCGAACTGCCTCGCCGAGTCGGCCGAGCTGTGCCCGGGGCCGGCGCTGTCCGATCTCTTCGACCTGAGCTCCGGGCAGCCGCCGGGCCAGCAACGGATCGACGCGGTCCTCGCCGCCGTGCCCGAGTACTTCTCGCAGGCGATCCTGTCGCGCTCCGACGCCGGCGACGTCGCCGCCCTCTCGTTCCTGATCCCGGTGATGCCGCTCGACGAGCAGGAGAGCCTGATCTCCGAGATCCGCTCCGAGCTCGATCCTCCCGACGGCGTCCACGCCGAGGTCGCCGGCCTGCCGGTGCTGACCGCCGACGCCGCAGCGGAGCTGTCCGGCTCGCGCTACTGGCTCGCCGTCGCCGGACTGCTCGCAGTCGGCCTCGTCCTTCTCGCCGTCTATCGCTCGCCGGGGAGGGCGCTCGTCCCGCTGCTCCCGATCGCCCTCGCGACCGGATGGTCGGCGCTCGTCCTCGAGGCGATCGACATCCCGCTGAACCCGATGTCGGCGACGCTCGGGGCGCTCGTGATCGCGGTCGCCACCGAGTTCAGCGTCATCCTCGCGGCCCGCTACCACGAGGAGCGGGCACGCGGGCTCAGCGTCGGCGAATCGCTGCGTTCGACCTATGCCCGGACCGGGACCGCCGTGCTCGCATCGGGCATCACCTCGATCGCCGGCTTCGGCGTTCTCGCCTTCAGCCGGATCACGATGCTCCGTGACTTCGGGATCGTCACCGTCGTCGATCTGACCGTGGCGCTGGCGGGCGTGATGCTGGTCCTGCCGGCGGCGCTCGTCTGGGCCGAGCACGGCTTCCATCCGCTGCCGTCGCTGCGTCGCGCGCTCGCCTCGAGGCGCTCCGGTCGCGGCGCCGACGCGCCCGCCTGAGCATGGCCGGCGAGGGAGATCGCGATCCCGGCGGCTGGTGGCCGGAGGAGGACGGCAAGGACGGGAACGAGCGCCAACGGGACGAGCCGAGGAGAAGGGTTCCGCGCGGGCTCTCCAGCCCGGACCGCCCGCGTCCGAGCGGCCGCTACTCGATGTTCGTCGGGCTCGCGTTCGTTGCCCTGATCGTCGTCGCCCTCCTCAACCTGCTCGGGGACGAGGACACCGGCATCGTTCTCGATCGCGGCCTGCCGCTCGCCGGCTTCGCGGTCCCCGACGCGCTCGCCCCGGAGGCGGTCGATGCGGACGCCAACGTCGCCCAGGACGACTGCGAGAGCTCCCGCAACCCCTGCCCGGAAGGCGACCGGCGAACGCCCGCCTGCGAGATCACGGCGCCGGGCGCGATCCGCGTCTGCGACCTGTTCGACAAGCCACTCGCGATCTCGTTCTGGTTCACCCGCGGCGGCGACTGCATCCCCAGCCAGGACGCCTTCGACGACGTCGCGCACCGTTACCGCGACCGCGTCAACTTCCTCAGCATCGACGTTCGCGACGATCCCGGGACTGTGGCCGACATCATCCGCGAGCACGGCTGGAAGGTCCCGGTCGGCCTCGACCGCGACGGGGCCGTCTCGAACCTCTACCGCGTCGGCGTCTGCCCGACGATCGTCCTCGCCTATCCGGGCGGGATCGTCCACGACACCGCGATCCGCGCCGGCAACTACGACACCGGCGAGATCTCCGGCCTCGTCGACGACCTGCTCGCGGCGACCCGGCGCCGCGAGGCTGAAGTCCGGTGACGGACGGAGCGGACGACCCGCCCCTCGCCGCGCGCGGGCCGGTCGACGCGGCGCTCCGCGAGGAGCACCCCGGCCTCTACATCCGCCGGCTCGAGGTCGATCATGGCTCGGGACGGACGCCGCGGGAGCTGAAGCGCCGGCTCGCCGCGCTCTCCGACCGCTTCGGCGGCCCGCAGGCGATCGCGTTCAGGACGAAGCCGATCCCCTCCGCCTACCGGGTCTTCTACCGCCACATCGGCCTCGACCCCGATACGCAGTTGACGGCACCGGAGGCGATCGTCCGCGAGCGGATGCTCAAGGGAGGATTCCTCAGCAGCAACCTCCTCGACGATGCGCTGACCGTGGCGATGATCGAATCCGGGGTGCCGGTGGTCGCGTTCGATGCGGACGCGATCTCGGGACCGCTCGGGATCCGCTTGAGCAGCGCCGGGGAGGCGCTCGAGGGTCGTCCCGGGGAGCTTCCGGCCGGCACCCTCGTGATCGCCGACGAGGAACGCCCGGTGGCGCTCCTGTTCGGCGCGATCGGCTCCGGGCGCGGGGTCAGCCCGGCGACGCGGCGCACCGTGCTCGCAGCGGTCGGCGTCGCCGGCGTCCCCGAGATCGCCGTCGAGGAAGCGCTTTGGCTGGCCGCAGAGATCATCGCGGCCGATTGACGAACCGCTGCAATCCCCCGCCGATCGCGGTTATCATGATCGAACGCGATCCGGAAAGGGAGCCCGGGTGACGGAGCTTCTCGAGCACGAATCGAAGTCCCGGTGGGATCCGGCCGCTGCAGCGGCCCCGCTCTTCGAGCGCAGCCGCGATGCCGAAAGCGACACCGGCGCCGCCCGCCGCTCGCTGCGCCGCCAGATCGCGCAGCTCGAGCGGGAGCTCTCGGAGCTGTTCGCGAGCAGCTTCCCGCGGCACGGGATCGAATGGGCGGTCGGGGCCGCAGGCGGCCCGAGGGTCCTCGGGATCGCCGAGCTCGAGCGCGTCCGCGACGGTCTCGTCGACCGGCTCGCGGAGTCACGGGCCGAGATCGGGCGTCGTGCAGCGGCCGAGGAGTCGAACCGGGCGCTGGTCGAGCGGATGATCGCCGATCCCGCCGCCCATCGATGGGTCCGGGTGCGGGGCGAAGACGTCGGCGAGCGGAGCTGCAAGCACTGGCATTCGCGGCCGCGCTGGGGTCTGCTCGGGATGATCCTCGGCTGGTGGCGGGTGAAGCTCTCCTCCGGCTGTCCCTTAGCCTCCGGGGCGTGCTGATCGCGCGTCCCGCCCCGAACAAGAGCGGCGATGGCCTCGTCGAAGTCGCGTAAGCGGCGCAAGCGCCGTACGCGCGCGGCGGCGGCGGGCAGAGATCAGGCCGCCGGGGCCGAGGAGGCGCCGAAGCGCGCCACGCCGGCACCGCGCCGAACGGCCGCCGACGAGCCGCCGCCGGCGCCGTGGGGGAGCTTCCCGCTCGTCGAGCTCTGCGTGCTGGCGGCGATCGTGATGCTGATCCTCGGCTTCTTCGTCATCGGCGGCTCCCGCGGGGCGATCCTGATCGCGGCCGGACTCGCTCTCGGCTCGATCGGCGGCCTCGAGCTGAGCATCCGCGAGCATTTCGCCGGCTACCGCTCGCACACGGCGGTGCTCGCCGGCGTCCCGGCGCTGATCGTGCTCGGTCTGCTCTTCTACCTCGGGCCGGCGGGTCTCCCGCAGCTCGCCAGGGCGGCGATCGGAGTGGCGGTGTTCGTCGTTGCGGCCCTGCTGCTGACGCGGGCGTTCAGCCGGCGGTCGGGTGGCGATCGCTACCGGCTCGCCGCGCCGCGGCGGAACCGGCGCTGAGAGCGGTCCGGTTCGGACTCGGACTGCCGGGCTACGCCGCCGGCCCGGGCCTCTCCACCCGAGCCGGCGACTGGACGGACAAGATCAGCGGCGTGAGGCCTGCTTCTCCTCGAGGGCGCCGGCGAGAGCCTCCCGCTGGCGCAGTGTCAGCCGGCCGAGCTGACGATTCTCGTTGACGGCCAGCGGTACCAGGAACTTGCGGGTCCTCGTGCGGCCCCACCGCGACTGGCTGCGCAGCAACTCCGAGACGGTCATCGTCTCCGCCTCCCAGGGGCAGGAGCGAACCACCTGCTCCACCCTCAAGTCACCGGCCCGGACCGCGCGCTTCAAGGCGGCGCGCGCGAGGCGAACCCGGTTGGCGTGCTCGAGGGCACGGATGTGTTGCGGCACAGCGGCGGGTGCAGCCGTCGAGGCAGCTTCCATACTCACTCCTCCTCCTGCTTGAGAGCGTGGTGTCGTGTTGGGTTTTTCACGCCGAACGAGGGCGATCCACATGGATCGAGGATCCGGGAGGCCCGCTTGAGGAAGGCCCTCCGACTCGCTCCTACCCCGGTAGCGTTCGGTGCCCGGGGCACCCTAGTGACCGGCGCTCGGACGTGCCCCCCAACCCCTCGGATATCCGTCCACCAGACCCGCTAAGAGCATGTTTTTGAGGCCGAAACAACAGCGAACAGGTCTTGTGACCAAACGGACAAGTTGAAACTACCCGAACAGGGGTAATTAATTACGACACCGATCGCCGGTTTCGGCGACGCCGGTCAGCCGGTGAAGAGCTCGGGCGAGCGCTCGATGACCCGCTCGAAGCTGGCGAGAGCGCGGTCGAGGTGGTCGCGCTCGTGGGTTGCCATCAGGCTCGTCCGCAGCAGCGCCCCCGCCGGCGGCACCGCGGGATGGAGGGCCACGTTCGTGTAGAGGCCCTCCTCGTAGAGCGCCTTCCAGAGCATCGCTGCGCGGACGTCCTCGCCGACGATCACCGGCACGATCGGGGTCAGCGCCTCGCCGCCGCCCGGCAGCGCAGTCGGCGCGACGACGCGGAGGCCGAGACCGGTCAGCCCGGCGTGCAGGTAGGCAGCGTTGTCGAGGAGGCGGCCGATCAGCTCCGGCCCCTCCTCACGGATGATCCGCAGGGCGCCGAGCGCGGCCCCGATCGCCGCCGGGACGGCGGCGGCGCTGAACAGGAACGAGCGAGCCGCGATCCGCAGGTAGTCGATCACCTCGGCGGGCCCTGCGATGAAGCCGCCGCAGGATGCGAAGCTCTTCGAGAAGGTCCCCATCCGCAGGTCGACGGACTCCTCGACGCCGAGCAGCTCCGACGCCCCGGCGCCACGGGCGCCGAGCGCGCCGACGCCGTGGGCCTCGTCGACCATCAGCCGCGCCCCGTAGCGCTCGCAGAGGGCGACGACCTCGGTCAGCGGGCAGATGTCCCCCTCCATCGAGAAGACGCCATCGACGACGACGAGGACGCCGCCGCCGTCGCCGGCGGCCCGCTCGAGCATCCGCTCGAGCTTGTCCATCCGGTTGTGGCGGAACGGCCGCAGCTTCGCGCCCGACAGCCGGCAGCCGTCGAGGATCGAGGCGTGGTCGCCGGAGTCGCAGATCACCGTGTCGCCGGGCTGCAGGATCGTGCCGATGCAGCCGACGTTGGCCTGGTAGCCGGTCGTGAAGACGAGCGCGGCCTCGGTGCCCATCCAGTCGGCGAGCTCTTCCTCGAGCTCGAGATGGAGCGGGATCGTGCCGTTGAGGAGCCGCGAGCCGGTCAGCGCCGTCCCGTAGGTGTCGAGCGCGTCGCGGGCGGCGGCCTTGACGCGCGGGTCGCCGGTCAGCCCCAGATAGTTGTTGGAGCCGAGCATGATCGTCTCCCGGCCCTCCATCTCGACGACCGGCCCCGCGGCGGAGGTGAGGAGCCGGAAGTAGGGCATCATGTCCGCCTTCTCGGCGAGCTCGAGGATCTCGCGCCGGTCGTGGTCGCGGGCCTTCGCGAAGACGTCGGACTCGATTCGCGGACCTTGCGCGGAAAGCTGTTCGCTCATCCCGGAAGTGTCGCATTTGCTCACGTCGCGACGCCTGTGCGGAGCGTAGACTGGCCACCGATGAGCACGGGACAGGTGGTTGACGCGGAGGCGGTCGAGGAGCCGCTCGACGGCGGCGACGAGGAGGCCGGCGGGCAGAGCGTCCGGGCGCTTCCCGAGCGCCGCTCTCCCTCCGAGCTGATCGCCTGGCGCAGCGAGATTCGCGCGATGGCAGTGGTGGCCGCCGGCGGCCTTGCCGCCGGCGCCGCAACGGTTGCCGCCGTCAGCGCCGCCAAAGCGGTGACCTCGAATCGCAGCCGGCGGCCGTTGCGCCGCAGTCGCGGCGACCGCGACGTCATCGCGAGCCGCTCCTTCCTGGTCGACGTTCACCTGCTCGGCCGCTGATGCCGGCGCCTGCCGCGGCGGGCGCGCCGGTCCGCGACCGCGGCGGCTCGCTGCTCGTCGAGGTCGAGCCGCCCGGGATCTACCGGTTCGAAGGCCGCGTGCCCGACCGCGTCTCCCGCCATCGCGGCGGTGTCTACGAGCGGTTCATGCACGTCGCCGGCCGGCCGGTCCTCGTCCGTGCCTGGTCGCAGCCGCGCTCCCGCCGGATCGCGATCGCGGCGCTTCCCGCGCCGCCGCCGTGGCTGCCGGGGGCCGGTGCGGAGGCCGCTACCGACGCCGACCTCGACGAGGCGATCCGCCGCGCCCGCCACGCCCTCGCGGTCGACGACGACCTCGCCGACTTCAAGCGCCGCTTCCGCGCCGACCCGCTGCTCGGCCCGCTGATCCGGCGGTTGCCCTGGCTTCGCGTGCGCCGCTGCCCGAGCCCCTGGGAGGCGTTCGCCTGGGCCGTAACCGAGCAGCTCATCGAGTCGCGTGAGGCGGCCCGGATCCAGCGCCGGATCGTGCAGCGCTGGGGAACGGCCCTGAGCGGTCCCCCCGGCGCCCGCCCGCTCGCCGACGTGCCCGGGCCGGAGGTCGTCGCCGCGCTCGCCCCGGCCGAACTGGTCGCCTGCGATCTGGCCCCGAAGCGCGCCCTGGCTCTCGTCAAGGCCGCCCGCGAGATCGCCTCCGGCCGCTGCGACCCCGGTGACCCCCGCGGCGATCGCCGGCTCCTCGCGATCAGCGAGATCGGCCCCTGGACGATCCAGTGCCTCGCCCTCAAGGGGCGCGGCGACCTCGACTCGCTGCCCGCCGGCGACGTCGCCTACCTGAAGCTGGTCGGCCATCTCTCCGGTCGCGGCCGGCGCGCCACGGTCGCCGAGGTCGAGGAGTTCTACGCGCCCTATGCCCCCTACCGAGCCCTCGCGGCCCGCTTCACCCTCGCCGGGCTGTCGGCGGCCGGGATGCCGCCGCTCCGCTACCACCCGCCGAACCCCGAGTACGAGGCGGCTTAGCCACCACCGCGTGCCGGCGGCAGCAGGTCGTTCGTCAGCAGCTTCGAGGCGTCGGGCGTCGAGTCGAGCTGGCCGGCGTCGTAGAGGTAGTCGGCGAAGCGTTGCCAGCGCTTCCGATCCATCCAGCCGTACGGCATGTCGCCGGGCGGGAGCAGGCGCGGCAGGGTCTTGTCGACCTCGGCCCTGGTCAGGCCCGGGTCGAGGCCGTTGCCGGCGGCGACGATCGCGTCGGTGGCCGCCCGCGGGGCGCGGGCGGCCGCGTAGGTGCCGCGCTCGAGCGCGGCGATGAACTCGCGGATCGGCTCCGGGTCGGATGCGAGCCGCTCGCCGTCGGCGACGAGCACGAGCTCGTCGTAGGTCGGGACGCCGAGCCGATCGACCGGAACGACCCGCGGATCCAGCCCGCGCTCGGCGAGGTCGACTCCCTCGACGTTGAGGAAGCCGCCGAACATCGCGTCGGCGCGGCCGGAGATGAGCGGTTGCATCAGGTTGAAGCCGACGTCCACCTGGTCGACCGAGCCGGGATCGACGCCGGCGCGCTCGAGGATCGTCTGCAGATAGGCGGCCTGGTAGGGGATCCCGGCGGTGACGACGGTCTTGCCGGTCAGATCAGCCGCCGACCGGATGCCTGCCTCGGGCAGCGAGATCAGTGACGTCAGCGGACCGTTGACGAGTGCCGCGACGGCGACTACGTCGAGGCCCTGATCGCGTGCCAGCGCCACCTCGGGCTCGTAGGAGATCGCGAGGTCGACGCGGCCGGCGGCGACCTGCTTGATCGGCGCCGACGGATCGGAGGGCACCTGCGGCTGGACGTCGAGGCCGGCGTCGGCGAAGTAGCCGCGATCGAGCGCCGTGTAGATCCCGGCGTGATCGGGGTTCACGTAGAAGTCGAGCGCGAGATCGAAGCGTTCGTTCCCACCGTTGCCTCCGCCACCGCCGCCGCAACCGGTGACCGCCACCGCCGCCAGCAACCCGCCGATCGCCAAGGTCAGCCGCGTCCTCACCGGCCGCCGGCTTCCGCTTGCGGGCCGTGCTCGGCTGCGCCCCACCAGGCGATCCGCCGCTCGATCATGCTCAGCAGCCCGAACAGGGCGATCGCCATCGCCGACAGCCAGACCATCGCCGCGAACATCCGCGGCACCTCGAGCTGGGCGTTGTCGACGAGCATCAGGTGCCCGAGGCCGTCGTTGGCGCCCGCCCACTCGCCGAAGACGGCTCCGATCACGGCGACCGCGGCGGCGATCTTCGCCCCGCTCAGCACGAACGGCAGCGCCGTCGGTGCTTCCAGCATCGTCAGCACCCGGAGCCGGCCTGCACCGAGCGAGCGCATCAGCTTCCGTTGCTCGGCGGGGACCGTGCCGAGCCCGTCGAGCGCGTTGACGGCGATCGGGAAGAAGCAGATCAGCGCGATGATCGCGACCTTCGGGCCGATCCCGAACCCGAACCAGACGACGAGGACCGGGGCGATGACGATCACCGGGATCGTCTGCGAGGCGATGACGAGTGGATAGGAGATCCGCCGCGCGAGCGGCGAGAGGTGGAGCAGGACCGCCGTCGCGATCCCGAGGGCGAGCGCAGCGGCGAAGCCGGCGACGACCTCCTGCAGCGTCACCCAGGCGTTGTCGGCGAGCAGGCTGCGATCGGTCCACAGCGAGTCGCCGATCTCAGCCGGGGACGGCACGAGGAACGAGTCGAGGCCGAGGGCATCGGCGATGGCCCCGGTCGATGCCGCGAGCTGCCAGGCGCCGAGCAGCGCGAGGACGGCGAGCGCGGTCGGCCAGAGACGCAGGATGGAAGTGAGCCGGCCGTTCATGCCGCCGCTCCCAGCGACTTCAGGGCTGCGGCCCTGGCGGCGACGAACGCCGGGTCGCTGATCGCGTCGGCCCGCGCCGCGGCCGGGATCGCCGGGGCCTCGATCACGGCCGTGACCGCGGCCGGGCGCGGCGTCAGGATCGCCGCCCGGTCGGCCACGTAGAGGGCCTCCTCGACGTCGTGCGTGACGAGCAGCGTGCTCCGGTGCTCGGATGCGAGCGTCGCCCGCAGCCAGGTTTGCAGCTCGCCGCGGGTGATCGCGTCGAGCGCCGCGAACGGCTCGTCGAGGAGCAGGACCGGGGTTCCGGCGAGCAGGGTCCGTGCCACCGCGACCCGCTGGCGCATGCCGCCCGAGAGCTCGCCCGGCAGGGCGTCGGCAAAGCCCGAGAGGCCGAGGCGGTGCAGCATCGCGCCGGCTCGCCGCCTGCTCTCGCGGCGATCGCCCCCTGCCAGTCGCAACGCCACGGCGGCGTTGTCGGCAGCCCGCTTCCAGGGCAGTAGCAGGTCGCGTTGCGGCATCCAGGCCGAGCGCGCGGTCCGGGCGGCCGGCGACGGATCGCCGTCGATCTCGATGCTGCCGGCCTGCAGCGGCTGCAGGCCGGCGACGAGCTCGAGCAGCGTCGACTTCCCGCAGCCGGAGGGGCCGACGAGCGCCAGCGTCTCACCCGGCGCGACCTCGAGCTCGATCCCGGCGAGCACCTCGATGGCGCCAAAGCGGTGGCTGAGGCCGCCGACGCGGATCGCCGCCGGCGCCGGGTCTCCGGATGGATCCTGCTCGGCGGCCGCTGCCGCGGCTGAGGGCCTCTCGGCGATGACGATCTTCCCTTCGCGCGAATTACCGCACAGGTTCGGAGGGTCAGCGCCGGGCGGGGAGGTCCCGGAGACGCTATCTCAGCCCGCTGCCCGCGAGCACCCCTTGACGGCTTCGATCATAGCCCCGACCGGACGCCGAATGACTCAACCTGCGAGCGGGAGGACCCTCGATCGGCGGATCCGCCGATCGCGGGTCACCAGCGGAACGCCGTGGACGAGGCTCGTCGCCGCGATCAGCTCGTCCGCGGGATCGGCAGCGAAGTCGAGGTCGGCGATCGCCTTGCAGACATCCAGCGTGAGCGGCCAGGTGTGGATCTTCGCGAGGGCCCGGACGACGTCGCCGTCATCGAGATCGAGTTCGAGTCGGTCGAGCTGGACCAGCTTGGCGATCTCCCAGAGAACGATGCCCGAGATGCTCCAGGTATCGGCCGTGAGGAGTTCCCGCTCCCGCCGCGTGAGATCCCCGCCGAGCGCGTGGACGAGGATGTGGGTGTCAAGGTTCAGCATCCCAGCGCAGTCCGGTGCCGAGGATGTCCCCCGTGACCTCGACCTTGCCGGCGAGGCTCCCGATCAGCTCCGCCGAGCCTTCCTCGACCGGGACCAGCTTGGCGACCGGCTTGCCATGCTTGGTGATCACGATCCCCTCCGGGCCGACGCGGTCGAGGATCGCGAGGCAGCGCTGCTTGAACTCGGTGGCGGCGACGGTCTTCATGGCTACAACGGTAGCAAGTGGACAGACAATCTGTCCACTTCTCAGTCGAGTCGATGCCGAGGTATCGAGGGCTGCTTCGCTCGCTACGGCCGGGCTACGACGTCGACGAAGTGCTCGAGGTGCTTGGTCGTCCAGCACTCGAACGCCTCGGTCGTGTGCGGCTCGTAGGCGGCCATGACCGAGTCGCCGTAGTTCCAGTAGAGGCGCGGCTCGGGGTTGAGCCAGAACGTCCGGCCGGCGCGCTCGGTGAGCTGCGCGAATGCGGCGGCGTGGGGGTCGCGGCCGTTCGTGCGGGCGTCGCCGAGGACGATCACGGTCGAGCGCGGATCGAGGTCGGCGGAGATCTCCTCGAGGAACTCGAGCCAGACGCGACCGTAGTCGGTGTAGCCGGAGATGTCGGCGACGCCACCGTCCTGGCTGATCCGCTCGCTGATCTTCCGGAAGTCGCGCTCCCGCTCGAACGTCTCGGTCACCTCGCTGATCCGCTCGATGAAGACGAAGCTGCGCAGCTTCCGAAACGAGTCGTGGAGCGCGTGGAGGACGCTGAGGAAGAAGACGCTCGCCGACGTGACCGACGTCGAGACGTCGCAGAGCACGTAGATCTCCGGCCGCCGCGGCCGCTTCGGCCGGTAGCGCAGCGTCAGCGGCACGCCGCCGGTCTCGAGCGAGGCCCGCATCGTCCGGCGGACGTCGACGACGCGACCCTTGCGGCGTCCGCGGTGCTCGTTGCCGAGCGTCGCGAGGCGCCGTTTCAGCATCGTCACCGATCGGTGGACCGCAGCGAGGTCCTGGGTCGGATTCGTCGGCAGCGCCCGGTCGAGGTCGGCGAGCGGTCGCGCCGGTGGCAGCTTCCCGGTCCGCTCGATCAGCTGCCGCTCGAGCTCGCGGCGGAGGTGGGACTCGAAGCGGCGGAGCCCCTCGCGATCGATCTCGACGTCCTCGGCCGCGCCGTCGGCCCCGCTCGACCCGGGGGTGAGGCCGAGCGAGCGGCGGATCCGCTGAACGTCGACGCCGACGACCCCCGAGCCCTCGCCACGGCGCCCGAAGGCGGCGACGGCGAGCTGGGCGAGGTCGCGCATCGCGGCCTCGTCGCCGGCGGCGATCGCCTGCCGGATCATCTCGATCAGCTCCTCGACGTCGATGCGCTCGCCGCCGTCGCCGGCCTCGCCCATGCCCGGAGTGCCGTCGCCGGCCTCGCCCTCGACCCCCTCGCGCTCGATCGCCTCGAGCTCGGCGGCCCGGAAGAACCAGCGATCGAAAACCCGGTCGAAGAGATGGCGGTCCTCCTGGGACTTCGCGAGCGTCGCGGCGAGCGCCTCGCGGAACTGGGCCCGATCACTCCACGGGACCTGCTCGACTGCCGCGAACGAGTCGAGGATCTCCGCCGTCCCGATCGCGAGGCCCTCCTCGCGGAGCTCGTCGCAGAAGGAGACGAGCTGGTCGGCGATCAGGTCGTTGCCCGCCGCGGCCACGACGTCATCCCGGCGTCGCGGCGGCGGGCCCGTCGGAGCCGCGGGCGGTGGGAAGCCGCATGCCGACCCGCTCGGCGACGAGGTCGAGGTCGGTCCGGTGCTTGACGATGATGCTCATCGTCCGGTTGAACGTCTCGGCGTCGATCTGGTCGGCGCCGAGCAGCAGCAGCGCCCGCGCCCAGTCGATCGACTCGGCGATCGACGGCGGCTTCTTGAGGTCGAGCTCGCGGACCATCCCGACCACCTCGACGAGCCGGCGGGCGAGCTCAGCGTCGAGATCGGGGGCGTGGAGCCGGACGATCTCGACCTCGCGCTCGATCGACGGGTAGTCGAGCCAGAGGTAGAGGCAGCGCCGCTTCAGAGCTTCGGTCAGCTCCCGCGAATTGTTCGAGGTCAGCAGCACGAGCGGCATCGACTGTGCCTCGACGACGCCGAGCTCGGGGATCGAGATCTGGAAGTCGGAGAGGACCTCGAGCAGCATCGCCTCGAACTCCTGGTCGGTCTTGTCGATCTCGTCGATCAGCAGCACGACCGGCTCGTCGGAGGCGATCGCGGCGAGCAGCGGTCGCGTGAGCAGGAACTCCTCGCCGAAGATGTCCTCCATGACGGCGTCACCGGCGGGCGCGCCGTCCGGCCCGGCGGCAGCGGACTCGGCCTGGATCCGGAGGAGCTGCTTGCGGTAGTTCCACTCGTAGAGGGCCTTCGCCTCGTCGAGCCCCTCGTAGCACTGGAGGCGGATCAGCGGCCGTCCCGTCGCCCGGGAGAGCGCCTTCGCCAGCTCGGTCTTGCCGACTCCGGCGGGCCCCTCGACGAGCACCGGCTTGCCGAGCCGCTGGGCCAGGTGGGAGACGAGCGACGCCGAGTCGTCGGCGAGATAGCCCGCTGCCGCGAGCGCGTCCCGGGTCGCCTCGAAGCCGGTCCCCGCGGGCTGCTCGGGGCCGGACCCGGCCGCGGTTGAAGGCAGGGAGCTCACTCGGGTCGATGATAATGGCGCCGTGAGCCCCTCCGAGGTCGCAGTGATCGCCATCACGCTCGGCGACGACGCCGGTCCCTACGCGCTGATGATCGGCGCCGGCTTCCTCGTCGGCGTCTACGCGCATGCCGCGAAGATGCCGAAGCTGCTCGCGGCCGCGATCCTCTTCGTGCTGCTCAGCTCGATCCTCGCGATCGCCGTCTCGTTCAGCTACGACGGCTCCGCACCCCAGGTGAAGCGGTGATCGGCCGCGCCCGATCGGCCCGCAGTGGGTAGGCTCGAACCGTCCTATCCGGACAGGAGGACCTGATGGAATCGAGCGCGAACGAGCAACCCTCCAGCGAGACGAAGCGTGCCCGCGAAGCGACCGACGGGCTCCAGGAGGCGATCGAGAAGGCCCGCTCCGACGATGTCGAGACGCTCGTCGCGGAGTCGACGCGGATCGCCGGTGAAGCCCGGGAGGCGGCGCTTCGTGCCGCCGGCGCCGAGTCGATCGCCCGCCGCGCCGTCGCCGAGCGGGACGCCGCGGCCGAGCGCGCCGATCGGGCCGAGAAGTCGGCGGCGGAGCGGATCGCCGCGGCCGAGAAGAGCTACGAGGAGAAGCTCGAGGAGAGCCGCGCGGAGCTTCGCTCGCGGGCCGAGGAGAAGGTCAAGGAGGCGATCGCGGCGGTGAAGGAGCGCGGCGCCGAGCAGATCAGCACCGAGCTCAAGAGCCGCAAGGCCGAGCTCGAGGAGCGCATGGAGCTGCGGAGGCGGAAGGCGGAGACCGACATCGAGGCCCGCCGCAAGCAGCTCGAGGAGGGGATCGAGCATCGCGCGCGTGAGCTCGACGCCCGGATCGCGAAGCGCGAGGACGGTTTCGAGGACGAGCTCGAGCGGGTTCGCGAGGACGGCCGCCGCAAGCTCGCGGCCGAGGTCGACGAGCGCAAGGAGATCGAAGGCAAGCTGAACCTCGCCGAGGCCCGGCTCAAGACGCTCGCCGAGCGCCTCGCCGACGAGGCCGAACGGCGCACCAAGGCCGAGGCGGAGCGCAAGCTCGCGGCCGAGATGGAGAAGCTGAAACGGGAGGCGGAGGTGAGCGGCGAGAAGGCGCGGCAGCGCGCCGCCCGCGAAGCCGAGCTCGAAGGGGCGCGGCTCGCCAAGCAGACCGAGACCGAGGCCCAGGAGCAGCGCGAGGAGCACGCCCGCGAGGCGCGTGAGCGGGCCGCGCGCGAGGCCGAGCAGGCCGCCGAGCGCGCTCGCCGCGAAGCGCTCGGCTGATCAGTCGCGGCCGGGGCGGCGGCCGGCCGGCGCTAGCTCGCCGGGACCTCGGAGCCCTCGTGGGCCTGGAGGACGTCCTCGCCCTCCTCGCCGGTGCGGATCCTGATCGCCTCCTCGACCGGCAGGACGAAGATCTTGCCGTCGCCGATCGATCCGGTCCGGGCGTGCTTGAGGATCGTCTCGACCACCATCTCCTTCTCGGAGTCGTCGACGACGCACTCGATCTTCAGCTTCGGCCGGACGTTGACGGTCAGGCTGGCGCCGCGGTAGTGCTCGACCACGCCCTTCTGGCGTCCCGACCCCTTCACCTCCGAGATCGAGAGGGACGGGATCCCCCGCTCGAGCAACTCCTGGCGGATCGGCTCGAACGCCTCGTGCCGGATGAACGCTTCGACCTTCTTCATCTTCTGATTCCTTCCTAGGCGCTCGGGGTTGCTGCGGTTTCGGACGGTGGGCCGGCCATCTTCGCCGGCTGTGCGATCGGGGTTCCGGCAACGCTCGGCTCGTACACGCTCGAGCCCGGATATTCCTCTCGTGGGATGAATGATTCCGGATAGCCGTACATCCCGTGAGTGGTGATGTCCAGGCCGGCCAGCTCCTCCTCCTCGGAGACCCGCAGCCCGATCGTGGCCTTGATCGCCGCGAACACCGCATAGGAGGCAACGAACACGAACGTGAACGTCGCCACAACGGCGAGCGCCTGGACGCCGAGCTGGCCGAGCGACCCGGCGAGCCCGCCGTCCTTGATCCCGTAGAAGATCCCCGGCGCGGCGCCGTCGGCGATCAGCCGCGGCGAGGCGAAGATCCCGACCGAGATCGTTCCCCAGATCCCCGCCATGCCGTGTGCCGACAGCGCCCCGACCGGATCGTCGAGGCGGCGCTCGATGGCGATCACCGAGTAGACGACGAAGACGCCGGCCAACAGCCCGATGATCGGAGCCGCCCAGAACTCGACGAACCCGGACGGCGCCGTGATTGCGACGAGGCCGGCGATCGCGCCGTTGCCGGCCATTCCGACGTCGAGCGATCGCGTCTTCAGGTAGCAGACGAGGACGGCGCCGATCACCCCGGCGGCAGCGGCGAGCTGGGTGTTCAGCATGACCTCGCCGAAGAACGAGTCGCTCGTCCCGAAGGTCGAGCCGCCGTTGAACCCGAACCAGCCGATCCAGAGGATCATCACTGCCAGGCCGACGAACGGCATCGAGTGTCCTGGGATCGCCCGTGGTGAGCCATCGGAGGCGTACTTGCCGCGGCGGGCGCCGAGCAAGAGCAGGGCCGCGAGGCCACCGACCGCACCGGTCAGGTGGACGACCGACGAGCCGGCGAAGTCCATCACCGGCTTGCCGCCGACGTCGGAGAGAAAGCCGCCGCCCCAGACCGAGTGGGCGACGAGTGGATAGATGACGGCGCCGAAGATGACCGCGTAGATCACGTAGGCGCTGAACTGGATCCGCTCCAGGGTCGTTCCCCAGACGATCGCCAGCGAGACCGCCGCGAACGCGAGCCCGTAGAGCATCAGCATCGCATCCGATCCGGCGACGTTGAAGGCGTCGGCGCCGCTGCCGATCGTCTGGCCGATGTGGAAGAAGAAGCCGTCGTTGCCGAAGACGTCGTTGCCGAAGCCGCTGAGGCCGTAGCCGACCGCCCACCAGGCGATCGTGACGATCCCGAGGTTGATCAGGATCTTCCCGACGCCGGCGCCGGCGTTCTTCTCGCGGCTGAACCCGATCTCGAGGAACAGGAAGCCCGCCTGCATCAGGAAGACGAGCGCGCACGCGACGGCCACCCAGACCATGTCGAGCTCGAGCGACTTCGCCTCGAGCAGCTTCGCGCCGTCCTGCGCCGATGCGACACCGGGCACGATCAACGCGGCGATCAACGCCGCCAGGACCGTGAGGCTGATCCTCTTCGTCATTCCGGTTCCTTCCTCGCCGCCGGGCACGATCGGGCGGCGTCAGGGGCTTGCCAACGCCATCAGTCTCCGGGCGGGCCGCGGTCCCGTGTTTGTACCGGCGTCGAAAATTCGCCCGCCGCCGTTGTCCCGGCGTGACGCCCCTGGTCGCCGACCCGCGCCGGAAGCGGGATCGGCGATGGCCGGCGGCGGGCGCGCTAGACGGCGATCCGTGCCTGCGCGGGGGCTGCGGAGGGCTGACCCTCGACGGTCAGCTCGGCCCGTTCGGCCGCGATCCCGATCTGCTCGGGGTTGCCGCCGAGGTCCTCCCAGCAACGCCGGGCGCTGCGGTGGAGGTCGTCGAGGAAGCTGTCGGTGTGCAGGGGGTCGTGGTGGAAGAGCAGCGTCCGCTTGGCGCCGACCCGCGAAGCGAACGTGAGCGTCGCGGTGATCGGCGAGTGGCCCCAGCCCTCGTGGCCGGGGTATTCCTCGTCGGTGTACTGGCAGTCGTGGATCAGCAGGTCGGCGTCGCGGGCGAGGTTGTAGCCGGAGATCCACTCCTCGTTCAGGTTCTCGAGGTCGGCGCCGAGCCCGGGCTCGTGGTCGGGGATGTAGCAGAGACACGTGTCCCCGTCGGTGATCCGGTAGCCGAGCGTCGGACCGCGGTGGGTGATCGCCTCGGCGCGGATCGTGGCCGCGCCGATCTGCCACTCCGTCGCCGGCGCATCGTGGAAGGAGACGTCGCACGGGAGCTCGCGGACCTCGACCGGCGACAGCGGCGCCGAGATGTAGCGCGCGATCCGTGCCTCCAGCGAGGCCTCCGGTGAGCTCGGCCCGAAGATCCGGATGTTCGACTCGGCCCGGAAGCAGGGCGGGAAGAACATCAGGCCCTGGATGTGGTCGAGGTGGAGGTGGGTGAGGAGGATGTTGATCCGCTCGAGGTCCGGGGGCAGGGAGAAGCCGAGCGTGCGGATCCCGGTGCCGGCGTCGAGGATCAGCGTCTCGCCGCTGGAAAGGGTCAGCTCGACGCACGAGGTGTTGCCGCCGTAGCGGTTCATCTCCGGACCCGGAGCCGGGACCGAGCCGCGCGCTCCCCAGACCCGCACCTTCACGACGCGACCTCGTGGCGGCCGGTCGTGACCTCGCGTGCCTGGTTCTCGTCGACCGGCCAGAAGATCACCATCGCACCCGAGGCGCCGCTGGCGGTGCCGACGATCGGCATCGCGCTCGCCGCGATCCGGTGCTTGATCCCGTCGGCGGAGCGGACCATGAACTCGTCGTGGGCGGGCCGACCCTCGCGGAGCGCTCGGGTCAGCGGCAGCCGGTCGAACGGCAGCGGCTCGTCATCGTCGTCGAACGGGCCGAACCGGCTTGTCCATTCGTCGATGTCGAGCTGGCCGATGTCCTCGAACGGCCGGCCGATCAGCGCGCCGGCCCCCTCGTTGTAGAAGAGCAGCGTGCCGTCGCGGGCAACGAGAAAGGCCGGGGTGGTGACGCTCGTCAGCAGGTTCCGGGCAAGGATCAGCTCGAGCGGTTTCTGCGGACCTGACATCGGTTCGCAGCATTGTTCCACCGATTGCGCCGTTCGTCACCAGCGCCGGTCCTCCGGGCAATCGGCCGACCGTCTGATTCGCGGCGAGGCGCGTCGCCGCGATGTCGCTCCGCGCGGGCTCCGGCGGCTAGCTCATCTTCCCGATCTTGAAGATCTTCGTGCCGCAGTCCGGGCAGGTTCCGGTGATCGCGGGACGACCGTTCTTCATCGTGATCTGCTCGGGGTTCTTGATCTCGACCTTCTTGCGTTCCTTGACGCAGTAGCCCTCGGGCATGGTCGCTCTCCTTCCGGGCCGGAGCCCTGGTTCGAGGCGGGATCGTGTCAGCAGTCACGACCCCGTGACGCTGGCCACTGTAGGGCCGTGCGCGGACGGAGCCGTTCAGCGACCGCTGTTGTTGATCTGGCTGATCTGGCTGCGGAGATCGTCGATGTCGTCCTCGATGACGCCGATCCGCTTGTCGGATGCGTCATCGGCGGCGGCGAGATCGTCGACCTTCGACTCGACCGCGCTCAGCCGGGTCTCGATCGCGCTCATATCGGTCGCGCCGGCCGGTGGGGCGACACCGGTCGCGCCCGTAGCGCCGGCCGCTCCCGTCAGGGCCTGCATCGCGGCGACCTCCTGCTCGAGCTTCGCGATGTCGTCGCTGCTGGCCGCGTTGTCGCGTGCGTCGACCGCGAGGACGACCGCGACGATCGAGCAGGCCAGAGCGAGCAGCGCCGCCGCCAGCGTCAGGTAGGTCCGGAGGCCGAGCTTGCGGTCGAGGGCGGCGACCCAGGCGCGCAGCCCCTCGAAGTCGCCGGCACGGGCCGCGACCGGGCCGGTCGGTGGCCGGGCGCCCGGTTGGGTGATCGGGCGCCGGACCCCGGTTTGCGGGGGTGGCGTCGCCTGCGTCGAGGCCGGAGGCGGCGGCGCGCCGGGCGGCGGTGCGGCGGGCGGCGGCTGCGCACCGGACGGCACGGCGGCGGCGGGTGGCGGCTCCACCGTCGTCGGCGGATCGGTCCGCGGCGGCGCCGCGTCGGGAGAAGGCGGCGGGGCCCCACGTGCAGGCGGCGGGGTCGCCCCCTGTGGCGGCGGCGCCGTCCCCTGCGGTGGCGGTGTGGTCCCCTGGGGCGGCGGTGTGGTCCCCTGGGGCGGCGGCGCGCCTCCCGGCGGCGGTGAGGGCCGGCCCTCCACGCGGTTCAGCTCGCGTCCGGGCGGGGTCCCGCGACGATGCCGTCGGCGGGCTCGATCCCACGACCCTCCTCGACCCAGGCCTCGAGGCCCCCGGCGAGGTTGTAGGCCTCGTATCCGGAAGCGCGGAAGACCTGGGTAGCGAGCGCCGAGCGGCTGCCGGTCCGGCAGACGAAGACGATCGGGCGGTCGCGGTCGATCTCCTCGGAGGCGGCGGGGAGTCGCTCGAGCGGGATGTGCTCGGCGCCCGCGATCCTCCCGGCTTCCCATTCGTAGTCCTGGCGGACGTCGATCAGCACGGCGTCGGCGGCGATCTTCTCGCTCGCCTCGGCGGGGCCGATGTCGAGCTCGGTTTCGGTCGTCTCGGCGGTCATGAGGGTGCCCGAGGATAGAGGCTGAGGACGAGCGAAGGCCCGAGATCGGTGCGGTGCGTAGCATTGTCGGGCACCTCTCTGTCCAACCGAGAATCCCTCTCCCGTCCTGACCAAGGAGTTATTGATGCCCGAGGCAGTCATCGTCGACACCCTGCGCACGCCGATCGGCCGCGCGTTCAAGGGGTCCCTCACCCAGCTTCGCCCCGAGGAGGCCGGCGCGTTCGTGATCGACCGGCTGCTCGAGCGCAACCCCGACGTCGATCCGGCGCTCGTCCAGGACGTGATCGCCGGCGTCGGCATGCCGCAGGGCCTGCAGGCCTTCAACGTCGCCCGGATCATGTCGATCCTCTCCGAGAACCTGCCGGAGACGACGACGGGCGTCACCGTCTCGCGCTACTGCGCGTCGTCACTCGACGCGATCCGGCACGCCTCGAACGCGATCAAGAACGGCGAGGGCGATGCCTACGTGGCCGCCGGGATCGAGTTCGTCTCCCGCTTCAACGAGCGCAGCGAGGCCGCCGGGGTCGAGGACCGCAACGAGAAGCTGACCGGCGATCACGACGGCTACCCGAACGTCTACATCGACATGGGAGTCACGGCGGTCAACGTCGCCGAGAAGTACGGCGTCTCGCGTGACGCGATGGACGACTACGCGCTGCGCTCGCAGCATCTCGCCGTCGAGTCGCAGGAGTCCGGCTTCTTCGACCGCGAGATCGTCCCGATCCCGACTCCCGACGGCGAGGTCGCCAAGGACGACGGACCGCGTCCCGACAAGGGCGACATGCGCGAGAAGCTCGGCGAGCTCCCGGAGGCGTTCGGCGGCGGCGGCGTCACCGCCGGCAACTCCTGCCCGCTCAACGACGGCGCCGCCGCGGTGCTCGTCATGTCGGACACGAAGGCCAAGGAGCTCGGCCTGAAGCCGCGGGCGCGGATCATCACCGCCGCGACCGAGGGCAACAACCCCGAGTTCATGGGCGTCGCCCCGATCGGCGCCGTCAAGAAGGTCCTCGACCGGGCCGGGATGACGATCGGCGACATCGACGTCGTCGAGCTCAACGAGGCGTTCGCCGCCCAGGTGATCCCGATCATGGACGAGTGCGACATCCCGCTCGAGAAGCTGAACACGCACGGCGGGGCGATCGCGCTCGGCCACCCGTTCGGCATGACCGGGGCCCGGATCATGGGCACTCTGCTCAACGTCATGGAGACCGACGACCACAGCGTCGGGATCGAGACGATGTGCGTCGCCGGCGGCCAGGGCGAGGCGATGGTGGTCGAGCGCCTCAACTAGATAACTCCGACCGGATCCTCCGCTTCGCGTCCTGTCCGGTCGGCCGACTGCCGACACGCGGCGGCGCCCAGATCACGGCAGCCCTGCCGGGCTGCCGGAAGCGCTGCGCCGCCTATCGGCGGACGGCTAGGTTGCGGGCGTGGACGTTGCGACGATCTTCTCGACCGGGTGGACGGCGGGGATCAACTCGTACGCGACCGTCCTCGTGCTCGCCCTGCTCGGGCGGGCCGGGGTCGGTGGCGTGCCCGACGGCCTCGACCAGGACTGGGTCCTGTACGGCTCGGCGGCGATGTTCGCGGTCGAGTTCGTCACCGACAAGATCCCGTTCCTCGACTCGGCCTGGGACTCGATCCATACGGTCGTCCGGCCGCTGATCGGCGCCGTCCTCGGCTTCTCGTTCGCCGGCGAAAGCGGGGTCGACGGGGTCGAGGAGGCGCTCGGCGCCGGTACCGCCGGGGTCACGGCGCTGGCGAGCCACTGCGTCAAGGCCGGGCTCCGGCTCGGGGTGAACACCTCGCCGGAGCCGGCGTCGAACATCTTCGTCAGCCTCGTCGAGGACGGCACCGTCGCCGTCGTCGCCGTGCTCGCGATCGAGTACCCGGAGCTGGCCGCCGCGATCGCCGCGGTCTGCCTGATCACCGGGGCGCTGCTCCTGCTCCTGCTCTGGAAGAAGGTCGTCCGGCCCGGTTGGGTCCGCCTCCGCGCCCACTACCGCGCCCGCGGCGCCGCGCCCTGACGAATAGGCTGGCGCCCGGAAACCGGATTCTTGCGGAGGTAGTCGATGTCGTTGGAGCAATCGCTGGCGGGTCTCAAGGAGACCGAGGGGGGAGGGTCCTTCTCCCTGCAGAACTCGAAGATGCTCAAGGTCGAGCTCGCCGACGCGACCGTCCAGGCGAAGCTCGGCTCGATGGTCGCCCACCAGGGCGACGTCAAGTTCGAGCATGCCGGCAGCGGCGGCATGGGCCGCTTCATGAAGAAGGCGATGACCGGCGAGGGAACGGACCTGATGAAGGTGAGCGGCACCGGCGAGGTCTTTCTCGCCGACTTCGGCCAGGAGATCCAGCTGCTCCGGCTCGAGAACGAGGCGATCACCGCCAACGGCGCCAACGTGCTCGCCTTCGAGGACGGCATCGACTGGGACATCAAGCGGGTCGAGGGCGTCTCCGGAATGCTCGGCGGCGGCCTCTACAACATGCACCTGTCCGGGACCGGGTTCGTGGCGATCATCTCCGACGGCCCTCCGGTCCTCCTCGACGTCGACGGCGAGACGACCTTCGCCGATCCGCAGGCAGCGATCACCTGGTCGAGCGGGCTGACGTCCTCGGTCAAGGCGGACGTCAACATGAAGACGCTGATCGGCCGGGGCTCCGGCGAGACCGTCCAGCTCAGCTTCTCGGGCAAGGGCTGGCTCCTGATCCAGCCCTCGGAGGGCCGTGTCAGCTCGACGGCGGCGGGCGGCAGCGGCTCGAGCGGCGGCGCCGCGGGCGGCCTCGGCAAGCTGCTCGGCGGCTGAGTCCGGGCGGGGCGAGAGGAGAGCGATGAGCGAGCCGACCAAGTACGTCCTCGGCGAGGAGCGGATCCCGACCCACTGGGTGAACCTGATGCCCGACCTGCCGGGCGAGCCGCTGCCGCCGCTGAGCCCGGCGACGATGGAGCCGGCCGGCCCGCCCGACCTCGCTCCGATCTTCCCGATGGCGCTGATCGAGCAGGAGGTCTCGGGCGAAGCCGAGATCGAGATCCCCGACGAGGTCCGCGAGATCTACTCGCTGTGGCGGCCGACGCCGCTGTTTCGGGCACGGCGCCTCGAGCGGGCGCTCGGCACCCCCGCCCACATCTATTACAAGTACGAGGGCGTCTCCCCGGCGGGCTCGCACAAGCCGAACTCGGCGGTACCGCAGGCCTATTACAACCGCGAGGCCGGCACCCGCAAGCTCGTCACCGAGACCGGAGCCGGCCAGTGGGGAAGCAGCCTGGCGCTCGCATGCAAGCTGTTCGGCCTCGAGTGCGAGGTCTTCATGGTCGGGGTCAGCTACGACCAGAAGCCCTACCGGCGGGCGATGATCGAGACCTGGGGCGCGACGATCCACCGCAGCCCCTCCGAGCTCACCGAGGCGGGACGCTCACAGGCCTCGCATCCGACCGGCAGCCTCGGGATCGCGATCTCGGAGGCGGTCGAGGTGGCCGCGTCGGCCGACGACACCAACTACGCGCTCGGCTCGGTCCTCAACCACGTCTGCCTCCATCAGACGGTGATCGGGCAGGAGTGCATCGAGCAGCTCGAGCTCGCCGGCGAGTACCCCGACGTCGTGATCGGCTGCGTCGGTGGCGGCTCCAACTTCGCCGGCGTCGCGTTCCCGTTCCTGCGCCGGCGCCTCCGCGAGGGCGGGTCGACGCGGTTCGTGGCGGCGGAGCCGTCCGCCTGCCCGACCCTGACCCGGGGCGAGTACCGCTACGACTTCGGCGACACCGTCGGGATGACGCCGCTGATGCCGATGTACACGCTCGGCCACGACTTCGTGCCGCCCGAGCTCCACTCCGGCGGCCTCCGCTACCACGGCGACTCGCCGCTCGTCAGCGCCCTCGTCAAGGCCGGCGTCGTCGAGGCCACGGCGATCGCGCAGACGAGCGCCTTCGCGGCGGCCATCCTGTTCGCCGAGACCGAGGGGATCATCCCGGCGCCGGAGGCCGCGCACGCGATTCGCGCCGCGATCGACGAGGCCGACGCGGCCAAGCAGTCCGGCGAGGAGCGGGTGATCCTCTTCAACCTCTCCGGTCACGGGCACTTCGACATGTCGGCCTACGAGGCCTATCACCGCGGCGAGCTCGCCGACCTCGAGTTCTCCGAGGCCGAGATGGAGGCAGCCCTGGCGAGCCTGCCCGAGACCCCGTCGATAGCCTGACGCGCCTCGATGGCCGATCCCGAGCATCTAATGCAGCGCTCGCCGAACGCCGTCAAGGTCCTCGTCGGGGCCGCGATCCTCCTCGTCGCGGTCGTCGCGGTCGTCCTGATCGCTCGCAGCAGCGGCGACGATGCGGATACCGGCACCGTCTCCTCCGACCTCAACGCCAAGCCGACGATCGAGGTCCCCTCGGGCTCGCCGCCGACCGAGCTCATCTCGAAGGACATCGTCACCGGCGACGGCGCCACGGCCGAGCAGGGCGACACGGTCGAGGTCCAGTACGTCGGCGTCGACTACGCGACCGGCAAGGAGTTCGACACGTCCTGGGACAAGGGGCAGCCGTTCACGTTCCAGATCGGCGCCGGCAACGTCATCCCCGGCTGGGACCAGGGCGTCGAGGGGATGCAGGTGGGCGGCCGCCGCGAGCTGATCGTCCCGCCCGACCTCGCCTACGGAGCCCAGGGCTCGCCGCCGGCGATCGCCCCGAACGCGACGCTGGTCTTCGTCATCGACCTGCTCGACGTCCAGTCCGGCGGCGGTTCGCAGCCGGCGGGCTGAAGTCAGTCCTCGAAGAGCGCGTAGCCGTACGCCCCGCGCTTCGAGGCCAGCTTCGCGATCGCGATCATCCGCTCGTCGTCGTTGTGCTCGAGGGCGCGGAGGTTGCCGCGGACCCGGGCCGCGGCGCGGCTGCAGAAGGTGTCGGCGATATAGCGCTCCTGGCCGGATGGCTCGACGCCGTCGTTCGCGAAGATCGAGCTGACGCGGCTCAGGACCGCGACCTGTGCATAGACGTCGGCGATCGCATCTGCGAGCCGCTTCTGGGCGAACTGCCGGTACATCACGTCCTTCTTGTGCTCGCGGATCAGCCCCTCGGTCGCGGCGGCAAGCTCCTTGACCTGGTCGCCGACGGCGTCGGCGTGGCCGGCGAGCTCAGGGTGGGCCATCGAGATCCGGTCCGGGCGGACCTCGCGCTGCACCCGCCCGGCGACGTAGTCGGCGAGCAGGCCGATCGAGCGGATCGGGTCGTTGAGGCCGATCTCGCCGAGCTCGGAGAGGCGCTCGCCGACCGGCTTCATCGCCGAGAGCGCGATGAACGCCCGCATCACGTCGTTGGCGCCCTCGAAGATCGGGAAGATCCGGATGTCGCGGAGGATCTTCTCCCAGGGCCGGTCCTTCATGTAGCCCTCGCCTCCGGCGAGCTGCAGCGAGCGATTCGCCGCGTACCAGAGGAACTCCGTGCCGGAGACCTTGCAGATCGCCGACTCCAGCGAATAGTCCTCGACCCCCTGGTCGACGAGGCCGCAGGTCAGATACGCCATCGACTCGAGCCCGAACAGGTACGAGACCATCCAGCCGACCTTCTCCTGGACGAGCTCGAACTCGGCCAGCGCCTGGCCGAACTGGCGCCGCGCCCTGGTGTGGTCGATCGTCAGGTCGAGCAGCTTCTTGGCGGCGCCGACCGACCCGGTGCCGAGACCGATCCGGCCGTTGTTGAGGATCGACATCGCGATCCGGAAGCCGTCGCCGGGATCGCCGAGGACGTTCTCGGCCGGTACCCGGACGTCGTTGAAG
>DASTTY010000073.1:0-93182 GCA_035759925.1 Solirubrobacterales bacterium
CGAGTTCGTCAACAAGAAGCTGATCCGCGTCATCAAGTAGCCGGTCGACTAACGGTCCGTTCGGCCCGGGAGCTCGGGCGGGGCGGACCGGTAGCGGGGCGGCGTCTCCGAGAGCCCGATCGGGCTTCGCGTCAGGCCGACCTCGGTCCCGTCGTCGCGGGGGAGCGAGACGATCGGCTCGAGGCCGAGCGAGGCGGCGAGCCCGAATGCGGCGCCGACGTCGTTGACGACCCCGGCCGGGACGCCGGCCTCGATCAGCTCCGCGGCCCACTCGGAGGCACCGCGGCGCTCCAGCCGCCGCTCGAGCTCGTCCCGCAGCTCGGCTCGGTTGGCGACGCGATCGGGGTTGGTCGCGAAGCGCGCGTCGGAGGCGAGATCGGCAGCACCGGCGATCGCGCAGAGCGAGGCGAACTGGCGGTCGGTCCCGACGGCGAGGACGAGGTCGCCATCGCCGGTCCGGAGCAGCTCGTAGGGGGCGATGCTCGGATGCGCGTTGCCCATTCGTGCCGGCGTCGCGCCGGCGACGGTGTAGGCGGAGCCCTGGTTGACGAGCGCGGCGAGCAGCGATGACAGCAGGTCGATCTCGACGCGCTGGCCGCCGCCGCCGCGGTCGCGATGGCGGAGCGCGGCGAGGATGCCGGCGGTGGCGAAGAGGCCGGCGAGGACGTCGACGAGCGCGACCCCGACCTTCTGCGGCTCGCCGCCGGGGTCGCCGGTGATGCTCATCAGCCCGCCGAGGGCCTGGACGAGCAGGTCGTAGCCGGGCAGCGCCGCCCCGGCGCCGCGGCCGAAGCCGGTGATCGAGCAGTAGACGAGGTCCGGGTGGTCGCCGTTGAGGTCCTCGTAGCCGAAGCCGAGCCGCTCCATCACCCCCGGTCGGAAGTTCTCGACGAGGACGTCGGCGGCGGCGATCAGGCGCCGCGCCTCGGCGGCGTCATCGGGGTCGCGGAGGTCGAGCGCGACGCTGCGCTTGTTGCGGTTGACGGACTCGAAGTAGGTCGCGCGGCCCTGCTCGTCGAACGGCGGCCCCCACGAGCGCGTCTCGTCGCCGGATCCGGGCCGCTCGACCTTGATCACGGTCGCACCGAGGTCGGCGAGGACCATCGTCGCGAACGGTCCGGCCAGGACCCGCGAGAAGTCCACCACCGTCAGCGAGTCGAGGGCGCTCGCGGACGCGGGAGGCTCGGGGCTCGTCGGCATCGGCGGGGATTATCTATCTTCGGTGGCCCAGGACCGGGAGAGCACCATGGCCACAGGCGTCGACCAGC
Organism: Solirubrobacterales bacterium; assembly: GCA_035759925.1. GTDB lineage: Bacteria > Actinomycetota > Thermoleophilia > Solirubrobacterales > 70-9 > RHKX01. The sequence goes on from DASTTY010000073.1 coordinate 1,269, forward strand.
AACGAGAGATCCGTCCCCGTGACTACCTCGACGTCGACGGCTCGCTCGACGACGAGGAGCTGCTGATCCGCGACACGGTCCGCGCCTTCGTAGCCGATCGCGTCCTGCCTGGGATCGGCGACTGGTTCGAGGAGGCGAGGTTGCCGCCCGAGCTGGCGCCGGAGCTCGGCAGGCTAGGCCTGCTCGGGATGCACCTCGAGGGCTACGGCTGCGCCGGCGCCAGCGCGACCGCCTACGGGCTCGCCTGCATGGAGCTCGAGGCCGGCGACAGCGGGATCCGCAGCCTCGTCTCGGTCCAGGGCTCGCTGGCGATGTTCGCGATCCACCGCTGGGGCTCGGAGGAGCAGAAGCAGGAGTGGCTGCCGCGGATGGCCGCCGGCGAGGCGATCGGCTGCTTCGGTCTGACCGAGCCCGACTCCGGCTCAGACCCCGGCTCGATGCGGACGCGGGCCCGCCGCGACGGCGAGGACTGGATACTCCACGGCCAGAAGATGTGGATCACGAACGGCTCGATCGCCGAGGTCGCCGTCGTCTGGGCGGTGACCGACGAGGGGATCCGCGGCTTTCTCGTCCCGCGCGACACGCCCGGCTTCACGACCCAGGACATCCACCGGAAGCTCTCGCTGCGGGCCTCGGTGACCTCGGAGCTGTTGCTCGACGACGTCCGGCTGCCGGCGAGCGCGCTGCTGCCCGAGGCGACCTCGCTGCGGGGTCCGCTCTCGTGCCTGAACGAGGCGCGCTACGGGATCCTCTGGGGAGCCGTCGGCGCCGCCCGCGCCTGCTTCGAAGCGGCGCTCGACTACAGCCTCGACCGCCGCCAGTTCGACCGCCCGATCGCCTCCTTTCAGATCCAGCAGCAGAAGCTCGCGACGATGGCGCTCGAGGTCAACCGGGCGGCGCTGCTGGCGCTCCACCTCGGCCGGCTCAAGGATGCCGGCCGGCTCCGTCCCGAGCAGGTCAGCATGGGCAAGCTCGGCAACGTCAACGCCGCCCTCGAGGTCGCCCGCACGGCCCGCCAGGTCCTCGGTGCCAACGGGGTGACGCTCGAGTATCCGGTGATCCGGCACATGAACAACCTCGAGTCGGTCGTCACCTACGAGGGGACCGCCGACGTCCACGCGCTGGTCGTCGGCAACGCGCTGACGGGGATCGACGCGTTCCGCTGAGCCGCGGCCCGGCTTCGATCAACCCGCGCCCGCTGCGGACCGACCGGGCATGTCTGGATCGCGGCTCCCGCGTGCGTCTCGTTCGAGCTCCGCGCGCGGGCGCCCCAGCCACCGCGCAAGCACCAGGCTGAGCTCGAAGAGGAAGACGAGCGGGGCCATCGAGATCAGCATCGTGATCGGGTCGGTGCCGGGGAGCAGCATCGCCAGCACCGCACAGGCGAGGATCGCGTAACGGCGATTCCTGGCCAGTTGCTCGGGAGTGACGATCCCGAGCCGGGTGATTGCGAGGACGCCGACCGGGATCTGGAACAAGACCCCGACGGAGATCAGCGCCATCGAGAAGAAGCCGTAGTACTCGCCGGCGCGGATCTGGATGCTGAATTGATCGTCGTTGAAGTTGAGGAGGAACTTGGTCGCGGCCGGCACGACGACGAAGTAGGCGAAGACGACGCCGGCCAGGAACAGGACCGGCACCATCACGAGCAACGGGAGGATCGTCCTCCGCTCCCTGTGCGCCAGCGCCGGCAGCAGGAACGCGTAAGCCTGGTAGAGGAGGAACGGCAGCGAGATCAGGATCGCGCTGTAGAGGACGACCTTGAGCGTCGTCATGAACGGCTCCGTCGGCGAGAGCGTGATCGGCTCGACATCGTCGGGGAGCGGCGCGTTCGCGATGTCGAGCAGCAGGTGGTTCTGCCAGAAGCAGACCGCGGCGACGAGGACGAGGATGACCCCGGACGCGATCAGGCGGCCGCGCAGCTCGTCGAGGTGCTCGACGAGGGTCATCCTGTCCTCGAAGCCGGCTTGCTTGAGCCGTTGCAATGGTCAGTCCGAATCTGCGAACGTGGCGCCGGCCCGGTTCGGGATTCGATCCTCGGGAGCAGGATCCTCGAACCCGTTCTCGATTTCCGGGTTCTCCTTGTCCTCGCCGGTGATCGACGACTTGAACTCCCGCATCCCCCTGCCCAGCGAGCTGCCGAGCTCGGGGAGCCGCTTCGGTCCGAAGATGACGAGGGCGATGATCGCGACGATCGCGATCTCGAGCGGTCCGATGTTTGGCATGGCTTCTTCTCCTTCAGTCGTTCGGGTCGGTAAGGGCGACGCGGACGACCGGAGCCGCCCGCGTCGCTCCGTATCCCTGGCTAGCCGGTGATGAAGCCGGTCTGCTTGACCGCCTTCAACGTCTCGCGGGCGCCGACCGGGTCATCGGTCGGGCCGTCCGGGGCGACGCCCTTCCTGCCCTTGTAGATCTGGCCGATCAGGCCCGCGTGCCGGGCCTCCACGGTCACGATCGACAGGGCGCCTGCGAGCACCTTGCGGTGCTTGATGTTGAACGCCTGCCCCGAGTAGGCGCCGACGCCGGTGTTCTCGAGCGCGAACGACGTCGCGACGAAGAGCTTCTCGTCGCTCGTCGTCATCCCGAAGTCGAACTTCGGCTTCTTGACCGCCTTGCGGCCGAGAATCCCCTCGAGGATCCTGACGTGAGCGTTCTCGTCGCGGACGACGGCGGCGAGGAAATCCCGCGTGGCCTTGTCGTCGAACTTGCCCTTCTTCGCGGCCTCGTTGTAGAAGGAGGCCTCGAGGTACTCGAGCGTGAGCGCGTAGTTGAGGATGCCCACGTCGCCCTTGCCGAACTTCTTCGGCGGCCGGTCGAGCCCACCGCCGTTGTGATGGTGGTTTCTCTCCGTCGCCATGCCGACGCCCGGTACGAGCGCGCTCAGCAGCGCGCCGCCGCCGATCACGCCGCCGCCGGCAATGCCTGCCTTCTTGAAGAAGTCGAGGCGGGTGTCGCCCTCCTTCTCCAGGGTCTCTTCGGCGACGGCCGCGTTCTCGCGAAGCGCCCCGTCGGCGTCGACCTCGATCTTCTCGAGGGTGCCTTCGGAATCCATGTCTCTCCTGCCTTCCGTTCCGGCGGGCCGGTGCTCCGGCTCGCCCGTTGGATGCGTGCAGTTCATCCAACGTTCGCCGGAGCCGATCGGATCAACGTCCGATCGGATCGGGTGCAGTGAAGAGAGACGGGCATCCCCGCCGGGAGACGGGGCCGGTCACTCTCCGGGTGAAATGCAGATAGCCCTGCTGGGGCGGGGTCAATCTGCAGCTCAGCAGGCCGGTCAGCGAAACGGCCCGCCGCGCCGGCGAGCCCGCCGGACGCCTCACCGCGGTTGCGGTTGGTCGTCGTCCCCGAGCAGGAATCCCGTTGCGGGCGGGATGAAAGCTGCTGGGGTCCGGCGGGCTCGCGCCGGATCAGGTGTTGCGTTCGAGGTCTGCGACCTCCTCGGCCTTCTCGTCCGCGCGCTCCTGGGCGCGATCGAGCTCCTCCTTCTTCTCGCCCTTGCGCTCCTCGCGCTTGCCCTCGCGGCGGGTCTTCGCGTCGCCGGTGACGTCGCCGACGGCCTGCTTCGCCTTGCCGCTGATCTTGTCCGTGATGCCCATCGTCGTCTCCTTTCGGGGGTGTGCTCACCCCGCTTACCCGGCCGGGCGGGGGCTAATCGACCCGCCGGCCCGGCCCTGCGGGCTGCGATCGGCTGCGCCCACGATCCGCCTGTTATAGGCTCGCGACATGTCGCACAAGTCGGCTGACCGGATCCGCAACGTAGCTCTGGTCGGCCATCGCGGCTGCGGCAAGACGTCGGTCTGCGAGGCGATGCTCTACGAGGCGGGGGTGGTCAACCGGCTCGGCAGGGTCGATGACGGGAGCACCGTCAGCGACGCCGCCGAGGACGAGCAGGCGCGCGGCATGTCGATCGACGCGGCCGTGGTCGGCTTCGAGCACGACGGCCGCAAGCTGAACGTGATCGACACCCCGGGCGACCCCAGCTTCGTCGCTGAGGCGGCCGGGGCACTGTCGGTCGCCGATGCCGCGGTCGTCGTCGTCAACGCCGTCGCCGGCGTCGAGGTCGGGACCGACCGGCTCTGGCGCCGCGCCTCCGAAGCCGGGCTGCCGCGGCTCGTCTTCGTGAACATGCTCGACCGCGAGCGCGCCGACTTCTTCGCGACGCTCGACTCGCTGAAGGCGGCCTTCGGGCCGCACGTGGTCGCGACCGAGATCCCGATCGGCTCCGAGCACGAGGTCCGCGGGATCGTCGACCTGATCGACATGAAGGCGTTCCTGCACGAGAGCGCCGAGCGCGGCGGCACCGTCGAGGCGGAGATCCCCGAGGAGATCGCCGGACTCGCCGAGGAGTACCGCGACAAGCTCATGGACGAGGTCGCCGAGAACTCCGACGAGTTGATGGAGCACTACCTCGAGGGCGCCGAGATCTCCCACGCCGAGATCGTCACGGCGCTGAAGCGCGGGGTCACCGAGGGACACCTGTTCCCGGTGACATGCGGGATCGCCACCCGGAACCTCGGCACCGCCCGGCTGCTCGAGGCGCTCGTCGAGGATCTCCCCTCGCCGGCGATGCGGGGGCCGCGGACGCTGCTCGACGGCGACGGCGAGCCGGTCGAGATCACGCCCGACGAGGAGGGCGACCTCGTCGTCCAGGTCTTCAAGACGACCGCCGACCCGTTTGCGGGGCGATTGAACATGATCCGGGTGCTGTCGGGCACGCTGGCGGCGGAAGCGCAAATCGAGAACGTGACCCGCGGCGTCCACGAGCGGATCGGCCAGCTCCTCGGCGACCAGGGCGGGAAGATGGCGCCGGTCGACGAGCTCGGCGCCGGCGACATCGGGATCGTCCCGAAGCTGAAGGAGACCCGCGCCGGGGACCTGCTCTGCGACCGCAAGCGTGACCTCGAGCCGCCGCGCCTCGAGCTGCCGAGCCCGGTCATGGCCTTCGCCTTCGAGCCGAAGAGCCGCGGCGACGAGGAGAAGGCGGTGACGGCGATCCGGCGGCTCCGCGAGGAGGACCCGACACTGGATGTCCACCGCGACGCCCAGACCGGTGAGCAGATCATCGCCGGGCTGACCCAGATCCACGTCGACGTGATGGTCGAGCGGATGAAGAGCCGCTACGGCGCCGAGATCGAGCTGCACCCACCGCGCGTCGCCTACGTCGAGGCGATCCGCAAGCCCGCGAAGGCTCACTCGCGTTACAAGAAGCAGTCGGGGGGCCGCGGCCAGTACGCCGACTGCCGGCTCGAGATCGAGCCGGGCGAGGCGGGGACCGGGCTCGAGTTCATCGACCAGATCAAGGGCGGGGTGATCCCGGGCGGGTTCATCCCGGCGGTCGAGGCCGGCGTCCGGGAGGCGATGGAGCACGGGACGCTGGCCGGCTACCCGGTCAAGGACGTCCGGGTCCGGCTCGTCGACGGCCGCCACCATGCGGTCGACTCCTCGGAGATGGCGTTCAAGATCTGCGCCTCGATGGGTTTCAAGGAGGCGATGGCGGGCGCCTCGCCGGCGCTGTTAGAGCCGATCGCGAAGCTGACGATCATCGCCCCCGACGACTGCGTCGGCGACGTGATCGGCGACCTCAACTCACGCCGCGGCCACCCGCTCGGGATGGAGCCGAAGGGCGGCGCCGGGATGACCGAGATCGTCGCCGAGGTACCGATGGCCGAGGTCCTCGACTACGCCCCGGCGCTGCGCGCGGTGACCGGCGGACGTGGCGACTACACGCTCGAGTTCGACCGCCACGAAGAGGTCCCCGGCCACCTCGCCGAGAAGGTCATCGCCGACGCCCGCGCCGCCGACGGCCAGGCCGTGGCCTGAGCCGGGAGCGGTTCGGGGGGCAAGCGCTGACCGCCGAGATCCTCCCGTAGCAACTACTGAATTCTCGCCACAGGCGGTGTGCGAAGGTCGCCGCAGTGACGACTTCCCCCGCAGCATCCGCATGTCCGCGCCGCCGCCGGTCGCCGGCACTCGTGGCGATCGTGATGGTGGCTCTCGCGGCGGCGGCCGTGATCGCCGCGGCCGTGGTCCCGGGCCCGGCGGAGGCCGAGACCGTCAAGGTCGATCTCGTCGCCAAGCACCGGAAGGTGACGGTCGCGCCGGGCGTGAAGATGAAGGCCTGGACGTTCAACGGCAAGGTGCCGGGACCGGTGATCCGCGCCGTGGAGGGCGACACGATCGAGGTGACGCTGCGGAACGCCGACCGGATGATGGCCCACTCGGTCGACTTCCACGCCGCGCAGATCTCGCCGCAGCGGGGCTTCGCCGACGTCCCGCCCGGCGAGACGCGGACGTTCTCGTTCGTCGCCCGCCGCCCCGGGGTCTTCCTCTACCACTGCGGGACGAGCCCGGTGCTCCAGCACATCGGCATGGGCATGTACGGAGCGATCCTCGTCGATCCCGCCGCCGGCCGGACGCCGGCCCGCGAGAAGGTGCTGGTTCAGAGTGAGCTCTACGGCCCGGTCAGACACGGACTGATCCATCCCACCTACAAGGCGATGCAGACCGAGCACCCGACCTTCGCCGCCTTCAACGGCCGCGCCTTCCATTACCGCGACAAGCCGATCAACGTCCCGGTCGGCGAGCCGGTCCGCCTCTACGTCGTCGCCGCCGGCCCGACTCTCGGCAGCGACTTCCACGTCGTCGGCGAGATCTTCGACACCGTCCAGCCGGACGGCAATCCACTCAACGTGCTCAGCGGGGTCTCGACCTACGGCGTTCCCGCCGGCGGCGGGGCGATGTTCGAGCTCAGCTTCGACGAAGCCGGCCGCTACCCGTTCGTGACGCACTCGTTCCGCTGGGCCGACGCCGGCGCCCTCGGCTTCTTCGAGGCGAGCTGATATGACAGAGAAGGGCCCGGTGGTGATCCGATGACCAACGAGGAGACGCGCAGCGAGCCGGCCGGCAGCAGCCGCGCGCTGACGCTCGCGACGATCTCGTTCACCGTCTGCTTCTACGCCTGGGCGCTGCTCGGCCCGCTCGGACCCGACCTCCAGGAGCAGCTCGACCTCAGCGACGGTCAGCTCGCGCTGACAGTCTCGATCCCGGTCGTGCTCGGCTCGCTGATGCGGATCCCCCTCGGCGTGTTCGCCGCCCGGTATGGCGGCCGCGCCGTCTTCACGGCGCTGATGGCGTTCACGCCGCTGCCGCTGATCGGCCTCGCCCTCTTCAACGACAGCTATGGCGCGGTCCTGGCCTGCGGCTTCCTGCTCGGTTTCGCCGGTGCCTCCTTCGCGGTCGGAGTGCCGTTCGTCAACCGCTGGTACCCGCCGGATCGCCAAGGGTTCGCGCTCGGGATCTACGGGATGGGGATGGGAGGGACCGTTCTCGGGGCGCTGACGGCGCCTGCGATCGCCGATGCGACCAGCATCGATGTCCCGTTCGTGCTCGCCGCCGCCGTCGTCGCAGCGATGGCCGCGACGTTCTGGCTGCTCGCCAGGGACGCGCCCGCGCCGGCGCCACCGCCGAGCACGATGCTCGCCGCCCTGTCCTCGTTCCGGGGCCGCGGCAGCGGCCGCGCCTGGGCGCTGACGCTGTTCTACTTCGTCGCGTTCGGTGGCTTCGTCGCGATGTACCTGTACCTGCCGAAGCTGCTCGTCGACGTGCACGATCTGACCAAGACCGACGCGGCAGCGCGCGCGGCAGGCTTCGCGCTGCTGGCCGTGATCGCCCGACCGGTCGGCGGCATCCTCTCGGACCGGATCGGGGCCAGGACGATCCTGGTCGCCTCGTTCGTCGGCACCGCAGTGCTCGCGCTCGTCCTCGCCGCGGCCTACGAGCACATGGTGCCGCTGACGATCGCCTGCTTGACGCTGGCCGTCTTCCTCGGGCTCGGCACCGGCGCCGTCTTCAAGCTCGTCCCCGAGTGGTATCCGGAGCGCGTCGGCGCCGTCACCGGCGTCGTCGGCGCCGCCGGCGGGCTCGGCGGATTCTTCCCGCCGCTGGTGATGGCGCTCGTCAAGGCGGAGACCGGCGGCTACGCCCTCGGCTTCGTCCTGATGGCCGCCGCCTCTGCGATAGCGTTGCTCGTCATCAGAGCGGAGCGAGGATCTGCAGGGAAAGCCGAGTCGAGGCCCGACTCGCCGAGGGTCGCTTCGGTCCCGTGAGCGAGGGCCGGGCACGCCTCCGCGCTCGCCAGTTCTTCGGGCCGAGCCAGCGCTCGGCCGACGGCTGGAACGAGGTCTCCACCTACGCTCGCGACTGGGAGCGCGCCTACCGGAACCGCTGGCAGCACGACCGCGTCGTCCGCTCGACCCACGGCGTCAACTGCACCGGCTCCTGCTCGTGGAAGATCCACGTCAAGGACGGCCTCGTCACCTGGGAGACGCAGGAGACCGATTACCCGACGAACGGCCGCGACACGCCCGACTACGAGCCGCGCGGCTGTCCCCGCGGCGCCTCGTTCTCCTGGTACATCTATTCGCCGCTGCGCCCCAAGCATCCCTACGTCCGCGGCGTCCTGCTCGAGATGTATCGCGAGGCGAAGGCCGCCGGCGCCGACCCGGTCGAGGCCTGGGAGGCGATCGTCTCCGACCCCGACCGCGCCCGCGCCTACAAGTCGCAGCGCGGCAAGGGCGGGTTCCTGCGCGCGACCTGGAAGGAGGCGGCCGAGCTCATCGCCGCGGGTCACGTCCACACGACCCGCCGCTACGGTCCCGACCGGATCGCCGGCTTCACGCCTATCCCGGCGATGTCGATGGTCTCGCATGCCTCCGGGGCGCGGTTCTTGTCGCTGATCGGCGGCGTCTGTCTCTCGTTCTACGATTGGTACGCGGACCTGCCGCCCGCTTCGCCGCAGATCTGGGGCGATCAGACCGACGTTCCCGAGTCCGCCGATTGGTGGAACGCCGGCTACATGATCGTCTGGGGCTCGAACATCCCGCAGACGCGGACGCCGGACGCCCACTTCCTCACCGAGGCCCGCTACAAGGGCCAGAAGGTCGTCGTCGTCTCGCCCGACTACGCCGGGCACACGAAGTTCGCCGATCACTGGCTACCCGCCGTCGCCGGCACCGACGGCGCCCTGGCGATGGCGATGGGGCACGTGATCCTGAAGGAGTTCTACGTCGAGCGCGAGACCCCCTACTTCCGAGACTACGCGCGGCGCTATACCGACATGCCGATGCTCATCTCGCTCGATCAGCGGCCCGACGGGACCTGGGGGGCGGGCCGGTTCCTGCGGGCGTCCGACCTCGGCGAGGAGGGCGAGAACGCCGAGTGGAAGACCGTCGTCTGGGACGCGACCCGGGGAGAGGCGGTCGTTCCGAGCGGCTCGATCGGCTTCCGCTGGGGCGAGCAGGGCACCGGGCGCTGGAACCTCGACCTCGGTCAGGTCGATCCCGCCCTGACCCTGCACGGCATCGGCGAGGAGGCGGTCGAGGTGACCCTGCCCCGCTTCGACGGCGGCGAGACCGAGGGCGGGACCACGATCGCCCGCGGCGTCCCCGCGAAGCGGGTCGGCGACCGTCTGGTGACGACCGTCCTCGACCTCGCCCTCGCCCAGTACGGCGTCGCCCGCGACGGCTTGCCCGGCGAGTGGCCGGCCGGCTACGACGACGCCGCGGCCCCTTACACGCCGGCCTGGCAGGAGGAGATCACCGGCGTCGACGCCGGCATCTGCACTCGGGTCGCGCGCGAGTTCGCCGACAACGCCGAGCGGACCGAGGGCCGCTCGATGATCGTCATGGGCGCCGGTACCAACCACTGGTTCCACTCCGACCAGACCTACCGGACGATGCTCTCGCTGGTCCTGTTCTGCGGCTGTCAGGGCGTCAACGGCGGCGGCTGGGCCCATTACGTAGGCCAGGAGAAGGTGCGGCCGATCACCGGCTGGTCGACGGTTGCGTTCGCGCTCGACTGGTCGCGGCCGCCGCGCCAGCAGCCGACGACGCCGTTCTGGTACCTCGCCACCGACCAGTGGCGCTACGAGACCTACGGCGCCGAGGAGTTCACCTCGCCGGCCGGCAACGGCGCCCTCGGCGACCGCCACACCGCCGACTGCCACGCCCTCGCCGCCCGGCTCGGCTGGCTTCCCTCCTATCCGACCTTCAACCGCAACCCGCTCGACCTCGCCGACGAGGCGAAGCAGGCGGGAGTCGAGCCGGCCGAGCACATCGTCTCCGAGCTCGAGGCGGACCGCCTGCGCTTCGCCTGCGAGGACCCCGACGACCCGGCGAACTTCCCCCGGGTGCTGTCGCTGTGGCGCGCCAATCTGCTCGGTTCCTCGAGCAAGGGCCACGAGTACTTCCTCCGCCACCTGCTCGGCGTCCCCGACGCCGCGGTCCGCAGCGACGAGTCGGAACCCGAGCACCGGCCCGACGAGGTCGAGTGGCGGGACGAGGCCCCGATCGGGAAGCTCGACCTGTTCACGACGATCGACTTCCGGATGAACGGCTCCTGCCTCTACTCGGACGTCGTCCTGCCGGCCGCCACCTGGTACGAGAAGCACGACATCTCGAGCACCGACCTGCACCCGTTCGTGCATCCCTTCAACGCGGCGATCCCGCCGCCGTGGGAGGCCCGCAGCGACTGGGATGCGTTCGGGATGATCGCCGCCGAGTTCAGTCGCCTCGCCGAGAAGCACCTCGGCACCCGGACCGACATCGTCGCGGCATCGCTGCTGCACGACACGCCGGCCGAGATCGCCCAGCCGCTCGGCGAGGTCCGCGACTGGAAGGCGGGCGAGTGCGAGCCGATCCCGGGCAAGACGATGCCGAACCTCGTCGCGGTCGAGCGCGACTACACGGCGATCGAGGAGAAGCTGCACTCGCTCGGACCGCTCGTCGAGAACGCCGGGATCGGAGCCAAGGGCGTCGCTTGGAAGCCGGCCCCCGAGGTCGCCGAGCTCGCCCGCCGCAACGGCCGCTCGAACGGCGGGGGGCCCGCCGACGGGCGGCCGTCCCTGCGCCGTGGCGTCGACGTCTGCGAGGCGATCCTGGCGCTGTCGGGGACGACCAACGGCCGCCTGGCGGTCGAGAGCTTCAAGGCGCTCGAGTCACAGACCGGGCTCGAGCTCGCCCACGTCCCCGAGGATCGGGCCGACGACCGGCTGACCTTCGGCGAGATCGACATCCAGCCGCGCAAGGTGATCGCATCGGCCGAGTGGTCGGGACTGGAGTCGCGCGAGCGCCGCTACTCGCCGTTCACGGCGAACGTCGAGCTGATGATTCCGTGGCGGACCCTGACCGGGCGCCAGCAGCTCTTCCTCGATCATGCCTGGATGCTCGACCTCGGTGAGGGCCTGCCGGTCTACCGGCCGCCGGTCGACGCCGGCCAGCTCGTCGGCGTCGGCGGCACTCCCGACCCCGGCGACGGAGTCGAGGTCAAGGTCCGCTACCTGACCCCGCACTCGAAGTGGTCGATCCACTCCGAGTACCAGGACAACCTGCTGATGCTGACCCTGTTCCGGGGCGGGCCGGCGATGTGGCTCTCGCAGGAGGACGCCGAGAAGATCGACGTCGCCGACAACGACTGGCTCGAGGTCTACAACAAGCACGGCGTCGTCGCCTGCCGCGCCGCGGTCTCGCACCGGATCCCGCAGGGGGTCGCGCTCTTCTACCACTCGCAGGACCGGCACGTGAACGTGCCGCTCTCCGAGCTGTCCGGCACCCGCGGCGGGACCGACAACTCGCTGACGAGAATCACGATGAAGCCGTCGCACATGATCGGCGGCTACGCGCAGCTCTCGTGGAGCTTCAACTACTACGGGCCGACCGGTCCGCAGCGCGACTTCTTCATCCTCGTCCGCAAGCGCAAGAGCGAGGTCGAATACGGATGAAGGTCCGAGCGCAGATCGGGATGGTGATGAACCTCGACAAGTGCATCGGGTGTCACACCTGCTCGGTCACCTGCAAGAACGTCTGGACCAATCGCCCCGGCACCGAGTACGTCTGGTTCAACAACGTCGAGACGAAGCCGGGACGCGGCTACCCGCGCGACTACGAGGACCAGGAGCGCTGGAACGGCGGCTGGAAGCTCGACCGCAAAGGCAAGCTGCAGCTCAAGGCCGGCGGCCGGCTGAAGAAGCTGGCGAGCATCTTCTGGAACCCGGACCTGCCGACGATCGACGACTACTACGAGCCCTGGACCTACGACTACGAGCACCTGATCAGCGCCCCGGCGAGCGAGCATCAGCCGGTGGCGCGCCCGAAGTCGCTGGTCAGCGGCGACGACCTCGACCTGCAATGGGGCCCGAACTGGGACGACGACCTCGCCGGCTCGAAGATCTCGGCGAGCGCCGACCCGAACCGCCGCGACCACGAGGACCGGGTCAAGATCGAGTTCGAGAAGGCGTTCATGATGTACCTGCCGCGGATCTGCGAGCACTGCATCAACCCCTCCTGCGTCGCCTCCTGTCCGTCCGGTGCGATGTACAAGCGCGAGGAGGACGGGATCGTCCTCGTCGATCAGGAGGCGTGCCGCTCCTGGCGGTTCTGCGTCTCCGGCTGTCCCTACAAGAAGGTCTACTTCAACTGGAACACGGGCAAGGCCGAGAAGTGCAACTTCTGCTACCCGCGGATCGAGGCGGGCCTGCCGACCGTCTGCTCGGAGACCTGCGTCGGCCGGCTCCGCCACATCGGCATCGTCCTGATCGACACCGACCGGGTCGAGGCCGCCGCGTCGGTCCCCGACGAGCACGACCTGCTCGACGCCCAGCTCGACCTGATGCTCGACCCCGAGGACCCCGAGGTCCGCGAGCAGGCGCTCCGCGACGGGATCGCGCCCGACTGGCTCGAGGCGGCGCGACGCTCGCCGGTCTATGCGATGTGCAAGCGCTGGCGGATCGCGCTGCCGCTCCATCCCGAGTACCGGACGATGCCGATGGTCTGGTACGTGCCGCCGCTCTCGCCGGTCGAGTCGCTGGTCGATCCGCACGGCGGCGAGCTCGACCCCGACCGGCTCTTCGCCGCGGTCGAGGAGTTGCGGATCCCGATCGAGTACCTGGCCGAGTTCCTCTCCGCCGGCGATCCCGAGCCGGTCCGCCGCTCGCTCTCGCGCCTGGCGGCGATGCGGCGGTTCATGCGCGCGGCCAACGTCGACGGTCGGGTCGACACCCAGGTCGCCCGCGACGTCGGCATGGAGCCCGCCGAGATCGAGGACATGTTCCAGATGGTCGCGATCGGCGACTACGACGACCGCTACGTGGTCCCGCGCCGCCACGGCGAGGACGCGCCCGATCCGTTCGGGATGCAGGGCACCAACGGCGTCGACTTCGCCGGCTGCTCGGTCAGCGGCGACGCGAGCGCCGACACCGATGACACCCTCGGCAGCCCCGCCGACGTCGCGGCGGCGGCCCGGTTCGACCTTCGTGACCGGCTCGTCCGCCGCAACGGAGGTGCCGATGGCTGAGCGGGTCCATCCGTTCCAGCTCGCCTCGCTGCTGCTCTGCTACCCGGACGAATCGCTCCGGGAGGCGGCCGCGGCGGTGCCGGGGGCGGAGATCGGCCCCGGGCCGGAGCGGGCGGCGCGGAAGCTGCGCGAGTTCTGCACCTGGTACGCGGCACGGCCCGTCGGCGAGCTCCAACGCCACTACGTCGACGCCTTCGACTTCGCCAAGCAGTGCAGCCTCCACCTCACCTACCACGTCCACGGCGACCGCCGCCAGCGCGGGATGGCGATGCTGAAGCTGAAGGAGGCGTACCGGGCCGCGGGGGCCGAGCCGCCGAGCGAGGAGCTTCCCGACTACCTGCCGCTGATGCTCGAGTTCGCCGCGATCGCCCCCGACGGGCGCGGCCGCGACCTGCTCGAGGACCATCGCGTCTCGCTCGAGCTCGTCCGCGCCGGCCTGGGCCGGGCCGAGAGCCCGTATCAGCCCGTGCTCGACGCGGTCGTCGCCTGCCTCGGCCGGCTCAGCTCGCGCAAGCTCGGCCGGATCCGGTCGCTCGCCGCCTCCGGCCCGCCGGCCGAGGAGGTCGGGCTCGAGCCGTTCGCGCCGCCCGAGGTGATGCCGGTCGACGATCCGGGAGCGGGGATGCCGCTGGTCGGCGGGCGCGAGGTGCCGTCATGAGCCAGGGCTCGCTGCTCCTCTACGGGATCCTCCCTTACGCGGCGGTGGCGGTCTTCATCGTCGGGACCTGGTGGCGCTACCGGACCGACCAGTACGGCTGGGGGGCGCGGTCGACTCAGCTCCTCGAGAGCCGGACGCTGAAATACGCGAGCACGGTCTTCCACCTCGGCGTCCTCGCCGCGATCGGCGGTCACGTCCTCGGGATCCTCGTGCCGCGCTCGTGGACGGCAGCGGTGGGCGTCAGCGACGAGGCCTACCACGTGATCGCGGTCATCGGCGGGCTCAGCGCCGGCGCCGCGGTCTGCGTCGGCTTCATCCTCCTCGTCTACCGGCGGATCCGGTTCCCGCGCGTCCGGGTGACGACGACGCGCGCCGACGTGGTCGTCTTCGGGCTCTTGGCGGTCGGGATCGTGACCGGGATGCTGGCGACGATCACGAACTTCGGCGACGCGGTCCACTACCGCGAGTCGGTCGGTCCGTGGTTCCGGAACCTGCTGATCTTCAATCCCGAGCCGGAGCTGATGACCGGCGCCCACGTCACCCTCATCTTCCAGCTCCATGTGACCTCGGTCTGGTTCCTGTACGCCTTCTGGCCGTTCAGCCGGCTCGTCCACGTCTGGAGCATCCCCGTCGATTACCTGCGCCGGAGCCCGATCATGTACCGCTCGCGGACGTCGCGGACCCGCCGCCCGGCCCGACCGCGCAGCGCCGCAGCGCAGATCGACGTCGGCGGGTCGTGAAGCGCAGCCCCGAGCTGACACCGCTCTCCCACGAGCACCACCAGGCGCTGTTCGTCGCGATCGGGCTGAAGCGGGCGGAGGGGGATGGCGCGGAGGCCACCGCCGCATTCCTCGACTACCACGAGGCCACCGGCGAGCGCCACTTCGAGATCGAGGAGCAGGTGCTGCTGCCGGGCTGGCTCGCCGTCGATCCCGACGGCGACGCCGACGCGGCGCGCCGCGTCCTCGCCGAGCACCTCGAGATCCGGACCGCCACCGCACGGCTGCGGGCCCGGGAAGCGGCCGCCGATGAGCTCCGCGCCCTCGGCGAGCTCCTCGAACGCCACGTCCGCTACGAGGAGCGCGAGCTCTTCCCGATGATCGAGTCGCGGCTCGGTGACGAGCAACTGCGCTCGCTCGGTGCGGCGATCGCCGCCGCCGAAGCCGAGTAGCGGCGTGCCGCGAGGTGACCAGGAGGAGTCGCTCGGATGCGGCTTTTCCCTCTATACGAGGGTATTTCCGCATCCGAGCTTCCATTGACACCCCGTTGGCAGCGAAAGCCGGGCGCGACGCCGCGGCTCACCGTCAGCGTGGCTCCGGGCGGGAGCGGGATGGCGGGGGCGGGCAGCGGTGATGGCGGATCGGGCCGGCGGGCAGCCGGTGGTCGGCCATGTGCAGCCATGAGGTGACGGTTTCGAGGTCCGGCGGCACGACGATCGCCTCCCAGAGGCCGACCGCGCCGCCACAGGCTTCGCACCGCGGTGGATGCGGGATCGCTCTCACTCACGCCGAAGATAGGCCGCCTCGGCAGCGGCGGCCTCCGTAATCCCTCCGGATTCGGGACCCGGGTGGGCAGGGGGCATCTCCGCTCAAGTTCACCACTGCTTTGGTCGAAATGGGTGTGGGCAGACCGCGAGCTTTGGGGAGAAGACCGCGCTCCCAGTCAGATATCCCGACCCAAGGAGAAGCCAATGTTCACGAAGCGACGCACGATCGGCGCCGGCCTGACGCTTGTTGCGCTCGTCGCCGCCGGCCTCGTTTACGCGGCCTGGACGACCAACGGCAGCGGCTCCGGCTACGCGAAGGCGCAGTCGGCGCAGCAGCTGACGACCGTCGACGTCTCGGCCAGCACCGCGGCGACCCTCTACCCGGGCGCCAGCGGCGACGTGCAGATCCGGATCTCGAACCCGAACCCGTATCCGGTCCGGGTGACGAGCGTCACCGGCAATGGAGCGATCACCGCCGACGCCGGCCACCCCGGCTGCGTCACCACCGGTGTCACCTTCACCAACCAGACCGGCCTGACGCTCGACGTCGCCGCCAACGGCACCGCCGACCGGACGTTCACGGGCGCCGCCCAGATGTCGAACGCCTCCGACAACGGTTGTCAGGGCGCGACCTTCACCGTGCCGGTCAGCCTCGCCGGCGGCAGTAACGCGCCGTAGGGCGCTCCTGCCGAACTCGGGCTGACGGAGCCGACCGTGCCGCGGTCGCCGGCAAAGCATGCGAGCGGGGCGTGGCCCCTGCTCGCATGCCTGCTGGTCCTCGGCCTGGCCGGCATCGTCCACGCCGCGACCCGGCCGGAGACGGAGCCGCTGCGGGCCGCGGCCACCGCGGGCGTGCGGCCGCAGGTCAAGCGGATGGAGCTGAGCGGCCACGTCGGCGGCCTCTACCCTGGCGTGGAGCTGCCGCTCCCCGTCACGGTCGAGAACCGCAGCGGCCGCAAGCTGGTCCTGACCAAGATCAGGGCCAACCCCCGCGATGCCGGGCCGGGCTGCGGGGCCGGGAGCATCCGGGTCCCTGACCGCCGACTGAAGGTTCCGATCGCCGCCCACCGCGAGGTGCGGGTGCGCCTCCGGGTGAAGATGAAGGCGGATGCGGCGAACGCCTGCCAGGGAGCACGCTTCCCGATCGGCTTCCGGGCCCGGGCGAGAGTCGGCCGATGAGCAAGCGCGTCGCGACGACGCTGCTCGCCTGCGCGGCCCTGCTCGCCGTCTGCTCGACGGCGCTCGCCGCCTGGAACGGCAACGGGTCGGGCCCGAGCTACGCGAAGGCCCGCAGCATGCCGGCGCCGGCCGCGCCGACGACCTCGGTCACGGGCCGGAACGTGACCGTCTCCTGGACCGCCCCGGGGGGCTCGGTCCCCGTCACCGGCTACCTCGTCAAGCGCTACAACGGCTCCGACGTCGAGCAGACGATCCTCGCCGGCTGCACGGGGACGATCGCGACGACGAGCTGCACCGAGAACGCCGTCCCGGCCGGCAACTGGCGCTACGCCGTCACCGCGGTGCGCGGCAACTGGCGCGGCAACGAGAGCCCGAAGAGTGCGACCGTGAACATGACCGGGCCCTCGCTCGACGTCAACCCGACGACGGTGACCAGCCTGCCGAACACGCTGAGCGGCTCGCTCGCCCAGTTCGCCACCGGCCAGACCGTCACCTACCGGCTCGACAACCCGACCACAGGGACCGTCCTCAGCGCGACGACGACGCCGAGCACGATCCCCAACAACGGCACCGCCTCGGTCACCGTGACGGTTCCGGCCGGGACCAGCAACGGCTCCCACACGGTCTACGCGATCGGCAGCGCCGGCGATCAGGCGAGCAAGGCGATCACCGTCAACACGCCGACGATCACGACCTCGGTGCTCGCCAGGTCGGCCGGCGGCGTGACCGGCTCCATCGGCCGCAGCAAGAGCTACTACGTCTACGGCAACGTCACCGGCAGCGGCAACCCGCCGGCCGGGCTCGCTTCGCTGACCGCCAACGTCAGCAACTTCACGCCGGGCCAGACGGCGGCGCCGATGACGTTCGGCAGCTACACGGTCGGTGGCACGTCCTACAACTACCGGACCGCCCAGCTCACCTCGGGCTCGTCGATCACCGCCGGGTCGAAGACCTACAGCCTCACCGCCACCGACAACGGCGGCTCGACGCAGACGAAGAGCTTCTCCGCCACCGTCGACATCACCGCGCCGAGCGGCAGCAACGTGCAGACGACCAACGTCTCCGGTGGCACCAACGGCAAGGCCGAGGCGGGCGACACGATCGTCCTCACCTACAGCGAGCAGATCGATCCCGAATCGGTGCTGGCCGGCTGGAGCGGCGCCTCGATGCCGGTCGTCGTCCGCCTCAACGACGGCCTCACCGACACCGTCCAGATCTTCAACGCCGCCAACAGCGCCCAGCTCCCGCTCGGATCGATCGACATGGGCCGGACCGACTACACGACGCTGAACGCCACGTTCGGCGCCAGCGGCACTCCGTCGACGATGGTGCAGAGCGGCGCGACGATCACGATCACGCTCGGCACCCAGGCTGGCGGCCTCACGACCACTGCGCTGGGCACCGGCACGATGACCTGGACGCCGTCGGCGACGGCGACCGACCCGGCCGGCAACGCCGCCTCGACGACAGCCCGCGCGGAGGGCGGGGCCGCGGACAAGGACTTCTGAGCGCAGCCGAGCCGGCCGGACGACAATGGCCGCCGTGAACGAGCGGTTGAAGCTGCTGAGCTGGAACGTCGCGGGGCGGACGCGGCTGCTCCCCGACCAGATCGCCGCGGTGCTGCGGCGTGAGGCCGACATCGTCGCGCTCCAGGAGGTGCGCGCCAGCACCGCCGGCCCTTGGATCGCGGCACTCGCCGATGCCGGGCTCGGCTTCGCGCTCGACTCGGCCGCGGTGGCCGCCGGGCGCCGGCTCTTCAACCTGACCGCGAGCCGCTGGCCGCTCGACGAGCTGCCGCCGATCGGCGCGCCGCAGCCGGAGCGGGTGCTGTCGGCGCTCGCGGCGCCGCCGTTCGGCACGGTCGAGGTCCACAACGTCCACATCCCGCCGGCGCCATCGAACGGGATCACGAAGGTCGAGACCTGCGAGGCGCTGTTCTTCGCCCTCGCCCGGCCGAGCCGTCGTCACCGGATCCTCTGCGGCGATCTGAACACCCCGCGGCTCGAGACCGAGGACGGGGCCGTCGAGACCTTCGCCTCCAACCACCCCGAGGCCGAGGAGCGCTGGGACGCCGCCGAGCGCTCGCTGCTGATCGGTCTCGCCGACTGGGACCTCACCGACGCGTTCCGGTCCGCGAACGGCTTCGACCGCCGCGACGTCTCCTGGGTGATGCACACCCGCGCTCGCCGCAAGGCTGCCCACCGCCTCGACCACATCCTCGCCTCGAGCGGCCTCGGACTCGTCGCCTGCGACTACGTTCACGAGTGGCGGCAGGCCGGTCTCAGCGACCATTCCGCGATCGAGGCCTGGTTCGAGCCGTCGCCTCCGCAGCCTCTACAGTGAGCGGAGGGCCGCGGCCGCGGTTCGGAGCCGCTTCTCCGATGATGGCTCAGATCGACACCTCAGCAGCTCCTGGTCCGGGTCCGAGCGCGCCGCCGCAGCGGGAGCCGCGCCTACGGGGCGAGAAGCCGGTCCTCGAGATCTCCGGCGGCGCCGGGCGGATCACCCGCGACGCGCTGGCCGAGCTCTGGATGTTCCGCGGGGTGCTCTGGGCGTTCACGGTCCGCGAGGTCAAGGTCCGCTACAAGCAGGCGGCGATCGGCGTCGGCTGGGCGATCCTCCAGCCGGTCGTCGCGGCCGCGATCTTCGCGCTCTTCCTCGGCCGCTATGCGGGCCTGAGCAGCGAGGGAGTCCCCTACCTGCTGTTCGCGCTCGCCGGGATGGTCCCGTGGACCTACTTCTCGAACGCGGCTCTGAACGGCTCGCAGGCGCTCGTCGCCAACGAGTCGATGCTCCGCAAGCTCTACTTCCCGCGCGAGGTCCTGCCGTTCTCCTCCGACCTCGCCTCGCTCGTCGACCTGCTGCCGGGGATCGCGGTCCTCGCCGTCGCCGTGATCCTCTACGGCGGCTCGCCGGAGCTGACCTGGATCGCGATCCCTGTGCCGGTCGTCCTGCTGCTCGTCTTCGCGGCGGCGATCAGCGTTGCACTGTCGGCCGTCAACGTCTACTACCGCGACGTCAAGTATGCGCTGCCCTTCCTGATCCAGATCGGCCTGTTCCTGAGCCCGGTCGTCTATCCGCTCAGCTCGATCCCCGAGCAGTGGCGCGACGTCTACGTCGTCCTCAACCCGGTCGCGACCGCGATCGACGACCTGCGGCTGATCATGCTCCACGGCGAGTGGCCGTCGTGGGGCACCTCGGCGCTGGCGCTCGGCTGGTCGCTGCTTCTGCTGGTGCTCGGCTACGCGTTGTTCAAGCGCCTCGAGCGGGGCTTCGCCGACCGGGTCTGACGATGGCGACCGCGATCTCCTTCGACGACGTCACGAAGCGCTACCGCGGCGGCCGCGAGTACCGATCGCTCCGCGACGACCTCAGCGCGGTCGTCCGCCGGCGCCCGCCGCGCGACGTCGTCACTGCCGTGGACCACCTGAGCCTCGAGATCGCCGAGGGCGAGTCGTTCGCGATCATCGGCCACAACGGCGCCGGCAAGACCACGGCGCTGAAGCTGGTGACGCGGATCGCGTTCCCGACCGAGGGGAGGATCCGGGTCCGGGGCCGGGTCGGCGCCCTGATCGAGGTCGGCACCGGCATGCACCCGGAGCTGACCGGCCGCGAGAACGTGATGCTCTACGGCCGGATCCTCGGGCTCTCGCGGAACGACGTCCGCCGCCGCTTCGACGAGATCGTCGAGTTCGCCGGGATCGGCCCGGCGCTGGAGCAGCCGGTCAAGCAGTTCTCCTCGGGGATGCAGCTCCGCCTCGGCTTCGCGCTCGCCGCCCACCTCGAGCCCGACGTGCTCGTCGTCGACGAGGCGATCGCGGTCGGCGACGCCGCCTTCCAGTACCGCTGCGTCGAGCGGATGGGAGAGCTCGTCCGCTCCGGCCGGACGCTCGTCTTCGTCTCCCACGACATGAGCGCGGTCGAGGCCCTCTGCAAGCGGGCGGTGATCCTCGACGCGGGCAGGATCCGATCCGAGGGGCCGGCGCGCGAGGTCGTCCGCGAGTACCTCGCCGGCGTCGAGGCCGAGCTGACCGGGCGCGGCGACGAGCCGGCGCTGGAGGGCGGCGGCCCGCTCGAGATCGATCGCGTCACCTTCCACGACGACAGCGGCGCCGAGACCGGCGCGGTCGCGAGCGGCGAGCCGATCATCGCCCGGCTCCACTACCGGACCCGCGGTCCGGTCCGCGGGCCGATCTTCGAGATCGGGATCAGCGACGGCCGGCTCGGGGCTCTCGGCCTCGCATCGATGTTCATCGACGGCGAGGTTCCCGACGTCCTCGACGGAAGCGGCTGGGTCGAGTGCCGGTTCGACTCGCTGCCGCTGCTGCCGCGAACCTACGAGCTCCACGGCGGCGTTCTCACCGAAAGCGGCGTCGGCTCGATCGTCCCCTGGCAGCGGCTCGGCGTCTTCCGGATAACCGGCGAGGTGTCGGCGGCCGGCAAGGGCGCGGTCTCGCAGCTGATGGAGGCCGCCCCGGTCGTCCTCGACTACCGCTGGACCATCGAGGACGGCGCCGGCGGTGAGTGAGGGCGGGCCGGCGGCGCCCGGCCGTGGCGGTCACCCGCGCGTATCGGTCGTGATCCCGACCCGGAACCGCGCCGGAATGATCGCCGCCGCCGTCGGCGAGGCCCTCGGCCAGGTCGGCGTCGAGGTCGAGGCGATCGTCGTCGACGACGCCTCGACAGACGCGACCGCTGATGCGCTGGCGGCGATCGCCGACCCGCGGCTGCGGATCGTCCGCCGCAGCGAACGGGGCCGGCTCGCGGCCGCCCGCAACTCCGGGATCGAGGCGGCGCGGGGCGAATGGGTCGCGTTCCTCGATGACGACGACCTCTGGTCGCCGGACAAGCTCCGCCTCCAGCTCGCCGCCGCCGAGGTGGCGGGTGCCGGCCTCGCCTACGCGGGCGCGGTGACCGTCGGCGCCGGCCTCGAGCCGCTCCATCGCTGGCGACTGCCGGCTCCCGACCGGCTGCTCGACGAGCTGCTCGCGCTCAACGTGATGCCGGCGGGTGCGTCGAACGTCGTCGCCCGGACGGCGCTGGTCCGCGAGCTCGGCGGCTTCGACGCCGAGCTCAGCCACACGACCGACTGGGACATGTGGATCCGGCTCGCCGCCGCGTCGACGGCCGCCGCGGTCGCAGATCCGCTCGTCGCCTACCGCCTCCACGATGGCCAGGAGAGCCGCCGCGGGGACGAGATGCTCGCCGAGCTGGCGATCATCGATGCCAATCATCGGGCGCTCCGGGCCGAGCGCGGCGTCGAGCTCGACCGGGCCGGCTTCGAGTCCTACGCGGCACGGCGGGGTGCCGCGACGGCGACCGCCGAACCACCGGCCCGGGAGCGGCTCCGCCGCCGGGTTCGCGGCCTGCTCGGCGCCAATCGCGCCACGGAGATCACGCCCCCGGACTGGCTGGCGGCGCGCGGCGGGAGCTGACCCACGCCTTCAATCCGACGCGGGCGAGCCGTGGATCGCGCTCGCGGACGGCGAGCCTGCCGAGCCCGCGAACGAGCCGGCGTGCCGTCGCGGCCCGGTGGCGGCGAGCGTCCCCGGGGTCGAGCCCGGAGGCGGCCGCGAATGCGGCCTGCAGGGCGAGGATCGCGGGGGCCGTGCGAGGCGCCGCCGCCGGATCGACACCGTCCGCACCGGCGAAGAGAAGCCGCCAGGCGGCCTCGCGATCGAAGCCGGCGATCGCGGCGCGGTCGACGCCCGCCGCCTCCAGCACACGGTCGACGTTGGCGGTGCTGATCGCGTCGATCTCGGCTGCGGCGCCGGCGAAGGTTGCGGTCAGCGAGGAGCCGCTGCGCCGGTAGGAGACGAGTGGCTCGGGCAGCGCCGCGACCTCGTGCGCCAGGGCGATCCGCGACCAGAGCTCGTAGTCCTGGGCGTAGGCGAAGCGCTCGTCGTAGGGGCCGACGTCGGCGAGCGCCGACGCGCGGATCATCACCGAGCTGTGGGCGAACGCCGACAGGAAGAGGAGCCGCCAGCGAATCGCGGTCGCGCCGGTCGGAACCGGACGCAGTCCCGCCTCGCGGCCGTCCTCGTCGATCCGCCGGTAGGAGCAGCCGAGCAGAGCAAGTCCCGGCTCGGCCTCGAGGCGGGCAACCTGTGCCCCGAGCCGCCCCGGGTCGGAGAGGTCGTCGGCGTCCTGGCGGGCGATGTAGGCGCCGAGCGCCTCGGCGATCCCGCGGTTCAGGGTCGCCGTGAGGCCGAGGTTGCGCTCGTGGCGGAGGACGCGAAGCCGGTCGTCGGCGACGCCGGCGAGGATCGCGGCCGTCTCGTCGGTCGACGCGTCGTCGATCGCGAGCAGCTCGAAGTCCCGGAACGATTGCGTGAGCACCGAGGCGAGCGACGCGCGGAGGTGGTCGGCTCCGTTGTGGACGGGGAGCAGGACGGTGACGAGAGGCCGGCTCATCGCGGCGCCGGCCCGGCGCCGGACGGCCGGCTCCAGTCGTGGCGGAGCAGATCGGCGACGCCGATCGCGGGGACGATGTCGGCGGCGAGGTCGTCGCGCAGGAAGCAGGCGTTGAAGCCGAACCGGTTGCCGCCGACGAGCCGGTAGCCGAGCCGCTCGCCGAGGCGGGCCATCGCCGCCGGCGAGGCGCCGACCGGCTCGCCCGGTGCCGCCCGCCGCCAGTCGAAGTCGGGCCGGTAGGGGCCGCAGACGTCCTCGAGCCCGTGCTCGGGGTGCGTCTCGACGATGACGATCCGCGGCGTGACCGCCGAGATCGCCTCCCAGATCCAGTAGTCGTTGCCGTCGATGTCGATCGAGAGGACGTCGATCTCGCCGCTGAGGCCGGCGCCGGCGATCACGTCGTCGACGTTCTCGCGCGTCACGAACGACTGCGCCGCCACCGGCGGGTGGGTCCGGGTGTCCGGGTGGCGAGCGTAGAAACGCCGCCCGGCCTCGATCCGCTCCCGATCGGCGTCGACGAACAGGCCGTGGAAGCCGAGGTTGAGGGCGAGATTCGCGCAGTTGCTCGCGCTCACGCAATCGCCGGCGCCGATGTCGACGAAGCGGCCGCGATCGAGGCCGGCAGCCGCGAGCAGGAAGAGGATGACCCCGTCCTCGTCGACCTCCGAGAGGACCCGGAATCCGATCTCGGTCACCGGCGGCAGCGGCCGGCCCGCGGCGATCGCCGCCCGGTAGTCGCCGAAGAGCTGCCGGAGGGCCGCCTTGGTAGCCGGCGACGTCGCGGCGGCGAGCGCGAGGCGGGTGTCGAGGAAATCGCCTAGCGCTCGCCGGACGGGACCCGCGATCGCCTCCCGGATCCGGCTCATCGTCGTCCCCGCCGGAGCAGGCGAAGCGGCGTTCGGACGACCCTGAGCAGCCCCCGAAGGCCCCGCAGCGGCGCCGTGACACGGAGGACGTAGGCGTCGTCTTCGGCCGTCTTCGGTGCCCCGGAGAGCTCCCAGAAGCAGGCCCAGACGTAGAAGTGGAAGGCGACGAGCACGCCGGCCCGCATGAAGCCGGGCACGCCGTCGAGCCAGGGCTCGCCGTGGATGAACTGCTTGCGGGCCTTGCCGCCGAGCGTCGCGAACATCCGCCGCGCGGTGAACGTCTCACCGCGATCGATCATCGCCTGCGCCTCGGCGGGCGCGTAGCGGATCACCCGGTCGAGGGCCTCGACGACGGAGCGGTTGCGGTCGTGGATCATCACGACCTCGTCGGAGTCGGGCAGCCGCAGCGTCCGGCCGGCGGCGACGTCCGGGTGCTTGTTCGGCTCGGCCGGCCAGACGACGACGCCGCGCCGGTACATCCGCGGCCGCGGCTCGAAGCGGTGCAGGCGATGGGTCGGCCGGTGGCCGAAGTCGTAATGGGTGAAAGGGATCTCGACGGCGTCGACGTCGTCGCGGCCGCTCGCCTCGCGGAGCGCCGTAGCGAGGCCGGGCGAGACGCGCTCGTCGGGGTCCATCGCCAGCACCCACTCGCCCGACGCCACAGCGGCGAGCTCCTCGCGGAGCGGCTCGACGATCGGCAGCGGCGATCGGCTCACGACCCGGGCGCCGTGGGTGGCGGCGAGCTCGGCGCTTGCGTCGGAGCTCTCGAGGTCCATGACGATCACCTCGTCCGCCCAGGCGACCGACTCCAGGCAGGGCCCGAGCTTGTCCGCCTCGTTGCGGCAGACGATGCAGACCGAGATCGGATGGGCGCTCACGCCGGCCTCCCGGCGACGCTGAGCCCGTGGACGACGCCACGGACGGTCCCGTCGAGGACGAGCAGTTCGTCGTAGGCCGCGCTCCAGCGCCGGCGCAGCAGCGCCGCCGCGAGCAGTCGCAGGCGGAGCAGCAGCCAGCGGCCGAGCACCGCGGCGGCGCTGCGATCGCCACCTTCGCGGAGCCAGAGGCTGCAGGCGGCGGCCATGCCGAAGCCGTAGGCGCCGCGCCGGGATCGCCGTCCCTCCCTGGGCTTCTGCTCGTGATGGACGAGCAGCTCCGGGTCGTAGCGGCCCCGGGCGCCGGCGCGGAGCAGCCGGTAGAAGAGGTCCATGTCGACGCCGCCGCGGCCCGGCGAGCCCGGCCCGAGGCGTTCGTCGCAGCCGCCGACCCGTTCGAACCAGGCGCGGCGGACGGCGAAGTTGTTGCCGCTGCCGAGGTCCCAGGGCGGCACCCGGCCGGCGAACTCACGGGGGATCTCGCTCGTCCGCGACGAGACCGGCACGACCCCGGGTCGCTCGTCGGGGAGCGGCAGGACCCGGCCGCCGATCAGCTCGTGGCCCCCGGTGGCGAGCAGCCGCTCGGCGACCGCGACCCAGCTCCCGGCGGCGACGCAGTCGTCGTCGAGGACGGCGACGTGGTCGTTTGCGGCGAGGCCGACGGCGCGGTTCTGGCCGCGTCCGAGGCCGCGGCCGTCGTCGGCCTCGTAGCGCACCGATGGCAGGCCGCCGGCCGCCGCCGCGACCGGCTCGGCGGTCCGGGCCGGACTCTGATCGACGATCACGACCTCCGCCGGCAGCACATCGCCTGAGGCCAGCGAGCGCAGGCAACGGCCGAGCGCCTCGGGCCGGTCGCGGGTCGTGATCGCGACGGTCAGCGGCGCAGTGAGTGCGGTGCCGGCGCCGGTCTCCACGGCGGCGCTCATCGCCGCCCGAACCGGACGAGGATCCAGCGGCGGATCCGGAGGGTCTGCAGGAGCAGGACGCCGGCGAGGACGCGCGGTGAGCGGCTCGTCGCAAGGGCCTCGCGTTGCTGGGCCGCAGCCGCCGTGGCGTCGCCCGCGCCGAGGCGGCGCCGTCCGCGCCGGAGCGCGGTCAGCGCCGTGATCCGCATCGCTTCGCGGCTGATCGGCCCGGCCCGGTCGGCCGGCAGCGACTCGCGATTGATCGCGATCGCGCGGCGGAGGTCGGCAACGTTGGCGCCGGTGCGCAGCGTCCTGTCGGTGACGGTCCCCTCGTGGACGCGGTAGAGGGCGAGCGGGGCGGGTTCGTGCCAGACCGGGTAGGAGGCGGCGATCCGCGTCCACATCTCCCAGTCCTCGGCGTAGACGATCCGATCGTCGAAGCCGCCGAGGCGCTCGTAGGTGCTCCGGCGCACGACCATGCACGGCGGCTGCAGCCGCTGGCCGCGCGCGAGCTTGCCGGCCCAGTCGTCGAGGACGCCCGCGGCCGCCGACTCGAGCGGCGAGATCGTCGTCCAGTTGCCGTCACCGTCGATCGCGATGTAGCGGCAGAACGCGGCACCGATCTCGGGACGGTCGCGGAGCGGCTCCTCGAGCCGTTCGTAGAAGCCGGGACGGACGGCGTCGTCGCCGTGCAGGAGGTGGACGAGCCGCCCCCGTGAGCGGGCGATGCAGGTGTTGAAGTTGCCGACGTTGCCGCGATTCTCGGCCTGGCGGTGCAGCGTGACGCGGTCCCCGTAGCCGGCGGCGACCGCCGCGGTCCGGTCCGTCGAGCAGTCGTCGACGACCTCGATCTGCATCCGCTCCGGCCCCGGGTCCTGGGCGAGGACGCTCTCGATCGCTGTGCCGATCCGCTCGTCGCAGTTGTAGGCGGGAATCATCACCGACCAGATCGGCCGCTCGTCACGATCCTCGACGGGGGCGATGGCCGCGCGGTGGATCGATTGCGAGCCCCCGGCTCCCGGCGCCGCCCGGCCGCTGCGGCCATGCGTCTGCACGGCCCGAGACTAGATGATCGACCCCGGCCCCCACCCACCCGGATGCTGCGCTCGGGTCTGCTTCGATCGCGACCCAGCGGGGTAGGACGACCGCGATGGAGAAACCGCGACGGACCTTCACGCTCGACGGCACCGAGGTGAACCGGGTCGGCCTGGGGACGAACCGGCTCACCGACACGAAAGCGAACCGCGCTTTCCTCGGCGAAGCGGTCGCGGCCGGGCTCGGGTTCATCGACACCGCCCACCTCTACAGCGGCGGCGAGAGTGAAGCCACGGTCGGCGCCGCGCTCGCACCGTTCCCCGATGACCTCGTCGTCGCGACGAAGGGCGGCTACCGGTCGAACTCGACGGAGACCCTACGGGCCGAGATCGAGGAGAGCTTCGACCGACTCCGGACCGAGACGTTCGACCTCTGGTACCTCCACCGCGTCCACGACGACGCGCCGTTCGAGGCGACGCTCGAGCTCGTCCGCGAGTACGTCGACGCCGGCCGGATCCGCAACGTCGGCCTGTCGGCGGTCTCGGTCGAACAGATCCGCGCCGCCCGCGCGATCGTCCCCGTCGCGGCCGTACAGAACGAGTACGGCCTCGGCAACCGCGAGCACGAGGACGTCGTCAGCTACTGCGCCTCCGAGGAGATCCTCTTCGTGCCCTACTACCCGCTCGCCGGCGAGGAGACGGCTGCGCTCCGGGAGGTCGCTTCGAATCACGACGCGAGCACGAATCAGATCAGGATCGCCTGGCTGCTCCAGCGCGCGCCCTGGGTCGTGCCGATCCCCGGCACCCTGTCGGTCGAGCACCTGCGGGACAACATCGCGGCGCTGGAGATCGAGCTCAGCGACGAGGAGCGCCGGGCGATCGAGGCCGGCTGAGCGGCGAGCGCTGAACGCCGGGCGCCGGGCGGACGGATAGCGTCCCCCTGCGTGAGAATCCACCGCCTGCTTCCGTTGCTCGCGCTCGCCGCGGCGTTCGTGGCCATGCCGGCGTCCGCATCGGCGAGCGAGCGGATCGAGGTCGGCCCGGGCATCTACCTCGCCGCGGCGTCGGAGCTCCCGCCGCCGCAGCCGGGCGCGGCTCCGTTGGCCGCTCCGGCGGCGCCCACGCCGAGCCGCGTCGCCGGCGGCAGCAAGACTCAGATCCGGCGCTGGCCGTGGCAGGTCTCGATCCGCTACCGCCCGATCAACATGCACAACTGCGGAGGCAGCCTCGTCGCCCCGAAGGTCGTCGTCACCGCCGCCCACTGCGTGACGCTCGGCCTCAACCGGAACTTCCAGCCCGCCAAGGACTTCGATGTCGTCACCGGGCGGACGCGGCTCTCGTCGCACCGGGGCCGGGTCCACGCGCTCGCCGACTACTACTGGTTCGTCGACGGCGCCGGCGTGCCGCTCTGGGACCCGAACACCGCCGCCTGGGACGTCGTCTTCATGGTCCTCTCCTCGCGCGCCGACCAGCGGACGATCAAGATCGCCGGGCCCGGGGAGGAGGCAGTCTGGGCACCGGGGCGCCGCGCCTTCGTGACCGGCTGGGGGACGACCGGGGAGACCAGCGAGAAGAGCAGCGACGTCCTCCGTCAGGGTGCGATCAAGATGATCTCCGACTCCTCCTGCGACGACTACTACGGCCCGATCCTCCACCCCGACGTGATGGTCTGCGCGGGACGCCGCGCCGGGGGCGTCGATGCCTGCTCCGGCGACAGCGGCGGACCCCTGGTCGTGCCGATCGCGGGGGGCGATTTCCGCCTCGTCGGCGACACGAGCTTCGCCGAGGGCTGCGCCCGGCCCGGGGTGCCGGGCGTCTACGGCCGGCTCGCGTCCGATCCGATCCGCGGCGCCCTCGCGAACGGCATCGAGGCGGTCGCCGGGGACGAGGTGCTGGGTCGGAACGCCACCCCTTCGAACGGCTTCGCCGTCGTCGCTCGCACCCATCGCCCCCGCCGCGGCACCGGCGGGATCGTGCTCAGGGTCCCCGGGCCGGGGCAGGTCCACCTCCACTACTCGGCGAAGAGCCGCGGCGCCCTCGCCTATCCCGGGAAGGCGGGACGGGTCGAGGTTCCGGTCCGGCCGCGCTTCCGGATCGCCCGCCGGCTCGCATCGGCGCCGCCCGGCGAGACCCGCCGGGTCCGGGTCCGCGCCCGCGTCACCTACCAGCCGCTCGGCGGCGAGGAGCACACGAGGAAGGTCCGGATCGGGCTGATCCAGCGCAACCGCTGATCGGGGACGACCACCCGGCGGTCAGAGCCCGGCGACGACTCGGTGGACGCGCTCGAGCACCCAGTCGAGCTCGTCGGCGCTGGTCGTCAGTGGCGGCGCGAAGCGGATCGTCCGCGTCTGCGTTTCCTTCGCGAGCACGCCGGTGGTGAGCAGCTCCATGCAGGCCTCGCGGGCGGTCGCGCCACCGGGCCCGATGTCGACGCCGATCCAGAGTCCGCGCTGGCGGATCGCCGCGACCGCCGGATGGCCGGCGGCCCGCAGCGAGGCGGCGAACCGGTCGCCGAGCTCGGCGGCGTTCCGCTGCAGCGAGCCGTCCCGGAGCAGGTCGAGGACGGCAAGCGCAATCGCGCAGGCGAGCGGGTTGCCGCCGAATGTGCTGCCGTGCTGGCCCGGCTTGAAGAGCCCGAGCACCTCGTCCGTGCCGACGACCGCTGAGATCGGCATGATGCCGCCGCCGAGCGCCTTGCCGAGCAGCATCAGGTCGGGCGTGACGTCCTCGTGGTCGGAGGCGAAGGTGCGGCCGGTGCGGCCGAGGCCGGACTGGATCTCGTCGGTGATCAGGAGCGCGTTCGCCTCGGTGCAGAGCGCCCGCGCTCCCTCCAGGTAGCCGTCGGGCGGGATGATCACCCCGGCCTCCCCC
This sequence comes from Solirubrobacterales bacterium, assembly GCA_035759925.1. GTDB lineage: Bacteria > Actinomycetota > Thermoleophilia > Solirubrobacterales > 70-9 > RHKX01. The sequence continues at coordinate 30,904 of DASTTY010000073.1, forward strand.
TGGACCGGCTCGACCAGGAACGCGACCGTGTTCTCGTCGAGCGCCGCCTCGAGCGCGGCGAGGTCGCCGTAGGGGACGCTCTCGAAGCCGGGCGTGAACGGACCGAAGCCGGTCCTGGCGACCTCGTCGTCGGAGAACGAGATGATCGTCGTCGTCCGGCCGTGGAAGTTGCCGCGGCAGACGATGATCTTCGCCCGTCCGGCCGCGACCCCCTTCGCCTCGTAGCCCCACTTCCGGGACGCCTTGATCGCGGTCTCGACCGCCTCGGCGCCGGTGTTCATCGGCAGCACCCGATCGAGCGAGCAGAGCCCGGCGAGCTCCCTGCAGAACGTGCCGATCCGGTCGTTTCGGAACGCGCGGCTCGTCAGGGTCAGCCGGTCGAGCTGCTCGCGGGCGGCGGCGAGGAGCCGCGGGTGGCGGTGGCCGAAGTTGAGCGCCGAGTAGGCGGAGAGCGCGTCGAAGTAGCGACGGCCCTCGACGTCCTCGACCCAGGAGCCCTCGCCGCGGCTGATCACAACCGGCAGCGGCGCGTAGTTGTGGACGCCGTACTCCTCTTCGAGGCGGGTCGAATCGGCGGTCTGCTTCACGGTGGGGCGATACTTACCACTGATGCAGACGGTCGGGTCTCAGGACCGGATGGACGCGAGCGGCGAGCTCGAGGCCATCGTCCTGCAGCGCGGCCGCGAGCTCGTGGCCGCCGAGCCGCGGCGGAGGCCGCTACGAGCGATCGACGACGCGGTGACGCGGCGGATCTCCTCGCGGCCGGCGATGCGGAGCGCCTTCTACCGGATGGTCGACGTCGCTCCGGTCTGCAGCGGCCCTCGTGAGCTCGGCGCGCACTTCGTCGCCTACCTGCGCGGCGGCCGCCCCCCCGGGGCGCTCGGCGCCTCCGTGCTCGGCCTCGCCCTCGCCGTCGCCAACCGGATCGCCGGGCGGCGCTTCATCGTCGCCTCGTCGCCGGATCGGGCGATGCCCTACGTCCGCGGCCTCTGGAGCCGGGGGATCGGCGCGACGCTCGACCTGCTCGGCGAGGCCGTCGTCCGCGCCGAGGAGGCCGACGACTACGCCGGCCGCTGCATCGATGCGCTCGAGGTCCTCGGACGTGAGGCCGCCGCGGCGGGGGCGCCCCCCGCCGGGGATCCGCCGCGCGCCGATCTGTCAGTGAAGCCCTCGGCGCTGACCGCCGAGATCCGTCCCTGGGCTCCGTGGTCGGCGACCGAGGACGCGGCGATGCGGCTCCGCGCGATCCTCCGCAGGGCGCGGGACGTCGGCGCTCACGTCCACATCGACATGGAGTCCCTCGATTCGCGCGAGGCGACGCTCGCCCTCGCCGGCTCGGTCCTCGCCGAGGAGGAGTTCCGGGCCGGGCCGTCGGCCGGGGTCGTCCTCCAGGCCTACCTGCGCGACGCGGCCGAGATCGCCGAGCAGATGCTCGACCTCGCCGATCGCCGTGAGGCGCCGCTGTCGATCCGGCTCGTCAAGGGCGCCTACTGGGATCACGAGCGGATCGAATCGACCGAGCACGGCTGGCCCGAGCCCGTGTTCGCGACCCGGCGGGCCACCGACCGCAACTTCGAGGCCTTGACCCGCACCCTGCTCGACGCGCGGCCGCGGATCCGCATCGCGATCGGCTCCCACAACGTCCGCTCGATCGCCCACGCCCTCGCCTACGCTGACGGCACCGCGGCGGGCCGGGACGGGCTCGAGTTCCAGGTCCTCCGTGGGCTCGGCGACGAGCTCGCCGTCGCGATCCACGGCTGCGGCGCCCGCGCCCGGGTCTACACGCCGGTCGGCGACCTGATCGCCGGGATGGCCTACCTCGTCCGCCGGCTGCTCGAGAACACCTCGAACGACTCGTTCCTCGTCGCGCGCGGTCGGACGGCCGACCTGGAAACCTTGCTGGAGCGGCCGTGAGCGACTTCGTCAACACGCCCACCCTCGACTTTCGCAGGCCGGCGGTCCGCGACCAGGTCGGCGCAGCGCTCGCCGAGCTCGACGCGCGGCTGCCACTCGCGGCCCCGGTCCGGATCGGCGACGGGTCCCGCGCCGGCGAGGAGCTCGTATCGACCGACCCCGGCCGGACCGATCGGGCGGTGGCAGTCGCCGCGGTCGCGGCGCCGGCGGAGGTCGACGAGGCGGTCACGCTCGTCGCCGCCGAGGGCCGCCGCGCCTGGTCGGCGCGGCCGGCGGCGGAGCGCGCCCAGGTGCTCGAACGCGCCGCCGGGATCCTCCAGGAACGGCGGCTCGAGGTCGCCGCGCTCGAGGTCCGCGAGTGCGCGAAGCCCTGGCGAGAGGCCGACGCCGACGTCTGCGAGGCGATCGATTTCCTGCGGTACTACGCGGCGCGAGCGATCGATCTCGACGCCGGCGCGGAGGTCACGAGCATCCCCGGCGAGGCGAACCGGATGGGCTATGCACCGCTCGGGGTCGTCGCCGTGATCGCGCCGTGGAACTTCCCGGTCGCGATCCTCTGCGGGATGACCGCGGGCGCGCTCGCCGCCGGCAACGCGGTCGTGATGAAGCCGGCCGAGCAGTCGCCGGGTTGCGGAGCGCTGCTCGCCGACGTCCTGCTCGCCGCCGGCGTGCCCGCCGCGGCGCTGGCGATCACCCACGGCGAGGGGGAGACCGGAGCGACGCTCGTCGAGCACCCGCTCGTCGACGCGATCGCCTTCACCGGATCGCTTCCGGTCGGCGCCGGGATCGTCGAGAGCGCCGCCCGGCTCGTTCCCGGGCAGCGCCATTTCAAGCGGGTCCTGGCCGAGCTCGGCGGCAAGAACTGCGCCTACGTCGACGGCGACGCCGACCTCGACGACGCGATCCCGGCGCTGATGGCCGGCGCTTTCGGCTTCGCCGGCCAGAAATGCTCGGCGACATCGCGAGTCATCGTCCACGAATCCCGAATCGATGAGCTGACCGCGCGGATGGGCGGCGCGGTCGAGGCGCTCAGCGTCGGTCAGGCCGAGCGGCTCGAGACCGATGTCCCGCCGCTGATCGACGGCGACGCGCAGGAGCGGCTCGACGCCGCGGCCGAGCAGGCGGCGAGCGAGGGAACGGTGCTGGCGCGTGCCGACGCCCCGTCCGGCGAGCTGGGGTGGTTCGTGGCTCCCGCCCTCGTCGGCGGGCTCCCGGCGTCCTCATCGCTGCTCGACACCGAGCTGTTCGGGCCGCTCGTCACCGTCGAGGCGGTCGGCGACGCCGAGGAGGCGCTGGCGCGGATCGACGCGCTGCCGTTCGCGCTCACCGGCGGGGTCCACTCGCGCGACCCGGTGACGATCCGCCGGTTCGCGGACGCGACACCGGTCGGCAACCTCTACGTCAACCGCGGGATGACCGGCGCGATGGTCGGGCGCCAGCCGTTCGGCGGCAACCGCCTGTCAGGGACCGGCAGCAAGGCCGGCGGGCCCGACTACCTGCTCGGCTTCGTCGAGCCTCGGGTCGTCAGCGAGCGCACCGTCCGCCACGGCCTGATCGTTTGAGAGTCTCCAAGACCTCCGGCAGGGCCTTGCATTTGCAGGTCCCCGGAGAGAGACTCGTCCGGGCGGGCCCTGCGACAGAGGAGGCCGCAATGGCCGAGATGGAAGCGAGGGACTTCGACTCCCCCGACGAGGTTCGCGAGTTCGAGGGCAACGGACGGGCCCAGGTCGTCAACATCGGCGGACAGGTCGTCGGAAAGGGAACCTTCGAGCCGGGCTGGAAGTGGTCGGAGAACGTGAAACCGATCGCCGGCACCGACTCCTGCCAGGTCTCGCACCTCGGCTACGTCCTCTCGGGACGGATGCGCGTCCACATGGACGACGGCGGCGAGTCCGAGGTCAGCGCCGGCCAGGTCGTCGCGATCCCGCCCGGCCACGACGCCGAGGTGGTCGGCGACGAGGCCTGCGTGATGGTCGACTTCGGCGAGTTCGGGGACTACGCGAAGCGGAGCTGACCCGACCGACATAGGGCGCCGCGGGTTCGGCTAGCGTCCGCTGCCGTGAGCGGTGCATCGCGGCTGGTTGCTCTCGTGACGCTCGGCTGCTGCCTGGCGACGGCGGCGATCGTCCCCGTCGAGGCCGGCTCCGAGCAGATCGCGGGAAAACCGGTCGGCGACCGGAACCCGTGCGGCGTCCCGAAGATCCGCAAGGAGCGGCGGCTGCTCTGCCCGGACCTGGCGATGGCGCGTCCCGCCGACCTCGAGGGCGACAAGAAGGGCGGCGTGCGGATCCTCCGCGCTCAGAACTCGATCGACAACATCGGCCGCGGCCCGGCCGAGCTCCACGGTCACAAGACCGGCCCGCGCGGCATGCGCGCCTCCCAGCGGGTCGAGAAGAAGGGGAAGGGGACCGCCAAGTTCCACACCGGAGCCCGCCTCTACTTCAAGCGGATCCCCGGGCAGGGCCGCTACTGGAAGTTCCACAACGCCGCCCGCTTCGAGCTCTGGAGCCTCGACCGCCACGGGCACCGGAAGCGGTTCGTCACGACCGGGCCGAAGCAGAGCTACTGCCTGCGCGACCTCGACCACACCCATCCCGGGCTGCCGCACTCGCCGTCGGGCCCGGTCTATCCGTCCTGCAGCCAGGACCCGACCCGCCGCCACGTCACGCTCGGGACCAGCGTCGGCTGGTCCGACGTCTATCCGTCGAGCTACCACGAGCAATACGTGAAGCTGAACCGGATCCGCGGTCGCGGCTGCTACTCGCTCGTCCAGATCGCCGACCCGAAGGACAAGATCCTCGAGCTCGATGAGAAGAACAACGCGGCCGCCGCGATCGTCTACCTGACCCGGAACGGGCGCTACCGCCCGAATCGCTGCGACGACGTCCGCGACCGCGGGCTGCCCCGCAGCGCCTCCTACCACCGGTTCTAACCTTCCCCCCGATGAGGGAAATCTTCGGACCACCGCTGCGCGCCGCCGGCTGGACGGCGCTGATCGCCGCGATCGCTTTCCTCCTGCTCCGGCCGCCGTCGCTCGACGGCCTCGCGGGTCTCGTCGCGATCGTCGCCGGCGCCGCCGTGATCATCGTCGTCACCGCGTGGCTGACGACGAAGCTGGCCGGCGAGGAGATGCCCGAGCACGAGTTCCGCCGGCTCGTCGACCGCAGCGACGCCCTCGCCGCGCTGCCGCCGCCCGATCAGCCGCCGAGCGAGTTCGACGAGCTCGTCATCGAGGCGCTCGACGAGCTGCCGCCGGAGTTCCAGGAGCTGCTCGCGACGACCCCGGTCACGGTCTCCAACCGGGGCGAGGAGTTCCACGCCTACGGCCAGTACATCGGCGGGACGATGGCCCGCGACGTCTATCCCGACCACATCGTCGTCTACCGCGACACGCTCGAGCGCGACTTCGGCCACGATCCGGACCTGCTCCGCGCCCAGGTCGTCCGCACGGTCCGCCACGAGCTCGCCCATCACATCGGCTGGGACGAGCGCGGGGTCCGTGATCTCGGGCTCTGAGCGGCCGGCGCGCGCGCTGCCGATCGCCCGCCGCCGCATCGATCCCGACCGCGAGCGCCGGCGCCCCGACCGCGTTCTGCGCCTGCTCGACGACCCGGTCGTCGCGCTGCTTCCCTGGTTCGCCTTCACGTTCCTGCTCGAGCCGATGACGTTCATCGGCGCCTCGCTAGTCGCCTTCGCGCTGAGCGGGTTGCTCGTGTTCGCGACCTGGATGCGCGGCTCCGACCCGCGCGTCTTCGAGGTCTCCGACGCCGTCCTCTTCGGTCTGATCGTCGCGATCGCCCTGCTCCGCGAGCCCTCCTCGCAGTCGTGGCTCTCCGACCACGCCGATGCCGTCTCGAACGTGGTCCTGACGATCATCGCCTTCGTCTCGCTCGCTACCGGAAGCCCGTTCACCGCCCAGTACACGGAGATCCGCTTCGCCGGCACCGACGAGCGCCTGCTCGCGCGGCTCGACCGCGAGTCGACGCTGATCTGGGGGATCGCGCTGGCGATCACGAGCCTGGTCGCGATCTACGGGGAGTGGATCCTCGACCAGCAGACGAACCTCTGGACCGCCTGGATCCTGCAGACGGCGCCGCTGATCGTCGCCCTCGACCTGACGCTATGGATCGACCGCCGGACCATCGCCCGCGCAGCCGACGCCCCCGAGCTCGAGCCGCGCCCCGCCGTCCTCGCCCGCGACCTGCTCGCCTGGCTGCTTCCGATCGGCGTCCTCAGCCTCGTCTTCGACGGTGGGCCGCCGGCGCTCGGCTGGACGCTGGTCGCGATCGGCATCGCCGGTCCCGCGATCGCCTGGGCGGCACTGATCCGGCACCGGTAGCGGGCTGCTCAGCCACCTCATCGCAGCGATGCCGGCTCGGGCCGGCGTAGCCGGGCGCTTCAGCCCCTCATCCGGTCGTCCCTTCGATGACCCGGATCAGCCCCGCACCGGGATCGCCGCGGACCGCGACGGCGGCAGGGTGCCGGTCGCCCCGGTGGAGGAGGGCATCGTCGAAGCCGGCCTCGACCAGCCGGGCGGTGGCCTCGTTCTCATCGCTGAAGTGGGGGTGCACCCGCCCGCGGACGAAGACCGAGAGTGCCCGGTTGAAGGCCTCCTCGACGGGATCGCGGCCGGGTCCGGCGAGTCGCAGGTCGGCGAGGTAGAGCCCGCTCGGGAACCGGCGGAGGGCCGCTGCAGCGCGCTGCCAGAAAGCGATGACGTCGGCGTCACCGAGGTAGATCAGCAGGCCCTCGGTGACGATCGCGGTGCCGACCGCCGGATCGAGCGTCGCTGCAATGGAGGCGAGGCTCGCATCGCCCTCCTCGCGGAGGACATCGACCTCGAGGACCCGGTGACGCTCCGAGAGCGATCCGATCCGCTCGAGTGCTTCGCGCTTGCGCCGCGCCATCGCCGGCAGGTCGGCCTCGACGTACGTGAGGTCCTCGCCCCAGCGCTTCGCGAAGCGCCAGCCCCGCGGCGACATCCCGCAGGCGGGCTCGATCACTTGGCCGATGACGCCGGCCTCGATCGCATCCTCGAGCCGCCGGTCGATGATCCGGTGGCGAGCGATCAGAAGGCCCTCCAGCGTCGGCCCGCCGAGGGCCCGGCTCACGGCCATCGGCGGTCGCAGGGCGTCGAAGAACAGGCGTCCCTGCCAGGTCGCGAGCTCGGGATGGGAGAGCCCGTTCCGGACCCAGGTCTGGCCCGTGTAGTGGGCGGTCGGGCTGACCGCGTCCGGCCCGCGGGCGACGCCGATGCTCATCGCTCGATCGCTCGTCAGCGGCTGGGCGCGCGCTCAGCGGGGACGGTTCCGGCGCTGCCGCTCGCGGCGCCGCTGCGTTCCCCGCTCCGGCGCCTCCGCAGGCGGGTTGCCCGCGGCGGCCCGCGGCTGCCCGATCTGCTCAGCGTGGCCGCTGCGCCGGAGGACGAAGCTCGCGATCGCGAGGATGATCATCGTCCCGATGATCGCGCTGACGATCCCGCCGAGGTCGAAGACGTCGTCGTCGCCGATCCCGAGCCACTTCGTGAAGATCACCCAGCCGAGCGCTGCGCCGCAGAGGCCGAGCACGGTCGAGAGCGCCCACGACCGCCAGCCGCGCATCGAGCTGAAGACGTCCGGCATCAGCAGGCGTGCAATCGCGCCGGCCAGGAATCCGAGGATGAGTGCGCCGATCACGTTGACCTCCCTGTTGGCATTGACGATCCTGGTTTGAGCTTATCCTCGTCCTGCCATGGAGCTTCGCCTCCGCAGGATGATGAGCAGGCTCCCCGGCTGGCTGCAGCGGCTCGTCGACGTCGGCTCGCTGCCCTCGGACTCCGAGGAGGCGCGGCTGCAGAAGTCCGTCCTCGTCCTCTCGGCGATGCTGATGGCCGCACTCAGCTCGATCTGGGTGGCCACCTACCTGATCCTCGGGCTTCCCGGGTCGGCGGCGATCCCGTTCGTCTACCAGCTCGCCTCGGCGGCGAGCATCGTCGCCTTCGCGAAGTGGCGCCGGTTCGTCCTCTTCCGCCGCAGCCAGCTGCTGATGAGCCTCGTCTTCCCGTTCCTGCTCCAGTGGAGCCTCGGCGGCTTCGAGAACAGCTCCGCCGTCTGCCTCTGGGGGCTCACCTCGCCGCTCGGCGCGCTGCTGTTCCTCGGCGCGCGCCAGTCGATCCCGTGGTTCGGCGGCTTCGCCGGGCTCGTCGCGCTCTCGGCGGCGCTGGACTCGTCGATCGCCGACTCCGCGCCCGACATCCCCCAGGGCGTCGTGATCGCCTTCTTCGCCCTCAACCTGCTCGGGGTCGCGACCACCGCGTACGTCCTCCAGCAGTATTTCGTCCGGGCCCGCGAGCGCGCGCTGGCCGAGCTCGCGCGCCAGCACCGGGCGCTCGAGCTCGAGCAGGAGAAGTCGGAGCGTCTGCTCCTCAACGTGCTTCCGGAGCCGGTCGCGGCGCGGCTCAAGGAGCAGGAGGGCGTGATCGCCGACAACTTCGACGACGTGACGGTGCTGTTCGCGGACATCGTCGACTTCACGCCGCTCGCCGAAAGGATGCCGGCCGCGGAGCTGGTCGCACTGCTGGACCGGATCTTCGCGAGCTGGGACGAGCTCGCTGCCGAGTCGGGGGCCGAGAAGATCAAGACGATCGGTGACGCCTACATGGTCGCCGCCGGCGTTCCGGTGGCGCGCGACGACCACGCCGAGGCGGTCGCCGCTCTGGCGCTCGCGATGATCCCCGCGGTCGAGCGCTGCACACCGGACGGCGGGGCCCCGCTCGAAGTTCGGATCGGGATCGCGACCGGCCCGGTCGTCGCCGGCGTCATCGGCCGCTCGAAGTTCATCTACGACCTCTGGGGCGACACCGTCAACACCGCCAGCAGGATGGAGTCGCATGCCGTGCCCGGCTCGATCCAGGTGACCGAGCCGACCTACGAGCGGCTCCGCGGGCGCTTCGTGCTGCGCCGCCGCGGCACGATCGAGGTCAAGGGGAAGGCGGCGATGCCCAGCTACCTGCTGATCGGACCGCGATAGCCTCGCCGTCGATGAAGCGCGTCGCGATCGTCGTCCTCGCCGCCATGGCCGCGCTCGCGGCCGCGGCGCCGGCGTCGGCGTCGCGGCCGTTCCCGAAGGACTTCCTGTGGGGGACGGCGTCGGCGGGATTTCAGAGCGAGGCCGGCGGCACGCCCGCCCACGTGGACCGGCGCAGCGACTGGTACCAGTTCATCAACGACCCGGGTCTGATCGCCGACGGCGCCGTCAGCGGCGATCCGATCGCCTCGGGCCCAGGCTTCCTGAACGCCTGGCGCGGCGACCTCGACCGTGCCCGCCGCGACCTCGGCAACAACGCGATCCGGCTCGGCATCGAGTGGAGCCGGATCTTTCCGCGCTCGACCGCGCGGATCCGGACCGGGCGGCACGTCTCGATCGCCGAGCTCCGCCGCCTCGACGCCGTTGCCGATCAGTCGGCGGTCCGCCGCTACCGGCGGATCCTCCGCGGCGCCCGCGCGCGCGGCCTGCAGGTGATGCTGACGCTGAACCACTTCACGCTGCCGATCTGGATCGACGATCCGGCAGCGGTTCGCGCCGCGTTCGCGGGCCGCGACCCCGACAACCCGGTGATGCCGGAGCTGCACAGGGCCGGCTGGCTGAGCCGCTCGACGGTCGCCGAGTTCCGCAAGTACGCCGCCTACGCGGCCTGGAAGTTCCGCCGCCAGGTGAACCTCTGGGCAACGCTGAACGAGCCGCTGATCACGGTCTCGCAGGGCTTCGTCTCGATCCCCGGCGTGACCGGGGTGAAGGCGCCGGGGATCCTCTCCTACACGGCGGCACTGCGGGCGACGAACATCCTCGGCCACGCCAACGCGGTCGCCTACGACGCGATCCACGCCCACGATCCGCGCGCCCGGGTCGGGATCGTCCAGAACATGGTCGACTGGCGTCCGTACGACCCCGGCAACCCGGCCGACTCCGTCGCCGCGAGCCACGCCGATCAGATCCTCAACCGCGCCTTCCTCGAGGTCGCCGTCAACGGCTGGTTCGACACGAACGCCGACGGCATCGAGGACCCCGGCGAGGTCCGTCCGCGGCTCCGCGACAAGGCCGACTTCATCGGCGTCAACCACTACTCGCCCGGGCGCGCGCAGTCGCTCGGGTTCCCGGTGTCGAGCGCGATCCCGCTCTTCGACTTCGTCCCGCACGTCACCTATGCCGGTCACGGCAATCCCGGCGGCGAGCCCTGCCCGACCGTCTGCTCGGACTTCGGCTGGGAGATCGACCCATCCGGGCTCCGGCACGTGGTCGAGGAGGCGGCCTCCTACGGCAAGCCGATCTACGTGACCGAGAACGGGATCGACGACCGCGACGACGACCAGCGCCGCGCCTACATCCGCGGTTACCTCGCGTCGCTGAGCCGGGCGATCGCCCACGGTGCTGACGTCCGCGGCTACTTCTACTGGTCGCTCACCGACAACTACGAGTGGGCCGAGGGCTACAGCGCCCGCTTCGGCCTCTACGGCTACCGGCCGAAGTCGCTGCGCCGGATCGAGCGGCCGAGCGCGAAGCTCTACCGGCGGATCGCCCGGACCGGCAGGGTCGGCTGATCGAGCCAGGCCGGCGGGTCGGCCCCATAGCGCTGGATCTGGTCGAACATCCGCGAGACGCCGGCTAGGCCGAGCTCGCGGACGCGGGTGACCGCATCGAGGTCGAGGACGTCGGTGATCGTCTCCTCGGCCGCGCCCGACTGGTGGCGGACGATCCCCTCGGGGTCGACGATCAGGCTGCGCCCGAGCCCGGTCGGCGCCGCGGCGTTGACCGAGACGACGTAGAGCTGGTTGAAGATCGCGTTCGCGCGCGCCATGACGATCTCGGCGGAGCGGTCGCTGGTCGTCGTCAGGCTGACGTGGGCGACGACCTCGGCGCCCATGAAGGCGAGCCGGCGGAACGTCTCCGGGAAGCTGCCGTCGTAGCAGATCGCGACGCCGATCCTGGTCAGCCCCGGGATCTCGAAGGTGACGAGCTCCTCGCCGGGAACGCAGGACTCGTGCGGCTGCCAGGGGAAGGCCTTGCGGTAGGCGGCGACGAGCTCGCCGTCGGGACTGAGGACGGGAGCGGTGTTGTGGATCGCGCCGCCGGCACCGCGCTCGTAGACCGAGCCGGCGACGATCCAGAGGCCGTGCTCGCGGGCGATCGCGCCGACCCGCTCGGTCAGCGGCCCCGGGATCTCGACCGCAACCTCTTCCGCGTAGCCGGCGCCCTCGAGCTGGCCGGGGGCCGAGAGGTGGAGCTCGGGGAGGAGGATCAGCTCGACGTGGGGAGCGATCGCGCGGGCGACGCCGACCTGCCCGGCGAGGCGGTCGGCGGTCGCCTCCGGGTCGCCCGCGACGGACGCCGTCTGCAGCGCGGCGATCGAGAGCGTCCGCATCGGCTCAGCCGGTGAGGACGGCCTCGAAGGCCTTGGTCACGTCGTCGCCGAGCTGGCCGCCGAGCACCGGCTCGAACGTGCAGTTCTTCGTGTAGCTCGCGCTCGGGAAGATCAGCTGGTTGTCGGCGAGCTCGGGGTCGCGCTTGCGGACGATCGCCTTGACGCCCTTGACCGGCGTCACGTAGTTGACCCATTCGGCGATGTCGGCCTGGACCTTCGGGTCGTAGACGTAGTTCATCAGCGCCTGGGCGGCCTCGGGGTTGGGGGCGCCGACCGGGATCTCGAGGCTCGTCGACCAGAGCATGCAGCCCTCCTTCGGCATCACGAACTCGATGTTCGGGTTGTCCGCCTGGAGCTGCACCGCGTCCCCGGACCAGCCGAGCGATGCCCAGGCGTCGCCCGACGCGAGCTCGCGGATGTAGTCGTTGCCGGTGAACTTGCGGATCTGCCCGGAGTCGGCGGCTGCCTTGATCTTGTCGACCGCCGCCATCCACTGCTCGGGCGTCGCCGTGTCGGGATCGATGCCCATGCTCTTCAGCGTCATCGGGACGGTGTCGCGGAGCTCGGTCAGCATCGTGATGTGACCCTTGTACCTCGGGTCGAACAGATCCGAGATCGAGTCGATGTCCGGGGCCAGGTCCTTGTTGACGATGATCCCGGTCATCCCGCTCTGCCAGGGAACCGTGAAGTCGCGCTCGGGATCGGCCGACGGGTGGCGCAGCGCCGGGATCAAATTCTTCTCGACGTTCGGGACCGCGCTCGGGTCGATCCGCTGCAGGTAGCCGAGGTCGTACATCTTCGCCGCCAGCCAGTCGCTGACGGTGATCAGGCTCCGCCCCTCGGAGTCGCCCTCGGCGAGGGTCGGCTGGAGCTTCGCGAAGAAGGCCTGGTTGTCGTTGATGTCCTCGACGTAGTCGACCTTGACGCCGGTGTCCTGCTCGAAGTTGGCGAGGGTGCCGTTCTTGCCGGGGTCGATGTAGAGCGGCCAGTTCGACCAGGTCAGCGTCCCGGTCGGGTCGCCGCTCGCCGCGACCGGCGCCGTGGTGCTCGACTGGTCGTTGTTCTCGAGGTCGCCGCATCCGGCAGCGAGGACGGCGAGGGCGAGGAGTGCGAGCAGCAGGCCACGGGTCGGCGACGAGGGCCATTCTTTGAAGTGCATTCAAAGAAACTATCCGCGCACAACCGCGGCGTCAAGGCGGTTCCTCCGATTGCTCGAATACGATTCGATCATGCGACGGAAAGATCAGCGGGCCCGGCGCGAGCAGCTCGTCGAGGCTGCGCGGGCGGTGATGGCCGATCGGGGCGCCGTCGCGATCCGCGTCAAGGACGTCGCCGACCGTGCCGGCGTCTCGGCGAGCTCGCTGCTCTACTACTACCCCGACTTCGAGGAGCTCCTGTTCGCCGTCGCCCGTGACGCGATCGACCGCTACACCGAGGAGCGCGCCGCGGCGGTCCGGCGCGAGCCCGACCCGCTCGGGCGGCTGCGGACGGCGATCCGGCTGGGGGTCCCGACCGGTCCCGACGACGAGCAGAGCAGGATCCTCTACGAGCTCGACGCCTTCACCGGCACCAGCGCCGGGTTCGCGGTCCTGTCGACGAGCTTCTTCGACCGGCAGGTGTCGCTCTACGAGTCGATCTTCGAGTACGGGCAGGCAGCCGGCGCCTTGCGGCTCGAATGCCCGCCCGTCGACCTCGCTCGGCAGATGATCGGACTCGAGGACGGCCTCGGGCTCCAGGTCGTGATCGGGCATCCGCTGCTCGACAGCGCCGAGGCGGAGCGGTTGCTCCTCGCCTTCGCGTTGCGCGCCGTCGGTGCCGGCGACACCGTCGGCGCCTGACCCGCTGAGGTCCCTACGAGTCGTAGGACCAATGTCCAATTGTGGCGTCGCCGTCGAGCCCCGAACCTGTCGGCCACCGTCCCGCAATTGGAAACCGACAGGAGGATCAGGCAATGAGAGGACCAATCATCGCGACCACTGCGCTGGCGACCGTCGCGCTCGCCGTCCCGGCGGCCGCCGGAGCCAACGACGCCGACGTCAAGAGCGCCGGCAAGTGCAGCGGCTCGAGCACGGCGAAGATCAAGGTCAAGCCCGACGACGGCCGTCTCGAGGTCGAGTTCGAGGTCGACCAGAACAAGAACGGCGTCCGCTGGAAGGTCCGGATCAAGGACAACGGCAAGGTCGCCTTCCGGGGTTCCGCCCGCACGAAGGCGCCGAGCGGATCGTTCTCGGTCGAGAAGCGGATCGACAACCAGCCCGGCACCGATCGCGTCAAGGGCATCGGCCGCAACCCGGCCACCGGCGAGAAATGCGTGGCGACGGTGAAGATCTAGCCGTACCGCATCGGCGCCGGCCGGCGCCGACCGGGCGTCAGACCTTCTTCGGCTTGTACGTCCAGCCGGCGCCGGTCACCGCGTCGATGATCGGCTCGCGGAGCTCGGCCCAGGAGAACTTGTAGCCCGACTCGTCGGCGCCGCCCCCGGTGTGATGGGGGCCGAGCCAGGCGATCACGTGGACCGTCTCGCTGCCGATGTGCTGGCCGCGCTCCCAGTTCAGCGAGCCGGCGAAGGACCCGCCGAAGCCGACCTCGGCCTCGCTGGTCGTCTTCAGGCCGATCCCGGCGGCCTCGTGGTCGGACTCGTCGAGCTCGATCCGGAAAGCGCGGTAGAGGTACTCGGCGCCGGCGCCGCCGGGGCCCGCCGAGGCGATCTGCGCCGCCCAGGCGACGACGATCGTCCCGTCGTCCTGCTCGGCGGCCTCGATGCCCTTGCCGTCGATCGCCAGCAGCCGCTTCCGGACCTCGGCGGCCGGCTGCGGCTCGACGCCGTCCTCCGGCTTCGCCGCCGTCATCACGCCGCGGCTCTTCTCCTTGAGCTTGTCGAGGAATCCCATCGCGGCGGTTATATCGCGCCACGGCGGCCGGCGGCTTCTACTGCGTTGCGTCGTTCGCACCGGTGGCTACCCTGAACCGGTGCACTCGTCGAACCGACGGATGGGCCGGTGGGCAGCCGTGCCGGTCACTCTCGCGATCCTGGTCGCGGTCGCGCTCGGCATCCGGGCCTTCGTCTCCGGCGATGACGGCGCCGCGGATGCCGGCGGCGCGGCCGCCACGACCGAGGTCCGCGTCGTCACCCCGCCGCCGCCCGTCCCCGCTGCGCGCGCCGCGCCCGAGGCGATCCGGCCCAAGCCGCCGACCGTGCACGAGAAGGAGAAGGCGAAGCCAGAGGAGCGCGAGCCGTACGTGCAGGTGCGGCCGGGCCGCGAGGCCGTCCTCCATGACGATCCCGGCGGCGAGGTCGTCGGCCGCGTCGAGGACGAGACGAAATTCGGCTCGCCGACGGTCCTCTCGGTGGCCCAGGTGCACAACCGCTGGCTCGGGGTGCCGACCCCGCAGCTGCCGAACGGCAAGCTCGGATGGGTCCGGGCGGACCCGGGGACGCTCCGCGGCGGCTACACCGACGTTCGCGTCGTCGTCGATCTCTCCAGCCACGAGGCGCGGATCATCAAAGGCAGTGACGTAATCCGTCGCTGGACCGTCACCGTCGGTGCGCCGGAGAGCCCGACCCCGACCGGGCGCTTCGCCGTGACTGACCTGTTCGAGGGCGACCTGAACCCGGCCTACGGTTGCTGCGCGGTCGCGCTCACCGCCACCCAGCCGGACCTCCCCTCCGGCTGGCAGGGCGGCGATCGGATCGCCTTCCACGGCACCGATGGAGCCCTCGGCGTCGATGCCTCCAACGGCTGCATCCGCAGCGCCGACCGCGACGTCCGGGCGATGCTCGGGCTGGTCCCGCTCGGAGCCCCGGTGCTGATCCGCGGATAGGGTCTCCGCCAGGAGGATGTACAACACCGTCGACAACGGCTCTTCGATCGAGATCGACGTCGAGGACGTCGATCGCGAGGCGCTCTTCGGGGAGACCCTGCTGGCCCTCAGCGACGTCCTCGCCGACGCCGGCGGCGGCACCGCGGTCACCCACGAGGTCGAGGTGTCGGCCTCCGACCTCGACGGGCTGCTCGTCGCCTGGATCAACGAGCTGATCAGGCTCGCCGCCACCGACGGCTTCGTCGCCGAGCGCGCCTACCGCGACCGGCTCGCGGCGACGAGCTTCCGCGCCCGCGTCGCCGGCGAGCGGGGGATCCCACCGGAGCGGATCCGCGACGTCAGCTGCCGATCGGTCGGAATGAAGCGGCTCGAGGACGGCGCCTGGTCGGTCCGCGTCCACCTCGAGTCGTCCGGCTCGGGCTCGTAAGCGACGCCGCATGGCAGGAGGTGTCCTGAGGCCGGACGCGAACGCGGGCAAGGTGGCCCTCGTCACCGGCGGCGGGACCGGGATCGGTCGCGGCGCCGCGTTGGCGCTGGCGGGCTCGGGCGCCCGGGTCGCGGTCTGCGGGCGCCGCGGCGAGCTGCTCGACGAGACCCGGGCCGCGGTCGAGGCCGGCGGCGGCGAGTGCCTCGTCGTCCCCTGCGACATCCGCGAGCCCGAGCAGGTCGAGGCGCTCGTGGCCGCGGTGCTCGAGCGCTTCGGCGCCATCGACGTCCTCGTCGCCAATGCCGGCGGGCAGTTCGCCGCTCCTGCCGAGGAGATCAGCGGCAAGGGCTGGCGCGCGGTCGAGCGCCTCAACCTCGAGGGGAACTGGGATCTTACGAGCCGGGTCGCGACGGAGTCGATGATCCCTTCGCTGGGCGGGCTGATCGTCTTCGTCGGCTTCTCGCCGCGCCGCGGCATCCCGACCTTCGCGCACGCCTGCGCGACGCGGGCGGCGCTCGAGAACCTCGCTTCGAGCCTCGCCCTCGAGTGGAGCCGTTACGGGATCCGTTCCGTCTGCCTGAGTTGCGGCCCGATCGAGACCGAGGGGCTCGCCTCCTACGGGCCCGATTCGCTCGAGGAGTCACGGCGAACGGTTCCGCTCGGACGGCTCGGGACCGCGGCGGAGGTCGGCGAGACCGTCGCCTTTCTCGCCAGCCCCGGCGGGGCATTCATCACCGGCACGACGATCCTCGTCGACGGCGGCGTCGACGCCTGGGGGCTGGCGGAGCCGCCGCCCGTCCCGGAGCGTTAGATGACGGCGACGGACGGGCCGAGGTTCGATGCGATCGCGGTCGGGTCGGTCAGCTCGCCGCTGACCGACCTCGACGCCGCCCCGAAGCAGGGCGACGAGGGTGCGCCGGAGGCGACGATCATCTTCGCGGGCGAGTTCGTCGCCGCCCTCGAGGGCATCGCGGCGGGCGACGACGTCCTCGTCCTCGCCTGGCTCGACCGCGCCGACCGCGATGTCCTCCGCGTTCATCCGCGCGGCGATGAGAGCCGTCCCGAGACCGGCGTCTTCGCGACCCGCTCGCCCGACCGTCCGAACCCGATCGGCCTCCACCGTGTCGAGGTCGTCTCGATCGACGGCGCCACGATGACGGTACGCGGCCTCGAGGCGGTGGACGGCACGCCCGTCCTCGACGTCAAGCCGGTCCTCAGCGGCGACGCCGGCGAGCGCTAGCGCGATCGATTCCTGACCCCAAGCCAGTGTTTCGCGGAACCGCGACCTGAAGTTCGGGTGTTTCCGCGGAACCGCGACACGAGGTTCGGGTGTTCGCGTAAACGTCACTCGAGGTCTGAACTGCAGATCACCGTGCTATAGCGACACCAATCTGCAGTTGAGCGTCGAAGTGAGGCTGTCCAGCGCCGCTCAGTCGTCGATCGGCTGCAGCAGCTCGTCGAGCGAGTCGAGGCTCGCCGCCCAGGAGCGCTCGTGGAAGCGGAGCCAGGCGGCGACGGTCGCCAGCGCCCCCGGCTCGAGGCGGCAGACGTGACGGCGGCCCTCGATCCTGCGGACGACGAGGCCGGCCCGCTCGAGAACGCGGACGTGCTTCGACGCCGCTTCGAACGACATCGGCAACGGGGCCGCCAGCTCGCCGACCGAGAGCTCGGGGAGTCCGGTGCGTCCGTCGCCGGCGAGCCTGCCGACCATCGCCCGCCGGGCCCGGTGGGAGAGCGCGGCGAAGATCGCGTCGATCGCCTCCGGTCGCTCCTCGACAAGCTCAACCATCCGGTTGAACATATCCGCAGCGGTCGATCGGGGCTGACGCCGTTCGTCCTATCGGCGACCATCCACGAATGAGGAGGAAGCGATGAAGTACATGCTGTTGATTCACCAGGGCGACGCGCCGACCCCGCGCAACGAGGGCTGGGACCGTCTCTCCGACGACGAGAAGGCCGCGATCGGCGCCGACTACCGCGCGGTCAGCGAGACCCCCGGGGTCAGCCCCGGCCTGCAGCTCGAAGAGCCGGAGACGGCGACGACGATCCGCGTCAGCGACGGCGAGACGCTGATCACCGACGGGCCGTTCGCGGAGACGAAGGAGGCACTCGCCGGGTACCTGCTGTTCGAGGCCGACGACCTCGATGCGGCCCTCGCCCTCGCCGCGAGGATCCCGGCCGCGCGACTGGGCGGCGCCGTGGAGGTGCGACCGATCGTCGAGTGGTAGCGGCCGCCACCTGACGATCAGCGGACGAAGCGCGGGTCCATCGCCAGGCAGGCCTTGACGCCACGGGCGATCATCCGCGCCCGGAGGTCAGCTCCCTCCGGAATCGGGTGCAGGTCGTCGGACTGCATCAGCTCGGGATGCAATTCGACGGCCCGCGCCCAGTCCGGCACCTGGGTCGTCGGGTGGTTGGCGGCGAACGAGCGGACGACGCGGTTCTTGCCGGTGTTGTCGACGCCATCGACGGTGAACCCGTGGATCGTCGGCACGACCAGGCAGCGATCGCCGACCGTGGCGGCGACCTTGTCGAGGTTGCCGGCGAGGATCTCCGGATAGGCGGGGTTGTCGTTGGTGCCGGCATCGAAGACGATCACCGACTGGGCCGGGTCGAAGCTCTCCTCGAAGAGCCCGAAGATCTGGATGCTGTTGTAGCCGCCTTCGGCGTTGACGGTGAGTGGGATGCCCGGCAGGTAGCGCTTCAGATACGGAGAGGTGAGCACCTCGAGGCTGTCGCCGACCACCAGGACCTGTCCGGACCCGTCGAGCCGGGTCGGCCCGGTCCGGGCGAGCTGCGGCTGATCGTCGCGCTTGCGCAGGGCGCGCTTGGCGAGCACCGAGTCGACGGCGGCGCCGCCGTCGGCACGACCCTGTTGCTCGCCGTCGCTGGCGCCCTCGGTGAGCCCGCGCTCGAGCCCGTAGCGGAGCCCGTCGGCGTAGGCGCCGAGCTGAGCGACCTCGTATGGGCCGAGCGCGGCTTCGGAACGGGCCTGTTGAGCATCGGCCTCGTCGGGAGCGTCGGCGGCCGTATAGAGGTAGGCGCCGACGAACGCCCCGGCGGCGAGCAGCAGCAGCACCACCGCCATCCCGGCCCGACGCAGGCTCACGGGACCGCCACCTGGACGTCGTCCTCGCTCGGCACTCCGACCCCGGAGCCCTTGAACGCCCGCCGGTAGGCGACCCGGTAGGACTCGCGGTAGGTGCGCGGATAGGTGATCCGCCGTCCCGTCGCCAGGCCGGCCGGGTAGTCGTCGCCGCCGATCGCCGTGCCCCTGGTCCAGCCGGCGTTCTCGCCGGCGGTCCGCGCCGCCTCGACGTCCGCGCCCGAATCCTCGCCGAGCAGCCATCCGGCGCCCGCGGCGAGCGCGATCACGATCACGGCCACCAGCAACCCGACGACCCGCCCGCGGGTCACTATCTTCCTGCGGCTCTCCGTGGTCCCGGCGCCCGGCTTTTCCGTGCTCGGAGCCACCATCTGCTAAAGCGTAGCCAGGGAATCGGCTCCGTCCGCGGGTGCCACGAAGCTTCGGTGACGTCGGTGACGGCGTCCGGACCCGCGCCCCGGGGTCACCGCCATGCCAAGACCGGTCAAGTCAAATCAGCGCTACATGCCGGGCCTCGACGGGCTGCGCGCGATCGCCGTGCTCGGGGTCATCGCCTATCACCTGAACTTCGGCTGGGCCCCGGGAGGACTGCTCGGCGTCGGCGTCTTCTTCACCCTCAGCGGCTATCTGATCACCGACATCCTGCTCGGCCAGGTCGAGCGTGGCGGCATCCGGCTCGGGCAGTTCTGGCTCGCCCGCGCCCGGCGCCTGTTGCCGGCGCTGTTCCTGATGCTGATCGTCGTCCTCGCCTGGGTGACGGTGTTCGGCCCCCACCAGCCGACGGACTTCCGGATGGCGGCGGCATCCGCGGCCGCCTACTTCAACAACTGGTGGCTGATCTTCCACGACGTCTCGTACTTCGCCCAGTTCGAGGCGCCGGGGCCGCTCAACCATCTCTGGTCGCTCTCGGTCGAGGAGCAGTTCTACATCGTCTGGCCGTTCCTGGTCGTGCTCGGGGTCCGCCTGATTCCCGAGGTGAGGGCGCCCGGCGGGGTACGGCCGCGGCTCGGCATCGCAATCATCGGTCTCGCCCTCGTCTCGACGATCTTGATGGCCGTCCTCTACAAGCCGGGCATCGATCCGTCCCGGGTCTATTACGGGACCGACACCCGCGCGCTCGAGCTGATGGCCGGCGCCGCACTGGCGACGATCTGGCCGAGCCGACACCTGCGGGGCCGCGTCACCCCGGGGGCCCGGCGGACGATCGACTATGCGGGCGCCGTCGGTCTCGGGGTGATCGCGCTGATGTTCTGGCGCTCGACCGAGTTCTCGCCGTTCCTCTATCGGGGCGGATTCCTCGT
This sequence comes from Solirubrobacterales bacterium, assembly GCA_035759925.1. Taxonomy (GTDB): domain Bacteria; phylum Actinomycetota; class Thermoleophilia; order Solirubrobacterales; family 70-9; genus RHKX01. The sequence continues at coordinate 50,871 of DASTTY010000073.1, forward strand.
CCTCTCGCTCGCGACCGTGCTCGCGGTCGCGGCGATGGCGCATCCGGCGACCCGGCTCGGGCCGATCGTCGGCTGCCGGCCGATGCGATGGATCGGCCAGCGCTCCTACGGCATCTACCTGTGGCACTTCCCGATCATCGTCCTGACGACGCCCGACGGGGCGGACGGGGTGGACCTGCCGCGGGCCGTCCTCCAGGTCGCGGCGACGTTCGCGGTCGCCGCCCTCTCGTGGACCTACGTCGAGAACCCGATCCGCCACGGCGCCCTCGGCCGGCTCTGGCGGCGCTGGCGCTCCGGCGAGTTCCGCCGCCGCCGGATCAGCCGCCCCGCCTGGGCCGGGATCGCGGCGTCAGCCGCGGTCGTCGCCGCCGCGTTCGCCGGCCTCGCCGGCGTCAACGCGGGACCGAGCCAGGCCGAGGGGCCGGGGAACATCTCGGTCGCGACGACGCTCAGCGACAGCGCTGCCGACACCACCGAGATCAAGAACCGGACGACCTGCGACTCGGTCGTCCACATCGGCGACTCGACGTCGGAGGGCCTCGTCTCCTCCGACTACCTGCCGAAGACGAAGGATCAGATCGCCGCCCAGTACGGACGGGTCGGCGCGACGACCCAGCATCTCGAGGTCTCCGGCGCCCGTTCGATCTACGAGCGCTTCGAGGGCCAGCCGAACGCCGAGGAGGTTGCGGCCGCCTGGAAGCAGAAGGGCTTCGACGGCTGCTGGGTGCTCGCGCTCGGCACCAACGAGGCGGCGAACGTCTCCGCCGGGTCGTCGGTCGGCTACGACGAGCGGATCGCGAGCATGATGAAGGTCACCGACGGCGACCCGGTGCTGTGGGTCAACGTGCGCTCGCTCGTCACCGACGGCGGCCCCTACGACAGCTCGAACATGCAGAGCTGGGACAAGGCGCTGCTCGCCGCCTGCGAGCGTTACCCGAACATGCGGATCTACGACTGGGCCGACGAGGTCAAGGACAAGTGGTTCATCGACGACGGCATCCATTTCACGACGCCCGGATACCGCCAGCGCAGCAAGCGCATCGCCGACGCCCTCCTCAACGCGTTCCCCGCTGGCGGTGAGGTCGACAACCCGGACAATGCCGATTGCCTGGTCAGCTCCGATCGCAGCGATTCCGCTGCTACCACCTCGGCCGCGACCGACGCGACCAGCGATACGAGCACGACGAGCGGCTGAGGCCGTCGACGGCTACCGCTTCTTGAAGTAGGCCCAGCGGTCGTAGAGGCCGAGCGCGACCTGGAGGGTGTCGCCGCGGACCTTGCTGCTGCCGCGGCTGCCGATCAGCTTCGCGGTGACGATCCGCGGGCTGTCGCCCCGCTTCAGGACCTTGATTCGCCGCAGCCGTCCGTCGACGTAGGGGCCGAGGCGCGAGTCCATCTCACGCTGCGAGAAGCGGAACGTCCAGCGGTGCTGAGGTGAGTAGCGGTCGTAGGGATCTTTGACGCTCTCGTAGTAGGGGACCTTCGGGCCGCCGAGGAAGCGTGACTCGGTGCGGCCGCCCGAGGAGGAGAAGTAGGTGGCCTGGATCACCTTGCCGTGGTACGTGACGACCTGGTGACGGGTCGCCTTCACGGCGCGGTTCGTCCGCTTCGATTCGAGCTTGACGCCGCCATAGACCTGGGTCCGGGTGTCGGAGTAGATGTCGAAGGCCTTGCCACCGACGTCGGTTGAGAGGGCGATCGAGCGGATCGCCACCGCGAACGCCTCCAGCGTCTGCTTCGGCCAGTCGGGCGGGATCTCGCCGGGCAGCGAGCCGCGCACGTAATCCTCGACGTCGAGGCGGTTGACGACGAGCAGGCCTCCGGAGCCGCCCGGTACAACCTCGAGCGCCCCGCGATAGGTGCCGACGCCGTGGATGTCGATCGTCTTCCCGCCCTTGGCGTGGAGCCGCTTGCCGCAGCCGGCGAGCCGCTTGCCGGCACCCGAGAGCAGCCGCACCTCAGCGCCGCGGCGCTGCGCGCGGTAGGTCTTGCCGGGCTTCAGCCGTCGCTTGCAGGCCTTCGTCGCGCCGTCGAACTTGACGTCGCCGGAGCGCGTCGCGAGGAGGACGCGGACCCGGTTCGAGCCGCGATCCTTCTCGACCCGGACCCGGCGGTAGTAGTGGCCGATGATCCGCTTGTAGCCCCAGCCGTGCTTGCCGTACCCGTAGGCGCCCCAGGCGCCCATGCCGACGCCGTGGCCGTAGCCGGCTCCGCGGACGATCCAGGTCTTCGCACCGGCGGGGGCGGCGGTGGCCGCGAAGGCTCCGGCGACGACGAGCGCGGCGAGGAGCGCCGCGGCGCTCCGCCTCACCCACGTCCTCGCGCCCTCCATCGTGTCGATCTTCCCTGGCAGGTCTCGGTCTCCTTCCGTCGAAGGCTCCAACACAGATCGTTTCCTAACGATTTGCTAACGTGCCGCCACCTGCTGAGTCAGCCGCGCTCATATTCCGCGGCTGAGCGGGGGACCCGAATGTTGGGGCGAGTCCTGGTCCATGCCAGGTAGCGCAAGCTCTTTTGCGCGAGCCCGTCAGCTAACCCCGCAAGCGCCGAAAAGAGCGGAGTTGCACTTGTCTTACAACATCACCGGGCCGTCCTCGAGGTTGCGAACGATCCTCGGCGCGCTCACCCTGGCCATCCTGATCGCGGCGATGCTGATCGCGGCCGGCAGCGCGGCGGCGCGCGGCGGCGGCATCGGCACCGATCCCGGCGCCCGCAACAGCGACGGCAACGCGACGCCAGCGAAGTACGACCGGCTCTGGGACAAGGTCACGCGGAAGAACAAGCGTTGGGCAAATCGTGTCGCTCACTGCGAGTCGGGCAAGGACCCGAACGCCGTTGCGCTGAAGGGCCGCTACCGCGGCGCCTTCATGTTCACACGCGACGCCTGGAAGACCTCGCCGAAGTCGCCGGGCGGAGACCCGATCGACTACTCATACCGGACCCAGGCGGTGGTCGCCGTCCACCTCAAGAAGCGCGACGGCACCAGGCCCTGGCCGGTCTGCGGCTAGACGGCCGATCCCGACTATCTGATCAGGTGGTCCGCTTGTTGTCCGGCTCGGCGCGCGGCTCGAGCTGGATCTCCTTGTCGGCGCGCGGCACGCCGGCGTCGAGCTCGCGGCTGCGCTCGCGCTCGGCGTTCAGCTCCATCCCGAACAGCAGCGCCAGGTTCGAGATCCAGACCCAGATGAGCAGCGTCACGACTGCGCCGAGGCTGCCGTAGGTCTTGTCGTAAGCGCCGAAGTTCGCGACGTAGAACGCGAAGGCGGCCGAGGCGACGATCCAGACGAGCACGGCGATCACGCTTCCCGGGGTGATGAACTTGAATCCCGGGACCTTCACGTTCGGAGCCGTGTAGTAGATCAGCCCGACCATGAAGATCAGCACCGCGAGCAGGACCGGCCACTTGGCGATGTCCCAGATCGTCAACGCCGTGCTGCCAATGCCGATCGAGTCGCCGACCGCCTGCACGATCGGCCCGGTCAGGACCAGCGCGAGCGCAACCAAAGCGAAGAGGATGATCAGCAGCAGCGTGACGCCGATCTGAAGCGGCCGCAGCTTGACGAAGCCACGTCCCTCGGGCGTCTCCCAGACGATGTTCGACGCCCGCATGAACGCGCCGACGTAGTTCGAGGCCGACCACAGGGCAATCCCGAGGCCGACGAAGAACATGATCCCGGCCGCCTGTCGGTTCTCGGTCAGCGACTGGATCGGGCCGGAGAAGGTGTCGGCCGCCGACTGCGGGCCGATCTGGGTGACGATGTCGGTCAGCTGCCGCGTCGTCGTCTCCGGGTCGCCGAAGATCCCGACGATCGAGACGAGCGCGATCAGCGCCGGGAACAGCGACAGCAGGCCGTAGTAGGTCAGCGCCGCCGCCCAGTCGGTCATGTTGTCCTCGCTGAACTCGAGCGCCGTTTTCTTCAGCGTCGGCCAGGCTCCCGTCCGCGGATCGGTGCCCTCCGGCTCGTAGTCGGCGCGGCGCGGCGCGACCCGCTCGCGGACCTCCTCGCGCTTCTCGCGGCGCTCCTCGTCGGCGTCGGCATCGCGGCCCGGCCGTTCGGTCGCAGTCGTGTGATCGTCGTTCATCTCTCCATCCCCCCTTGCGGCTGAGTCGGAGGACGACTACCCCTGAAGACAAGCTTCAAGCGCGCCTCCGGGCCTGCTGATCGTGAGCTCCCGCTCTCTAGCGAGCCGCACGATCCAGCTCAGGGCGACAGCTCGCGGGCGCTGCGGAGGTCCGCCGCGCCGGCGTCGATTGCACGCGAGGCGTCGGCGAGCGCACGGCCGGCCGGTGCCCGGCGGCGGGCGGACGAGGGCCGGGTGCGGTTCGAGGGCGCGCCGTCAGCCTTGGCCTGTGCCGGGAGCACGTCGATGGCCGCCCGAAGGTGGAGCAGGCGGATGCCGAGGAGCCGAGCCTCGATCGCCGCCGTGACGGACATGCCCTTGGCAAGGCTCTGGTCGCGGCTCAGAGCCACGCGGATCGGTCCGCTGGACCGACCAGCCATCGGCGCCTCCAGCTCAGCGCTGCTGCTCGAGCCGTTGGGATGCGCGCTGGACCAACTCTGCGAGCTCGTCATACCGCTCCCGTCCGGCCCGGGACCCCAGCACGTAGCCGATCCCGAGCATGAGCAGACTCGTGATTCTCATGCGTTGTCACGTTTGCGCAGCGACGACACACCGGCGCTGGCCGCAGTTACGCCGGCGACACCGGCGGCCACCGCCAGTGCCGGCTTGCCGGCCTTCTTGAACGGAGCGGCGGCCCTCAGAGGAAGGCCGCCCCCGTGCTTCGTCGGATGGGCCATCGAACGGAGGTCGAATGCCTGGAACTGCTCGCCCGCCTTCCGCCCCTGCTCCGGGCTGGTCGCTCCCGCGACCGCCGACTCGATCGCGCGGCCAGCGGCCGCCTTCAACATCTGCTGTCGTTCGAGCGTCTCGAGGAGACGCTCGAACTTGGTCTTCCTCTCAAACAGCTTCATCGCATTCGTCCTTTCCACTCCGGTTGCTGACGGCTCGCCGACGCGTTTAGGAGGCCCGGCTCGACGCCCGCTTGATCGCGGTCACGAGCTCCCGCTTGCTCATCTTCGAACGTCCCCGAACATCGATCGTCGCGGCGAGATCGAGGAGCTCATCCTTGGTCTGGGAGGCGAGGTCGCCGTTGCCCCCGCCGTTGTTGCGGAGTTGGCGCACCGTTTCCTTCGCGGCCGTCGTGGATTCCTCACGGATCTGTTCGGCAGTTTCGACCCGGCGCTCCGCGCCCTTGGCTTGCTCCTCCGCCTCAGCGGCGAGCTCATGGGCCTGGCGCTGAGCCTCCTCGGCGGCCTGGCGCGCGGCCTCCTCCGCTTCGTCGGCAAGCCTGCGCGCCTCGGCGAGCTGGTGGGTCGCCTCCTCCATCGCCTTTTTCGCCCGCGCCTGTGCTTCCTCGGCGTCCTTCTGGGCCTCCCGTGACTCGGCCTGAACGCGGTCGCGCACGGACCGGATCTCCGCATCGGCCTCCTCACGGGCCTCTTCGCGCCGGCGATTGACCATCTCCTCGGCTTCGCGCTTCGCATCGGCCTCGCGCTCGGCGACCAGGCGATCCCCTTCCTGCTTCGCCTCCTCGACCTGATCGCTGCCGTCCTCACTCACCTGTTTGGCGTGCTCGGAGCGTCGCTGCGCATCTTCGGCCAACTCGAGCGCCTCCGACTCGGACTCCTGGGCCTCCTCGGCGGCCCGGCGGGCACGACTCATCCGTGCCTCGACCGAGTCGTCGTGGCGGGCGCGGCGCATCCGCCGACCGACGGAATCGTCCGCCGTCAACGGGGCCGCCTCGACCACGGAGTCCTTCATGCTCCGGATCCGCGCGCGCGCCGAGTGCTTGACCTCCTCCGCCCGCTCGGTCCCGCCCGACCCGGAATCCGACGGCTGAACCTTGGACAGCAGCCAAGCTGCGTTCGATGGAAGCTCTTTCAGGCCTGACTTCGCTTGTTCCGAAATCCAGTGCGCTGCGTGAATGCGTGCCATACGGCTCTCCTCGCTGGACGGGCATTCATGCCCTTATCAAAGACCGCGGAACGGTCCGCTTTGCTCACTCTCCTCGCCGGCCCCGTCGGGACCAGTGCAGGCTCGCTTACCCCTCCGGTCCAGCGCTAAACCGCGTCATCGGACGGGCCAAGCTCGACGACCCAACGTTTCCCTCTCAGGCCGCCAAGCCCCGCGACTACGATCCGGACAACCGTGCCGACCGCCTGGCCCGACACCCCGCCGACGGCTGCGGAGCGCGCCGCCTATGCGGAGGCCGTCCCGCGCCCGTTCTGGCTCGAGCGGCGGACCGATCCGGTCGTCCACCCGGCCCTCGATGGGCGCGCCGAGGCCGACCTCTGCATCGTCGGCGGCGGCTTCACCGGCCTCTGGGCGGCCGTCCATGCGAAGACGCGCGATCCCGATCGGAACGTGATCCTCGTCGAGGGCGACGCGATCGGCGAGGGCGCCTCGGGCCGCAACGGCGGCTTCCTCTCGTCGTCGATCACGCACGGGATCGGCAACGGCGTCAGTCACTTCCCCGACGAGGTCCAGACGCTCGAGCGGCTCGGGCTCGCGAACTTCGACGGGCTGCGGGCAGACCTCGACCGGCTCGGGATCGACTGCGACTTCGAGGCGAGCGGCGAGATCGCGGTTGCGGTCGAGCCCCATCAGGTCGCCCCGCTCGCCGAGGAGGCGGAGCTTTTGCGGACATATGGGCACGACGTCGAGCTGCTCGACGCCGACGGGATCCGCGCCGAGGTCGACTCGCCGACCTACCTGGGCGCCGTCTGGGACCGGACCGGTGCGGCGCTGGTCGATCCCGCCAAGCTCGCCGACGGCCTCGCCGCCGCCGCGACGCGGCTCGGGGTCGCGATCCATGCCGGCACCCGGATCGATTCGCTGGAGCGGGATGGAGCCGGCGTCCGCCTCGCCGCCGCGGGCGGGGCCGAGGTCCGCGCCCGACGGGCGCTGCTGGCGACGAACGCGTTTCCGCCGCTACGGCGGGCGCTGCGCCGCTACATCGTTCCCGTCTACGACTACGTGCTGGTCAGTGAGCCGCTCACCGCTGAGCAGCTCGAGTCGCTCGGCTGGCGCAACCGGCAGGGGATCAGCGACACCGGCCACCAGTTCCACTATTACCGGCTGACCGACGACAACCGGATCCTCTGGGGCGGCTTCGAGGCGGTCTATCGCTTCGGCGGCCCGGTCGATCCGTCCCTCGACGTCGACGAGGAGACGTTCGCTCTGCTCTCCCAGCACTTCTTTGCGACCTTCCCGCAGCTCCGCGGCATCCGCTTCACCCACAAGTGGGGCGGGGCGATCGACACCTGCAGCCGCTTCTCGGTCTTCTTCGACACCAGTCACGACGGGCGGGTCGCCTTCGCCGGCGGCTATACCGGGCTCGGCGTCGGCTCGTCGCGGTTCGGCGCCGCCGTCGCGCTCGACCTCCTCGACGGCCGCCACAGCGAGGCGACCGATCTCGGCTACGTCCGCAGCAAGCCGGTGCCGTTCCCGCCCGAGCCGCTGCGCTGGGCGGTCGTCCAGCTCACCCGCGGGCGGCTCGCCGCCGCCGATCGCAAGGGCGGCAGGCGCGGCCTCTGGCTCCGCACCCTCGACCGACTCGGCCTCGGCTTCGACAGCTGATCAGAACCGGTCAGATCAGCGCTGCCTGATCCCGCGCAGGAACGGGATCAGCTTCTTGAGGAACTTGTTGACATCCGGAGCCGCCGAGTTCGGGTCGTTGTGGGCGTAGGTGTTGGCGCGGTTCGCGAGGGTCAAATTCGACGCCGGGATTCCCGACTGCTCGGCGAGCGCCTCGGCGGCGGCCGGGACACGATCGCCGCCGAGCGCGGCCCCGAACGCGTAGATCCGCAGCTTCCGTGGAAGGTCGGTCCCGTGGGTCGCATGGACGTTGAGGACGTCCTGGGCCGGGTTGGCGATCCCGTTGCCGACCGCGCCGCCGTCGAGGGTCAGCCGCATCGGGTGGTACCAGGCGGTGCCGTCGACTCCCTTCAGCCCCCAGCCCGAGAACATCGCCGCCCAGCGCTTCAGCGGGGTGATCGCACCGTCGCGGTCCCAGCCGCGGGGGTCGCCCGAAGCGGCGAGGTGACCGGCGTGGACCTGGGCTGCGGCCAGCGACGGCGGCGAGGTCGCGACGTCGGTGGAGTACCCGTAGGCGGCCTTGTTCGTCGCCGGCACCGGACCCTTCAGGAACGGCGGCAGAAGCGGCCAGTTCTCCAGGATCGAGGGCCCGTCCGGGTCGACGATGGCGACCGTCGAGCCGACCATGCCGAACAGGCCGGCGAACGGCGCCGGGATCCCGCCGAACGCCAGCCACGGGGTGCTGCTCTGGAGATCGTCGAGCGCCGACTGCGCGTCTTCGGGGGTGATCGGCGTCGTCCGGCTGGCGCCGTCGATCAGGACGAGCCCGGAGAGGGCGTCGGCCCCGGCGGCGCCCTTGAAGTCCCAGGTCGCGTAGGCGGTCGTGATCGTCCCCCCGAGCGAGTGCCCGCCCATCGCGACGTTGCGGCCGTGGCGGGAGGCGATCCGGACGACCCGATGGAGGTCCTGGATCTCCACGTTCATCCCCCAGTTGCGCGCGAACGGTACGTCGGCGTCCTGGACCGGAGAGTAGTGGTCGGTGACGCTCGGGTCGGTCAGATAGCCGAGGTAGTAGTCGAAGACGTCCTGTGCTGTCGCATCGCCGCGCTTGGCGGCGTCGAGCATCGACTGGTCCTCGAGGAAGTTCTCGCGGCGCTCGACCGACCAGACCTGCCAGCTCGGCAGCTTCCGGGCGATCGTCTTCGCGAGCGGCTCGAAGTAGCCGCCGCCGGCCGAGGTGCCGGGGTTGAGGACGAGCACGTTCGGGGCCTTCAGGCGGCCGGTCTTGACGATGCCGACCTTGTTCAGATCGGTCGGGGTGCCGTTGGCCGCAAAGCCGTCGATGACCTTGTAGTGGACGGGGACCTTCGCCTCCGCCGAGGCGGTCGCAGCGAGGGTCAGCAGGATGACGAGCAGGACGAGGAGCGTGCGGTGGTGAGACATCGCCGGGAGCATATGGCGAACGTCGCGCTCAGGCGACGGTTGGAGGGACGCCGGTCAGGCGGTTGGGCCCGTCGTGGAAGCCGTCGTGATCGGGCCTGTCGTGATGGTGGCCGGGGTGATCGCGGTAGTGGATCTCGATGTCGGGGACGAGGATCGCCCAGGCGATCCAGCTCCCGAGCCAGAGCAGGCCGACGACGACGATCACGATCAGCGCGATCCTGCCGAGACGGGGCGTTGCGGCCGGCCGGCCGCTGCCGGGCGCCGGGCTCGGGCCGACCCGGGCGGGTTGCGGCGCGTCCGTCATCGGCCCGACCCTAGATGATCGATCCCGAACCCCCACGCACGCGGATGAACCGCCGGGACGCTGCGCATCTCGTCGTCCTCGTCGGGCTCACGGCCTTCCAGGCCGCTTCGCCTCCTGCGTCCTCGATCTGCTTGGTCCGGCGGTTCCCAGCGCACGCGCGGATCCGGGACCGATCATCTGCGCCCGCTAGGCTCGGCGCGTGGGCATCGGCGTCTTCGAGATCCTGATCATCGTCCTGATCGTCCTGATCCTCTTCGGCGGCTACAAGCGGCTGCCCGGGCTCGGTCGCTCGGCCGGGACGGGTGCTCGCAAGGGCGGCGAGAAGGCGAAGGAGCTCGCCGGCCAGATCCGCACCAAGGCCGAGGGAGTCGATACCGCGAAGATCGGCGAGTCGGTCGGCCGCGGGCTGCGCGACGTCCGCGACGTCCGCGACTCGGTCAAAGGGGTCGGCACCGATTCCACCCGCGAGGAATCTCGGTCGGAAAGCAAGCCGGACCGCGGTGACTCCGGTGCACCCACGGGCGACGATTCGCGGGCGCGGGATTAGCGTCGCGGAGCGCCGAGCGGTGTGGGCGCAACGTGAGATCGGCCTCGACGCCCGGCCACGCGGCTTCCACCTCGTCACCGGCGAGGTCACCGAGGCGCTCCCCGAGCTGGGCGAGATCGACGTCGGCCTCCTCCACCTCCAGATCCTCCACACGTCGGCCTCGCTGGCGCTGAACGAGAACGCCAGCCCCGAGGTCCGCGCCGACCTCGAGAGCTGGTTCAACGACGCGGTCCGCGAGGACGCCCCCTACTGGCGGCACACGCTCGAGGGCAGCGACGACATGCCGGCACACGTCAAGGCGGTGCTGATCGGGCCGTCGCTGACGGTTCCCGTCGCGGGCGGGACGCTTCGCCTCGGCACCTGGCAGGGGATCTATCTCTGCGAGCACCGCGACCGTGGCGGACCGCGACGGATCGTCGCGACCCTCAGCGGGGAGTGACCGCGCCCTCGGCCTGGGCGCGGAGCCGCTCCAGCGACCGCTCGTTGCCGCGCTGGATCCAGCGCCGGGTCAGCGGCGCCAGGGGACGCTCGATCGCCGGCGTCGCCTCCTGCTCGGTCGTGAAGGTGACCAGCGTCCCGTCGCCGTCGGGCTCGAGCGTCCAGGTGCTGCGGGCACGGCGCTTGCCATTCGCCGCGACGAGCCGCTCGACGAGGCGGCGCGGCGGCTCCCGCTCGACGACGTCGACATCGGCACGGTCCTCCGGCCCGGGCAGCTTCGCGCGGACGTTGACGTGGTCGCGGCCGGCGTCGCGCCAGTCGACCAGGAAGTGATCGGTGAACGCCTCGTGCCGGGAGAGGTCTTCGATCCGCTCGTAGACCTGCTCGGGCGGTACGGCGATCCGGATGCTCGCGACCATCGGCTTCGCGGCCATGGACGCTGTATAGCGGATCGTTCTTCGTCATCTGAATAGGCTTGCGCGGTTCCCGAGCGAAGGAGTCGCGAAATGCCCGACAGCAAACCGGCCGACGTCCCACCCGCCGACCTCGAGGCCCTGCGTGCGAGCCTCGACGGTGACGCGTTGATCCGTGGCGACTCGGCCTGGGAGGCGGCGCGGCAGGCTTGGAACCTCGTCGCCGTGCAGGAGCCGGCGCTGGTCGTCATGGCCGAGTCGGCCGCCGACGTCGCCGCCGCCGTCGGCTTCGCCCGCGATCAAGGCCTTCAGGTCGCCCCGCAGAGCACCGGCCACGGCGCCGCGCCGCTCTCCGACCTCGGCTCTGCGGTGCTGCTGAAGACGTCGCGAATGGCCGGCGTCGAGATCGACCCGGGGGCGGGGATCGCTTCCGTCGGCGCCGGAGCGAAGTGGGGCGAGGTCTGCGGCCCGGCGGGCGAGCACGGCCTCGCCTGCCTGCACGGCTCGTCGGGGACGGTCGGGGTCGCCGGCTACACGCTGAGCGGAGGCCTCGGCTGGCTCGCGCGCTCGCGCGGGTTCGCATGCAACAACGTTCGCTCGCTCGAGGCCGTGACCGCCGACGGCCGGATCCGCCGGGTCGATCGCGACAGCGAGCCCGACCTGTTCTGGGCGCTGCGCGGCGGTGGCGGCAGCCACGCGATCGTCACCTCGTTCGAGCACGAGCTGATCGAGCTCCGCGAGGCGTTCGGCGGCTCGCTGATGTGGCCGATCGAGCGGGCGCCGGAGGTGTCGCGAGCTTGGCTCTCGTGGGCGTCGGCGGCGCCGGACGAGCTCAGCATGACCCTGAAGCTGATCCGCTTCCCGCCGTTCCCGCAGGTTCCCGAGCCGCTCCGCGGCCGGGCGCTGGTCGCCGTGACCTTCGTGTATGCCGGCGCCGCCGAGGCCGGGGAGGAGCTGATCGCGCCACTGCGAGCGCTCGGCGAGCCCTACATGGACACGGTCGCGACCGTGCCGGCGCCGTCGCTGGCGACGCTGGCGGGCGACCCGGAGGATCCGGTGCCGGCGCTCGGCGCCGGGCTCTTGCTCGAGTCGCTCGACGACGAGGCGATCGATGCCTACGTCGAGCTGGCCGGCCCCGACGCCGACGTACCGCTGATCTTCCTCGAGATCCGCCGGCTCGGCGGCGCCCTCGGGCGCGGCTCCGGGGAGCACGGCGCGCTCGATGTCGCCGGCGCCGAGTACCTGCTCTACGGACTCGGTCCGATGATGAGCCCCGAGATGGGTGATGCGGTCCGCGGCACGCTCGGCGGCGTCACCGAGCGGATGGCGCCGTGGGCGGCAGACCACTGCCTGCTCGCCTTCGCCGAGCAGCGCCAGGACCTGCGGAGCTGCTATCCGGCTTCCGTCGCCGACCGCCTCGAGCGGATCAAGTCCGAGTTCGACCCCGACGACCTGATCCTCGCCAACCACCGCGACTGAGCGGCGGTCGTTTGCCGCCTCCACGCCGGGGCAGAACCCCGGCGTGGAGATCTCGGCCGGCGAACGCGTGCTGATCACCGGCGCATCGAGCGGCATCGGCCTCGCGACCGCCCTGGCCTATGGCCGCCGCGGCGCCAGGGTCGGCCTACTTGCCCGCGGCGCCGATGGCCTCGAGCGAGCCGCGGAGATGGTCGCCGACGCGGGCGGAAGACCGCTCGCCGTCCCCGCTGACGTCACCGACTGGAGCGGCCTCGAGGGCGCGGTCGCGGCTGCAGTCGAAGAGCTCGGCGGCCTGGACATCGCTGTGTCCTCGGCGGCGGGCCTCTACTACGGGCGCTTCACTGAAACGCCGCCCGAGGACTTCGATCGGACCATCGCCACCACGCTGGGCGGTGCCGTCAACTTCAGTCGCGTCGTTCTCCCTGCGCTCGCGGAGGGTGGCGGGTCGTTGGTGATCGTCGGCTCGATCGTCTCGCGGATGCCGCTGCCGCTGTTCGCCGGCTACGCGACGGCGAAGCACGGGTTGCGCGGCTTCGCCGACTCCCTCCGGGTTGAGCTCGCTGAGCAGCGATCGTCGGTATCCGTCTCGCTCATCAGCCCCGGACCGATCGACACGCCCCTCTGGTCGAACCTCTCGAGCCGGACCGGTGCCCTGCCCCCATCATTTCCGGGAGCCAACGTGCCGGATGATGCCGCTGCGGCGGTCGTTTCCTGTGCGCGCTCGGGATGCCGGGGGAGGACGGTCGGCGGCGCGTCGGTTGCCCTGCGGGCGCTCTCGTTGTTCGCCGCGCCGCTCGCCGAACGGCTGATGCGCGCGCTCGCCTCCTACTCCCTCGACCATCCCCGAGCCGGCGGGGACGCCCGGCCGTTCGACGAGCCGACGGGCAAAGGACGGCTCCGCGGGCCGCTGCCCTGGGCCCATCGAAGCCTCCTCGGCCGTTTCCGGAGAAGGCGGCCGTGAGCGACGCGATCGTCGTCGGGGCGCGACCGAACGGCCTCATCGCCGCCAATCTTCTCGCCGACCACGGTTGGTCGGTGCTCGTGCTCGAGGAGCAGGACGAGCCCGGCGGCGCCGTCAAGTCGGGCGAGCTGACGGTGGCCGGCCACGTCCACGATCTCTTCAGCGCCTTCTATCCGTTCGCCGCGGCGTCGCAGGTGATCGGCGGCCTCGACCTCGAGGAGCACGGACTGCGCTGGGCTCATGCGGAGTCGGTGGTCGCGCACCCGCGCGAGGACGGACGGTGTGCGGTCCTATCTCGTGACCTCGACCGCACCGCCGCCTCGCTCGACGCCTACGCGCCGGGCGACGGCGACGCATGGCGGCGGCTTTTCAAGATCTGGGAGAAGGCGGGCGAGCCGCTCGTCGAGGCGCTGCACACTCCCTTCCCGCCGATCCGCCCGGCTGCCGCGATGGCGCGGGCCCTTGCTTCCGCGGGAACCGCCCGGTTCATGCGGATGGCGTCTTCGTCGGTCCGCCGCCTCGCCGAGGAGACCTTCATCGGCGAGAGCGGCGCCGACCTTCTCGCCGGCAATGCCCTCCATGCTGATCTGACACCGGATGCCGCCGCCGGTGGGCTGTTCGGCTGGATGCTCTGTTCGCTCGGTCAGCAGGTCGGCTATCCCGTCGTCAGCGGCGGGGCGGGCAATCTGACCGCGGCGCTCGTCCATCGCCTGCGATCACGGGGCGGCGGGGTCGCCTGCGGCGAGCGCGTCGCGCACATCGTCGTGCGAGGAAGCCGGGCCGTGGCCGTCCGCACTTTCGACGGCACCGAACATCCGGCCCGCCATGCGGTTCTCGCCGACACCGGCGCGCCGCAGCTGTATCGCAGCCTGATCGACAGCGAGCACCTGCCCGACGGGCTTCTCGTGGACCTCGGTCGCTTCCAGTACGACAACTCGACGATCAAGGTCGACTGGGCGCTGCGTGAGCCGATCCCATGGACCGCCGATGCCGCCCGCGGAGCCGGCACGGTTCACGTCGCCGAAGGGATCAACGAGCTGGCGAGCACCTCCGAGCAGCTCGTCTCCCGGCTGATACCGGCCCGGCCGTCCCTGATCATGGGTCAGTACGCGACGGCGGACCCGGGACGCTCGCCGGAGGGTGCCGATACGGCCTGGGCCTACACGCACGTGCCGCAGCAGGTCCGGGGCGATGCCGGCGGCAATCTGACCGGGACCTGGGACGAGCGCGAGATCGAGCAATTCGCCGATCGGGTCGAGGAGCGCGTCGAGCGGCTGGCGCCGGGCTTTCGAGGCCGATCGCTGGGCGCCACATATTCGGTCCGCGCGAGCTCGAGGCAGCGAACGCGAACCTCGTCGGGGGAGCGATCAACGGCGGGACGGCGCAAGCTCACCAGCAGCTGGTCTTCCGCCCGACATCCGGGCATCTCGGACGGCCGGAGACTCCAATCGGCGGTCTCTATCTTGCGTCCGCCTCGGCGCATCCCGGCGGCGGCGTACATGGTGGCCCCGGAGCGAACGCGGCGCGGACCGCGATCGCGCACCGGCGCGCCCGTCGCGCAACCTTCGGTCTCAGCGGCATCGCCGCGACGGCGGCGATGCGACGGTTCTCGGGTTGAGGTTTGGCTGCGGCGGCCGGAGGGAATCTGATTCGCGCGATGGAGCCGGAAAGCGATGCCGAGAGCGCGCGGATCACGCCATATCGAAACGGCCCGTACCTGATCCGCGGTCCGTTCACACTCGCCGATCAGGACGGCAACGAGATCGAGGTGGGGCGCAGGGTCATTGCGCTTTGTCGGTGCGGAAAGTCACGGACGCGGCCGTTCTGCGACGGCACCCACAAGACGGTCGGTTTCGTGGCTGAAAGCGGCGCCGAGAGTTAACGTCGCGCCGTCGGCTCTGAGCCGGGTGAAACTGCTCGCAGCGCGGGTGATCCGGCCACGGCCGTAGTGAACGCCGGTGCCGCGAACGCCCCGCCAGAAGGCGATCCAGATGCAGACGCCGCGCTCGAGCATCCAGAGGGGCGCGAGCAGCGACGCCGAAACCGGAAAATACTCGGCGCCGCCGGCACGGCGGCGGCCAACCTCCGCGATCGCGGCCGGCGCCGCGATCGCGGCTGCAGCCGCACGCTTCCGCCGGCGGTAGAGGAGACCGGCGAGCATCGGCAGAAGCGCCAGGAAAGCTGTCATCCGCAGTGGCATCGACCAGTCGTCGTAGGCCTGGCGGACGCGCTGCGAGCGGAAGTGCGCGAACGTCGGCGGAAGCCGTGCCACGTAGAGGTCGAGGACGGTGAGGACGCGACCTCCCTGGGCGGCGGTCTTTCGCATCAGCTCGAGATTCTCGAAGAGGGCTGTGCCGTCGTAGCCGCCGATTCCGACTAGGAAGCTGCGGCGAAGCGCGAACGTGCCGGGAAAGTCGCCGACCGGGAACTGGAGATCGCCGGTGATGACGCGGTTCAGGAGTGAACGGGCGGTATCCCAGGCTGCATGCCAGACGAGAGGGCGAAAGTGGTTCTGCGGCCGGACCAGCTCGGCCTCGTCGAGCAGTCCAAGTGCGCGCTCGAGCGGGTCTCGCTCCCAGCGGACGTCGTCGTCGGCGATCACGATTCGTTCGTTCCGGGCCGCGGTGACGCCGGTCAGGATCCCATCGACCTTGCCGTTCGGGGACCACAGACAAGCGTCCGGCGTCATGTGCCGGACGGAGGCCGGCAATTTCGCGGCGTGGCTGGCGTAAAGCTCCGGCGGCGAGTCGTCGACGACGACCACGTCGTCGAGCCACTCCGAGACGGTCCCCAGGTGCGCGGCAAGGTCGTCGATCGGCCCCGGGGCCGACCAGCGCAAGGGCACGACGTAGGTTGCCGCGGCCCGCACGTCAGGCGGCCGCGCCGAGGGCGGGCGGAGCAGCGGGCTCACGCAACGAACTCTCGCCTGCTTGCCACGCGCCGAGCAATTGCGCCGCGAAGCTCGACTCGAGGAGGAGCAGCGCCCGGGCGCCGAAGAGGATGTCCGTGACGAGATCGGGCTCGCGGTTGGCGAGCCCCCCCGCGAGGTCGTATGCCGCGATGTTCTCGTGGACGGCGTCGGCTTCGACATGCTCGTCGTAGAAGTCGACGGTCGCCGGATCGACCCCGAGCCGGCGCAGGCCGTTCCCGTATGAGCGGTTCGGCCGCGAGGAGGTCATCTCGAACATTGCGAGGTGGCCGACGATCGCTCCGCGGCGCGCCCGGCGGCTGCCGAGAGCCGACATGAGGTTGACCGTCGCGAGCGTCGACCCGGGAAGACGGTCGAGGAAAGCGCTGGGACGCGGGTCGAGGGCGAGGCCCCGCATCGTCTTCGCGAACAGGTGCGAGTGCATGCGCTCGCTGCGCCCACCGCCGTACTCGTCGGCCTGGATCTCCAGCAATGCCGTCTTCGGCGGGCCGTCGAGCCGCGGGATCGCGAGGCTGTGCGGATCGGCCTCCTTGAGCTGGTAGGCGGAGCGGTGGACCACGAACTCTCGGAACTGCTCGATGTCCGCCCGCGACTCGAGGAAGCGGGCAAGTGGCGGGCCTTCATCGCCGCGCTCGAGCTCGAAGAGCCGATCGCCGACCCGGGCCGGATCGACGTCGGTCTCGGGCGGCAGCGCTGCATCGAGGGCACCTAGAAAGCGGCCTTCGAGGAGGCCGCGAAGTTGCAGCAGCGGGATCTCGCCCTCCCAGATCGGGTCGACGTCGGCGAAGCCGCGGTAGCCGAGCTCGAAGCAGATGTAGAGCGCGAGGTGGAGGTCGTCGTCGGCGAGCGGATCGGCGCCGTCGATCGCTTCCCGCGCTGCCTCGATCTCGATCTGCGAAAGCGTTGGACAGGGGCTACCTGTGCGCTCTGGCTCGGAATGGAGCAGCTTGCAGACTTGCCGGCTCAGATGGCCGACCGGGCCGGGAAGAGGGGCGGGCAGCTTCTCGGCCCGGCGGGCGGTGTCACTCGGCGCGCTCATCGGCAGAACGTAGGTTTCCCGCCGGTCCGAGAGCTGAAACCCGTGGTGGGTTAGCGATGTGGCTCGACGGGTAATTGCCCGGGCATGGGCGCGACCGAGAAACACGAGAACAGCTTCTGGACCAACGTCGGCAGCCTCGGCGGGGCGGTCCTCGGGGTCGTCCTGATCCTGATCTGTCTGGTCCTCAGCTTCTGGGTCGCATTCGTGGCCCTGCTGATCCCCGTGATCGTGATCGTGATGATCGCCGGGTTCGTGATGGCCCGACAGGCGACGCCGGAGGACCGCGAGGAACAGGACCTCACGAAGGCCGGCTATCAGGGTCCCGAGGCCGAGTACGGGGTCGAGAACGAGAGCACGACCGGCGACCCGGCGACCTGATCGGTGCCCGTAGGGAGCCTCTAACCGGGTAGCGCCCGCGCCCGCCGGCCGAACCCGTCCCAGGGGTTGCCGACGTCGGCGATCCGCTCGCCGCAGTTGGCGATCGTCCAGCGGTCGGGTCGCAGGGACCGCTTGGACAACTCCTCCCAGGCGATCGGCATCGCGACCGGCGCCTTCGGGCGGGCGCGAACGCCGTAGGCGGCGACGGCGTGCTGGGCGTAGTTGATCCGGTTGACGTCGAGGTAGATCTTCTTGCCGCGATCGGCCCTGCGCCACTCGAGCGTCAGCCGGCCTGGGTCGTCGGCGACCATCCGCTCGGCGAGGGAGCGGGCGTAGGAATGAACGGTGCCGAAGTCGTTGCCGCGGCGCAGCGGGCAGACGACGTGGATGCCGCGCGAGCCGGTGACCATCGCGAACGGGACGAGGCCGGCGTCGCGGAGGTGCTCCCCGGCCGCCCGGGCAGCGGCGCGGACGGCGGCGAAACCGGCGCCGGGGGAGGGGTCGAAGTCGAGGATCAGCCGGTCGGGCTCGCGCGGCTTGTCGGCTCGCGAGAGCCAGGCATGTGGCGTCACCATGTTCTGGCCGGCGAGGTAGACGAGGGTGGCCGTGTCGCGGGCGACCACCTGGACGAGCGAACCGCCCCGCTTGGCAACGGTCGTCCTGCCGATCCAGTCCGGGAAGTGGCGCGGTACCGACTTCATGTAGTAACCCTCGGCATCGATCCCGTCCGGGAAGACCTGGAATGTCAGCGGCCGGTCACGGAGCAGCGGCTTCATCAGCTCGCCGACCCGCTCGTAGTGGCGGGCGAGGTCCAGTTTTGTGAGGCCGGCCTCCGGGAACATCAACTTGTCGGGACTGCTGATCGCGATCGCCCGCCGGCCGCTGCGGATCTCGGCGCTCATCGCTCGCGGACCACCTCGCCCGCGTCCTTGTCGTCGCGGAGGCCGAGGAAGCGGGGATGGCGAAGCCGACCGTCGCGGGTCCATTCCGTGAATCCGACCTGAGCGACGAGGTCGGGCTCGACCCAGTGCGGTCCTTTGACGTCGATCGAGCGCGGGTCCGCGAACGGGCTGACCGCGACGGTGAGGTTCTCGAGTCGGTTGCCGAGCGACTCCAGCGTCGCCTCGTCGAAACCGGTGCCGACCCGCCCCGCGTAGCGGAGCTCGCCGTCCTCCCAGTAGCCGAGCAGGAGCGCGCCGAAGCGGCTGCGGGCCCCCTTTGGGTCGGTGTAGCCACCGATTACCAGCTCCTGACCCTGCTCGCACTTGAGCTTGAGCCAGTCGCGGGAGCGCCGCGCGGTGTAGGCGGACGCCGCCCGCTTCGCGATCAGGCCCTCCCACCCCTTTCGGCAGGCCTCCGCGAAGAACGTTTCGCCGCTCTCGTTGCGGTAAGACGTCAGCCGGATCGGATCGGACCAGCCGATCCGGTGGCGGAGCAGCCGCTTGCGGCTTCGCAGTGGCAGCCGGCGGACGTCGTAGCCATCCAGCCAGAGGAGATCGAAGGCGTAGTAGAAGACCGGTACGAAGCGCTGCTTGCGGCGCGCGAGCAGCGCGAAGCTCGTCTGGCTGCCGTCGAAGGCGACGACCTCGCCGTCGAGGGCGAAGCGCTTGCAGCGGTTGCCGGCGAGCGCCGCGGCGATCTCCGGATAGCGATCGTTCAGCGGCAGGTCGTTGCGGGAGAGCAGGCGGACGTCGCCGCCGTCGCGGATCGCGATGCAGCGGATGCCGTCGAGCTTGCGCTCGAAGATCCAGCCCGGGTCGCTGAAACGGCGGTCGGTCAGCACGGCCTTCATGGGTCTGGCGTGGGCCGGGGCCGCGGCCTCGACGAGGCGGGCGCGATCGGCCTCCGCCAGCGGGGCAGCGGTCACGAGTCCTCCTCGGCGGCAATCTCCTCGAGCGTGCGGCCGCTCTGCACCGATTCCGCCTGGGTGCTCTCAGGGTTGCGGCGCGCATCGGCATCCGCGTCGCGGCGCTTTATCAAGAGCCACTGCGGCTTCGCGCCTCCATGGGTGCGCTGCAGGGTCCATCCGCCCCGGAGCTTCTCGCCTTCGAGCCGGAACTTGACGTGACCGGCTTCGATCGATGCCGCCATGTCACGTGAATCGTCGAGGTTGGAGTAGGTGCCGCGGTCCCAGACGATCACGGTCCCGGCGCCGTAGTTGCCCTCGCCGATCGTTCCCTCGAAGTCGATGTAGTCGAGCGGATGGTCCTCGACCTCGACGGCGAGGCGCTTCTCGCGCGGATCGGTCGACGGGCCCTTCGGCACCGCCCACGACCGCAGCGTTCCGTCGACCTCGAGCCGGAAGTCGTAGTGGAGGCGCCTGGCGTCGTGCTTCTGGATCACGAACCGGTTCCCGCGCTTCTTGGCTGCTCGGGTCACCTTGCCGGCGGGCTCGCCGCTCTTGCCGGTCCGCTTCGAGCGGTAGCGCTGCAGCCGATCGCTCATCTGCGGCAGTCTTGCCGATATCGATGGCACTGCTCGAGGAGGTGATCGAGGCCCACGGCGGCCGCGAAGCCTGGCTTCGGGCCGAGCGCGTCCGCCTGCGGGCGCGGTCGGGAGGACTGCTGCTGCGGACGCGGGCGCCGCGCGGCGCGTTCGAGGAGGCCCACCTCGACGTCGAGATCGGCACCGTCCGGGCGACCGCCTCGCCCTATCCGCGCGCAGGAGAGCGCGGCGTCTTCGCCGACGGCGGCGTCCGGATCGAGACCGAAGCCGGCGAGCTCGTCGCTGCGCGCGAGGACCCGCGGTCCTGCTTCTTCGGGCGCCCCGGCCTTCGCCGCAACCTCCGCTGGGACACGCTCGACCTCGTCTACTTCGCCGGCTACGCCTGGTGGAACTACCTCAACCATCCCCTGCTGCTTACCCGCGACGGCGTCATCGCCACCGAGGTCGAGCCGCTCCGCCGCCGTGGCGGCGATTGGCGGCGGCTCGAGGTGAGCTTCCCGCCCGGTTTCCATACCCACAGCCGACGGCAGGTCTTCCATTACGACGAGGCGCTGCGCCTCCGGCGCCATGACTACGTTGCCGATGTCGTCGGGCGCTGGGCCCACGCCGCCCACTTCTGCGAGGAGCACCGCGAGTCCGGCGGGCTGTTGTTCCCGACCCGCCGCCGCGTCTACCCGATCGCGCCGGGCGGCCGCGTCCTGCCCGGCCCGGTGCTAGTCGCCCTGGACCTCGGCGAGATCGACGTGGAGACAAGCCCGGCCTCTGCCGGCTGACTGCTCAGCCACGCAACGCCGCGATCAGCGGCCGCCGCCGATCACGCCTAGGATCAGCAGCAGGACGAGCGTCGCGATCACCGAGACGACAATCGATCCAAAGCACCCGAGCCGGTTCGAGAAGAACAGGAACATCCGCAAAGCCCGGTCAGCCGGACATCCACTCCTCGGCTCCGAGCTGACGGTATCGCCAGCCTTCCTCCGACTCCCGTCTCACACGCGTTTTCCGGCATGCGCGAAGCCACAGGGCCGCCTTGGCGTCTCGACCCACTCCCAGCTGCTCGATCCGATCCTCGATCTCGGCCATCGGCCGGCCGGCGGCAAGCATCCGATCGATCTGCTCCCTCGCGTCGTTCACTGCCCGTTCTCTCCTCGGTGATCGATGACTCTCCCGCGGGGACGTACCCCCAGCGGCAGGCTGCGAAACCCGCTCGGAGTGCGCGTGCGGCGGCGTTGGCGCCGACACTTGACAACGGGTCCATTCATTGATTAGAAATCCCGTCGCATCCCTTCTCGGCATCTCGTGTTCCCAGGCTCGTGTCATGTCTTTGTTCAGGGTTGAAACAGCTTTCGTCGATGGCGTTGAGCGAATCTCGCTGAGGGGCGAGCTCGATCGGGCTGCCCTTGGCGATCTCGAATTGGCGCTGCTGACGGTGGAGGACCGCCCGGTCCTCCTCGATCTCACCGATTGCGAGTTCATCGACTCCAGCGGGATCGCGCTGATCGTCGAACATTGGCGACAGAGGGACGGTCGGCTGACCTTGGCGGGAGCGAGGTCGCAGACCGCACGGATCCTCGAAATCACGGGCATCGGGGCGACGATCGGCGCCTTCGACAGCTTCGAGGAGGCATGCGCCGCCCTGAAGAACGATGTCGGTCACGGGGGTTGAACCACGGCCGCGGCCGTGGTTCTCATCCGCGATCAGCGAGAACGCCGTCTCAGCGGCATCAGTTTCCCCGTCGGTTCGGCGCTGTCGAGTGAATCACCGATCAGCCACAGGGTCGGAGCCCACAGACCGACGAAGATAGCTCGGCGCTCCGAGTTCCCACGCTCGTCCTGGTCGACCGTCTTCGCACGAATCCATAACCCGATGCAAAGGCCCACGGACCCCAGCGAGACCACGCGGAGGTAGACGCTTCGGAGCCCAGCTTTGCGCATCAGCGCGAGCATGGAAGCCCGGTACCCGCCGACACTGCGACCTAACACAGCGAGGTTGAGCGCCCACCCATCGGGGTAACCGCGGCCATGCCGAAATCCCCGGGAGCGGCAACGCAGCTGAAGATCGCGTCGAGGTGGCCGCTCGGGGTCGCCTTGACGTCGTGGCGCTACATGTGGCGCACCACCCCGATGCACCGCCGGGAGACCACGGGCGATCTCGAAAAACACTGCCCGCCGGCTTTTCCCGACGGCGTGAGCTCCGATGAGGTCCAGTACGCAAGCGATGGCGTCGGGCCACTTTTCCATCGCCTCTACCGGACGAGGATCAATAAATCCGAGATCGAGGCGAAGGACCTGATCGAAGAGATCGCAGAGGATCCGGACCGGATCTCGCCCTCCGAGTTCGCCACCTTCAGAAAGGTGACCGGTGAGCAAGGGACGATGCGAGTCGGCGACGAGTTCGTGGTCCGGATGGCGGCTCCCTGGGACGGTCCCGTTCGAGTAGTGCGTCGCGAGGCGGACAGGTTCATGTACGCAACTTTGAACGGCCACCTGGAAGCGGGGCAGATCGAGTTTCGCTGCTCGGATCGAGATGGGCTCATGGTCTTCGAGATCGAAAGCTGGGCGCGCAACAAGGACCGGCTCACGAACCTCCTCTACAGCCACATGCGCATGTCGAAGGAGATCCAGGTGCATATGTGGACGTCGGTTCTCGAACGCGCCGCAAAGCTCGCCGGGGGCCGCATCGTCGATGGGATCGACATCGAAACGGTCGTCTGCAGCGACGGCGATGCTTGATCGGCGTACCTCGAGCGAGCCCCCTTGGTTTCCCTGGCAGCGCGGCGCAAGCGAGCAGCTGCCGCGCCTCGCAGAGCTGGATTTCAACTACTTCGGCCAGGAGCTGCCGGCGGTCGCGAGTGGATCGTGGCGGGTCGATGACTACCTGCAGGCTCTACCGAGCGAGTCGCCGGGTCCGCCGACACCGGGAGGTGCCTTCGCGACGGCCCGAGGGTTGATCGACCGATACGAGTTCGCCGACCCGGGCACGGTCAGGGCTTGGTTCCTGCTCGGAGCCACACCGCTCGGCCGCGACATGCTTCTCGAGCTTCGCTGGCATGTGCTCACCGTCAGGGTCGGCGTTCGCGTCAACGAGGTCTTCGACGAACGGCGGCAGGTCGGTGGTCGGCCGGTGCAGGTCTGGGGCTGGGCCTATCGGACTCTCGAAGGCCATGTCGAGCGCGGTCAGATGAGCTATGAGGTCTGGAAATGGCTCGACAGCGGTGCGGTCGAGTTCAGGATCCACGTCGTCTCCCAGTTCGCCGCCATCCGCAACCCCATCCTCAGAATCGGCTTCCGAGCGGTCGGTCGCCGTGAGCAGGTGACCTTTGCGCGACGGTGCTGCGAGCGGATGGAGGCGCTGGTGAGGGCAGCCGTCTGCGATGAGGGCACCCTCACGGTCGGACAGCCATGACGGGACGACGGCAGCGCAAGCAGTACCGCGACTCGCAGGGCCGGCTTCCACCTATCCAGACGGCCGGCGGATCTGGTTCCAAGACGGCGTCAGGACCGGGTTCGATCGTCGAGCCCGGCGAGAGAGATCGATCCGCGACGGGGAGCCCGCCGGTTTGTAGGCGTGGTGGCCGGGTACGCGGTGCGGTCAGGGCGACCTGGATCACACCAGACTTGGAAGGACCTGCCATGGAAGCCGACCCCCATCGCCAGGACGTGGATCCCGGCGACGACGACATCCGCCAGGAAGAGGACCTCGACGATCACGCCGACGAGCCCGCCGAGGGTGAAGTCGGGCCGGCCGAGGACATCGAGAACGACCCTGCCTACAGCCCCGAGGACGAGGGCCTGCGGCAGATCAAGGGTGGTTGAAGATCGAGACCGTAGTCGTCACCGGCAGCTCGTCCGGCATCGGCCGGGCCACCGCCCTGCGTCTGGCGAGGTCGGGATATCGCGTCGTCGCGGGGGTCCGTTCCGCCGCGGATGGACAATCGCTCGAGGCCGAGCTGAACGGTGACGGTGGACACATCGACCCGGTTGAAATCGACGTCACCGACCCCCACACGATCGAAACGGCCCGCGCGCGTGCGAAGGATTTGACCGATTCGGACGGTCTCGTCGGTCTCGTCAACAACGCCGGGATCCCGGTCACGGGCCCGATGGAGGTGTTGCCGATCGCAGACCTCCGCCGCGAGCTCGACGTGAACCTGACCGGGCAGATCGCGGTCAGCCAGGCGTTCCTCCCGATGCTCCGCGCGGCGGAGGGCAGGATCGTCTTCGTCAGCTCGATCGGCGGCCAGCTCGTCTTTCCTTTCGCAGGCGCCTACCACGCCTCGAAGTTCGGCCTCGAGGCAGCGGCCGAGGCGCTCCGCACCGAGCTCAAGGGCAGCGGTGTCGACGTCGCCATCGTCGAGCCGGGCGTCACCGACTCACGGATCTGGGAGAAGGCCGTCGAACAGGCGCGAGACCTGATGGCGAACCTGCCCGCCCCACAGCGCAACCTCTACGAGCAGGACATGGAACGGTTCGAAGAGCGGCTGAGGCAGACGCGGGACGGCGAGAACATGAGCGCCGATACGGTCGCGGCGAAGATCGAGAAGGCGTTGACCGCCACCCGGCCCCCGAGCCGGCTTCCGATCGGGATCGGAGCGAAGATCGGCTACCGGCTACGACCCGTGATTCCCGACAAGGTGTGGGCGATCGCCTCCCGGCGCCCTTTCTCGAACTGAAGGTCAGAACAGACGCTGTGCGACCGGCGCCGGTTGTTCGGGCTCCTCCGGTGTTGCCGGCATCCCGCTCCGGCGAGGCTGCCGTGGCCGCGCCCTGCCGCCACGTCGGACCATCGCCCCGAGCCGGCGGCGCTCCTCGGCCTCCATATTGCCGCCCCCGGCATAGAGCTGCTCATAACGGGGCACCAGGTCGGGCCGATACTGCCGCAGCCAGTCGAGGAAGATCGAACGGACCTCGCCGCGCAGGTGCAGGGCAATGCCGCTTATGCTCGTCGCCCCGGCTTCGCCGCAGAGCTCGAGGATCTCGTTCACCTGCGCCGGCGAGTCGTTGATGCCCGGCATCAGCGGCGCGATCAGCACGCCGGCCTCGATCCCCGCCTCGCGCAGCGCCGCAACCGCCTCGATCCGCTTCCGCGGATTCGGCGTCGCCGGCTCGCTGGCCCGCCACGCCTTCTCGTCGAGCGTCGGGATCGAGAGGCTCGCCGCAAACCGCGTTCGCTCGTTCAGCTTCCGGAACAGGTCGAGGTCGCGGAGCAGAAGCGGCGACTTCGTCAGCACCGAGCACGGGTTCCGAGCCTCGAGCAGCGCCTCCCAGACCGCCCTCGTGATCCGGTAGCGCCCCTCGACCCACTGGTACGGATCGGTGTTCGTCCCGAGCGCGATCAGCTCGCCCTTCCAGCTCGGGCGCCGCAGCTCCGCCCGCAGGACCTCGGGCAGATTGACCTTGACGATGATCTCGCGCTCGAAGTCCTCGCGGGCATTGAGGTCGAGGTACTCGTGGGTCGGCCGAGCGAAGCAGTTGTGGCTGATCACTCCGTCGGCGATGAAGTCCCCGGTCCCGGTCGTGATGTCGAACATCTCGATCTCGCGGCCAAGCGGCTCGATCTCGACGATTCGGATCGGCCTCGGCGTTTCGCCCATGTCGAGCGGCCCTCGGCTCGTGTCGATTCCCAGCAGTCGGTTGCTCAGGGTGAGATGAGGGCGGCGCGAGGCGCCCTGCTCGGCGCCGGTCACGTACTTCCAGCCGCGATCGCTGAGAAAGCGGTGATCAGCGCTGGCGATCAGCTCGGTGCCGTTCTCGAGCCGGATCGCGAAAGCCGGCTTCTTGGTTTCCCAATGGTTGAGGACGCGGGTCTTCACGTAGCGTCTGTAGCAGCCGTCGATTCGGGTCCCATAGATCTCGTCGCCTACTCGTAGGTCCGCGATCGCCGTCGTCCTCCCATCGCCGCGGAGGACGCGCGTCCCGCCCCAGATACAGAATTTGCAGGCATGGGTGCATCCCCTGTAGGGGTTGATCGTGTGGCGGAAGTCGACGTAGCTCATCGGGCCGACGTCGTTGATCGCCGAGCGCGCCTCGATCTCGTGGAATCGAATGCCGACAGCCTCGGGCGCGTCGAACGTCCGCGTCACCGTCCCGCGGTCGAGGCCGGGAAGGGTCGCGGGCCCTGCGGAGCCGGCTTTGAGGTTGTCCCAGCGCACGAACAGATGTTCGCATAGGGACCGGACGGCCGCGCCGTTTCCGGTCCTCAACGCGCGGGTAGCCCGTCCGCGATGGACGTGCCGAGCCCTCCCGATCCGACCGCCGGCTACGCGCCCGACGACGACCGCCCGCTCGCCTCCTACTCGATCCTCACCGGCACCTTCGGCATCGGCTTCGTCGCCTCCCTGTGGCTCGCCTTTCGCCGCCGCGGAGAGCTGCCCGAGAGCTATGGCCTGCTCGACATCGTCACGATCGGAATCGCGACCCACAAGGTCGCGCGGCTGATCTCAAAGGACAAGGTCACGGCCTTCATGCGGGCCCCGTTCACCCGTTACCAGGAGCCGGGCGGCCCCGGCGAGCTCGAGGAGGAGCCGCGTGGCGAAGGACTCCGCTATGCGGTCGGTGAGTTGCTGGTCTGCCCCTACTGCATCGCCCAGTGGGTCGTGACCGGCTTCGCGGTCGGCATGGTCGGTGCTCCGAAGATGACCCGGCTGCTGGCGCTGATCTTCACCGGGCATGCGATCTCCGACTTCCTGCAGATCGCCTACAAGGCTGCCGAGGAGGCCGGCACAGGCTGACGCAGGTGTTTATTCCCGGCCCACGCCGGGAAAGCGGTCCGCACGTTCCGAACGAGCAACCGAGGATCGGAGGACATCTTGAACAGGGGTGCGAGCAGGGAAAACACGAGCGGTGGCATTACCGGCCGCTTCGTGGGCCGGGTCAAGGAGGCGCTCGGCGACCTCAAGGACGACCGCGACCTCGCCCGCGAGGGCAAGCTTCAGCAGGCCAAAGCAGAAGCAGCCGGGGAGGCCGAGGACGTCGCTCGCGAGGCCGAACTGGCCCGCCGCGAGGCCGAGCTGAAGCAGGAGCGCGCCGGGATCGAGCGCGAGCGCGGCGAGATCGAAGCCGATCTGACGGCGGAGGAGCGGGCGGCCGCGGCCGACCGCGAGCGGATCGCCGCCGAGGCCGAGGCCGAACGCGAGAGCGCCGCCGAGATCGGTGCGGCCGAGCGGGCGAAGGAGCGCGAGCACGAGGCCGCCGCGGCAGAAGAGCGTCGCGCCGAGGAGGTCCGTCGCCAGGGCGAGGCGCGTGCCGCCGTCATCGAGCGCGAGGCCGAGATCGCCGCACGGCAGGACGACGAGGAGGAATCGAGATGAGCTTGATCACAGCGATCCCGAAGGCTGCGATCGGCACCGGGCTGAAGGTCGCGCGGCTGCCGATCGATGCGGCGCTGCGGCTGACCGGGACCGGCAACGGCCGAGCCGAGTCACTGCACGAGGCAGCCGAAGAGCGGGTCGAGGCGGCCGAAGAAGCCGCCGATCGACGCCATGAGAGCGCCGAACGCCGCCGTCGCCAGGCCGACCGCAGGGCTGAGCGGGCCCGCGAGACGGCCCAGCGCGAGCGGCACGAGAGCAAGGAACGCGCGAAGCGGACCGCGGCCGGCCGCAAGCAGACCGCGAGGCGGGACGCCGGCCGGCGCAAGGAGAAGGCGGCCGAGCAGCAGAAGGCCGATCACGCCGAGGTGGTCAAAGCGAAGCTCGAAGCCAACGACAAGGAGCAGGAGGCTCTCGAAGCCGCGAAGGATGCCGAGCGGTTCGAGGCCGAGGCGGCGGCAGCGAAGGCAGCACGAAAGGCGGCGAACGGAGAAACCGGTGGCTGACCGGCAGGACGTGATCGAGATCCTCGAGCATTCACGGCGGCCCGTCTGGATTCGCTAGCCGTCGAGCAGGTCCGTCGTCTCCAGGACGAAGACGAAGGAGAGCAGGGAGGGGTCCTGCTGGCTGCTGCTCATGAAGCCGATCACCTTGCGGCCCGTTTCGGCCTCGACGATGTCGGTGAGCCTGCTATGGATCGCCTCGGAGGAGATGACCCGCTGACTCGCGACGGCCTTGGCCTCGCCACCTGCCCGCAAGGTCTCTTCGCCGGTCGTATGCCCCTCGTACATGAGCACCAAAACCGAGTCGTCCTGAACGTAGGTCTTGGCCTTGACCGGGCCCCTGCCCAGATGCTCTTTGAGCAGGGTGACGATCGAGCGGGAGATCGCCCGACGGACCTCGCCCTCCGGCGTCTGCCTGGCTTGTTCCGCGTCACTCACCTCACGAATCCTAGCTCCGCTGCTCCTCTCCTGGAGACCGGGATCGGGTCAGGCCGCCGGATGCGACGGCCTGTTCGACTTCATCGAAGATTGCGATGTTCTGGTCGAGCCCGGTGATCCTGATGATCCGGTCCACCTGGCCGCGTGGGCCGGCAAGTACGACTTTCCCGCGGCTCGCGGGTCCGTCGAAGCCTTGCCACGCCTCGACGATCGCGGCGATCCCCGCTGAGTCGATGAAGTCGCATTCCGAGAGATCGACCACGACGGAGCCGCTTGAAGCGATCTCGCCCGCCAACGCCTGCCTCAGGGCCGTGGCGTTAGCGGCGTCGAGTTCGCCCGTCACCCGGAGGATCGTCGACTCGCCTGCGGACCCGCCGGAGATTTCGAAGGGACGCATCACGACCGGGCCCCCTTCCGTGGACAGCGCTGACAGTTGTGAATGCTCGTCATTTCAGCCACCTTCTGGCTTTCCGATGACGAGCCGTCTTTCACGCCGCCTGTCCGAGCAACCGGGTGTGGGCTCTTGGTGTCCGGTGCCAACTCGGTTCTGCGCCCGAATCGACTAGCTCGAACCTAGCACCGCTGCGTTGCGCCGGCAAGCAAACAACCTCCTCAGAGCAGCTTCAAGGCGTTGCGGGGTGCGAACGCCTGCCAGTCGTTGTTGAAGTAGGCGAAGACGTCGGCGCGGCTTCGCCAGGCGGCGATCCGCCGCTTCCAAGTCTCGAGCTCTGCATCGGAGTAGTTGCCGGCGCGGCCGCGGCTGCCGCGATGGAAGCGGATGTAGGTCCAGTCGCCGACGATGCGCCGCTCGGTGAACGGGCGCTTCGGATCGTCGCCGATGACCAGTGCCGCGCCTGCCTCGGCGAGGAGGCGGTAGACGCCGTCGTCGAACCACGAGGGATGGCGAAACTCGAAAGCGTGGCGCCCGTCCGGCAAATGCTCGAGCGCCGCCACGAGCCGCGCGTCGTCGCGGGCGAAGTTGCCTGGTAGCTGCCAGAGGATCGGCCCGAGCTTGCCGGCCTCGCGGAGCGGCTCGAGCAGCGCCAGGAACCTGGCGGCTCCCTCCGCGACGGTCTGTAGTCGCTTGATGTGAGTCAGGTAGCGACTCGCCTTGCAGGCGAACAGGAAGCCCGGCGGAGTCTGCTCGCTCCAGCCGGCGACCGCCGACTGCTTCGGCAGCCGGTAGAAGGTGTTGTTGACCTCGACCGTGTCGAACGTCTCCGCGTAGGTCTCGAGCCAGCGCTTCCGCGGGACGTCGGCGGGGTAGAAGGCGCCGCGCCAGTCGTCGTAGCTCCAGCCCGAGCAGCCGATCCGCACGGGCCGCACCGGACTGCCTCAGACTCGTGGAGTGCCCGCGATCAGCTCGCCGACGCGGCCGCGGAGCGAGTCGGCGGCGGTGAGGGGAGGAGTCGGCTCTCCCGAGCCTCCGGAGATCCCCTCGAGCAGCTCCGTGAACGTCTCGCGGGCATCGTGGCGCGGCTCCCAGCCGAGCTCCTCCCGGGCTCTCGTCGCCGACAGCATCGGCACCGAGACCCCCATGTCGACCCATCCCGCCGGAGTGGGCTGGAGTCGCAGCAGCCAACTCAACCCGGCGCCGGCGCGCACGAGCGAGTAGGGGAGCTCGACAAGACGGCCGCCGGCCAGCCCCGCGACGGTCGCGCCGTCGAGGATCGGCGTCGCGGCGACGTTGAACGCCCCGCGGGCGTCGCCGAGCGCAGCGAGCCGGTACGCCTCGGCGACGTCGTCGCTGTGGACCGTCTGCACGCGGAGGCCGCGGATCCACGGCATCAGCGGCGGCCGTCCCGGCCTGAGCAGCCGCTTCGGCACGAGCGGGCCGGCGAACAGCCGCCGGATTTCGCTTCCGGCCGTCCGCTTGAAGATCAGCGCCGGCCGCAATCGAACGACCCGGAGGTCGGGATTCTCCATCTCCACGGTGTCGAGGAGTCGCTCGCACTCGGACTTGTCGACCGAGTAGAACGAGGTCGGGATGCCGTCGGTCGGCCAGCTCTCGTCGACCGGCTCGGTTCGGCCCTCCGCCGCGCTATAGGCGCCGACCGATGACGCATGGACCAGCGCCGGCACGGTCTCGGCAGCGGCCGCGAAGACGCGCCGCGAGCCTTCGACGTTGATCCGCCTCGTCCGCTCGCGGTCGCGCGAGGGCTGGATCGCCCAGGCGAGATGGATGACGGCCGCAGCCCCGTCGAAGTGCGGGTGAAGCGCGTCACTGGTCACGTCCGCGTCGACCCAGCTCGTCTTCACCGGCGGCGGCCCGGCGGGGATGCGACGCGCGATCGCCGTGATCGACTCGACCCGCTCGTCGCGACCCAGCGCCGCGACGACGCTCGTCCCGACGTTGCCGGTCGCTCCGGTGACGACGATCCTCATGGCGTGATCCTGCCCCGAAGCGGGCTCTCGAAACCGGCGATCAGCCCGGCCGAGCCGCTCGGCCACGGCGATGAGGTCGGCGAGGACGCCGGCGCGGGCCTCGCGATCCTCGCGGTCGCCGGGCTGCTCGGCCGACGATCACCAGCTCCGCCGAGTCGGGCCCCTCGCCGAACACCGTCTGGTCGCGTTTCGGTAGAGGCCGCAGCCAGTGCACGTCGCGGCGGCCCGGCGGAGCTCGCCGAGATCAGCGCCGTCGGGGACGTTCGTCTCCACACCAGGGTCGCTGCCCCGGCGCGGGGCCGATAAACGCCTGAGCTTCGCGACCGCGACGTGTGGGCGCCGCGATTACGGGTACCGCCGACGGGACCGCAGGAGAGCGACGAGAGGAAAGCGATGCAGGCCGTCACCTGGCAGGGAAACGAGGACGTACGGGTCGAGGAAGTGCCCGACCCGACGATCGAGATGCCGACCGATGCAGTGATTCGCGTCACCTCGTCCGGTCTCTGCGGCTCCGACCTGCACCTCTACGCCGTGCTCGGGCCGTTTCTCGAAGCCGGAGACGTGCTCGGGCACGAGCCGATGGGCATCGTCGAGGAGGTCGGCACCGACGTCACCGACATCGCCCCTGGCGACCGGGTCGTGATCCCCTTCAACATCTCCTGCGGGCACTGCTGGATGTGCGATCAGAAGCTCTTCGCGCAGTGCGAGACCACCCAGAACCGCGACACCGGCACCGGCGCGTCGCTGTTCGGCTATACGAAGCTCTACGGCCAGGTGCCCGGCGGGCAGGCCGAGCTCCTGCGGGTGCCGCAGGCCCAGTTCGGGCCGATCAAGGTTCCCGAGGGCCCGCCCGACGATCGCTTCCTGTTCCTCTCCGACGTCCTGCCGACCTCCTGGCAGGCGGTCGAGTATGCGGCCGTGCCCGACGACGGCTCGGTGGCGATCTTCGGGCTCGGACCGATCGGCCAGATGTCCGCTCGGATCGCGACCCACAAGGGGCACCGCGTGATCGGCATCGACATCGAGCCGGACCGGATCGAGATGGCCCGCCGGCTCGGCATCGAGGTCCTCGACATCTCCGGTGAGACCGGCGACACGACCGCCGTCGCCGACCGCGTCCGTGAGATGACCGACGGCCGCGGCACCGACTCGGCGATCGACGCCGTCGGCATGGAGGCCCACGGGGCGCCGATCGCGGAGCTGGCGCAGAAGGCGGCCGGCTTCCTGCCCGACGCGATCGCCAAGCCGATGATCGAGAACGTCGGCATCGATCGCCTCAACGCCCTCTACGGCTGCTTCGACGTCGTCCGCCGCGGTGGGACCGTCTCGATCAGCGGCGTCTACGGCGGTGCGGTGGACCCGCTGCCGATGATGCAGATCTTCGACAAGGGCCTGCAGATCCGGATGGGCCAGGCCCACGTGAAGCGCTGGATCGACGAGATCATGCCGCTGGTCACCGACGACTCCGACCCGCTCGGAACCGAGGAGTTCGCGACCCACCGGCTGCCGCTCGCCGCCGCCCCCGAGGCCTACGAGCAGTTCCAGAAGAAGCAGGACGGCGTCTTCAAGGTGGTGTTCGAGCCATGAGGACCAACTGAAGCCTCACTTCTGTTTGCCTCCCCCGCCGGCGGGAAACCGAGGACAAAGGCTTGGCGGAAGCAACCACGGTAGGAGAGTCGGAATGGAAGCTTCGAAGCGGTCGCGGGATTGGCGCAACGACGATGTGCGGTTCGCGACCTACGAGTTCACGCAGGTTCGCCGCGTCGCGCTGCACCTGCGATCGACGGCTGCAGAGCTCGAGCAGATGCGGCCCGAAACGGACACGCCCAGCGAGCGCCACCGGTGCGTTTCCGCGTGCCTACACCGGCTTCATGAATCGGAAGAGCTGCTGACGCGGATGGCCGAGAGCCTGAACGGAGCGCGTTAGACCCAGGCGAGCCCGCTTCGGTTCGGCGGCAGCACGGTCGCCCGCTGGACCGGGCGTTCGTGGCGCCGCGGGAAGCGGAGCTCGACGCGATCGAGGACGGCCGGGACGACGACGTCGAGCTCGAGTCGCGCGAGGGCCTCGCCGGGACAGCGACGTGGACCGCCGCCGAACGGCATGAAGGCGGCGGGACGATCCCTCCCTGCGAAACGGCCCGGTTCGAGCCGGAGTGGATCGGGAAATCTGCGCAGATCTCGATGCACCAGCGGGATCGCGACCATCACACCGGTGCCGGCGGGGAGACGGTGGCCGCCGATCTCCCGCTCCTCGGTCAGCACGCGCAGCGCGGCGAGCCCCGGCGGGTAGAGCCGGATCACTTCGTCGACGATCGCCCGGCGCGTGTCCGAGCCGGGCGCGGCTGCGCAGAACCGGACGCGCAGGCGGTCGTCGCGGCTCAGCTCCATCATCAGCCAGGTCATCGCGATGGCCGCCGGCTCCTGGGCGGCGGCCATGACGACGAGGAGCTCGTCGATCGCCTCCTCGACGCTCACCGTCGGGTCGGCGGCGAGGACATCGAGGATCGAGTCTCCGTGCGGATCGACATGGCGGCGCTCGCGGAGCGCGAGGTCGATGGGCTCGACGAGAGGACGCAGCCGCCACCTCAGCACCGCGTCGACCGCCTTTCCGAGTGGATGGTCGCGATCGGGCGGTGTCAACGGCGGATTGGCCCCCGTACGCAGGACCCGGCCGATCGTCGCCGCGATTCGGGCGGCCCGGTTGTCGGAAACGACGCCGAGCACGTGCCGGATGAAGACCTCCTCGGCGATCGAGCGCATCCGTGAGAGCAGAAGGATCGGACCACGATCCGGCCAGGCTTCGATCTGCCTGGCGGCAACTTCCCCGATCCCGTCCCGCTGCGCTTCGAGCCGCTCCGTCGCCAGGGCCGGCGCGATCCGTGCCCGTAGCCGCCGGTGGCGCTCCTCGTCGGCACCGAAGCTCGAACCCGGTGACGACTGCGGCAGGACCCGCCGGCGGGCAGCGCCGGCGTGAGCGATCACGCCGTCCCCTTCGACCAGGGGGGCAGCGAGGTCGTGGTCGCCGACGACGACGGTTGGCCCGGCGAAGCGGAGGTCGAGCGAGAAGACGGGGCCGTAGCGGCTCCGGCAGCGGCTCAGGACTCCGATCGGGTCGCGGGCGAGGGCGACGGTCTGCACCGCCGCGGGAAGCTCGGGCCCGGGTGGGAGCGCGCTCATCCCGGCAGCGTCTCCCCTCCGACCGGCGCGAGCACCTCCCCAGAGTAGTAGCGCTGCCTCCGCATGGGGACGCCCCCTCCGGGAGGGCCAGGAGGGGGCGTCGGGTGTTCGTGGCTTCGGGTCGGGGTCAGGACTGGGAAATCGCCTCGACCAGGTCTCCGACCTTGTCCTCGGGAAGGTTCCGGGCGACGTCCGCCTGGCTGACGATCCCGATCAGGTCATGGCCGTCGATCACCGGCAGTCGGCGGACCTGGTGCTCCTTCATGGTCGCCAGAGCCTCCTCGACCGGATCGTCGGCACCGATCGTGACCGGCTTGCCGTTCGCCAGCTCGCTGACCTTCGTGCTGTCGGGATCCTTGCCCTTCGCGACGACCTCGACGGTGATGTCGCGGTCGGTCAGCATCCCCTTGAGGCGGTTGTCGTTGCCGCAGATCGGCATCGCGCCGACCCCGAGGTCGGCTAGCGCCGCGGCAGCCGTGTGGATCGAGTCGTCCTCCTGGACGCACTTCGCGTCGGCGGTCATCACGTCGCGTGCGCTGGTGGCCATCTTGGTCTCCTCTCGTCGCTGTGCCGCTTCCAGTCGGGTTGTTCCCGTCGCGAACGGCGGGTAAACGGGAAACCGTTCGGGTGTTTCGGAGCCGCGGGCGGCGGGCAGTCGCCGCGCAACACGGTCAAGCGAGCGACATCGAGGAGGCCGAGATGAGCGAGCACGAGAGCGACGTCGATCCCGACGAGATCGACCGACGCGCAGCGGAGCGGGCGCCGGTCGAGGAGGCGGGCGGCGGTGAGAGCGAGGGTTTCGAGCTCGCCGAGGAGGAGCTCGTCGAGAACGCCGAGGGCGTCGGCGAGGGGGATCCGCTCGAGGACCGCTTCACTCCCGAAGAGGACGAAGCGGAGGACGGGCCGGCCTACGGCGAGCCGGACGAGGTCGACTCCACCGAGGTCGATGAGGACGAACCCGAGAGCCGCTGACGGCGGTCGGGTATCGATGAGCTAACGGAGCAAGCGGACGACCGCCCGCTCGATCGCTTCCCGCTCCACGAAGCGGCCGCGCTTGGAGCTCCGCTGCAGGCGCTTCAGCGCCGGCGCGATCGTATCGCCGGCGTCGAAGCGGTCGAAGACGCGCGGGTCGATGTAGGAGGAGCGACTGACGGCGGGCGTGTTGTTGAGGAACTTGGCGACCTCACGGACCGTCTCGTTGGCGGCGCGTTTCTTTGCGGCCTTGGTCGTCGCCTCACCGTCGTGGCCGGCTAGGAACTGGGCGGCCACGACGGTCGCGTTCCAGGTCCGGAAGTCCTTGGCGCTGAACTCGTCGCCGATCGTCTCCTTGATCCAGTCATTGACGTGCTCGGGGACGAGGTCCACCCAGCGCCGGCCTTGCCGGTATCCGAGCAGGTCGTCGTCGGGGTCGCCACGCCTCGCCAACGCCTTCAGCGCCGGCATCACCGCAGGATCGGAGATCCGATGGACGCTGACCTGGCCCGACTTCGCCGGATATTCGAACTCGGCGCCGTCGCGATCGAAGCGGACGTGGCGCACCTTCAGCGTCGTCAGACCGTAGCTGTCGTTCTCGTCCTCGTAGCGCTCGCTGCCGATCCGGAACAGGCCGAGGTCGAGCAGCGACACCGCCGCCGCGCAGACGCGCTCCTGGACGAGCCCGCGCTCCTCGAGCCCGGCTTCGATCCGCTTCCGGAGCTTGGGGAGCCGACGGGCGAAGCCGAGCATCCGGTCGAACTTCTCGCGGTCACGATGAGCGCGCCAGTCGTCGTGGTAGCGGTACTGCTTGCGCCCTGCGGCGTCGATCCCGGTCGCCTGGACGTGCCCGCGCGGATCGGCGCAGATCCAGACATCGCTCCACGCCGGCGGGATCGCGAGGTCGCTGATCCGCTCGACCACGGCGGGATCGTCGATCCGGGTCCCGTCATCCTCGTGGTAGCTGAAGCCGCGGCCGCGGCGGACGCGGCGCAGCCCCGGTCCGCTGCAGTCGACTCGGCGCGTTCTCGGCATGGCCGTCTGCCATTACCTCGCGGCGGCGGGGGGCAAACGCGCGCCGGCGCCGCGACTCAGCGCAGGGAGGTGACGGCCGCGTCGACGCTGTCGTAGATCGAGATCGACTCGTAAGCCCCGGCGATCCTCAGCAGCCGCTCGACCTGGTCCTTGGCGCAGCACATCGCCAGCGAGACTCCTTCGATCTCCTCGAGGTCGCGCCAGGCCTGGACGATCAGCGCCAGGCCGCTCGAGTCGATGAACTCGCAGTCGGAGAGATCGATCAGCACCGAGGTCTCCCCGGAGTCGCGGGCGGCGAGTAGCGCCGTCTCGAGGATCGGCGCGGTGTCGAGGTCGAGCTCACCGACCACGGAGATCTTCTGGATCGAGCCTTCGAGCTCGTCCGTTCGGGCGGCGAATGGGGTAGGCATGTGCCACGATCCTAACTGGAAACCCGGGATCGGAAGCGAAGGGCCAGGATCGTCACTGCGTCAATGCAAGAGGACCCGACGAGAGGGCTGCGGGCAGGCCTGAGGTTCCACTCACCGCTGTGGAGCGGGCTCGTCCCGGCGCTGATCGCGATCGCCGGCCTCGCGATCCTCGACACCCAGCCCGACCTGATCATCATCGGGTTCTTCGCGATCGTCCCGTTCACGACCGCGCTCAGCGGCGATGTTCGTGCCACGGCAATCGTCGCCGCTTTGACGGTGATCGTCGTCGGGGCGACCGGGATCTGGAATCACAACTACGACACCGTCGACTTCTGGGTCCGCTACGGCCTGGTAGCCGTCGGAGCGGGATTCGCCTGTTACGTGGCGATGATGATCGAGCGCAGCAGCCGCAACACCCGGCGCCTCGACCTGCTCGACCGAGTCGCCGCCAGTGCCGGAGGCGAGCCGACGGTCGCCGAGGCGGTTGCCGAGATCACCGAGATCGCGGTCCCCGAGCTGGCCGACCTCTGCATGATCGACGCGATCTCCGGAGGCCGCGTCGAGCGGCTGGCGGTGAAGGCGCACGGGCCGCGCGCCGCCGAGATCGAGGCCGGCATCGCGGAGCGCGACCCGACGGTCGCACCCGCGGTCGTCGGAACGGGGCAGGGCGCCAGCGACCTGTTCATGAACCGCTTCGTCAGCGATCACGACCTCGAGCAGATGGCCCACTCCGCGGATGACCTCGCGTTCCTGCGCTCCCTCGGCGTCCGCTCATACCTCTCAGTCGCACTGCGCTCGCGTGGCCGCCTCGTCGGGGTCATGACTCTCGTCCAGGCCTGGTCGGGACGTCGCCACGACGAGGACGATGCCCTGTTCAGCCGCGCCCTCGCCGGACGGGTCGCGCTCGCGCTCGACAACGCCGGGCTCTTCACCGACCTCGAGAGCATCGAGATGCGGATGGACACGGTGATGTCGATGCTCGAGGAGCCGGTCTCGATCAGCGACCGCGAGGGAAAGCTCATCTTCGTCAACGAGGCCGCGGTGGCGCTGGCGGGTGCCGAGAGCCGTCGCGTGCTCCTCGAGTCCGAGTTCGACGAGCCGAAGTTCGACATCTACGACGAGGACGACGTGCTGATCGCGCGTGACTGCTTCCCCTGGGAACTCGACCGCGGGTTCGGCGGCCGGATCGTCCGCCTCGTTCATCCGCTGCACGGCGAGGAGCAGTGGCTGCGGATCCGCTCGAGCGACATCGAGGGCGCCGACGGGCGGCCGATCTACACGGTTTCCGCGTTCGAGGACGTCACCGAGATGAAGCTCGCCGAGTTCGCCCAGGAGGTCTTCACCAACACCGCGGAGATGCTCAGTACGGCGACCGACCCGGAGCGGATGCTGGAGCGGCTCGTCCATCTGGTCATCCCGCGCTTCGCCGACGCCAGCGCGGTGCTGGTGCCGGCCGCCGACGGGACGTTGAAGCCGATCGCGATCGCCCACGTCGACTCCGTTCGCGAACGCGAGCTTCGCGAGCTGATCGACCAGGTGGGGTTGAACCGCGACGCGCCGGGCATGCCGGAGATGCTCGCCTCCCGCGAGCCGGTCGTCTACGACGCCGCCGATCCGTCCGGGTGGCCGGAGGGGGCGGCGCCGATCGCCGTCGGCATGGATGCCCTCGGCATGGGGTGCGTGATGGGACAGCCGCTGCGGATCGGAGACAGGCTGATCGGCGTCATCGGGTTCGCAAACCGCGCCGACCGCCGCCCCTTCACGGCGCTCGAGCAGCGGATGGCGCTGCGGATCTCCGAGCGGGTCGCGCTGTCGATCGACAACGCCGAGGCCGCCGGCGAGCGCCGCGAGATCGCCGAGACCCTCCAGAACGGCCTGCGGCCGGCGGCGATCCCGCTGATCCCCGGGTGGTCCATCGCCGGCCTCTACAGCCCGGCCGGCCAGATGAACCAGGCGGGCGGCGACTTCTACGACCTGCTCCGCATCGAGGGCGGCTGGATGGCCGTGATCGGCGACGTCACCGGCCACGGCGCCCGCGCCGCCTCGCTGACCGCGATGGCCCGCTACACGCTGCGGACTGCGAGCACGATGACCAACGACCCCCAGCGAGCCCTGGCGGAGCTGAACCGGGCGCTCCTGCAGCGCCCCGGTGGGGCGCTCTGCAGCGTTGCCGCGTTCACCCTCGACCAGCCGGCACAGGGGAAAGTCCGGGTCGCGCTCGCCGGTCATCCGCCGCCGCTGCTGGTTCGCGGCGACGGGATAACCGAGATCCATCCGGCAGGACCGGTGCTCGGCGCTTTCGACGACGCGGCCTGGGAGATCGAGACCCTCGCTCTCGAGCCCGGCGACAGGTTCCTCGTCTACACCGATGGCGTCGTCGAGGCGCGCGGCACGGCCGACCGCTTCGGCGAGGAGCGGCTGTGCCGCTGCCTCGGCTCGGTCCCGA
This sequence comes from Solirubrobacterales bacterium, assembly GCA_035759925.1. Classification (GTDB taxonomy): domain Bacteria; phylum Actinomycetota; class Thermoleophilia; order Solirubrobacterales; family 70-9; genus RHKX01. The sequence continues at coordinate 89,516 of DASTTY010000073.1, forward strand.
ATCCGAGCGAGGCGATCGGCAGGATCCGCGCCGAGCTCATGGCATTCGCCGGCGAGCTCACGGACGATGCAGCGGCGCTGGCGGTGATGCTCGAACCAGCCGAGGCGGATCTGCGCGATGATCGGATCGGCGATGAGCGAGAAGGACAGGGACAATCGGCGGTTTCGGCAGGTTGAAGGGGGGTAAGCGAGCAAACGAGATGGCGGACTGCACGGTGAAAGATTCGCCGCGCTTGCGGCTCCTGGTACCCGCGGAAGCCGCCAACGTGGCCTTGGTACGGCATTCCCTGGCCGGCCTCGCCGAGGCATGCGGGATGGACCCGGCCGCGATCTCCGATCTGAAGACGGTCGTCACCGAGGCCTGCATGAACGTCGTCGTTCATGCCTACCCGGACGAGGCCGGGCCGCTCGAGGTCGAGGCCGAGCCGCTCGACGACGTCATGCGGATCCGGATCGTCGACCGGGGCGTCGGCTTCCAGCCCCGGCCCGATGTCGACTCGCCCGGTTCGAGCCTGCGAATCGGCCTGTCGCTGGTCGCGACCCTGAGCCGGAACTTCACGATCAACGGCAGCTCCGAAGGCGGGACGGAGGTGACGATCGACCTGCCGCTCGCCCATCCGGGCCCCCCACCGCACGTCCACGAGGACATCGAGGTCGAGCCGGCCGTCAAGGAGGTGAGGATCTCCGCCTCCGACGCCGCCCTGCTCGAAGGCGTTCTTTCGCGGGCGGTGAGCGCGTTCGTGTTGCGCCGCGACCTCGGCGTCGACCAGGTCACCGACGCGATCCTGCTCGCCGACACCGTCTCGCACTCCTCGAGCGCGGTATTCGGAGACGAGGAGCTGACCTTCGCGCTGGCCGACGGCGACGGCGGCATCGACCTCACCGTCGGCCCGCTGGGAGCCGGCGGCGGCGAGCGCCTCCGCCGCGGCCTCGAGCTCCCCGATGAGATCGGCACGGTCGAGACGCTCGTCGACGGAGTCGAGGTCGAGAGCCGCGACGACGGCGAGTACGTCGCTTTCCGGATCGCGCCCCGCTGAGCGCCGCAGGAGCGCCCCGCCTCAGACCCGCTCGCGCAGCTTGGCGAGGGCGCCGCGGAGGATCCTCGAGACCTGCATCTGCGAGCAGCCGATCTCGGAGGCGATCTGCGACTGGGTCATGTCGTCGGCGAAACGAAGCTTGATGACGCGCCGCTCCCGCTCGTCGAGGTGGGGGAGCTCCTGCTCGATCGTCAGTCGCCCGTCGACCAGCTCGAAGCCGGCATCCTCGGTGCCGATCCGCTCGGCCGCCGGCGCCGAGTCATCGTCCTCGACTCTCGCCGGCCGGTCGATCGAGACGGGCCGGCGGTGCATGTTCGCCTCGAGCGCCTCGAGGACGTCGGTCTCGCTCTTTCCGAGGTGCTCGGCGATCTCCCGCACGGACGGCGTCCGTTGCAGCTCCGCCTCGAGATCGGCGGTCGCGGTCTCGACGTCGGCGATTCCCTCCTGGACCGAGCGCGGGACCCGTACCGTCCAGACCCGGTCACGAAAATGGCGCTTGAGCTCGCCGAGGATGGTCGGGCCGGCGAATCCCTTGAACGGGACCCCGCGGTCGGGATCGAAGCGGTCGATCGCCTTCAGCAGGCCCATGCTCGCGACCTGCTGGAGGTCCTCGTGCGGCTCGCGCGCGGTCCGGTAGCGGTTCGCCATCGCCTCGGCGAACGGGAGGTAATGGCGGACGAGGTCCTCGCGGGCACGCTCGTCACCGGCTCCTGCCTGCTTCCACAGTCGCCCCTCGGCGACCTGATCGAGCGGCTTGTTTGGGTGCTCCCCCTCCGGGTAGGTCATCACCCGGTCCCTCCTCCTCGAGGCAGGGCGGCTTGATCGACTACCCCCGGTTGAGTTGTTCGAAGCGCAGCACAGGCGGTGTCCGCCGGTGTGGCGCTTCGGCATGCCCGGCAGGGGCCACGCTCAGGGGCGATTCCGTCGATCCCGGCGCGATCGAGCAATGCCACCGTGGTGGCCGAGGATGTCCCTGCAAAGCGCATCCGCACCGCAGAGTAGGGATCGGCGTCGACGGGCACCACGAGGCCGATTCGGCGCAGCGACGGCAAATCGCGCCCGCAAGCGGATAAGGACTCAAGGTCGGACGCCGATCGGCCGATCCTTAGCCCGATGCGGATAACGGACGGATGGAGGATGCGGTGAACGCGACCGAGTCGTTGCGGCCCGGCATCCAGCGGCTTCTCGCCGAATCGCGCGGTCGGATGCCGCGTGCGGTGGCCGCGCGCGAGCGCCGCGCCGAGCTGATCGTCGGCGGCGCCTTCGCAGCCGCAGCCGTCCTGATCGCCGCCCTGGTCACAACCGAGCCGCCGCTCGACTGGACGGCGGCGATCCTCGCGACGGTCTCGCTCGCCGCCGCCTCGCTGGTCGTCTTCGAGGTCGGATCGGTGTACACGTTCCCGACCCAGGTCGCCTTCGTGCCGATGCTGTTCGTCCTGCCGCCGGAGCTGGTCCCGATCTTCGTCTTCGCGGGGCTGATGGTCGGCAAGATCGGCAACGCCCTTGCCGACCGGCTCTCCCCGGGCCGCGTCCTGATGGCGGCCGGGGACTCCTGGTTCGCGGTCGGACCTGCGCTCGTCCTGATCGCCGCCGGCGCCCCGAGCGCCGCGTCGGCCCCTTGGTACGTCCTCGCCGCCGCGCTGGCCTCGCAGTTCGCGGTCGAGTCGCTCGCCTCGGGGGTCCGCGAGCGCCTCCACGGCGACGCCTCGCCGCGCGATCAGTTCGCCGAGAGCCGCTGGATCTACCTCGTCGACACGCTGCTCGCCCCGATCGGCTTCGCGGTCGCCCTCGCCGCGGCCGGGCGCCCGTGGGCGCTGATCCTGCCGCTGCCGCTCTTCCTGCTGCTTCTGATCTTCGCCCGCGAGCGGACGGCGCGCCTGCAGTCCCTGCTCGAGCTCAGCAGCGCCTACCGCGGTACCGCTCACGTCCTCGGCGACATGATCGGCCACGACGACACCTACACCGGCTCTCACAGCCGCAGCGTCGTCGAGCTGTCCGTCTCGGTCGCGGCCGAGGTCGGGCTCGACGAGCGGCGCCGCCGCAACGTCGAGTTCGGGGCCCTGCTCCACGACGTCGGCAAGGTCGCGATCCCGAACGAGATCATCAACAAGCCGGGCCCGCTCAGCGACCGTGAATGGACGGCGGTACGGACCCACACCGTCGAGGGCCAGCGGATGCTCGAGAAGATCGGCGGCCTGATGTCGGAGATCGGCACGGTCGTCCGCTCCTCGCACGAGCGTTACGACGGCGGCGGCTACCCGGACGGGCTGATCGGCGAGGGGATCCCGATCGAGTCGCGGATCATCTTCGCCTGCGACGCGTTCAACGCGATGACGACGGACCGGCCCTACCGGACGGCCCTGCCGATCGAGGCGGCGATCGGCGAGCTCGAGGAGAACGCCGGCACCCAGTTCGACCCGCGCGTCGTCAGCGTCCTCGTCGGCCAGGTCCGCGACCGCTACGGCATCCCGGCCTGACCTGCCTGCAACGGAAAGCGCCCCGGCGGCCGAAGCCACCGGGGCGCTGGGTTCCGTTCCGCTGCGGCCGCTGCCTAGCGGTCGATCGTCTTCGACGTATCGCCCTTGCAGACGCTCGTCTTGCCGACCTTGGCGTAGAAGTGGCCGTGCTTGT
>DASTTY010000074.1:0-24944 GCA_035759925.1 Solirubrobacterales bacterium
CGTCCCGTCGATGGTCGAGCGCGGCTCGGGGCACGTCGTCCTGATCTCGTCGCTGTCCGGAAAGGTGCCGGCGGCGTTCAGCTCGATCTACAGCGCCACGAAGTTCGGGCTACGCGGCTTCGGCCTGAGCCTGAACGACGAACTGCACGAGACGCCGGTCGGTGTCTCGATCGTCGCGCCCGGCTTCATTCGCGATGCGGGCATGTTCGCCGAAGCCGGCGTCACCCTGCCGAAGGGCACCGGCACGCGCACGCCGGATGACGTGAGCGCCGCCGTTGTCCGCGCGATCGAGAAGGGTCGCCAGGAGATCGACGTGGCGCCGCTCTCGTTCCGCCTCGGGGCGCGCGCCTCGGGCGTGGCGCCGTCGCTCGTCACCGGCCTGCAGCGCCGCCTCGGGAGCCACCGGGTCGGCTCCGAGATGGGCGAGGGTCAGCGCAGCAAGCGCTAGTCGCTAGCGGTTCGTGTAGGGCACGTAGTCGCGGCACGGCTCGCCGCGCAGGCCCGGGCACGGCGGCAGGCCGGTCGGGACGTCGATCCCGCCGACGACCGGGAGGGTCAGCTTCGAGGGCTTCCGCTTCGACGATGAGATCGCGACCTCGGCAGCCCCCTTCGGCTTCGTCTTCGCGAAGGCCCAGATCGGCTGGTCGCCGTTCGGCGCCGAGACGGTGACGCGGATCCGTGAGCCCTTCCGGTAGGCGTGGCCCTGGTAGTAGAGCGGGATCGTGACCGGCACGAACCGGTCCGGCGGGAGCGGCGTGACGTCACGCTCGCGGAGGCTGAGCACGGGCGCCAGCGGCGTGCTCTTCTCGCGGTCGAGCTTGCGCTCGTCCCCGCGTAGCCAGCCGCTCTGGACGAACGTTTCCTTGCCGTCCGGGCGCACCTCGGTCACGGTCGCTTGCAGGTCGACGCTCGGCTTCGAGGAGCGGACCTGGAGCCTGACGTAGCCGGCGCCGAGGACGGTCGTGTCAGCGGCGAGCGGGGCGGTCAGGTAGGAGACGGCCGTTCCCTTGGGCCGCTGCTGCCACTGATAATCCGGGAGCGCCTGCCAGAGCCCGCCCGCGGCCGTGTCGCCGCTGAAGTTGGTCGGCGCGGTCGCCCGCGGATCCCAGTCGAAGCCGCTCGCCTCGCGGCGGCTCGGGCGCCCGTTCGCGAGCCGGCCGTCGCGGGCGAGGAACCAGGACCGGCCCGTGGTTCCGGGCACCGGGAAGCTCGGGAACGACTTCTCGAAGCCGGGGAACGGCTGGCCGGGGCTGCGGCCGGCGCCGTTGTCGAACAGGACCCGGACCGGCTTGGTCGCTTCGAACGCCTGCAGCGCCCCCCGGTAGGTCGGCTGGAGCTGGATCGGGTCCGGCGGCAGCGTCACCCCGGAGATGCCCATCGCTTCCTGGTAGATGAGCGGGGCGGCGGCCTGGATCAGCGCGGCGTTGGTGATCGGCGCCTGCTTGGCGACGTAGAGCTTCAGGAAGTCGTACCAGCGGTTGAACGTCTCCGGATCGAGCGAGTCGACGTGGGTGCCGTTGGTGAACGTGAACCACTTGCGGTCGGTGCCGGTGAAGTTCGCGGCCAGGGTCGGACAGTGCCCGCCGGTCTGCTCGTCGGTCCACTGGCAGGCCATGAAGGTCGGCACCTCGATCCGGTCGACGAAGGTGACGGGGGAGAGCGGGTCGGCGACCTTCGGCTTGTAGTGGTCGTTCTCGCGGACCTTGCGGAGCAGGTTCACGGCCTCGGGATGGAGGTCCTGGTTGGCCTTGCAGGTCGCGTCGCCGTTCTGGATCCGCTGGTAGGCCCAGGGCTGGCCGCCGTCGGGGGACGCCGGCAGCGCGTCGTGGATCCGCTCCTTCGCCCACTCGAGCGCGAAACCCGTGTTGAGGATCCCGCCCGGATAGAGCGTCGTCTGCGTGTTGTCGATCACCGACAGCGGCGAGATCGCAGCGAGGCTCGGCGGGTTCGTCGCGGCCGTGAAGAGCTGGCTGATCCCGCCGTAGGAGATTCCCATCATCCCGACCTTGCCGCCGGCGACCCAGGGCTGGCGGGCGATCGTCTCGATCACGTCGTAGCCGTCGAGCGACTGGAGCGGCTCGAAGAAGTCGAAGGCGCCGCCCGAGCAGCCGGTGCCGCGCATGTTCACGTCGACGACCGTGAAGCCCATCAGGTTGGCGAGGATCGAGATCCCGCTCTGCGGGCCCTCCGGATCGGCGTAGCCGTAGCCGGCGTACTCGATCAGGGTCGGGGTCGGGCCACCCGAGGGCAGGTTGGGAAGGTCGACGCCCGGCAGCACCGTGGTCACGTCGGACGGCGGATGGACGTAGATCGCAAGCTTGGTGCCGTCCCGGGTCCGCAGGTAGCCGTAGCCGCTCGCGGGGATGTCCTGGTCGTAGACGCTCCTGCTCGGCGGCGCCGGCCGCGTCGAGAGCACCCGCACAGGGGCAGACTTCGCGCCGCCCGCCTTCAGCCGGTAGCCGTTGCCGGGCTTCACCTCGCGGTAGACGACGCCGCCGAGCTCCCCGGCCCGTTGGCGATCGACGACATCGCCGCCGCCGTCGAGCAACGCGGTCCGCGCGCCCGGCTTCAGCCCGGTCGCATAGACCTGCTCGGCGCTGCCGTGCGCGACCGGAGCCGCGGCCTCGGCGTCGGTCGCCGCCAGGGCCAGCAGGGCGAGTGAAGCGCAGGCAGCGACCAGCGCTCGCGAGATCGATCGCGCACCCCACCCATGCTCTGGGACCCTGCCTCCCGTCAGCACGCCGGGACTTCTATCACGTCCCTCACCCGGTTGTCCATTCCGGGCCCGCCCCGCGCCGGTCAGGCGCGGCCGGCCTCGAGGAGACGGCGCAGGAACTTCTGGGTGTTCGGATCGCGCGGGCGCTCGAGGACCTGCTCGGGCGGTCCGACCTCGGCGAGCCGGCCCTCGTGGAGGAAGCCGACGCGGTCGGCGACCTCGCGGGCGAAGCCCATCTCGTGGGTCGCGATCAGCATCGTCACCCCCTCCTCCTTGAGGTCGCGGACGGCTCGCAGGACCTCGCCGACGAGCTCGGGGTCGAGCGCGCTTGTGATCTCGTCGAGCAGCATCGCCCGCGGCCGGGTCGCGAAGGCCCGGGCGATCGCGACCCGCTGCTGCTGACCGCCGGACAGGTTCGACGGGCTTTCGTTCTCACGGCCCTCGAGCCCGAAGCGGGCGAGCATCGCCAGCGCCCGCTCGCGTGCCTCCTCCTTGTCGAGCCCGTGCGCCCTGCTGATCCCGAGCGTCACGTTGTCGATCACGTTCAGGTGCGGGAACAGGTTGTAGGCCTGAAAGACGAAGCCGAGCTTCCGCCGGACCGCCACCGGGTCGGCCGAGGGGTCGGTGACCACCTCACCATCGAGGTAGACGTCGCCGTCGTCGATCTCGATCAGCAGATCGACGCAGCGGAGCAGGGTCGACTTCCCCGAACCGGAGGCGCCGATCACCGCGACCGCCTCGTGCTCGGCGATCTCGAGGTCGATGCCCTTCAGCACCTCGCGATCGCCGAACGCCTTGGTGACGCCTTCGATCGTGATCACCGGGGCGCCGCTCACCGGACCCGCCCCCGGTCCCAGCGATCGAGCATCCGTGCCAGCGGGATCGTCACCGCCATGTAGAGGACCGCGGCGCAGAGCAGCGGCGTGTAATTGAAGTCGCTCGAGGCCTGGATCTGGGCGACCTGGAAGGCCTCGCCGGTGACGCCGATGATCGAGATCAGCGCGACGTCCTTCTGCAGCGAGATGAAGTCGTTGAGCAGCGGCGGCCCGACGTTGCGGACGGCCTGCGGGATGACGACGTGGCGCATCGCCTGCCGCTCGGTCAGTCCGATCGCAAGCGCAGCGTCGCGCTGTCCGGGATGGACCGAGCGCAGCCCTGCCCGGTAGACCTCGGACACGTAGGCGCCGTAGGAGAGGGTCAGCGCGATCGCGCCGAGCACGACCGGCTCGGTCGGCAGCCAGGAGAGCGTCGAGCTGCCCTCGGCGGTCGAGTTGGCCAGCGCCGGGACCCCGAAGCCGACCAGATAGACGAGCAGGATCGTCGGGATGCCGCGAAAGATGTCCGCGTAGAGGACCGCGAGGAGACGCAGCGGGAACATCGCGGGCGAGATCGAGGTCCTCACCAGGGCGACGATCAGCCCGAGCGCGAGCACCGCGACCTCGACGATCAGAAAGACGCGGATGTCGAGCCAGAACGCCTTGGCGACGTCGGGGAAGGACTCCTTGAAGACGGTCGCGTCGAAGAAGGTCTCGCGGACCGCGGGCCAGCCGCTGCTGGTCAGGATCAGGGCTGCGAGGCCACCGATGACGACGATCGTCGACAGCGCCGCGATCGCGACCCCGCGACGATCGCGGCGGCGCCGGGCCGCCGCTCGCTCGGCGCGGCGGTCGGCCTTGGCCGCGTTCGCCTCCACTGCCTCAGGTCTTCACGGGACGTCTACTGGAGCTCCTTGACCCCGCCGGCGCTGTTGATCCACTGCTGCTGGATCTTGTCGAGCTCGCCCGAGCTCTTCAGCTCGTCGACGGCGGCGGAGACGCAGCCGGTCAGGGAGGAGTCCTTCGCCAGCAGCGCTCCCCACTCGTCGCCGCCCGGGGCGGGGAACTCGCCGACGATCGTCCCGTCCGGCACCTGGACGGCGGTCAGATAGAGCGCCGTCGGGGTGTCGACCACGACCGCGTCGACCTGGCGCTGCTTGAGCGCGCTGACGACGTCGTTGGAGTTCTGGAAGACGCGCGGGTCGTTGTCGGGCTGGATGACCTCGTTGACGGCGTCGAGGCTGGTCGTGCCGATCTGCACCCCGAACGTCGCGCCCTTCAGGTCCTCCAGCGAAGTCGCGTCGGCGTAGTCGGAGTCCTTCAGCGCGACCACCGCCTGATCGGCCGTGTAGTAAGGCGACGAGAAATCGACCTGCTGGGCCCGCTTCGGCGTGATCGAGATCTGGTTGATGTCGAAGTCGAAATCCTTCGGGCCGGGCGCGTAGGAGGAGTTGAACGGGACGACTGTCCACTCGACCTGATCCTGGCTGAACCCGAGCTGGTCGGCGATCGCGTAGGCGGTGGCGCTCTCGAAGCCCTTGCCGTTGGTCGGGTCGTTGTCCTCGAAGTACGGCGGGTAGGCCGGCTTGTCGGTGCCGATCGTCAGCGTCCCCGACTTCACCGTGTCGAGCGTGTCCGGGGTGCAGTCGGCCAGCGAGGTCGCCGACGTCGAGTCGGCAGCCGTCGAATCCGACGAGTCGGAGCTGCCGCAGGCGGCGATCGCGAAGGCTGCGACGATCGCGCAGGCGAGCAGCAGGAGCTTGAGCATTCGGGACTTGGACACGAAGACCTCCGGCAGGGAACGTCCGATCTGGAGAACGCGACGCGGGAATCCTACGCGGATGCAGCGCAATCGGCGGCGCCGCCGCGCCGCGGCAGCGGGTGAGCAGCGCACACTTCCGTAGGCGCCGGCCCTGCGAGACTGGCGGCGTGGCAGCGGTCCCGGAGAGGAGCCTCGCCGGGGACACCGCGGTGGCCCGGCTCGCCCCGGGTCGCTGGACGGGGTCGATCGTGCCCGAGTGGTTCGGTCCGCCGGGGCCCAACGGCGGCTTCATCGCGGCGCTGATGCTGCGCGCGATCCGCGCCGAGGTCGGCGACGAAGAGCGCCTGCCGCGTTCGATGACGGTCCATTACCTGCGGCCGCCGGCGCCCGGCACGGCCGAGATCGAGGTGACCGTCGAGCGTTCCGGCGGCTCGGCCACGACCTGCTCGGCGCGGCTGCTCGAGGACGGCCGGACGGTGACGCTGGCCCTCTGCGTGCTGACCGCCGACTACGAGCCGGCGCAGAGCTGGGACCCGGAGCCGCCCGAGGCGCCGGCGGCGGACGCGATCGAGATGCTCGGCGGCGGCCCGGGCGCGCCGCCGCTCTTCGAGCAGCTCGAGACGCGGCCGGTCTGGGGCGCGGCCCCGTTCAGCGGCGGCGACGAGCCGGTCGCAGGTGGCTGGCTGCGATCCCGCGGTGACAGCGCGATGACGCCGGAGCTGATCGCCCTTTACACCGACGCCTGGTGGCCGGCGCCGTTCAGCGTGATGACCGGGTTCGCCCCGGCCCCGACCCTGGAGCTGACGATCCACTGGCGGGCCAAGCCGGAGCCGGGTGACACCCTCGTCCTGGCCCGCTTCCGCGCCGAGGCCTCGATCGACGGCCTCTTCGACGAGCAGGGCGAGGTTTGGGACCGGCGCGGCCGGCTGCTCGCGCAGTCGCGGCAGCTGGCGCTGCTGCGGGCTCCGAAGTGACGGCCGAGGCCCCATGGGCGCCTCGTTTGGGCCCGCGACCGCGGGGGTAGGCGAGCCGCATGGAGACATCCCAGTCCCCTGGTCGTCCGGCTGTCGTCAGTGAGACCGAGTGGGATGCGGCCCGGGAGGCCCTGCTCGAGCGCGAGCGGGACGTCGCCGACGCGATGCACGAGCTTGCTGCCGCGCGGAAGCGCATGCCGATGGTGCGGGTGGACCGCGACTACGAGTTCGAGGGCCCTGACGGGCGGCGATCCCTGCTCGAGCTGTTCGAAGGGCGCAGCCAGCTGATCCTCTACAGGTTCTTCTTCGAGGAGGGTGTCGGCGGCTGGCCCGACGCCGGATGCGTCGGGTGCTCGTCCTTCGCCGATGGCATCCCCCGGCTCGGCCTGCTTCATTCCCGCGACATCACCTTCGCCATGGCATCGCCGGCACCTCAGGCGAACCTCCAGCGCTATGCCCATCGCATGGGCTGGACCGGCGTGCCCTGGTACACGATCCGCACCGAGCGGTTCTCGGCCGACTTCGGGGTCGACGAGTGGTTTGGTCTCAACGTCTTCCTGCGTGACGGCGAAGACGTGTTCCGCACGTACTTCCTCCAGCACGGGGCGATGGTCCAGTTCATCGGCAGCATCTGGAGCCTGTGGTCGCTCACGCCCTACGGCGGCCAGTCCGACGACGAAGATCTGCCGGAGGGCTGGCCCCGGGCGCCGCAGGCGTTCTGGTTCCGCCGCCACGACGAGTTCGACGAGCCGGCGCCGTCCGCCCGCCTAGGCGTCAAACCGGAGGACCGGCCGTGACGGCGCGCCACGGCCCCTTCCGTAGCCGCCATTGGACTATGTGCCACCGATCGATGTTATCCTCAAGCCGATGAGCCTCGCCGAGCAGGGAACCAGCGTCGGCCTGCGCGCCCTCAGCCGGCTCGCGAGCTCCGACCTGCTCGATCGCGTCGGCCTGCGCGAGATCACCGAGCGGCTCGTCCATCGCGGCACCCGGAACGGCTTTCGCGCTGCGAATGCCGCCGGTCGCCGCTTCGCGGCAGCGCAGAAGCTCGCCGGCCCGGCCCGGCAGAAGCGCGGCAAGCGCCCTGACCTGTTCGACCTCGAGCCCAGCGACGAGCAGAAGATGATGATCGAGGCGTTCGGCGACTTCGCGGCCACGAAGCTGCGACCCGTTGCCCAGCAGGCCGACGCCGACTGCGCCGCCCCGGCCGACGTTCTCGACCAGAGCGCCGAGCTCGGGATCGCCGTGCTCGGCGTCCCCGAGGAGCTCGGCGGCGCTGTCGAGGAGCGGTCCGCCGTGACTTCGGCGCTGATCACCGAGGCACTCGCCGGCGGCGACATGGGCCTCGCCTTCGCCGCCCTCGCCCCCGCCGCGGTCAGCACCGCGCTCGGCCTCTGGGGTGACGCCGACCAGCAGGCGACCTATCTGCCCGCGTTCAGCGGCGAGGACGTGCCCGCCGCCGCACTGGCCGTCCAGGAACCGGGAGTCCTCTTCGACCCGTTCGACCTGGAGACCAGCGCCCGCGCCGACGGCGATGGGTTCGTCATCGACGGTCTCAAGTCGCTCGTACCCCGCGCCGCCGACGCGGAGCTGTTCGTGATCGCCGCCGGCCTCGATGGTGACGCACCAGGGCTGTTCATCGTCGAGGCCGGATCGGAAGGCCTCGCCATCCAGCCCGAACCCGCGATCGGCCTCCGCGCCGCCGCGACCGCGCGCCTCCGCCTCGACGGGGTCCGGGTGCCGGCCGGCGCCCGGCTTGGCGACGCCTATGCCTACCGGGACTGCATCCGCCTCGGCAGGATCGCCTGGTCGGCGATGACGCTCGGCACCGCCCAGAGTGCGCTCGACTTCCTGATCCCCTACGTGAACGAGCGCAAGGCGTTCGGCGAGCCGATCAGCCACCGACAGGCGGTCGCGTTCAACATGTCCGACCTCGCGATCGAGATCGAGGGGATGCGCCTGGCGACCTATCGGGCCGCGTCCCTTGCCGATCAGGGCCGCGACTTCGCCCGCGCTGCCGCCGTCGCCCGCCGCCTCGCGGCGACCTACGGGATGAAAGTCGGCTCCGACGCCGTCGGTCTGCTCGGCGGTCATGGCTACGTCAAGGAGTACCCGGTCGAGCGCTGGTACCGCGACCTCCGCGCCGCCGGCGTGATCGAGGGAGGGCTGATCGTCTAGCCATGGCCATCAACCTCGAGATCCCCAAGAAGCTCGAGCAGCTCGTCGAGCAGGCCCACATGGTCGCCGCCGAGGTGCTGCGGCCGATCTCGCGCAAGTACGACCTCGCCGAGCACGAGTACCCGAAGGAGCTCGACATGCTCGCGGCGATGATCGACGGCCTCGACGAGGGCGGGGCGTCGAGCGGCGCCGGGGCCGCCGGGGTCAGTCGGGCGACGGAGAACGGCGACGGCGGCAACCGGAACGGGTCGAACCTCGCCTCGGTCCTCTCGATCATGGAGATGTGCTGGGGCGACGTCGGCCTGCTGCTGACGATGCCGCGTCAGGGACTCGGCAACTCGGCGATCGCGGCGGTCGCCGACGACGAGCAGAAGGAGCGGTTCGCGGGCAAGTGGGCGGCGATGGCGATCACCGAGCCCGAGGCGGGCTCCGATTCCGCCGCGATCCGGACGACCGCCGTCCTCGACGGCGACGAATACGTCCTCAACGGCGAGAAGATCTACGTCACCTCCGGCGAGCGCGCCGACCTCGTCGTCGTCTGGGCGAGCCTCGACCCGGAGCAGGGCCGCGCCGCGATCAAGTCGTTCGTCGTCGAGCGCTCGAACCCGGGGCTGAAGCTCGACCGGCTCGAGCACAAGCTCGGGATCCGCGCCTCCGACACCGCCGCCTTCATCCTCGACGACTGCCGGGTCCCGAAGGAGAACCTCCTCGGCGATCCCGAGATCGACACGAAGAAGAGCTTCGCCGGGGCGATGCGGACCTTCGACAACACCCGGCCGCTGGTCGCCGCGATGGCGGTCGGCCTGACCAGGGCCTCGATCGAGCGGGCCACCGAGCTGCTCGCCGATGCCGGCGTGACCGTCGACCCCGACCTGCCGGCGGGCCGGCAGAACGCCGCCGCCGCCGAGCTGCTCGCGATGGAAGCCGACTACGAGGCAGCCCGCCTGCTGACCATGGAGGCGGCCTGGATGGCCGACAACGGCAAGCCGAACTCCCTGCATGCCTCCTACGCGAAAGCCAAGGCGGGCCGGACCTGCGTCGACGTCGCGCTGCGCTGCGTCGCTCTGACCGGCGCCGCCGGCCTCGGCGAGGACGAGCTCCTCGAGAAATGGGCTCGTGATGCGAAGATCCTTGACATCTTCGAAGGCACCCAGAACATCCAGCTTTTGATCATCGCCCGCCAGCTCCTCGGCCTCACGTCGGCCGAGCTCAAGTAGCGGCGGCCATGGCTGCGAAGCGGCAGACTCCGGTCGTCCTCGGTTCGAACCGGATCCCGTTCGCGCGCCAGAACGGGCCCTACGCGCGCGCCTCGAACCAGGACATGCTGACCGCCGCCCTCGACGGCCTCCTCGAGCGGACCGGCATCGCCGGCGAGCGGCTCGGCGAGGTTGCCGGCGGCGCCGTCCTCAAGCACAGCCGTGACTTCAACCTGACGCGGGAGTCGCTGCTCGGGACGCGGATCTCGCCCGACACGCCCGCCTACGACGTCGGCCAGGCCTGCGGCACCGGCCTCGAGACGGCGATCCTCGTCGCCAACAAGATCGCCCTCGGTCAGGTCGAGAGCGGGATCGCCTGCGGCGTCGACACGACCTCGGACGCTCCGATCGCGGTCAACGAGGACCTCCGCGCGATCCTCCTCGAGCTCAATGCCGCCCGCTCGAACCTCGACCGGCTGCGGACCCTCGCCCGGCTGCGGCCCGGGCAGCTCGCCCCCGAGATCCCCCGCAACGAGGAGCCGCGGACCGGCCTGTCGATGGGGGAACACACGGCGATCATGGCCCGCGAGTGGGGCATCACCCGGCTCGCCCAGGACGAGCTCGCCGCCGCGAGCCATCAGCACCTCGGCGCCGCCTACGACGAGGGCTTCGAGGACGATCTAGTCACTCCCTACCTCGGGCTCGAGCGCGACCAGAACCTGCGACCCGATTCGACGGTCGAGAAGCTGGCGAAGCTGAAGCCGGTCTTCGGCGGCGAGGACGGGACGATGACGGCGGGGAACTCGACGCCGCTCAGCGACGGCGCAGCCGCGGTGCTGCTCGGCACCGAGGAGTGGGGCGAGCGCCACGGGCTGACGGCGCTGGCCCGCTTCGTCGACGCGGAGACCGCCGCGGTCGATCACGTCGGCGCCCGCGAGGGCCTGCTGATGGCCCCCGCCTATGCGGTTCCGCGCCTGCTCGACCGCCAGGGCCTGAAGCTTCAGGACTTCGACCTCTACGAGATCCACGAGGCGTTCGCGGCGCAGGTGCTCTCCACCTTCGCCGCCTGGGAGGACCCGGTCTTCTGCAAGGAGCGGCTCGGCCGCGACGCGCCGCTCGGCTCGATCGACCGCGACAAGCTCAACGTCCGCGGCGGCTCGCTCGCCGCCGGCCATCCCTTCGCCGCGACCGGGGGCCGGATCGTCGGCAACCTCGCGAAGCTGCTCAGCGAGCGCGGCGGCGGCCGCGGGCTGATCTCGATCTGCGCCGCCGGCGGCCAGGGCGTCGTCGCGATCCTCGAGGCGTAGCAAGCAGCAAGCAGCAAGCAGCGAGCAGCACAGGAGCGCCCAGATGGCCGACACGTATTCCCAGCTCGTCAACAACCCGGTCGGCGGGTTCGTCGCCAAGAACCTCGGGCTGCCGCGGCCGGTCGAGCTCGATCGCTACGAGGCCGGCGCGCCGCTGATCGACGGCCGGGTGCTGGTCGGCGCCGCGCCCGGTGGGCGCTGTGGAGAGGCGGTCGCCACGGTCCTCGCCGAGGCGGGGACGGCGGTGGACAGCCGGCTCGACGACGAGGTCCGCGAGGCGCTCGGAACAGCTTCGATCGACGCCGGCGTCTGGAACGACGAGGCACCCGGCGCGCAGCGCTGGAAGGCGCTCGTCTTCGACGCGACCGGGATCCCCTCGAGCGACCGGCTCCGCGAGCTCTGGTCCTTCTTCAGCCCGACGATCCGGCGGCTCGAGCCGAGCGGGCGGCTGATCGTGATCGGCTCGCCGCCCGGCGACTGCGACGAGCCCGCCGAGGCGACGGCGCAGCGCGCGCTCGAGGGGTTCGTGCGCTCGGCCGGCAAGGAGGTCCGCTACGGCGCCACCGCCCAGCTCCTCCAGGTCGCCCCCGGCGCCGAGGGCCGGCTCGGCTCGAGCCTGCGCTTCTTCCTCTCGCCGCGGTCGGCCTACGTCTCCGGCCAGGTGGCGCGGATCGGCGCCGGCCGCGACGTCCCCGAGATCGATCGTGATCTGCCGCTGCACGGCAAGGTCGCGCTCGTCACCGGCGCCTCGCGCGGGATCGGCGCGGCGATTGCGAACGTGCTCGCCCGCGACGGCGCCCACGTCGTCGGCCTCGACGTGCCGGCTCTCGCCGACGACCTCGAGCGGGTCGTCGAGCCGCTAGGCGGGTCGACGATCGTCGCCGACATCACCGCCGCCGACGCGCCGAAGGCGATCTGCGACGCGCTCGAGCGCGAGCACGGTGGCGTCGACGTCGTCGTCCACAACGCCGGCATCACCCGCGACAAGACGCTTGGCGGCATGGATGCCGAGCGCTGGGAGCTCGTGATCGCGATCAACCTCAGCGCCGAGGAGCGCATCAACGCGGAGCTGCTCGCCCGCGACGACCTGCTCCGCGAGGACGGCCGGATCGTCTGCGTCTCGTCGATGAGCGGGATCGCCGGCAACGCCGGGCAGACCAACTACGCGACCTCGAAGGCCGGGGTGATCGGCATGGTCGAGGCGATGGCGCCGGTGCTCGCCGGCCGCGCGGCGACGATCAACGCTGTCGCGCCCGGGTTCATCGAGACGCAGATGACCGCGGCGATGCCGGTCGGCCCCCGCGAGGCGGGCCGGCGGATGAACTCGCTCTCGCAGGGCGGGCTTCCGGTCGACGTCGCCGAGACGATCGCCTGGCTCGCCGCACCCGACTCGACCGGCCTGAACGGCAACGTGATCCGGGTCTGCGGGCAGAGCCTGATCGGAGCCTGAGATGGCCGCGGCCGAGGCGACGCAGCCGGTCCGGACGCTCGACTCGATGCCGTCGCTCGTGCCGCTCTACGGCCGCGCCGGCTTCGCCGCCCTGCCCGGTAGCGGCCTGCTCGGTCGCCTCCCGCTTCTCCCCGGGGGAGCGCGAGAGAAGGATCTGCCGCCCGAGCGGCTCCGCGTCGAGGCCGTCGCCGCCGAACGCGACGAGCTCGCCCGTTACTGCCGCGTCTGCGGCTTCACGCTCCGCGACACGATCCCGGCGACCTATCCGCACGTCCTCTCGTTCCCGCTCCAGATGGAGCTGATGAGCTCGGGCTCGTTCCCGTTCCCGTTGCTCGGCCTCGTCCACATCGGCAACGCGATCACCCGGCACCGGCCGGTCGCGGTCGGTGAGCCGCTCGACCTCGAGGTTGCCGCCCTCGACCTGCGCCCGCACCCGAAGGGCATCGCCTTCACGCTGCTCGTCGAGGCGCGCGCCGACGGCGAGCTCGTCTGGGAGGAGCGCGGGACGATCCTTCGCCGCGGCGCCGGAGCACCCGACGCCGAGCGCGAGCCGGCACCGGTCGAGCCCCCTGCCGACGTGCCGGCAAGTGCCGCGTGGCGGCTCGACGGCGATCTCGGCCGCCGCTACGCCGCGGTCTCGGGCGACCGCAACCCGATCCACATCCATCCGCTGACCGCACGGGCCTTCGGGTTCCCGCGGCCGATCGCGCACGGGATGTGGAGCAAGGCGCGCTGCCTGGCCCAGCTCGAAGGGCGGATCCCAGACGCGTTCGCGGTCACCGTCTCGTTCCGAAAGCCGGTCGGGCTGCCGGGCCGGGTCCGCTTCGCCGCCGAGCAGCGGGCAGGTGGCAAGACCGGGTTCGCGCTTCGCGGGCCGGAGCCGGCCGACCCGCCGCTCCACCTCGCCGGCGAGCTCGCGCCGCTCGCCCGGGGCTGATCCACGCCGGGTCCCTGGGAACCGGAACTGGGACCGGAACTTTTCGGCTAGCGTTGCGTTAGCGTCCTTACAGAACGTTAATACTTGCTCCGGGCGCGCCGGAGCGGGAGATCAACGCCGCGGGAGGACCGGATGAGACCGCTGAACGACGACGCAACCGCGACCGGACGGAAGCTCCGGATCGCCGAGGGCCTGGTCGCCTGCATCGCCCTGGTCGCAGTTGCGATCGCCCTCGTCAGCGCCGACGACGCGAGCGCCGCGACCGGCTCCGTCGAGGACCAGGCGTCCGGCGAGACGACCGAGCCGGCCGCTGCCGCGGTGACGCCCAAGGACGCCACTGCGGCACCCCGGCAGGGTCCGCGGCCGCGGATCCGGCACGCCAAGCTCGACCGCTCGCGGATGATCCTCGGGGCCAAGCGCGGCGTGACCTTCCGGTTCGAGCTGGCCGGCAAGCAGCCCCGGAAAGTGCTCGTCAAGGTTGTCCGGGTCGGCAGTGACAAGGTCCAGAAGCGCTTCCGACTCGGCGATGTGCGGCCCGGCCAGCGGCAGCGGGTCTCCTGGAAGGGCAGGACCGGGAAACGGGGCTATATCCGGCAGGGCAAGTACGCCTTCCGGGTCTATTCGGGCGGCGAGCGCGCGGCGGTCGGGGCCCACAGCAGCAGCTCCCGGTTCGGCTTCTACAAGAACCGCTTCCCGATCCTCGGCCGTCACAGCTACGGCGACGGGCTCGGCGCCGGCCGCGGCCATCAGGGCCAGGACGTGTTCGCGAAGTGTGGCCGGCCGGTCGTCGCCGCACACGCCGGGAGGGTCCAGGTCCGCCGCTACCAGTCGGCCGCCGGCTACTACGTGGTGATCGACGGCAAGGGCACGGGGCAGGACTACGCCTACATGCACATGAGTCGCGCCGGTCGCCCGAAGGAGGGCACCCGGGTCCACGCCGGGGAGCGGATCGGCACCGTCAACGACACCGGCCGGGCGACCGGCTGCCACCTCCACTTCGAGATGTGGACGAACCCGGGTTGGTACGAGGGCGGACGACCGAAGTCGCCGACGAAGGCCCTGAAGCGGTGGGACCGGTGGAGCTGATCACGGTAACGGTCGGAAACGGCCCGCAAGATCTCTTGCAGGACTGTTAGCGAGCGCTTGCAAAGGGCCCACCGACATCTAGCCTGCCGCGTCGCGAGTCGGGTTCTGCCCGCTCGAACGCCCCCGATGCGACCGAACCTCTTCCACACCCGGGCAGGGAGTCCTTCAACCCGCCTGCTCCTCCTCGCCGCGCTCCTGCTCGTGGCCGTCTGCGCCCTCGCCGCGGCCCTGCGCCCGGCGCCGGCCGACGCGACGATCGCCGAGAAGCAGGCCGCGCTCGACGACGTCCGCGACCAGCAGTCGGCCACCTCCCGGCAGCTCGCCGAGAGCAACCAGGAGATCGACGCGCTGATCGGCCAGGTCTCGGAGGCCCGCCAGGCCGAAGAGGCCGCCGCCGCCGAGCTTCAGGCGAAGGAGGAGGAGCTCGCGACCGCCAAGGACGAGCTCGACCAGGGGCGCGAGCACCTCGCTCGCGTCCGCGACCACCTCCGCGCGGCCGTCAAGGAGCTCGCCAAGGTCATCGTCGGCGTCTACAAGTCGGACGACCCCGACATGATGAAGCTGCTGATCGAGTCCTCGAGCTGGGAGGACGCTTCGGTCGATGCCACCTACCTCGACCGCATCCACCAGTACCAGGAGGACACGGTCACCCGGGTCAAGGACCTCCGCAACGAGGTCCAGGCGACCGTCACCAAGCTCGCCGACACGAAGGACCGGATCGCCGCCGCCCGTGACGACCTCGCCGCTCGCCACCAGGAGCTCGCCGACCAGCGCGCCTCGCTCGAGGCCCAGGAGCAGCAGCTCTACGCGGCCCGCGCCGCCCGCCGCGCGACGCTCCAGCGGTTGACCGCGCGCGAGAGCGACCTCGAGGGCGGCATCGCATCCGCGCAGCGCCGTCAGGCCCAGGCGGCCGCCGAGGCGGCCGCCCCCGCCGCCCCCGCCGACGTCGCGGCCCCCGCCCCGTCGGTACCGGCGCCGAGCGGCGACACCGCGACGCTGAACTCCGACGGCAGCGCGACCGCGCCGGCCGACGCGCCGCAGCAGGTCAAGGACGTCATCGCCGCCGCCAACGCGATCCGCGACAAGCCGTACGTCTGGGGCGGCGGGCACGGCTCCTTCGAGGCCTCCGGCTACGACTGCTCCGGCGCCGTCAGCTACGCGCTCCACGGCGGCGGATTCCTCGACAGCCCGCTCGATTCGACCGGCTTCATGAGCTGGGGCGAGTCCGGCGTCGGCAACTGGATCACCGTCTACGCCAACTCCGGTCACGCCTACGCCGTGATCGCCGGCCTCCGCTGGGACACCTCCGACTCCGGTGGCGACGGTCCGAGCTGGGCCGACTACTCGAGCTCCTGGGAGCAGTCGCAGAGCTTCACGGCGACCCACCCGGCGGGCTTCTAGACCGATCGCGCTAGGCTCGGCTCCATCGGTGAGTTGATCCACACCTGTTACCGGGTTCTCGATCCCGACGCCTCGGTCGCCTTCTACGAGAAGCTCGGCTTCGAGGTGCTGATGCGGATGCCGATCCGCGACGAGGCGACGAACATCTTCATGGGCCTGCCCGGCGACGGCGCCCGGCTCGAGCTCACCCACAACCACGACGTCACCGAGCCCTACGAGGTCGGCACCGGCTACGGCCACATCGCGATCACGGTCGAGGACCTCGACGGCGCCCTCGAGCGCCTCGCCGGCCTCGGCATCGAGCCGGAGCGTCCGCCCTACAGCGTCCGCGAGGGCGGTTCCCGCCTCTGCTTCGTGCGCGACCCCGACGACTACCGGATCGAGCTGATCGAGACGAACCCCGCCGGCGAATGAGCGACCTTGGCACCGCGATGGCATCCGGCGACACCGTGGCAGTGGTCACTCGCTACCCCGGCCGGCCGGCGTCGTTCGCTGCTCGCGGGCGGATTTGATCCCACCATGAGTACTTATCCGCCCGCGACCCGTTACTGCGACGGCTGGTCGGGTCAGGCCCGGGCCTGCTCGGTTGCCGTGACGGCAGTCACGGGATCGGACTTCCCGGCTGGCGCGGTCCGCCTCTTGAGCCGCAGGGCGGGAAGCTCGATCAGCCGGTAGGTGACGACCGAGAGAGCGACTGCGATCACGAACAGGACGGCGGTGTTGAGCACGAACCCCGCCGCGCCGGGCGCGACGAGATCGTGGTCGCGGAGCCAGTAAACGATCGGCTCGTGCCAGAGGAAGAGGCTGTAGGAGACGAGGCCGAGGGCGACGGCGGCCGGGGCTTCGAGCCCGCGGGCAGCGCGGGAGACACCGCCGCCGGCCGTGGGCATGACGACGAGGGCGAGGCCGATCGCGGCGACGAGCCCGATCGCGGTGTTGTCGACCGGGAAGCCGAGCTGGCCGTCGTTGCCGGCGAGCCGCAGCGCCGCGACGATGCCGACCGGGACGGCGACCGCGATCGCCGCGAGGCGCCACCAGGAGGGGAGGCTGAGGGCGCCACGGGCGACCTGGACGTGGACTGCGGCGACCGTCATCCCGAAGGCGAACAGGTCGGCCTGGGCCCAGAAGCTGCGGACGACGACGGTGTGCCAGCTGGCGTCGTAGCCGCCTCCGGGACCGGGGTTGGCGAACAGGTGCTGGGCGGCGAGCTTGCCGGTGATGCCGATCACGAGCATCAGCAGCGCCGGGGCGAGCGAGGCGAGGAGGATCCCGCGGCTGTCGCGGGCACGGCGGGCGAGCAGCAGCGCCAGCCCGGCGAGCAGCGGCAGCGCCAGGTAGAAGACGACCTCGACCGCGAGCGACCAGGACGGGCCGATTCCGATGATCGTCGTCGAGGGCCGGTAGTCCTGGAGCATGAAGGCGGCCGAGAGCAGGTCGCCGGGATTCGTCAGCGCCCCGGTGTGGAGCCCGGCGCCGTCGCGGACCAGCGCCGACTGCAGGACCAGCGAGACGAACAGGAGGATCACCCAGTAGGCGGGCAGGATCCGCAGCGCCCGGTTGCGGAAGTAGCCGGCGACGCTGGGACGCCGCTCGGGCTCGAAGGCGGCGACGAGGAACGGGCGGTAGAGGAGGAAGCCGGAGAGGGCGAAGAACAGCGTCACCCCGAACGCCATGCTCTCGAACGGGATCGAGCCCGGGGCGCCGTTCCAGAGCGGCGGGCCGTCGGGGTTCGAGTAGAACCAGGAGTGGCAGACGAGGACTGTCGTCGCCGCGACCGCGCGCAGCCCCTCGATCCCGGCAAGCCGGCGGCCACTGGCGGGTGGGAGGCGGACGAGGCGGGCGCTGAACGACATCAGGGGGCTCCGGGCGGTGCTGGGAGCCCCTTCGGCCCGATCGGCTGTTCGCTTGAACGGAGGACGTGATCAGCCGGGGGCGAGCCCGGCCGCCGACCGTGTGACGAGCCTCCCACTGGCTGAGCAGCCAGTCCGGCTACCCTTGGTGCATGGCACCGGGGACGGAGCTACCGGAGGGGCCGCGCGCGCCGAGCACCTGGCAGACGCTTGCCTGGCAGACGCGTCCGATCCCGTATCTCGAGCGTTGCCGGGCGCGCTACGGCAAGACGTTCACACTCGATCTGCTCGGCATCGACCCGTTCGTGATGATGTCCCGCCCCGAGGACATCAAGGCGATCTTCACGGCGCCGCCGGATGTTCTCCACTCCGGCGAGGGCAGCGCGGTCCTGCTCCCCGTGGTCGGGCCGAACTCGATCCTCCTGCTCGACGAGGATCGCCATCTGACCCAGCGGAAGCTGATGCTGCCGGCCTTCCACGGCGAGAAGATGGAGGCGTTGCGCGGCCTCGTGACCGACGTCGCCGGATCCGAGGTCGAGGGCTGGACGACCGGCAGCCCGGTCCCGCTCCATCCCTACATGCAGCAGCTCACCCTCGAGGTGATCCTGCGCGCGATCTTCGGCCTCGATCGCGGCGAGCGACTCGAGCGGCTGCGGGTCCTGGTCGGCGAGATGACCAAGTTCGCGATGAGCCCGGTCAGCCTGATCCCGCCGCTGCAGCGGTTCGGCCGCCTGTTCCCCGCGGTCGGCGACTTCCTCGCGGTGCGCGAGCAGGCCGACGAGGAGATCCAGGGCCTGATCGACGAACGCCGCTCGGATTCCGGCGACCGCGACGACGTCCTCTCGATGCTGCTCCTCGCCCGCCACGAGGATGGCTCGCCGATGTCGGACGTCGAGCTTCGCGACGAGCTGATGACCCTGCTCGTCGCCGGCCACGAGACCACCGCGACCGAGCTCTCCTGGGCCTTCGAGCGCCTGCTCCGCAACCCTGATGCGCTCGCGAAGCTGACCGCCGACGTCGACTCGGGCGAGGACGCCTACGTGACCGCGACGATCCGCGAGACCCTGCGCCGCCGCCCGGTGCTCTCGATCGCCGGCCCGCGCCGCGTCGTCGCCGAGATCGAGGTCGGCGGCCGTACCTACGGCCCCGGTTGCCACCTCGTCCCCAACGCCTACCTCGTCCACCACGATCCCGAGATCTACCCCGAGCCCTACGCCTTCCGCCCCGAGCGCTTCCTCGAGGAGGACCCCGGCACCTACACCTGGATCCCGTTCGGCGGCGGCCGCCGCCGCTGCCTCGGCGCCAGCTTCGCGATGCTCGAGATGGGGATCGTCCTCCGCGCGGTCCTCAGCCGCATGGAGGTCCGGATCGGCGGCGACGGCCGTCTCGAGGCCAACCGCCGGCGGATGATCACGGTCGTCCCCGCCAGGGGCGCCGAGGCGATCCTCTCGCAAAGGCAAACATCCCCGGCGTCCGCTGCGAGCGACCTGACCACAGCCGTCTGAGGCAGGGGCGGGGTGGGCGCCCGCCGACACTCAGCGCGAGCGAAGCGAGTCGCGGAGGCGGGTGTCTACCCCGCCCCTGCCCACGCCCCCCGTCAGCGCAGCCGCTCCGCCAGCGCACCCATGCCGGCGATCAGCCGCATCCGCTCGGCTGTCCCGATCCCACTCGATCCGCCGCGCTCGGTCGCGGCGATGCGATGGACGTTGACCAGCGTCCGCTCCGGGTTCCGCCACCCCCGCCACGGCTCGAACCCGCCCGAGCCGATCAGCCGCTCGCTGAGTGCGGTCAGATCGGCATCGGGGCCGGCGTCGCGGACCTCGCCGCGAAGCCACGTCCAGTAATCGCGGAGGGCGCCGACCTCGGCGACGCCGCCGACCGGGCCGTGGCCGCCGACGACCGCGTCCGGCTCGAGCGCCTCGATCCGCTCGAGCGCGACGATCCAGTTGCCGACCGGACCCGCCCACATGATCGGCATGACGCCGTTGAAGAGGATGTCACCGGCGAACACGGTCCGCGTGTCCGGGACCCAGGCGATCGCGTCGCCGACCGTGTGGGCGGGCCCGACGAAGCTGAGCTCTACGGAGCGACCGCCGACGTCGAGGGTGCGCTCCGCCTCGAAGGGATGCTCGGGCACGCGGGGCTCGATCCCGCCGAACTCGTAGGCGGTGAGCATCGACCCGAACCCGGCCAGGCCGCGGAGCCGATCCGCCCAGGGGAGCATCGGCACCCGCCCGACCACCCCGGCGAGCTTCCCCACCGGCGCCAGCCGGGTCAGCATCGATGGCGGCTCCGCCCGCATCTGGCCGATCGCGGTGGCGCTCGCGGTCATCTCGACACCGGCGCCGAGCAGGCCGTTGCCGTACCAGTGGTCGCCGTCGCCGTGGGTGTTGAAGAGGTGCGCGAGCGGCGCCCCAGCGCGCTCGCAGGCGGGCACGACGGCCTCGAGCATCGCTGCCGTCAGCCGCTCGTCCCAGAGCGTGTCGACCAGCAGCGCTGCGCCGTCGCCGATGACGAGGCCGGCGTTCGACTCACCGAGCCCGCCGTTCGGCTGCAGCCACGCCCAGGTCCGGTCGGCGATCGCGACGAGGCCGCCGTCGAATCCGGCGGCTTCGCCGAGCGGCGTGGTCTCTCCGGTCCTCGTGCCCATCGATTCGCTGCCCTGCTCGCGGGGGCGCGGTCAAGCTATCAACGCCTGTAGGTTCCGCGAGCGGCATGCCGACACGGGAGGACACGGACTGGCGAGCGCGCTGGGCGAAGTCGATCGCCGCCCGCGCGCTCCCCGAGATCGAGCAGCTCGTCGCGGTCTCGACCCCTTCGGGCGATGCCCGCGCCGCCGAGGAGATCGTCGACCTCGTCATCGGGTTGCTGCCCGATGCCGTGGCGATCGAGCGGTTGCCCTGCTCATCGCCGGCACACGCCCCGGACCTGATCGCGCGGATCGAGGGCGAGGGCGAGTGCCGCCTGGTCCTGATCGGCCACCTCGACACGGTCGTGCCCCATACGTCCCACCGGCCGACCGAGCGCGACGGCGACAGCCTGATCGGCTCCGGCACGATCGACATGAAGGGCGGCGTCGCCCTCTCGCTCGGCGTTTTGCGCGCCCTCGCCGAGGTGCCCGAGCGGTTCGCCGAGGTGGCCCTGCTGCTCGTCAACGACGAGGAGTTCCGGACCGAGCCGTTCGCGCACGGGCCCCGCTTCGCCGACTTCGACGCCGGCCTCTGCTTCGAGGGCGGCGAGCGCACCGCGGAGGGAGAGGAGGCGGTCGTCGTTCGCCGCAAGGCGGCAGCGGCGATCCGGGTCGCGGCGAGCGGCGTCGCCGCCCACGCCGGCGCCAACCCGGACGCCGGCCGCAACGCCCTGCTCGCCCTCGCCGCGGTCGCGACGACGCTCGCCGAGCGCCACGACCCGCAGGGGGCGGAGGCGCTGAGCGTGGTCCCGACGATGATCAGCTCCGGCGAGGGCATCAACGTCGTCCCCGGCAGCGGCGAGCTCTCGATCGACATGCGGGCCGACGACGAGGCGAGCTTCGAGCCGATCATCGAGTCGATCCCGGATGCCGTCGACGGCGTCCGGCTCGAGGTCGAGCGGCTGCGCCTCTGGCCCGGCATGGACATGGGTGACGTCGCGGCCGGGCCGCTCGAGCGCGCCTCGCGCCTGCTCGGGCGGCCGATCGCCGGCAACTCGCGGGGCGGCGCCAGCGACGCCAGCAACCTCGCCCCGTACCTGCCGCTCGCGATCGACGGCCTCGGCCCGCTCGGCGGCGCCGCTCACTCCCCCGCCGAGCACCTCCTGGTCGACTCGCTCGAGGACCGTGCCGCGGTGGCGCTCGCGGTTGCGGTCGCGGTTCTCGGACCCTGAGATGGCCGACCATCTGAACCGGAACTCGTTGCCGCGTCACGAGCCCGGTTGCGCGATGATTGGTGGCCGAGCCTTCAATCGTGGAGAGGAGCCTGAAAATGGCGCGTAAGCAGGTCAAGTCGGTAGCGGGGATGGTGGTGGCGATCACGGGCGGTGCCCGCGGGATCGGCAAGTGCACGGCGCAGTCGTTGATCCGCCGTGGTGCCCGAGTCGCGATCGGCGACCTCCACGCCGAGCTGGCAGAGGAGACGGCGGCAGAGCTCGGCGGCAACTGCGTCGCCTTCGAGCTCGACGTCACCGACCGCGAGTCGTTCAGCCGCTTCCTCGACAGCGCCGAGAGCGAGCTCGGGCCGATCGACGTCGTCATCAACAACGCCGGGATCATGCCGATCGGGCCGTTCATCGAGGAAACGGACGAGACCGCGAAGACGATGATCGACATCAACCTCCACGGCGTCATCTACGGGACGAAGCTGGCGCTCGAGCGGATGCTCCCGCGCGGCAGCGGCCACATCGTCAACATCGCCAGCCAGGCCGGCAAGGCGGGCCTGCCGGGAGGCGCGACCTACTGCGCGACCAAGCACGCCGTCGTCGGCCTCAGCGAGGCGGTCCGGCTCGAGAACATCGACAAGGGCATCGAGGTTTCGTGCGTGATGCCGGCCGTCGTCAACCCCGAGCTCGGCAGCGGCCTCGTCGACACCCGCGGCGTCAAGAAGCTGGAGCCGGAGGAGGTCGCCGAGGCGATCGTCGAGGCGATCGAGACGAACCGCTTCGACGTCTGGGTGCCGCGCTCGTCGGCCGGGATCGCGGCGATCCTCAGCCTCGTCCCGCGCAGCGGCCGCGAGGCGATCGCCCGGATCCTGAAGGCCGACAAGGTCCTCGCGGAGGCTGACGAGCAGGAGCGGGCCGACTATGAGGACCGGGCGGCGAAGAGCACGTCGGAGGCCGGCGCCGGGTCCGGCGCCGACGCCGAGCAGCCGGCGACGAAGGGCTGAGCGCCTCGGTGGCGGCTTGATCCCGACCCTGCCGTCGGGGCTGGCGGCGCTCGACCGCCTGCCCCGGATGCCCCGGCTCCCGGTCGGGCCGGATCCGCTGCGGCGGATCCGCGTCCCCCGGGATCTCGACGCGGCCACGACGGTGGGCGCTGAGGCGGCGCCGGAGGCGGGCGGCGTCGAGCGCGGCAACGTCGAGGCGATCTGGAAGGCAGCGGTCGACTGGTATCGAAGCGGCGTCCACCCGGCCCTGCAGGTCTGCGTTCGCCGCAACGGCGAGGTGATCATCGATCGGGCGATCGGTCACGCCCGTGGCAACGGGCCGCACGATCGCGGCGATGCCGAGAAGGTGCCGGCGACGACGGAGACGCCGTTCTGCGTCTACTCGGCGTCGAAGGGGATCACTGCGTTCGTCGTCCACAAGCTCTGCGAGCGCGGGCTCCTCCACCTCGAGGACCCGATCGCCGAGCACATCCCCGGCTACGAGCGTCACGGCAAGCGCAGCATCACGATCGGCCACGTCCTCGCCCACAAGGCCGGCGTCCCGAACCTGCCCCGCGAGGCGCTCGACCTCGAGTACGTCAACGACCGCGAGTACCTCTGCGAGGTCCTCTGCGACGCGAAGCCGGTGACGCTGCCGGGGGCGCAGCTCGCCTACCACGCCGTCTCCGGCGGCTTCATCCTCGGCGAGGTCGTCCACCGGGTAACCGGCAAGGACATCCGCGCCGTGCTCGCCGAGGAGTTCCTCGACCCGCTCGGATTCCGCTGGACCAACTACGGGGTCGATCCCGAGGACGTCGGCGCCGTCGCGCTCAGCTACATCACCGGACCGCGGACGGCGCCGCCGCTCTCGACGCTGCTCAGTCGCGCGCTCGGCTCCGGGCTCGACGATCTCGTCGAGAACACCAACGACCCGCGGTTCCTGACCGCCGTCGTCCCCGCCGCGAGCACGGTCACGACAGCCAACGAGCTCTCCCGCTTCTTCGAGGTGATGCGCTGCGGCGGCGAGATCGACGGGGTGCGGGTGATCGAGGCCGACACGATCCGCCGCGCCCTCGTCGAGCGCTCACACCTCGAGGTCGACCTCTCGCTCGGCTTCCCGACCCGCTTCTCCTACGGGCTGATGCTCGGCTCCCGCGTCCTCAGCCTCTACGGCCTCGACACCCAGCACGCCTTCGGGCATCTCGGCTTCACGAACATGCTCGCCTGGGCCGATCCCGAGCGGGCGATCTCGGCCGCCGTCCTCAACAACGGCAAGCCGATCCTCTACCCGGAGGTGCACCGCTTCCTCGGCACGATGCAGCGGATCACCAGCGAGATGCCGAAGGTCCCCGAGGAGGAGCGGTACCTGTAGAGGGCTTCCTCAGCAAGCACTCGAACACCCGAACCTCGTGTCGCGGTGAAGCTTGCACATGCTAACGTATGAACATGTCTTTCGATCGACGCTTGCAGATCCTCCTCGATCAAGAGCGGCACGATCGACTCGCGGCGATCGCGGACGAGCGCGGTGTCTCGGTTGCGACGGTCGTTCGCGAGGCCATCGATCGCGGTTTGCCCGATCTCTCAGGACGCCGCCAGAAAGCAGCACGACGGTTGCTCGAGTCTCCGGACATGCCGGTGCCGGCCGCTGACGGCCTGCTCGACGAGCTCGACGAGCTGCGCGGTCGACGCGACCGATGATCGTGCTCGACACGACCGTCCTCGTTTACGCGAAGGGAGCCGACCACCCGCTCCGCGAGCCGTGTCGGAGGCTGATCGAGGCGCTTGCCACCGGAGCGCTCGAGGCGACGACCACCGTCGAGGTGATCCAGGAGTTCGCTCATGTCCGAGCGCGAAGGTTCGCTCGTGCCGAGGCCGCGGCTCGAGCCGGCGACTACGCCGAGATCCTCTCACCGCTGCTGCCGGTCGGTCGTGAGCAGCTCGAGGGTGGCCTTGAGATCTTCGCCTCGACGCCGGGCGTGGGCGCCTTCGATGCGGTTCTGGCCGCTGCCGCCCTCGATGCCGATGCCTCGGCCGTGGTATCGGCCGACCGCGCCTTCGGAGCGGTCCCCGACGTGCACCACGTCTTCCCTGACGACGCCGGCGTCGATCTGCTGCTCAGCCGGCCGGCTTGACGCGCGTGCCTCAGTCCCCCCGCTCGGACTCCTCGATCAGCTTCGCGGCGAGGTCGGGGACGTAGGCGTAGAGGTCCTCGGGCGGGCGCACGTACCCGGGATCCTTCTGAACCTTCGGCAGCTTGACGGCCTGCTGCTCGCTCGGCTCGTAGGGGATTGTCGACAGCAGGTGGGAGATGCAGTTGATCCGCGCGTTGCGCTTGTGGTCGGACTCGACGACGTGCCAGCGCGCCTCGGGGATGTCGGTGCGCTTGAACATCTCGTCTTTGGCGCGCGAGTAGTCGACCCAGTGGCTGCGCGAGTAG
>DASTTY010000075.1:0-21172 GCA_035759925.1 Solirubrobacterales bacterium
ACGCCTTCGGGTCGCTCGGCCGGCACCGCCGCGAGGCCCTGAAGCTCGCCGCCGGGTTCCGCGGCGAGGAGGCCGTCGATCGCGGCCTGACCGAGGAGCGCGCGTTGGAGACCGTCCTCGAGTGGCTCTCGCCCGAGCGCCAGGAGGAGCTTGCCGTCGAGGCGATGGAGCTCTACCTCTGGGATAGAGCAGGCAGCGACAACTGACGGACTCCGTCAGCTCTGCGTCCTCGTCGGCTCACGGCCTACCGGCCTACCGGCCTACCGGCCTACCGGCCTATCGCCTCCGACTCCTTGATCTCTCAGCCTCGTCAGTTGCCGCTGCCGGTTGATCATCTGCCAAGCCGGCGTTCAAAGCGGCCAGTCAGCTTCCACACCTACAGGTCCTTACCGTAGATCCGGTAGGTCTTGACGACCTTGCCGCCCATCGCCTCCATGCCGCGGTTCATCGGCACGTTCGTCTCGAGGATCCAGCCCGTCTCGCCGCCCTTCTGAGGCGTTCGCGCGGCGGTGTCGTAATGGCGGGCATAGAGGCCGGCGGCGACGCCGGTGTGCTGGTATTCCGGCTTGACGCCGAGCGCGAAGACGCGCACGGCGTCGACCTTCTTGCGCTCCCGCAGCGCGGTCACCCAGCCGAACGGCAGCAGCCGCCCGTTCAGCTTCGCGAGCACCTGGTTGTAGTCGGGGAGGGTGAGGGCGACGCCGACCGTCTCGCCCGCATTCGTCTCGGCCACCATCGCCCAGTTCTCGTCGAGGATCGGCTTCAGCTCCTTCGCGTAGGCGCGGATCTCGTTGTCGGTGAGCGGGACGAACCCCCAGTTGTTCTCCCAGGCGGCGTTGTAGATCTCCATGAACCGGGCGATCTCGCCGTTGAGGTCGTTGCGGCGCATCCCCCGGATCGTGATCCCGTGCTCGGGCTCGAGCTTCTCGGCGAGCTCGAAGAGGACCGGCATCACCTCGGTTCGACCGGTGACGTGAAGGCTCCACTTGTAGAGGTCCATCGCCTTCGTCAGGCCCTGCCCTTCGAGCAGGGTCGCGTAGTAGGGGTGGTGCCAGTTCTCGAGGATCTGCGGTCGCAGCTCGTGACCGGCGACGAGCAGCCCGCACTCGTGGTTCGTCGAGAAATCGAGCGGGCCGATCGCGTGATCGCGGTCGCGCTCGCGCAGCCAGGCGAAGGCGGCGTCGAGCAGCGTCTTCGCGATCGCAGGGTCGTCCTCGGACTCGAAGAACCCGAACTGCCCCCAGTCGTTCTTCTGGAACTCGTTGAACCGCTGATCGACCTGGGCGCTGATCCGCCCGACGACCCGGCCGTCACGGCGGGCGAGGAAATACTCGGCCTCGGCGTGCTCGAAGTAGGGGTTGTGGCCGCGGTCGAGGTGGCGCTTGCGCTCGCTGATCAGCGGCGGGACCCACTGGTCGACGTCCGCATAGAGGCGGAACGGGAGCATGATGAACTCGCGCAGGTCGGCTCGGCCGGCGACGGGAGCGACGGTGATCTCACTCATCGAGGGCCGACCTTATCTCCGCGATCGCCTGCGCGGTGTCGCGGAACAGCACCGAGCGAAGGCCGAGCGCCGTGGCGGCGTCGCAGTTGACCACGGTGTCGTCGACGAACATGCACTCGGCCGCGGCGATCCCGTCGAGCCGTTCGAGCGTCAGCTCGTAGATCCGTGGATCGGGCTTGCGCATGCCGACGAACGCGGAGTCGACGACCGTCTCGAAGATCTCGTCGACCGGCAGCTTCGCCCGCCAGATCGGCTCCCACTCGCGGACGTTGTTGGTCAGGATCGCCATCCGATAGCCGCGACCCGAGAGCTCCGCCATCAGCGCGATCATCTCCCGGTTCGGGTGGAGGCCGTCGAAGTAGGTCTCTTTGAAGCGGTGCAGGGCCGGCCGCTCGCCCATCAGCGGCTCGAGCCCGTCGCGGAGGATGTCGAGGAAGCGCTCCTCGCTGATCCGGCCGCACTCGAGCTCGAACAGCGGGTTCCGGCCGTCGAGCCGGCCGGCGCCGGCGCTCATCGCCGTCCCGAGCTGCTCGAGGGTGACCCCTGTGTCCTCCTGGAAACGGGCGAACGCGCCCGTCAGCGGTGAGGTGAGCACGCCGCCGAAATCGGAGATGACGGCGCGGATCGGCACGGGCGCGGATTCTGACGAACCTCAGGGCGTGAGGATCTCGTAGCCGCCGACCGCGGCCGTCCCGCGGATCGCCCACGCGAACCGTGCCGCCTCGAGGCGGCCGTATGGGGTCGAGACCGCGCCGCCGGTGATCCGTGTGCCGGCGCCGCGCTCGGCGAGGGGATCGTCCTCCGACCAGAGCTCGAGCGTTGCCCGAGTGTGCACGCCTGCCTCGTCGTACTCGGTCGAGAGCAGGGGCTCGACGTAGGCGAGCGGGTCCTCGCCGGGCATGATCCGCGCCGCGCCGACGACCTCCTCGCCGTGCTCGCGCGAGTCTTCGGGGCGGAGCGCGACGAGGACGATCAGCCGGCTCTTGGCGGTGATCGCCCAGACGGTCCGCGCCACCGACCAGCCGCCGTCGGGCAGATCGCAGGCGACGCCGGGTCCCGAGAGCGCGCCCGCGGGGTCGGAGCCGCTCGCGGCGACCGGGTAGATCGAGAGCGCGGAGCCGTTGACGCCGAACTCGAGCATCGGCCCGGCCGGGCTCCACGAGACCTCGACCGGGCCGGCGTCGGAGTCGAGGCCGGCTCGGCCGTCGGCGGCGGGCTGGGTCGATTCGGCCCGGAGCGGCTCGCCGGCATCGAGCCGCAGCGCCACGCCGCCCTCGGCGCCGTCGACGAGAGTGCAGTAGCCGCGCTCGCCGTCGATGAACGAGATCAGCCGCATCGGCTCAGCGCTCCGGTCCGCGTTCGAGCTCGGGCCCGTCGACGTCGACCTCGCGGGCGCTGCCCTCGAAGTCGTAGTCGCGGCGGGTCCGCGGGGGGCCGGGGGAGGGGCGCGGTCCGCGCGGTGGCGGTGCCCCGTTGTCGCGGCGCCACGAGCCCGGACGCCGGTCGTAGATGAAGAAGACCGACCTGGCCGGGCCCCAGCGGCGGGCGAGCCCGAGCAGGAACCGCCGCAGCATCGCCCGCGTCGGCGGGGCCAGCAGGAAGAACCCGAGGATGTCGCTGAGGAACCCCGGGGTCATCAGCAGCGCACCGCCGAAGATGATCGCGGCGCCGTCGTAGACCTCCTTGGCCGGCATCCGCGAGCTCGCCAGCGCCTCCTGGAAGCGCCGCCAGGCAGCTCGTCCCTGCGAGCGCAGCAGCACCGCGCCGAGGATGCTGTCGAGGAGCAGCAGCCCGATCGTCGGCCAGACGCCGATCAGCCCGCCGACCTCGATGATCACGTAGAGCTCCGCGATCGGGACGACGATGAAGAGGATGACGAGGAAGATCACCCCGTCCAGCCTAGAGGCTTGATGTGGGTCCCTCACGCACGATGGGCGGCGCCGGATGCTCCTCAGGCGGCGTCCTCGCCCACTCGCGTGGCTCTGCCACGCCACGCGGGCTGCGTCCTTGCCTGAGAAGCCCCGGCACTCGCCCCTCGTACGCGGGGAACCCCCATCAAGCCTCTGGACAACGGTCCCCTTCGGGTCGGGCACGCCGGTTCGCTACCTTGAGCGCATGGATGAAGCGCTGAAAGTGTCCGAGGAAGAGGTCTACGAGGCCCTCGAGGAGGTCATCGATCCCGAGCTCGGCCTCGACTTCGTCTCCCTCGGCCTCGTCTACGACGTCGAGATCGAGCCCAACAGCGAGGTCTACGTGACCTTCACGCTGACCACCCCGGCCTGCCCGATCGGCCCTCAGGTCTCCGAGCAGATGAAGGAGTTCGTCGGCGACATCGACGGCGTCAACGCGGTCTACCCGAAGATGGTCTTCGACCCCCCCTGGTCCCCGGAGATGATGACCGAGGACGCCAAGTTCGCGCTGGGATTCTGAGCCCGATCACGGCCGCAGGGCCTCGAACTCCTTCTCGAGCTCTCGGTACACGTTGCGGTAGGGCACCGGTCGGTTAGCCCGCACGAGGTCGACGACCTTGCGGTTGCCGAGTGGATCCTCGAGGTAGATGTGAACCGGGCAGTCGACCCAGTCACCCTTCGGATCGTCTTCGCCACAGACGAGGACCAGGACGGCCACGGAGGTTTCGCTTTCTTCGAAGAGCACCGAGCACACGCCTTCCTGACCGCGAAGGAGGACTCGCAGTTGGAGCCTCCCCGGCTCGCGTTCCATCTGCCCCTCGCATGCGCGCCAGCGTTGCTCGTGCGGAATCCAGCTCTCGGTCGGCTCGTTCATCGACTCCTCCCTCATGGGGGAGCCAGTTTGCATGCCGGCGCAGCAAAGGGGAAGGGCTCCCGGCAACTTCTTGCTGATTCGAAGCCATTTCGTGGCTCTTCGATGACGTTTTGCACGGATCGGCGAATATCTGCAGCTCCCGTTTGCCAGGGTTTGCGCTCGGGTTCTGGGTTGGGTTCCCGCTGGACATCGGGTTCGGTCAGCCTGTAGGTTGCGTCGATGCCTGATCCCCGAGCCCGGTCGCTTCGGCTCCGCTCTCCTCTGATCGCGCTCGTCGCCGGTTCGCTGCTGATCGCCTTCGGGTTGGTGGCCGGGCCCGCGCACGCCGCAAAGCTCTCTCCCGGTGACCTGAAGGTCGCGACGACGCCGGATCTCTTTCCCGCGTTCGACACGTCGATCGGCCGCTACGTCACCCGTTGCGAGGGGGATCGGACGCGGGTTCAAGTGGTCGCCCGGCATGGGACCAAGGTCAGGGTCGACGACCGCCGCCGGCGCAGCGGCAGCTTCGAGGTGAGCGTCCCGCTCCATCCCGGCGCCGCCACCGTGATCCGTGCGCGAAACGGCGATGCGCACGGTAAGTACCTGATCCGCTGCCTGCCCCAGGACTTTCCCGAGTACACGTTCCAGCGGCGCGGTGGCCCGACCCCGAAATGGGAGCTGATGACCGTCGGCTCCTACGCGGCCATCTTCGATCGCAACGGGGTTCCGACCTGGTGGTTGCGCTCCCCGCGAGGCGTCAACGACGGCAAGCTGATGCCGGACGGCCATCTCGCCTGGTGGACCAACGGGACGGTCGGGCCCTTCGGCGTCGACCCCAATGCCGTCTACCAGGAGTTCGGGCTGAACGGCTCGGTCAAGGAGACGATCCGCGCGGTCGGGATGAACACCGATCTGCACGACATGCAGCAGCTCCCCAACGGCGACCATCTCGTCCTCGCCTACAGCTTCCGGCCCCACGTCGATCTCACCGACTTCGGATACGGATCGGACTCCACGGTGCTCGATGCGGTGATCCAGCAGGTCAACGCCGACGGGGATCTCGTCTGGTCGTGGAACAGCAAGGACCACATCGATCTCGCCGAGACCGGACGCTGGTGGTCGGCGCTGCACGAGCCGAATTTCGACATCACTCACGTCAACTCGATCGAGCCCGACGGCGACTCGATCATCGTCTCGTTCCGCCATCTCGACGCCGTCTACAGCATCGATCGCTCGACGGGCGACATCAACTGGAAGCTCGGTGGCACGCAGACGCCGGAGAGCCTCACGGTCAAGAAGGATCCCTACGGCGACTACCCGCTCGGGGGCCAGCACGATGCACGCATCGACAAGCACGGCAACCTGACCGTCTTCGATGATCAGACCGAGCCGGCATGCGGCGGTCGGCCGCCCGCTCCCAAGTGCAGCCTCCCGCCCAGGGCCGTCGAGTACAAGATCGACGAGGACGCCGGAACGGCAACGCTGATCAACTCGTTCAGCGATCCCAAGGTCGACTCGACTTGGTGCTGCGGAGGGACCCGGAAGACCAAGAATCGCGGCTGGATCGTGGCCTGGGGCGGGGTCCCGAAGGCCACCGGCTTCGCACCGGACGGCGCCATCACCCAGCGTTACGACTTCACGCCCGGCCTCGGCGCCGACCAGCCGATCTACCGGATCATTCCGATGAGCAAGCGCGACTTCACGTCGGCCAAGCTGAGCCGTGCGATGGACCGCAAGTACGGCGGCGGCTAGGACGAGACGACCGGCGTAGGGGAGTTGCGTCGCGGCTCGGCGTCGCTGTCGCCGCGGCTGGGCGTGGCGTCGATGAAGACCTCGGTGACGTCGGGAACGGCC
Organism: Solirubrobacterales bacterium; assembly: GCA_035759925.1. Classification (GTDB taxonomy): domain Bacteria; phylum Actinomycetota; class Thermoleophilia; order Solirubrobacterales; family 70-9; genus RHKX01. The sequence continues at coordinate 6,122 of DASTTY010000075.1, forward strand.
TCGCGGAGGTGGCGATCGATCTCGCTGCTGACCTCCTCGACCCGGCCGCCGTCGATCCGGTCGTCGAGGTCGACGCGGGCCGCGACGAGCAGGGCCTTCGGCCCGAGGACCATCGTCAGGAGCTCGTCGACGGCGACGATCTCGGGATGCCCCTCGATGACCTCCTCGAGGCGCTGGCGCTCCTCCGGCCGGGCCGCCGAGCCGATCAGAAGATGCTTGGCGTCCCGGCCCATCGTGATCGCGACCGTGACCAGGAGAAGGCCGATCAGGACCGACGCGAGCGGGTCCCAGAAGGTCGCGCCGGTGATCTCGTTGAGAGCGATTCCGATCGTCGCGATGGCGACGCCGATGAGAGCAGCGCTGTCCTCGAAGAGGACCATCTTCACGTTCGGGTCGCGGCTCTCCCGGGCGTAGGCGAGCGTCGGCTTCCCCGCCTCCTTGGCCTCGGCTTTCGTCTGCCGCAGCGCCCGCAGCCACGACGTGCCCTCCGCGACCGCGGCGATCGCGAGGACGGCATAGGCGATCTCGAAACCCTCGGTCTCGCCCTCGCCGCGGAGCAGCTCATAGGCGCCGAAGCCGATCGCGAAGATCGACCCGGCGAGGAACATGCCGACCGCGGCCATGAACGTCCACAGGTAGCGCTCCTGTCCGTAGCCGAACGGCCGGTCGGCGGTCGGCTCGCGTTTGCCGAGCGCGATCGAGAGGAGCAGGAAGGCCTGGTTCGTCGTGTCGGCGACCGAGTGCGCCGCCTCGGCCAGAAGCCCCGCAGAACCGCTGGCGAGCCCGGCGAACAGCTTCGCGACGGCGATCAGCGCGTTCGCCGACAACGCGACGATCACCGTCGTGCGGCTCGCGCCGACGTCGCGGCTGCGCGCGAGGCTGCGCCGGCTGGACTGGTCAGCCTGCCCGCTCGACGCTGCTCCGCTCCGATCGGCCACTTGCCGTGTCTACCCACTCCGATGGCCGCGACACCGCGATCTCAAGGCCGTGCGCCGCACTGCCGATTGAGGCGGAGATGACGATCCCCTGCCGCCCAGCCGCTGCCGTGGCCGCGCTGACCACCCTTGCTGCCGCCGTCCTGACCGCGCTGGCCGTCGCCGGACCGTCCCAGGCGGCTGCGACCACTCGGGCCGCCACCGATCAGGTGCGGACCGCCTCGAACGAGTTCCGCAAGGGCGACCGCGTCAAGACCGTCCCGATCGGCCGCAGCGCCTGGCAGTACCCGCGCTCGATCATGTCGTTGAGCCCCAAAGACGTCGGCACGATGACCCCGGGGCGCCGGCTCGAGGTCTCCGCCGACGCCGAGGTGACCGTCTGCGCGAAGCCGAGCGGCGGTCACAGCGGAACCCCGTGCGTCGGCCGCACCTACGGCTACGACCCCTACCTGAAGATGAAGATCGTCGCCGGTCCGAGCCCGGGCTCGACGGGCGGGTCGAACACGCTCGATCTGACCGCGACGAAGTCGCTGACCTGCTCCCAGCACCAGCCGAACCGGAACCGTCACTGCGTCCTCGGCATCCCGTGGAAGGGCATCACGATCCCGTCCCAGAACCGGCTCCCCTGCGCGCCGAGCAACTGCTACGTGAACCTCGTCCTCTCCGCCGACCGCTCCAGCGCCCGCGCCGGCGACGTCGTCGTCGTCGGCTCCAGCGACGACAACAAGCGGATCCACCAGGGCCGCAGCCAGCTCAGCTCGGTGCTCTACGCCGGCAGCGACAAGCCCCTTCGCACCTACCGGCGCGGGACCCCTTACAAGCGCAAGCTCCAGGTCCAGCCCGACGACTCCGATGGTCGCAAGCAGGTCGCCTACTCGCTGCCGCTCGGCGGGCTCCGCAAGGGCGATCAGCTCGTCGTCGAGGGCAAGGGCGTGACCGGGATCGGTTCGCTGCCCTACAACGTCACCCAGCGCGCCAGCCTGATCTTCACCAACAAGCCCGGCTCGGTGAAGCCGAACGGGAAGATCATCGAGACCAATCCACGGCTGTCCGCCGATAACGGCTATGGCTGCACGCATGGGCCGAGCGGACACCGCAACCCGTGCACGATCGTCAAGAACGGAGTCATCTCCGTCAAGAAGTCGTCGAAGAAGCCCTGGTACGTCAACTTCATCGTCTCCCAGGAGGCATCCGACGTCGCCCCGAAGGCGAGCAAGTGGCGCCCGAGCGACCGTGTCAAGATCTCCGGCGCCGGCTATCTGACCGCCCGCAAGTACCGCGGCGTCTCGGCCTGCGGCGACTGTTCGATCGGCGGCGGCAGCTCGTTCGCCTTCGCGCCCGACAAGCAACCCGGCAGCAAGGTCTTCAAGCGCCTCGTCAACGGCCTCCGCGGCTTCGGGATCACTCAGGGCCGCTACTCCTGCGCCCGCCGCAGCAAGGGCCCTCACAGGCTGATCTGCAAGTGGCACTCCGACGGCACCTTCGGCCAGTCGCGCCGCTACGTCTGCGACTCCAAGGCCTACCTCGGCAAGAAGAACAACTGGACGATCAAGGTCTGCAAGGACGCCCTCGGCGCACAGCTCTGGCACCTCCTCCAGGAACGCGGCATCGACCCCACCTACGCCGGCGCCTGCAAGCAGAAGCGCAAGTTCGCCTTCACCTGCAAGTGGTTCGCAAAGGGCGAGCGCGCCTCAGGGGCCTACTTCTGCCGCGGCTACGCCCGCTACTCGGCCAAGACGCACCACTGGGACATCGATCCCTGCCGTAACGAGCGCGGCTGACGACCGGCTGGTGCTACGCCTCGGCGGCGCGGACCGGCGCCGGGGTCAGGGCGGCGGCGGCGATGACGAGCACGAAGGCGAGGATCCGGGCGATGAAGCCGGCGGCGTCGGCGGGAATCGGATCGCCGAAGACGATCGGGCCGGAGAGGATCGTCAACGCGTTGGCGGCGACCGTCGTCATCGCGATCACCGGGACCGCCTTGCCGATTTGAAGGCTCTTCGCGGAGACGGTCAGACCTACGAACGAGGCGACGATGATCAAGAGCACGAGCGGGCTGACGAACACGGTCGTGAGGCTCTCGCCGAAAGTCCCCGTCTGCGCCTTGATCGCCGTGTCGGAGGCGGCCCAGAAGAGGCCGGCGGAGGCGCCGAGGGCGACGCCGGCGTGACCGCTCCGCCAGCCGAAGAAGGCGACCCCGGCAGCGAGGGTGACCACGGCGGCGAGGAAGATCGCCAGCGTCAGCGCCTCGTAGTCGGAGTGGGCGCCCTCGGCCGACCCCTCGATCGTGGCGGCGAGGAAGGCGAGCCCGAGCGCGGCGAGGGCGACGCCGACCCACTCGCGGCGGGTGACCTCGTGCGCGAACAGGCGGTCGGCGACGACGGTCAGCAGCACGAGGCCGCCGGCGATCACCGACTGGACGAGCGAGATCGGGGCCAGCGCCAGCGCGGCGACGTGGAATCCCCACGAACCGATCGCGATGACGATGCCGAGCACGTACCAGCGGTTTCGGAACAGGGCCAGGGACGTGCGCACCGGCCGCTGCCACTCGACCGGCGGCGACGCCGCGGCCCCCCGGTGCTTGTAGAGGAAGCCGACGACGGCGAAGAACGCGGTCGCGACCGCCATCAGCAGGCCGATCTGAACGGAGATGCTCATCGGGAATCGGGCAGGCTAGCGATGCGCCCGCACCGACAAGGCCGGAAAGTCCGTCGCCTCAGGCGGGCTGGTCGGGCGGCGCCGGGCGGTCGGGGTCGGGGGAATCGGGCTCCGGGCCGGCGTTGCCGTCGTCGTCGAGGCGGATCTGGGCGATGTGCTCCTCGTCCGGGAGCATCTCGAGCACCTCCTCGATGATCCGCCGGGTTCGCTCGTCGCTGCCCGGCTCGACGGCGAGCGCGCGGAGCGCATCGTGGGTGAGCCTGAGTTGCGCGGGCGTCAGCTCGAGGTGGTAGCGGAACGGGCTCGGGCCGGGATCCGGCACGTCTACATCTCAGGCGGAGGTCGTCGCCTGGCCGGAGTCCGTCGATTCCCTGCGGCGGCCCTGCTTCTGCTTGCGCGCCCTCGTCCGCTTCTCGGAGGCGTCGGCGGCTTCGAGCAGTTGCTTGACCTCGGCCTCGATCCCCTCGGCGATCAGGTTCACGTCCTCCATCGCGTCATAGTCGGCGAGCAGGCCGAAGTCGATCTTGCCGTTGTAGGACATGATCGCGATCGCCAGCGTGTGGTTCTCGGGCAGGAACGCGACCGGGAAGATGTCGAGCAGCTCGCGGCCGAGTACGTAGAGCGGGATCTGCGGCCCCGGCACGTTCGTGACGATCAAGTTGAAGAGCCGGGTCGAGAAGTTGATCCGCGAGGCCTGGGCGAGCAGCGTCGGCGGCGCGAAGTCGTTGAAGCGCGAGATCACCTCGGCGCCGAGCGCCTTCTTCGAGGACTTGATCCCGTCCATCGCCTCGCGGACCGTCCGCAACCGCGCTACCGGGTCCTCGACGTAGACCGGCAGCGGCCCGCGTACCGCGGCGATCTGGTTGCCGAGCTTTCCGTGCTGATCCGTCGCGCGGATCGAGACCGGGACGAGCGCCCGAAGCTCTAGGCCCTCCGTGCGGACGCCCCGGGCGTGCAGCCAGCGTCGCATCGCGCCGGCGACGGTGCAGAGGACGACGTCGTTGACCGTGCCGCCGAGCTCGGCCTTGATCCGCTTGAACTCGGCGAGGTCGCCGCGCACCCACGTGTAGCGGCGGTGCGGTCCGATCGGGACGTTGAGCGGCAGCTCCGGGGCCGGATTCGCAAGCTCCCAGGCGACCTCGCCGAGGCCTTCGGCGGCGTCCTGGATGCTCCGCGCGGCAGCCCGCGGCGAGCCGACCGCTCCGACGAGCCGACGGGCGGCGCCGACCGGCGTCTTCGCGACGGCGCCGACGCCGCGGGCAGCGAGCTCGGCTCCGGATGGCGTGGGGTTCGGGATCCATTCCTGCTCGGCTCTGATCGGCTCGGGCACCGGCTTGACGTCGAACAGGACCGTCGCGATGTCGACCCCCGCGACCCCGTCGACGAGCGCGTGATGAGTCTTCGAGATCAGCGCGAAGCGCCGCTTGCGCAGCCCCTCGACGAGCCAGAGCTCCCAAAGCGGCTTCGTCTGGTCGAGCTGCTGGGAGAAGACGCGAGCGGCCATCCGCCGCAGCGTGGTCTCGTCGCCGGGCGCCGGCAGGGCGGAGTGGCGGACGTGGTAGCCGAGGTGGAACTGCGGGTCGTCGACCCAGAACGGCCGGCCGGTCTCGACCGGGGGGAATGCGAGCTTCTGCCGGTAGCGGGGGACGAGGTGGAGGCGGCTCTCGACGTGATCGAGCAGGTCCTCGTAGCTCGGCGGCGGGCCCTCGAAGATCGTCACGGCGCCGATGTGCATGTGGCTCGTGCCCGACTCGTTGGTCAGAAACGAGGCGTCGATGGCCGTCAGGCGGTCCATGTGTCCCTGGGACATGGCCCTAACGTATCGCGCATGTCCGAGCCCCGCCACCGCCCGGCCGTCCCGGTGGCCGGCGCCGTCGTGGCGCTGCTTGCGGCGCTCTGGATCGCCCTCGGCGGGTGCGGTGGAGGCGGAGACGCCAGGACCCCGACCGGCGATTCAGGCGATCGCTTCGACGGCGATCGCGCCTTCGCCGACGTCCGCGCCCAGGTCGCGCTCGGCCCGCGCCCGTCGGGATCGCGAGCAGCCGTGGCGCTCTCGCGACACCTCGCCCGCGAGCTGCGGGCCGCCGGCGTCGATGACGTCCGCACCCAGGCGCCGCTCCGCAACGTCGTCGGGACGATCCCGGGTCGTGAGGACGGCTTCGTCGTGCTCGGTGCCCACTACGACACCAAGCCCGGGATCCCGGGATTCGTCGGCGCCAACGACGGCGCCTCCGGTACCGCCGTCGTCCTCGAGCTCGCCCGGGCGCTGCCGCCGGTGTTGCCCGGCCCCAGTGTCGCGGTCGCGCTCTTCGACGGCGAGGAGGCCCGTCCCGGGCGCGAGTTCTCGGCCGACGGGACGCGCGGCAGCCGTCAGTACCTCGATCTCGCCGCCGCGGGCCGGCAGGGCAGCCCGCCCCTGAGCGCGATCAGCGCCATGGTCCTGCTCGACATGGTCGGCGATTGCGACCTTGCGATCCCCCGCGAGGAGAGCTCCGACGAGACGCTCTACGGGCTCTTCGCCGATGCCGACCCCGGCGTCTTCTCCGGCACGACCGGCGGGGTGGAGGACGACCACACGCCGTTCCTGAGGGCGGGGATTCCCGCCGTCGACCTGATCGACTTCGACTACGGGCCGGGACCGAGCCCGGGGGGGTGGTGGCACACGTCCGAGGACGATCTCGGAAGGGTCTGCCCGGCCTCCCTCGACGCCGTCGGCGGCGCCGCGCTCCAGGCGCTTCCCCGGATTCGGTGACGGCGGGTTTCCGGAGTAGCCTTTCTCCCGCAGTGGCCAATCGAGACTCGAACGGTCGTCCGCGGCCGGAGGTGCCGATCGGGGGACGCATCCTCGAGGGAGGCGCCCGCGGCGTCGGCCGGATCGCCGGTGCGACCGGGATCGACCGGACTGTCGAGGTCGCCGTCGAGGAGGCGATCGTTAGGGCCCTGGAGAGCGCCGCCGTCGAGCGGGCGATCACCCGCCTGATCGAGGACGGCAGGCTCGCCGACGCCGTCGCCGACTCGCTCGACGAGGAGCGCCTCGAGGAAACGATCCGGCGGGCGATCGACAGCGAGGTCGCCGATCGCGTCTGGGAGGACATCCTCGCCAGCGACAAGGCGCAGATGCTCGTCGAGCGGATCGCCGAGGCACCGGAGGTCCGCGTGGCGCTCGCGTCGCAGGGCGTCGGGCTCATGGCCGATCTCGGCCGCCAGATCTCGCGAGCCGCCGCCGCCGTCGACGGGTTCCTCGAGAGAACGATCCGCAGGCTGCTCCGCCGGCCGCCTCGCAGCGAGCCGACCGACCACGTCGGGCTCGCCGGCCGCGGCGTCGCGATGCTGGCCGATCTCGGCATCCTCGCCGTCGGCTTCGCGCTGTTCACAGCGATGCTCTCCGGCATCCTGCAACTGCTCACCGACGAGAAGCTCCCGGCGCTCGTCGCCGGGCTGCTCTCGGTCGGTGGACTCACCATCGCTGCGATCTATTTCGTCGGCTTCTGGGCGTTCGAGGGCCAGACCCCGGGAATGCGGTTCCTCGGCATCCGCCTCGAGCACGACGGCACCCCGGAGCTCGGGATCAGGCGGGCGATCAGGCGGCTAGTCGGGACCGTTCTGGCGGTGCTCCCCGCCGGCCTCGGCTTCGTCCCGGTGCTGTTCCGCGACAGCCGCCGCGGCTTCCACGACCGCTTCGCCGACACCGACGTCATCAAGCGCGAGAACCGTGTGCTCGCGCCGTGGTCGCAGAATCGCGTCCCCGGCGAGCCCGGCTGAGCCGGCCGGACTCCGTCGCTACCCTTCAGAGCGATGCCGGAAGCCATCACGCATGTCCCGAAGCGGGTCCTGCTCGCGGCCCCGCGCGGCTATTGCGCGGGGGTCGACCGTGCCGTTCAGACCGTCGAGCACGCACTCGACCTCCACGGCGCGCCCGTCTACGTCCGCAAGGAGATCGTCCACAACAAGCACGTCGTCCAGCAGCTCAGCGAGCGCGGCGCCATCTTCGTCGATGAGGAAACCGAGGTGCCGGAGGGGGCTCTCGTCGTCTTCAGCGCCCACGGAGTCTCCCCGGCGGTCCACGCCAACGCCGCCGAGCGGCGCCTGCGCACGATCGACGCGACCTGTCCGCTCGTCACCAAGGTCCACGTCGAGGCGCGGAAGTTCGCCGAACAGGGCTACACGATCGTCATGATCGGCCACCACGGCCACGAGGAGGTCGAGGGGACGACCGGTGAGGCGCCCGACTCGATCGTCCTCGTCGAGACGATCGAGGATGTCGACCGGCTCGAGATCGACAACCCCGACCGGGTCGCCTTCATCACCCAGACGACCCTCTCGGTCGACGAGACCGCGGGCGTGATCGCCCGCCTCCGCGAGCGCTTCCCGAACATCGTCAGCCCGAAGTCCGACGACATCTGTTACGCGACCACGAACCGCCAGCTCGCGGTAAAGCAGCTCGCGGCCGAGTGCGACCTCGTCCTGGTGATCGGCTCGCGCAACTCGTCGAACTCGAACCGGCTGGTCGACGTCACCCGCGAGCTCGGGACGGCATCGCATCTGATCGATCGCGCCGACGAGGTCGAGGAGGAGTGGCTCGATGGGGTCGAGACCGTCGGCATCACCTCCGGCGCCAGCGCCCCCGAGGAGCTCGTCGGCGAGCTCGTCGAGATGTTCCGCCGGCGCGGTACCGAGGACGTCGCCGAGCTCCGCGCGATCGATGAGGACGTCCGCTTCATGCTCCCGAAGCAGATCCGGGTCGACCTCGCGGCGGCCGGCGCGGCGCGCTGAGCGCCCGGCGCGGTCGCGGGCTCAGCGCTCGGGACCGGGCGCGAACGCCAGCGACCAGACTCTGACGTCGCCATCGATGTCGAGGCGGACCTCGTGCATGCCGTGCTCGGGATGGCCGCTGAGCTCGTAGAGGCCGGGGCCGTCGAGGACGATCGATCCGGTCGCTTCGCCGTCGACCGCCAGCTCGACGGTCCCGGTGCCGTCGAGCGCGGCCCAGGCGCCGGCGCCCGCGTACTCGACCTCGAGCGGCTCGCCGGGTGCCCCGGGCCGCCAGGGAACGTCGTGCGAACCGCCGGGGAAGACCTCGTCGCTCGGCTTGCCGATTTGCGGCGGCGCCCCCTTCGGCGGCGGGCCGAGAACCGGCTCGGGCAGGTCGTGGCCCTCGCCGCCGGCGAGCTCGACCCTGATCGCCTCCTCGGTCTCGTGATAGGCGCCCTCGCCGAAGTGGGCCCAGCGCAGCGTCCCGCCGCGACCCCACAGGAACGTCGAGGGCCAGCCCCGGCAGCCGTAGGCGTGCCAGACCCGGTGCTCGCTGTCGTTGCCGACCGGGAAGCCGAGGTCGAGGCGGGCGAGGCCCGCTTCGAGGTCGCCGTCAGAGCTGGCGAGAGCGGAGCGCGGCGAATGCACGCCGACCACCGACAGCCCGTTCTCGGCATAGCGACGGCCCAGCGAGGTGACGAAGGGCAGCGTGCGGATACTGCTCAGCTCGCCGAGCTCGAAGAAGTGGACGAGCAGCGCCGCCCGGGCCGTCAGCCGCTCGCTGATCGGCTCTTCGGCCCCGATCCAGGTCATCCCGGGAGGGAAGGGAGGAATGGCGATGTCGTCGCGATCCGGCCGCACGGGGCGAGCATCGTAGACATCCCGCGCCTCCGGTCGGGCGCGCGGGTATGCTCGCTTTCCCGTGAACGAGGTCACCGAAACAGGGAGCGAAGACATGCCGCAGTCCGTCTGGGATCGCATCGAGGAAGCCCGCGCGAGGCACGACGTCCTCCAGCACCCGTTCTACGTCCGCTGGTCGGCCGGCGAGCTGACGTCCGAGGAGCTCGCCCGCTACTCGGGGCAGTACCGCCACGCGGTGACCGCGATCGCCGAGCTGTCGTCCCAGGCCGCGTCCGAGCTCCCCGACCATCCCGAGCTGGCGTCGCACGCCGGCGAGGAATACGCGCACGTGGCGCTCTGGGACGGGTTCGTCGACGCCGTCGACGGTGACAGCACGGCGGAGCCGACCGCCGAGACGAAGGCGTGCGTCGAGGTCTGGACGACCAAGGACGGCGCGCTGCGGGCGCTGGCGCGCCTCTATGCGATCGAGAGCGGGCAGCCGGAGATCGCGAAGACGAAGCTCGAGGGCCTCGCCGACCACTACGGGGTCGATTCCGAGGTCGGCACGCGCTACTTCACGGTCCATCGCGGCCGCGACGTCGAGCACGCCGCCGAGGGCCGCGAGCTGCTCGAGCAGCTGATCTCGAGCCCGGCCGACGAGGATGCGGTCGCCGCCGCCGCCGAGGAGGCATTCGCGGCAAACTGGCGCCTCCTCGACGGGGTCTGAGCAGCAGCCGGCGCCCCGCGCCGGCCCGCAGGGGGCTCGCACCGGTACGGTTCCGGGCCGGTGAGCCCTTCCAGCGCCCATCTTCGTCCCGCCGCCGCCGCGTTCCTCGTGGCGTCGCTGCCGCTTGCCGTCGCGATCGCGGTGGCGGGAGGGGTGCTCGCGCTCGCGCCACTCGCGCTGCTTCTGATCCCCGTCCTCGTGACGGGCAGGGCGCCCGGAGTGGAGCGCCTCGGGGCGCTGGCCCGGCGGCGGCCGCGACGTCACCTGGTCAGCACGCTCGCACCGCGCCCGCTCCTCGGGCGGCGGATCGCCGCCGGCGGCCTTCTGATCGCAGCATCGCTCTCGAAGCGCGGGCCGCCGCTTCCGGCCTGATCCCGTCGCAGCCCGGCGGGATCGGGAAGCTGATCGGCTAGCCTCCTTCGCGATGAGCTGGACCGACCGCGCGATCGGCATCGTCCTCGGCCTCATAGTCGGCCTCGTCGTGGTCATCCTGCTCGTCTTCGGAGGCTCCAGCCAGTCGATCGACTCCCCCTCGCTGGACCACACCGGCGCCGACCAACCGGCCGCCACCACTCCGAAGTAGCTCCTCGAAGGAGGATCGAATGCAATCGAACGGAACCAGGATCGCTGCCCTGCTCGTGACGCTGGCGGTGATCGTCGGCCTCTTCTTCGCCTTCAAGGGCGGAGGCGACGACGACTCGACGACCGCAACCGACGAGACCACGGCGACGACCGCCACTGGCTCCGGCTCCGAGCCGGCGGCCGGCGACAAGGCGAAGAAGGAGAAGGACACCGTTCCGTTCATCGACGTCGTCGACGGTCAGCCCAAGGGCGGCGTCACCGACCTCGAGTTCGTGAAGGGGGACGAGATCAAGTTCGCCGTCCGCTCCAACACCGCCGACGAAGTCCACGTGCACGGCTACGACATCGAGGAGGAAATCGAGCCCGGTAAGCCCGCGATCTTCGACTTCCCGGCCGACCTCGAGGGCGTCTTCGAGGTCGAGCTGCACGGCTCGGAGACCCAGATCGCCGAGTTGACGATCAACCCGTGAGCGGGCGGCCGGGACGCAGGGCGGCGCTGGTCGCCGGCTGGGCGCTGCTCGGCGCCGCGGTCACCGCTGCCCTGCTCCCTGCCGCCGCATCTGCCCATGGCCTCGTCGGCCGCTCCGACCTGCCGCTGCCGGACTGGCTGTTCGCCTGGGGGGCCTCGATCGTCCTGATCGTCTCCTTCGTCGGCCTGACGCTCGGCTGGCGGACGGTCCGCTTCGAGGGCTACGAGTGGCGCCGGCTCGGCGACGGGATCGGCCGGGCGCTGGTCGGCCGCCCCGCCCGGATCGCCGCCGGGACGATCGGAGCGCTGTTGCTCGTCCTCGTCGTCTGGACCGGAATCGCCGGCGTCGATGTTCCCGACCGCAACTTCTCGGTGACGTTCGTCTTCGTGACGTTCTGGCTCGGCACGGTCGTCCTCAGCGTCCTCTTCGGCGACGTCTTCCGCGCCTTCAACCCGTGGCGGGCGATCGCCCACGCCGTCGCTGCCGCCTTCAGTGTCATGGTCGGCCAGAAGCAGCGGGCGCCGCTGACCTACCCGGAGCGGCTCGGTCGCTGGCCTGCCGTCGCCGGCCTGGTCAGCTTCGTCTTCCTCGAGCTCGTCTGGGGGCAGACCGGCTTCGCGGCCGCCGGGCTGACGCCCCGCACCCTCGCAACTGCCACCGTCGCCTACTCGCTCTACACCTTCGCGGGGATGGGCCTGTTCGGGGTCGAGCGCTGGACCGACCGCGCCGAGACCTTCACCCAATACTTCGGGATGTTCGCCAGCCTCGCGGTCTTCGAGGTCCGCGACGGCCGCCTCGGCCGCCGCCCGCTGCTCGCCGGGGCGACCCGCTGGGCGCTGCCGGCCGGCTCACTGGCCCTCGTCCTGACCGCAATCGGCGCGACGACGTTCGACGGCGCCCAGGAGGGCGTCCTCAAGGAGCCGATCAGCTCGCTGTTCCAGTCGCTCTCCGACGCGGGGCTCTCCCCGGTCGCCGCGTTGCGGATCACCAACTCGCTGTTTTTCGCCGGCACCCTGCTCGCGGTCGCGGCGATCTTCTGGGGCGGCATCTACGGAATGCGGATCGTCGACGGCAAGCGCTCGGCGCTCGAGCTGGCGAGGAAGTTCGCGCACGCTTTCATCCCGATCGCGCTCGCCTACCTGGTCGCCCACTACTTCAGCCTCGTCGTCTATCAGGAGCAGGCCCAGTTCACCTTCTTGCTCTCCGATCCGCTCGGCGACGGCTCCGATCTGTTCGGCACCGCGGGAACCGGCATCGACTACGGGCTGATCGGCGCGACCGCGATCTGGTACGTCCAGTTCGGAGCGATCGTCGTCGGCCATGTCATCGCCCTCGCGCTCGGTCACGACCGCGCCCTCGCCCTCTGGAAGGACTCGCGGACCGCCGCCTACTCGCAGGTCTGGATGCTGGTGACGATGGTCTTCTTCAGCGTCCTCGGCCTCTACCTGCTCTCGCAGGCGAACGGTTGACGTGCTCCTCCCGGTTGCTCATGCCGGCCACTGGCTTCCCTACGTCGTCCCCGCGGTCGTCGTCCTCGTCGCCGTGATCGTCGCGACGGTCCGCGAGCGCCGCCGGGCCGACGAGGACGCTAACCGTTCGAAGCAAGCGCCGAGACGGCGCCGCTGATCCGGGCGCGGTCGGCGGCGTCCATCCCCTCGAAGCGAAGGACGACGTTGGCGGCTCGGAAGCAGGTCAGGTCGGCCGAGCTGTCGCAGCGGTCGAACTCATCGCCGGCGCTGCCGGCGTCGTCAGCAACGATCATCGTTCCCTTGCTGCCGCTCCCTTCGAGCTGCGGGTTCGGCTCGCCGCCGGAGGCTGCGGTCGTGATCGGATAGACCTCCTCGCCGGCCGGATTGGTGGCCAGGCGCTCGCCGAGGTCGAGCTCGGCGCCCTGCTCGTTGGCGGCGTCGATGAACCCGGAGGCGCTGAAGTGCTTCTCGCCGCAGCCGGCCACGGCGAGCGTCGCGACGGCGATCAGCAGCGTCGCGGCCGCGGCCAGCCGCATCCGCTCAGGCGAGCAGCTCGCCGAGCCGGGCGTCGAGGGCGCCGGCGAGCGCATCGGCGACGGCGCCCGCGGGCACCCGCTCGACCAGCTCGGCCAGGAAGCCGCCGACGATCAGCTCGCTCGCCTGCTCGGCGGGAAGCCCGCGCGACGTCAGGTAGAAGAGCTGGTCGGGGTCGATCTGCGCGACCGCGGCAGCGTGGGTGCAGGCGACGTCGTCGGCCTCGATCTGCAGGCCCGGGATCGCGTCGGCATGGGCCCGCTTCGAGAGCAGCAGGTTCCGGCAGTCCTGGAAGGCGTCGGTCCGCTGGGCGCCCTTGTCGACGTTGATCATCCCGCGCCAGACCGCCGTCGAGCGGCCGTCGAGGACGCCTCGGAAGGCGAGGTCGGAGGTCGTGTCCTCGGCCGCGTGCTCCTGGGTCGTGTCGTAGTCGAGGTGCTGGCGGCCGTTGCTGACGTAGGCGCCGGTCACGCGGGCGCCGGCGCCGCGCCCGGCCAGCTTCGTCTCCATCCTGACCTTGCCGTTCGCCGACCCGAAGCCGAGCGCGACCCAGTCGAGCTGAGCGTCGCGGGCGACCTCGGCGCGCTGGCTCGCGAACACCCACGAGCGCTCGGAGAGGTCCTGACCACAGACGTAGCGGAGGTTGGCGCCGGGGCCGACGACCAGCTCGGTGACGCCGTTGAAGAGCGCGTCGGCGTCCTCGTCGGCGGAGATGTAGCGCTCCCAGACCTCCGCCTCGGCGCCCTCCTCAAGGACGATCAGCGTCCGCCAGTTGAGGCTCCGGCCCGCGGCCTGCTGAACGGCGGTCAGCGAGATCGGGTGCTCGGCGGCAACCCCGCGGGGGACGTAGACGAGCGCCCCGCCGCTCCAGCCGGCCTCGTTGATGGCGACGAACGGGTCTCCATCGCCGGGGACGATCGTCCCGAACCGCTCTCCGACCAGCTCCGGGAAGCGCTCGGCGCCTTCCGAGAGGCTCATCACCGCGACGCCGTCGGGGCGGCCGTTGCCGGACGGGACGGCGAGGTCGGCGCGCGAGGCCGCGTCGACCTGGGTCAGCCCGGCCGAGCCCGCCGGAACGGTGAGGCGCGTGGCCAGCCCGGCGGCCGCCTCGAGATCCCCAGCGGCTGCCGGCTCGTATGCGGCGAGGTCGAGCGCGGCGAGGTCGGTGAACTCCCAGCCACGGGTCTTCGGCCCGGGCAGGGCGAGCTCCTTCGCCGCGTCGATCGCCTTACCACGCCGCTCCGCGAGCCAGGCCGGCTCGCTCGTATCCGGCTCCGCCGACCGAGCGGAGGCGCTAGCCAATCGAACCCTCCATCTGCAGCTCGATCAGGCGGTTCAGCTCGACCGCGTACTCCATCGGCAATTCCTTGACGACCGGCTCGATGAAGCCGTTGACGATCATCTTCGAGGCCTCTTCCTCGTCGAGCCCGTGCGTCTGCAGGTAGAAGAGCTGCTCCTCGCCGATCTTCGAGACCGAGGCTTCGTGGCCGACGTTCGCGTCGTTCTCGTCGATCCGGATCGTCGGATAGGTGTCCGACCGCGATTCGGGATCGAGCAGCAGCGCGTCGCAGACCACCTTCGAACGGGCCTCGTTTGCGCCCTTGGCGACCTCGAGGAGGCCGCGGTAGGTCGCGCGGCCGCCGTCCTTGGAGATCGACTTCGAGAAGATCGACGAGGTCGTCTTCGGGGCGGCATGGATGATCTTGCCGCCGGCGTCCTGGTGCTGGCCGGCGCCGGCGAAGGCGATCGAGAGGATCTCGCCGTGGGCCCGCTCGCCCATCAGGTAGATCGACGGGTACTTCATCGTGATCTTCGAGCCGAGGTTGCAGTCGACCCACTCGACGGTCGCGTCGCGCTCGGCGATCGCTCGCTTCGTGACGAGGTTGTAGACGTTCTGAGACCAGTTCTGGACGGTCGTGTAGCGGATCCTCGCCCCGGGCCGGGCGATCAGCTCGACGACCGCCGAGTGCAGCGAGTCGGTCGAGTAGACGGGAGCCGTGCAGCCCTCGATGTAGTGCACGTCGGAGCCCTCGTCGGCGATGATCAGGGTCCGCTCGAACTGGCCCATGTTCTCGGTGTTGATC
>DASTTY010000076.1:0-3913 GCA_035759925.1 Solirubrobacterales bacterium
GACGACGACCTCGAGCCGGCCTCGCCCCCGGTCTCGGCCTCCGACCACGACAAGCCGGAGACCGACCCGAAGCCGAAACCCGGCAGCGGCCGCCGCCGCCGCGCCGCCTGATTCTCAGATCTCGAGGCTGACCTCGCCGGAGCCGAGCGGGATCAGTTCGCCACCGGCGCTGCGGACGAGCAGGTTGCCGCGCTCGTCGATCCCCTCCCCGGTCCCGCTTCGCCCGCCCGCATCGGGGCCGCCGGACCAGCTCAGCTTCCGGCCGCGGAGCGCGTCGCGGGCCGCGAACGCCTCGAGGACCCGGGCCTGCCCGGCATCGACCCACTCCGCCAGCGACCGGTTGAGCGCATCCCGCATCCGCTCCGGCTCGATCCCGTGGCCGAGCGAGGTCGCCGGCCAGCGCAGGTCGTCGGGGAACTCGTCGTCGGCGATCCCGAGGTTGACCCCGATGCCGATCACCGCCCAGTCAGGCGGTCGTGCCTCGATCAGGACGCCGGCGAGCTTGCGCTGCTCGATCCAGATGTCGTTCGGCCACTTGATCTCGCACCGGACCGGGGCGAGCGACTCGCAGGCCCCACAGACGGCGACGGGCGCGGCGAGCGGCAGCAGGACGTCGTCGAGGTCGAGCGGGCGGAGGATCGCCGAGTAGAGCAGCGCCTTTCCCGGCGGCGCAGTCCAGACGCGATCACCGCGCCCGCGGCCGGCCGTCTGCTCGTCGGCGGTGACGACCGTCCCCGACGGCGCGCCGTCCGCGGCGAGGTCCTTCGCCGCCAGGTTGGTCGAGTCGATCACCTCGTGGTGATGGAGGGGCGCGCCGAATCTCACGAGCGGATCGTAGGACCGGCCCGGTGGCGAAGCCGTTCTGCCGGGGAGGCGGCGGAAGCGGACGCGCAGCGGAGCATTCCGCCGCAGTGATTCAGGGGGCAGGCTCGAGCTCGACCTCGTCGCCGATCCGGAGGTCGAGGACCTCGCTGGCGTCGCCGCGGTTGACGGCGATCGCCATCCGGCCGGAGGAGTCCTCGTAGAACAGGAACCTGCCGTCGGCGACCTCCTCGAACGAGCTCGCGCGGGTGGCGGTGCGGCGGCGCTTGCGGGAGCCGACCGAGACCCGCATGGCGCCGGCCAGGGGGTGGCCGTCGAGATCGTCGCGGCTGAGGTCGAGCGAGATGTTCCCGAAGCCGTCGATCCGTTCGGCGTGAGCGAAGGCGCGGAGCTGCTCGAGCCGCGGACGCGAAACCGGCTGGCGCTCGAGGCCATCGGGATCGATCGGGGTCCCGGCGGCGGCGAGCTCCTTGCCGAGCGCGAGGTTGGCGGCTACCGGAGCGAACAGGTCGCGGCCGTGGAAGGTCGCCGAGGGATGCTCGAGGCGGAACGGCGACTCGCTGATGTCGACCGCTTCGACGCAGCCGCCGAGGACGTCGATCGACGGTGGCAGCAGGCCGTTGTCGGGCCCGACGAGAATGTGGCCCTCGCCCTCGATGCGGGCGGCGACGGCGCGGCGCGGCCCGCCGACGCCGGGGTCGACGATCGCGAGATGGACGCCGACCGGCGCGTACGGCAGCGAGTCGGCGAGGATCGCCGCGGCCTGACGGACGTCGTGGCGGCCGATCCCGTGGCTGATGTCGATCACCTGGGTACCGGGCGCGATCCGCGCGATCACCGCACGGCAGACGCCGGCGAAGTCGTCGGCGACCCCGTAGTCGGTCAGGAAAGTGATCGGCAGGCTCATCCCGAATCCACTGTAGATGGTCGATTCCCCGCGGATCCGGACGTGGGTCACGAAGAGGCCGCTGTGCGGCCCCGAGATGCTCCGGGTCAGCCGGCGTCGGCGAGGAGTGCGGCGACGAGGCCCTCGGGGTCGTGCCGCTCGGCCTCGACTGCGACGTCAAGGCCGAGCTCGCGCGCGGTCGCGCTCGTGACCGGGCCGATCGAGACGACGCGGGTCCCGGCGGGGAACCCGTCGCCGACGCTCTCGAGGAAGAACCGGACCGTCGAGGACGATGTGAACGTTACGTAATCGGCGTCGGCGATCGCGGCGAGCAGCTCCTCCGATGCGGGCTCGCGAACGGTCTCGTAGAGCGGGACGACGTCGACCTTGGCGCCGCGCTCGGCGAGCGCGTCGGGAAGCACGTCGCGGGCCTCGGCGGCGCGGGCGACCAAGACCGGCCGATCGGAGACCTCGACCTCGCGCAGCGCCTCGACCAGCGACTCGGCGATCGAGCGGGGCGGAACGATGTCGGCGATCAGGCCGAGCTCGCGGAGCCGGCGGGCGGTGCCGGGGCCGATCGCCGCGATCGTCGCGTTGGCGAGCGCCCGGCCGTCGAGCCCGTGCTCGGCCAGCGCCGCCATCAGCAGCTCGGCGCCGTTCGGACTCGTCAGGCAGACGAGCGCGTAGGAGTGGATGCTCTCGACCATCGCCGAGACCTCGGAGCCGTCGATCCGCGGCTCGATCCGGATCGCGGGCAGCTCGACGACCTCGGCGCCGAGTCCGGCCAGGGCCGCCGCCAGCGAGCTCGCCTGCGCCCGGGCGCGGGTGACGACCACCTTGCGGCCGTGCAGAGGCCGCGCCTCGAGCCAGGCGATCCGCTCGCGCCGCGCGGCCACCGGGCCGAAGATGAGGATCGCGGGCGCCTTCAGGCCCGCCTCGGCGACGGCATCGGCGAGCGTCGCCGCGGTCGCGACGACGGTGCGCTGACCGGGCCAGGTGCCGCGCTCGACCGCTGCCGCCGGCTCGTCGGGATCGCGCCCGCCGGCGACCAGGCGCTCGGCGATCCGCGGCAGGTTGCGGACGCCCATGTAGAGGACGAGGGTGCCGGGGAAGGCGGCAAGCGCCGGCCAGTCGATCGCCGAGGCCTCCTTCTCGGGGTCCTCGTGACCGGTGACGAAGGCGACCGCCGAGGCGTCGTCGCGGTGCGTCACCGGGATCCCGGCGTAGGCGGAGGCGGCGACGCCGGCGGTGACGCCGGGCACGACCTCGAACGGGACGCCCGCCGCGCGCAGGGTCTCGGCCTCCTCGCCGCCGCGGCCGAAGACGAACGGGTCGCCGCCCTTGAGGCGGATCACCGACCTGCCCTCGCGCGCGATCGCGACCATCCGCCGCTCGCTCTCCTCCTGCTCGACGGCGACTGCACCGGGCGCCTTGCCTACGTAGATCAGCTCGGCGTCGGGGCGAGCCCCGTCGAGGGCGCCGGCCGGGATCAGCCGGTCGTAGAGGATCGCATCGGCGCCGGCGATCAGCTCGAGGGCACGGCTCGTCATCAGACCGCGATCACCGGGCCCGGCGCCGACGAGGTAGGCGACGCCGGGGCGCGGGCCCGCGCCGACGCTCGTCCGGTCAGCCATCGGTCCCCCCGTCGCTCGCCCGCTCGAGCAGCTCACCGGCGCCGGCGCCGAGCATCCGCTCGACCAGCGCCTCGCCGAGCCCGACCGGCTGGTCGGGATCGCCGCGAACCTCGTCGTAGACGTGCTCGCTGCCGTCGGGAAGCCCGGCGTAGCCGCGGATCAGCAGGACGCCGTCGTCGTGGCGGGCGCAGACGCCGACCGGCGTGTCGCAGCTCGCTTCGAGCCCGGCGACGACGGCACGCTCGGCGGTCAGCTCGACGAGCGCCTCGCGATCGGTGAGGCCGGCCGCCGCGGCAGCGGCCGCACCGGCGTCGTCGCGGGCCTCGAGCGCGAGCGTCCCTTGCCCGGGCGCCGGGGTCATCGCCCGCAGGCCGAAGCGGAAGCCGGACTCGCCGCTGCGGCCGAGCCGCTCGAGGCCGGCGGCGGCGAGGACGAGCCCGTCGACCTCGCCGCCTTCGCGCTTGCGCAGCCTCGTGTCGACGTTGCCGCGGAGCTCGACGACGTCGAGGTCGGGGCGGACGGCGAGCAGCTGCGAGCGGCGGCGGACGCTCGCGGTTCCGACCCGCGCCCC
>DASTTY010000077.1:0-42914 GCA_035759925.1 Solirubrobacterales bacterium
GGAGGTCGCGGCCGGGCAGCTCGACGACGAAGGCATCGGTGCCGGTCCGGTGGTGCTGCCAGCTGATCGCGCTGCCGGGCGTGTAGTGGTCGCAGTCGCGCTCCGCCGGCAGCCCCGAGAGCCGGGCGTAGGTCCTCGCGATCCGGCCGGTCCGGTTGCAGGGCGCCAGCGTCACGCCCCACGGCTGGTGGTACCAGATCGCGAGATCGAAGCGGACGCGCTTCGACAGCCGGGCGACCGCGCGCGACTCCGGCTCGGAGAACGGGCGCGGGCCGGACTCGTAGCCGCCGTCGAGGTGCGGGTCGAAGCGGAAGGAGAAGTTCCGGTTGAGGTCGACGCCGTGCGCGTTCTTGCGGGTCCGGTGGGCAACGCCGTCGGGGTTGACGGTCATCACGGTCCAGAGGTCGGCGCCCCTGAGGCCATCGGGATGGGCGCGGCGGAGGGCGCGGACGATCCGGTGGCCCTGACGCTCGTCGCCGTGGATCGAACCGACGACGAGGACGTCGAAGCCGGAACCCGGGTCACCGGCGCGGCGGACGACGAGTGGTCGATCGCGGACCGAGTGGCCGAAGACCTGACGCTGCGCGGCTCCCTCGAAGCGAGCGCCGGCGAGGTCGGCCGACAGCGCCGCGCCGGCCGCCAGCGCGACCAGAGCCGTGAGCGCCGCCGCGACGCGATCAAGGAGGCGGCCGCTCACGCCCGGGCGATGCCGGCCTCGGCGACCCCCTGCTCGAACCGCTCGAGGCCGAAGGCGGCGGCCGGACCGAGGGCGCCGCTGCCGGTGATCTCGCCGTCGCGGGCGGCGATCGCCGCCCAGGCGAGGAAGTTCCCGGTGAACGTGTAGCCATCGACGCCGCTGAGGTGGACCTCGGCGAGGCGGTCGCCGTCGCCTCCGTAGGCACGGGCGAGCACGTAGGAGCCGCCGGCGGATCGCTCGGCCTCGCCCGGCCCACCGGACGATCCGCTCACCAGCCGCCGGGCGATCGTCGTCAGACCGGTCTTCAGAGGCGGGACCTTCCCGATCGCGGCGAGCCCGATCGATCCGACCTGCATCGGCCGCGACAGCTTCCCGAACCAGCCGAGATAGACCTCGACCTCGGTGAGCCCGGGGCTGAGCGGCGGCAGCGTGAAGTGCTCGGAGGAGCCGACCGAGACGGCCTCGCGCTCGCGGCCGCGGACCTCGAAGCTCGCGACGTGGCGACCCGGCGGCTCGGTGACGACCCGACCGTCGCGGAATGCGAAGCCCGGCTCGAGCATCACGCCGACGGTGGACGCCCGGGTGCCGCCGCTCATCCCGCCCATCCCGCTGCCGGTGAGGAAGTAGCCGATCTCGACCCGGCGGGCATCCGCCCCCGCCTCCTCGAGTGCGAGGGCGCCGGCGAGGTTGCCGGGCACCCAGTCGTAGCCGAGCGCGGTCAGCAGCGCAGCGCCCGAACCAACTCCGACCGGCCCCCACTCCTCGAAGACGCGGCGGATGAACGGCGGCTCGCCGGTCGAATCGATGTAGGCGCAGCCGGCGTCGATCGCCGCCTCGATCGCGGGCGCCCCCCAGCGGGCGAATGGCCCGACGGTGCTGACCATGACGTCGCCGGGTTCGAGCAGCGCCCGGACCGAGGGCGGGTCGGCGACGTCGGCGACGGCGGTCTCGAGCCCGCCTCCGAGCTCCTCGGCGAGGACGGCGAGGGTCCGCGGGTTGCGGGCAGCGAGGACCGGCTTGGCACCGGCCTCGCGGAGCGCGGCCGCGGTCAGCCTCCCGGTGTAGCCGGTGGCTCCGAAGAGGACGATCCGGGCGGGCACGACGACGACGATAGCCGCCGCGGTTGGCCCGGGAGCCGGACTACTGGAAGAGGAGGAAGTCCACGGCCGGCTCGAGGCCGAGGACCGAGCGCGGGCTCATCACCCTGGTGTCCAGCGAGTAGAAGACCGAGAAGCCGTTGAAGGCCGCCGGGCTGGCGAGCGCGCGGTAGCCGGCGGCCTTGGCGGCGGGGCTGCCGATCCCGTCGAAGTTGAGCGTCACGTCGACGTCGCGGCGCTGGACGATCTGGCGGCGCTTGCGGACCGAGCCGCGATGGAACTGGTGGACGACGAGCGCCTTCGGCGGCAGGTCGTTCGCGTCGATGATCCGCTGGATCTGCCTCGATATGCGGTTGATCTCCCTGGCCTTGATCCGGCCGGCGTCGCGGCCGGGGACACCGCGAGGGCCGACCTCCCATTCGGGGTCGATCGAGATGTCGACCTCCGGCTTCTCGAGCCAGCGCTCGAGCGCCTCGACCTCGTCGGCGACCCGGGCGCGACCGGGCTGGATGTCGAGGACGAGCCGGCCGTCGATCGCCCGGACCTCGCGCAGGTAGGCGCGAATCAGACGGGCCGGCTGGCGGGTCCGGTACTTGCGGTCGGGGCCGGGCGTCGAGTTGGCGACGACCGCGATCAGGTCGAAGCCGGGAATCACCGGTCGATCGCCGATCCGGGCGTAGGGCCGGGCCTGCTTGACCGCCTTGCGGGCCGCCGCCGCCGGGCTGAGCTTGCCGAGGATCGTCGCGCTCAGCTGCGGAGCCCCGTAGAGCGTCAGCAGGCGTTTGCGCGGGAACAGCGTCGCGGGCACCGGCGAGGCGACGATGCCGCCGGAG
The DNA here is from genome assembly GCA_035759925.1 of Solirubrobacterales bacterium. Lineage (GTDB taxonomy): Bacteria > Actinomycetota > Thermoleophilia > Solirubrobacterales > 70-9 > RHKX01. The sequence goes on from DASTTY010000077.1 coordinate 2,628, forward strand.
CGTGCCGTCCGATCAGCCGAGCGACGGTCGAGCAGGCCGCCGTCGAGCAACGAACGGGTGGCGCGGGCGAAGGCTGCGGCGGAAGGAGGATCGCCGCGATCGGGACCGGCGGCCGTCGCCGCGGCGGGAGCCGGCGCCAGCGCGAGCAGCGCGGCGAGGAGCAGCAGTGGTCGATGCCGAAGCGTCATCGGATCGCGGTTCGCCCGTCAGGTTGGCATCCCTGCCGCGGCGCCGGGCCGGCAGCCGTCGTGCAAGGGTTCGAGCCGATGCGGATCGGGATCGTCGCCTACTGGTTCAACCGCGGACAGGCCGTCGTCGCCCGGCAGATCCGCGCGACGCTCGACGGCCTCGGGCATGAGACGTTCGTCCTCGCCCGACCGACCCGGAAGACGAACATCAAGCCCGGCTGGGTCGACACCGAGGACGTCTGGGCGCAGGCGGAGGTGACCGCCGCGAGCGACTACCTGATCCCGGCCGCCGAGTACATGGCCTGGGCCGAGGCGACCGATCCCGACCTCGTCCTCTTCGACCAGAACTACCAGTTCGACGAGATCGCGCAGCTTCGCGACTCGGGCGTCCGGACGATCGGCCGGTTCGTCTGGGAGCACTTCTCGGCCGAGCATGTCGAACCGGCCCTGCGCGCCTTCGACCGGGTCTACTCGCTGACCGGCTCCGAGCAGCAGCGCTACGCCGAGCTCGGAATCGACAGCCCCCGCGTCCGCTGGGGCTGCGCGCCGGAGGTCGTGGAGCTGGGGAGGCGCCTAGAGGAGGACAGAGGACAGAGGACAGAGGACAGGCTCGATTCCGGCGGAGTGGTCTCCCTGCTGTTCCCGGGCGGGTTCATGTCGAAGCGGAAGCCGCTCGCGGAGGCGATCGCGGCGTTCCGGGCCGCGCCGGATCCGCGACTACGGCTGATCCTCAAGGCGCAGGTGGAACGGCAGGCGAAGCAGGTCGCGCGGATGATCCGCGGCGGCTCGCGGTTCGGGCGCCGCGATCGCCGCATCGAGGTGATCACCGCGGACCTGCCGACGGACGAGTACCTGCGGATGCTCGCCGCCGCCGACGCCTGCCTGGCGCCGAGCCGCTGGGAGGGACTCGGGCTGCACCTCTTCGAGGCGACGGCGCTCGGCGTCCCGGTGATCACCAACGACAACCCGCCGATGAACGAGGTGGTCAGCGACTGCGTCAACGGCCTGCTCGTCCCCGGAATCCCCGACGGCCACGCACCCCGGTCCGGCATCCCCGCTTTCGCCCCGGACGTCCCGGCGTTGAGCGCGGCGATCGAGAAGATCGCCGACGACGGGCTCCGGGCCGAGCTCGCCGCCGGCGCGCGGCGTCGGCGCGACGAGTTGAGCTGGGAGCGGACGACGGACGATCTCGCGGCCTTGATCAGCGACGGTTCCGGCTGACCGGAGTACGGTGTCGGGTATGGGCATCGGCCACCGTGCTTACGACGCAACCGTCGGCCGCTTGTTCGCCGGCGTCTACGACCGGCTGATGGCCGACACGGAGGAGGCGGGACTGAGCGACCGCCGCCACGCGATCCTCGCCGGTGCCTCGGGCCGGACGGTCGAGCTCGGCGCCGGGACCGGGCTCAACCTCGCCCACTACCCAGACGGGATCGAGGAGCTGATCCTCACCGAGCCGTTCCCGCCGATGGCCAAGCAGCTCCGCGAGCGCGCCGGCGACGGGGCGACGGTGATCGAGACGCCGGCCGACGCGCTGCCGATCCCGGACGCATCGATCGACACCGCAGTTGCGACGCTGGTCCTCTGCACCGTCGACGACGTTCCGGCGACGCTGTCCGAGGTGCATCGGGTGCTGAAGCCCGGCGGCCGCCTGCTGTTCCTCGAGCACGTCCGCTCGTCCGATCCCGGCACGGCCCGCTGGCAGGACCGGCTGCGGGCGCCGTGGCAGTTCGTCGGCCACGGCTGCCGCTGCAATCGCGACACGCTCGCCGCGATCGAGGCCTCGCCGCTCGAGATCGACTCGGTCGAGCACGGGGAGCTGCCGAAGGCGCCGCCGATCGCCCGGCCGCTGGTGGTCGGAAGCGCCCGCAAGCCGGCCTGACCGAGGCCGGTTCGCCGAGGCGGCTTGCAGCGGCACCGCGGACTGTGAGAGAAATGGGAGCGACGGGACACCCGACCGCGACGACGAGGAGGAGAGGACCTTGCCCCATTTCATCCTGCTGACGAAGCTGACCAGCGACGGCGTCAAGACGATCAAGAACAACCCCGACCGGATCGCCGAGGTCAACCGCGAGATGGAGCAGATCGGTCTCACCGTCCACCATCAGTGGGCGACGCTCGGTCGCTACGACTTCGTCAGCGTCGTCGAGGCCGAGAGTCCCGAGGCGATGGCCAAGGCCTCGGTCGAGCTCGGCTCCCGCGGGACCACGGTCAACGAGACGCTCGGCGCGATTCCGAGCGACGACTTCGCCGGCTCCCTTTGAGCGGCGCCGCGGCGGCCCGGACGGCGCGATGAGGGTCCTCGTCGTCGGTGGCGGCGGCCGCGAGCACGCGATCGTCCGCGCCCTCGGCCGCTCGGCGCACGCGCCGGAGCTCTTCTGCACGCCCGGTAACGCCGGGATCGCCGCCGACGCCGACGTCGTCGAAGCCGCGAAGGGCGTCGTCCCGGCCGCCCTCGACATCGCCGCGGACCTGGTCGTGATCGGTCCCGAGGTGCCGCTCGTCGCCGGCCTTGCCGACGACCTCGAGGAGGCGGGCATCGCCGCCTTCGGCCCGAGCGCCGCCGCCGCCCGCCTCGAGGGCTCGAAGCTCTACGCGAAGGAGGCGATGCGCGAGGCCGGCGTGCCGACTGCCGAGCATCTGCTGGCGGCCTCCCGCGAACAGGCGCTCGCCCACCTCGCCGGCTGCGATTACCCGGTCGTGCTCAAGGCCGACGGCCTCGCCGCCGGCAAGGGCGTGATCATCGCCGCCGATCGCGCCGAGGCGACCGCAGCCGTCGATGCTTTCTTCACCGAGCAGCGTTTCGGAGCCACCCAGGTCCTGATCGAGGAGTTCCTCGAGGGCGAGGAGCTGTCGATGCTGGCGCTCTGCGACGGCCACAACGTCGTCCCGCTCGCCCCGGCCCAGGACTACAAGCGGATCTTCGACGGCGACCGCGGCCCGAACACCGGCGGCATGGGCAGCTACTCGCCGGTCCCCGGGATCGACGCGGGCGCGGTCGCCCAAACCGTCGCGGACGTCCACGCGCCGATCGTCGAGCTGATGGCCGAGCGCGGCTCGCCGTTCCGTGGCGTTCTCTACGCGGGGCTGATGCTGACTGCCGACGGCCCGCGGGTGCTCGAGTTCAACTGCCGCTTCGGCGATCCCGAGACGCAGGCGGTCCTGCCCCGGCTTCGCTCCGACCTTCTCGACCTCTGCCTCGCCGCCCGCGAGCCGGGCGGGCTCGCCGGTGTCGCGGCCGAGTTCACGCCGGAGTGGGCGGTGACCCTGGTCCTCGCATCGCGCGGATACCCGGAGAGCTCGTCGAGAGGCGACGTCATCGACGGGGTCGAGGCGGCCGCGGCGACGGGCGCCGAGGTGACGCATGCCGGGACCGCGATCGAGGACGGGCGGCTCGTCACGGCCGGGGGCCGCGTCCTCAACGTCACCGCCCTCGGCGCTGACGTCGCGACGGCTCGGGAGCGCGCATACGATGCGGCCGAGCTGATCACCTTCGGCGGCCGGCAGATCCGCACCGACATCGCTGCCCGTGCCGTCGAGCGAACCACCCAGGAGGCCTGATGACCGAAGCCGAATCCACTCCGACCCCCACCACCGGGACCGAGGTGCCGGAGCAGACGCCCGAGGCGATGCCCGACGTCGAGTCCGCCTTCGCGGAGATCGACGTCGACTCACCGCTCGTCGGGATCATCATGGGCTCGGCGAACGACAAGCCGAAGATGCAGCCGGCCGGCAAGGCGCTCGAGGAGGCGGGCATCCGCTACGAGGTCCGGGTGATGAGCGCGCACCGGACACCGGACCTCGTCGTCGAGTACTGCAAGGCCGCGCAGATGCGGGGGCTGAAGGCGATCATCGCCGGAGCGGGGATGAGCGCGGCGCTCCCCGGCGTCGCCGCCGCGCACACGAGCCTGCCGGTCATCGGCGTGCCGATCGCCGGCAAGAACCTCGGCGGCATGGACGCCCTGCTCGCGATCGCCCAGATGCCGCCCGGGGTGCCGGTCGCTTGCATGGCGGTCGACGGCGCCAAGAACGCCGGCCTCTACGCGGCGCGGATCATCGGGCTTTGATCCCCCGCTACACCCGCGAGGAGATCGGCGCCGTCTGGACGCAGCGGCGCAAGATGGAGGGCTGGCTCGAGGTCGAGCTGGCGGTCACCGAGGCGCTCGCCGAAGCCGGCGTCGTTCCCGCCGAAGACGCTGCCGCCTGCCGGGAGCGCGCAGGCTTCACGGTCGAGGAGGTCGAGGCGCGGGAGCGGACGACCAACCACGACGTCGCGGCATTCGTCGACGTCGTCGCGGCGTCGGTCGGGCCGGAGGGCCGCTGGATCCACTACGGCCTGACGTCCTCCGACGTGCTCGACACCGCGCTGGCGACGCAGATCCGGGCCGCCGGCGAGATCGTCGTGCCCGGCGCGGTCGCCTACCGCGACGTCCTGATCGAGCGGGCGCTCGAGCACCGCGACACCGTCTGCGTCGGGCGCACGCACGGCATCCATGCCGAGCCGACCAGCTTCGGCCTCCGCCTCGCCGGCTTCGCCTTCGAGGCCGACCGTAACGTCAAGCGCCTCGAGCGGGCCTTCGCTGCGACCCGGTTCGGCAAGCTCTCCGGGGCCGTCGGCACCTACGCATCGCTGCCCCCGAGCGTCGAGGCCGCGGTCATGGACCGGCTCGGCCTCCACGTCGAGGACGCCTCGACACAGATCATCCCCCGCGACCGCCACGCCGACCTGCTCTCCGCGATCGCCATCGCCGGCGCCGGTCTCGAGCGGTTCGCGACCGAGGTCCGCGAGGTCGAGGAGCCGTTCGGAAAGGGCCAGAAGGGCTCCTCGGCGATGCCGCACAAGCGCAACCCGATCACGACCGAGCGGATCACCGGGCTCGCCCGCGTCCTTCGCGGCTACGCGCAGGCCGGGCTCGAGAACGTCGCCCTCTGGCACGAGCGCGACATCTCCCACTCCGGGGCGGAGCGGGTGATCCTCCCCGACGCGACGATCGCGCTCGACTACATGCAACACCTCGCCACCCGGGTCGCGGCGGGAATGACCGTCCATGCCGAGCGGATGCGGGAGAACCTCGAGCTGACCCACGGAGCGATCTACAGCCAGCGTGCCCTGACCGCGCTGATCGACGCCGGACTGGTCCGCGACGACGCCTACCGGCTCGTCCAGGAGAACGCGCAGCGCGCCTGGGACACGCGGACACCGTTCCGCGATCTGCTCGCCGCTGCGCTGGCCGACGAGGACGTCGCCGTCGACCTCGACGCCGTCTTCGATCCGGGCGCCTATCTGACCCACACCGGCGAGGTCTTCGCCCGGCTCGAAGCCCTGCGTTAGATCTCTTCGAGGACCTCGGCGGCGGCGCGCTCGCCGGAGCGGATCGCCCCGTCCATGTAGCCGTTCCAGTAGGTCGAGGTCTCGGTCCCTGCCCAGTGGATCCGCCCGACCGGCTCGCGGATCGCGTGCCCATAGGTGGTCATCAGGCCGGGCGGGTAGATGCCGACCGGCCCGCCCCGGCTCCAGCGCTGCTCCGGCCACTGCGTGGAGAAGAAATCGGTCGGGTGCATCGCCTCGGGGCCGAGCAGCTCGGCGAGCTCGGTCAGCACCGTGCGGCGACGTGCGGCCGGGCCGAGAGCGGCGAAGCGTCGCGAGCTGTCGCCGCCGACGAAGCCGAAGACGACCCCGGGCCGGCCGTCCTCGGGGCTGTCGTCGAAGGTCGCATTGACGAGACCCCCGGTCGAGAGCGTCGAGCCGTTCAGTCCCCGCGCGCGCCAGAACGGCTTCGGGTATGAGGCGGCGACCTTCGTCAACGCGCCCTGGGGGAGCCGCTGGGTGAGCGCGTCGCGGGCGGCGGGCATCGCCGGGTGGTAGTCGATCCGCCCGGCGAGCACCGGTGGGATCGCCACGATCGCGCGCTTGGCGATCACGACCGCGCGATCGGAGACGACCCGGACGCGGCCGCGCCGCTGGATGATCCGGCGGACCGGTGAGCGCTTGACGATCCGGCGCTTGCCGAGCGCCGCCGCCATCGCCTGGCCGAGGACCTGCGAGCCGCCCTCGATCCGGCGCTCCTGGGCGCCGCCGCGGGTGTTGAAGTTGCGCTCGAAGCTCCCCGGGTTCGACTCGTTCCCCGAGGCGGCGATGTAGAAGAGGACGAAGAGCAGCGAGAGCTCGCCCGGATCGGCTCCGAAGATCGGCCGGGTCGCGGCCGGGACGAGGCGGCGGAAGCGCTCGGTCGCCGAGTTCGCCGCGATCCAGCCGGCGAGCGTCTCGGCATCCCACTCGGCGGCGTTCGCCGCCTTCCACGGGGCGCCGACCGGGACCGAGGCCGACATCTGATCGAGGCGGGTGACGACGGTGATCAGCTCCGGGAGGATCAGCGGATCGGGAGGCGCGCTGCCGGTGAAGCCGGTGTCGCTGAACTCCATCCGCCGGCCGCCGTTGACATAGACGTTCGAGCCCTCGTCGTAGGTCGGGAAGGTGCCGATCCCGAAGCGGTCGAGGGCGGCGAGGATCCGGTCCTGGGTCGGTCCGACGAAGGTTCCGCCGCGCTCGGAGAACTCACCGCTCGGGAGGCGATGGCCGGCGACCCGTCCGCCGACCCGCGAGCGCGCCTCGAGGACGGCGACGGAGTTGCCGCCGCGCTTGACCGCGAGCGCCGCGGTCAGGCCCGCGAACCCGGCTCCGACGACGACGACGTCGGCCTCGATCCGGCGCCGGTGCCGGCGGCCGCCGCCGCGGTGAGCGGCGGCGCTGCCGCCCGGCAGCGCCAGCCCGGCGCCCGCCGCAGCTCCGGCACCGATCACGGCCCGGCGGGAAAGGCGGCGCCCGCTCACGGTCCCTCGCGGGGGATCGGAAGGGCGGGCTTTCGGGCCGGCGGATTCCAGGTCCGGTGGTGGCCGTGCTTGTCCTCCTCGAGGACGTAGTGGCCGCCGAGGAGCTCGGTCATCGTCTTCATCCGGTAGCCCCGGGCGCGGTAGCTGTGGATGATCGCCGGCAGGGCCGCGACCGTCTGGCTGCGGTTGCCGCCGCCGTCGTGCATGAGGACGATCGAACCGCGGCCTCCCGATGTGGCGACGTGGAGGATCGAGGCGCTCCCCGGCGTCGTCCAGTCGCGGGTGTCGACGTCCCAGATCACGCTGACCATCCCGAGCGCCGCGGCGGCCGCGGCGGTCGAGGACGGAAGGTAGCCGCCGGGCGGCCGGAAGGCGCAGGGCCGAAAGCCGGTCGCGTGCTCGATCACGTCGCTGGTGTGACGGAGATCGCCCTTGCCCGGTCCCATCGCGTGGCGCCAGGAGTGGTTCGCGAGCTCGTGGCCGTGAGCGAGGATCTTCCGCTCGAGGCCGGCGTAGGCGGGGACCTGCTGGCCGATCTGGAAGAACGTCGCGTGGACGTGGTTGTGATCGAGGATCCGCAGCACGTCGTCGGTGTAGAGGCTCGGCCCGTCGTCGAAGGTGAGCGCCACCCACTTGTGGCGGGCGGAGCCGCTGCGAACGGTGTGATGGCCGAGGCCCGTGCAGCCGACTCGCCGGACCGGGTAGATCCGCGTCTTCACGGCGCCCCGCGGCGGCGCCCGATCGACGCAGACGGTCGCGGCGCGCGAGCCCTTCGGCACGCACGCCGGCCCGTACCAGCTCGTCGCCGCCGAGAAGCTCAGCTTCCCCGGCTCGATGCCGAGCGCGCCGAGCCCGAGCCGCAGCACGAGCCCGCGCTTCGACCGCTCGACCTTCGCCGCGACCGAGCCGTTGCCGCGGATCCCGCGCTTGCCGACGACGTTGACGCCGACCGCGACGCGGCCGTGCTTCGTCACCCCGGCCGGGCAGTAGAGGCGGCGACCGATCGAGTGCGACGCCAGGTTCAGGCACAGGTAGCGCTCCGCCTTGCCCACCTCGAAGGCCGGGTGAGGGCGGAGCTCCCGCAGTCGCGGCAGCGGGCTGCTGACCCCGATCCGCACCTTCAGCTTCGTCTCCTGCTGGCCGACCCTGACCTTGACGAGATCGAGCGGGCCCGGCGTGTCGGGCCGGTCGCGAGCGGTCGCGGCTCCGGCGAGCGGGGCTGCGACGAGGGATGCAAGCGCGAACGCGAGCACCACGACCGCCGCGCGCCTCATCGGCTCCGCTCCGACGGCGGCGGGATCTCGTCGGCGAGCGGCGGCAACGAGGCCGTGGCCGGAGCACTTCCGGCCACGGCAGCGCGAAGCCCGGTGGGGTTGCCGCGCCGCGACCAGCGGACCTTCTCGGGCTCGGCGGTGAGCAGCCGCTTCCAGGTCGGATCGTCGATCGTGCCGCTCACCTCAAGGCCGCCCCGGCGCTGCAGGGTCCGTACGGCGCGCTCGGTCCGCCCCTTGAACCGGCCGCTCACGGGCGTCGCGAGGCCGGCGCCGCGGAGGAGCTCTTGCGCCCAGACGACGAGGTCGCCGCGCGCCCCACGGGAAAGCGGAGCGAACTCGCGGCGCGGGCGCGGGCCGGGTGGCTCGCCGCGCAGCCGGCCCGAGAGCCGCGGCCAGACCCGGCGACGGGTCTCCTGCCACGACCACCAGCTCACCCCGGAGGCACCGTAGGCGCGGGCGAGCCGGCGGAAGTCGAGCACCTGCCCCTTCGGCGGGTCCATCCAGGTCTGCCCGACCGGGAAGATGCGCCGTCCGTAGGGGTTGTTGAAGGCGTAGGTGTGGCGGAAGGCGGCCGCGACGGGGTCGCCGATCGCGTACCAGTAGAGCTGCGGCAGGTTGGCGTCGGCGGCGCCCGGCGCCAGGAACACCGAGTACGGGAAGGCCGGGTGGTAGTCGACGTAGGGGAAGCTGGCGAGCGCGACCGGGAAGTCGGGCCCGACCCGGCGGCGGAGGCTGCGGATGTAGGCGTCGGCGGCCGCGTAGCGGCCCTCGTAGGCGCTCTCGGCGTCGACGATCAGGCAGTCGGCCCCGCGCCCGGCCGCTGCGGCGCCGACCTTCGCCTCACGCTTCGGGTCGCTGCCGTAGACGAACTGCCAGGCGCAGACGTCGAGCCCGCGGGCGTGGATCGCGCGGACGAGTCCGCGGTCGAACTGACTCCAGTAGTTGCCGGCGTCGCCGCTCTTGACGTAGACGGCGTCGAGGCCGCGCCGGTCTGCCTGGCGGGCGAGGTTCTCGGCGCTGCCGCCGGAGGCGGTCACGTACCAGACCCAGCTCGCGTTGCCGCGGAACGGGCTCGCCGCACCGGCATCCGCCGCCGTCAACAGCGCGACGAGAAGCACGAGAACGAGGAGCGTCACCGACGTCCCCCGTCGCCGTATTTCCCGCGCTCCTGCCATCCGCCGGGCCAGGATAGACCCGGGTGGTGGACGTGACGACCGTTGCTGCCAACTAGGCGAGCGACGCGGTCCGCGGCGAGTCGGCGAAGGCGGCGAGGATCTGCTTGCCGCCGACCGGGATCGGCGCGCCGTGCGCCATCAGCAGCACGTCGAAGTCGAGGTCGAGGAGCGGGCGGAGCGCGGCGACGATCCCGCGCTTGGTCTCCTCCGGATCGTCCATCAGCGAGTCCGGGACGAACCCGAGGCCGCGCTCGTCGGCGACGATCGTGTCGGCGAACGCGAGCGCGCCGGGACCGACGGCGATGTGAAGCGCGCCCTCGTCGGGCGACAGCGAGCCGACCTCGTGGGCGGTGACGTTCTCGGCGACCTCCTCCTCCCAGCCGTAGCCGACCGCGGTCGGGGCGTCGGGCCCCTCGAAGGCATGAAGGCCGGTGCGGGGGCAGCGGAGGACGGCGCCGGAGGCGGCGATGATCTCCTCCGCGCCGCGGAGGTGGTGGCGGTTCGTCAGGACGACCTGCTCGACGCCGCCGGCGCGCTCGAGGGCGGCGACGATCCCATCGATACCGATCGGGTCGATCGCGGCCCGCTGCTCGGTCAGGTAGTGGGAGTGGACGATCGATCCGTGATTGGGGTGGCGGCCGCTCCATTCGAGGATGCCGGGGATGACCTCGGAGAGGACCTGATCGGCTTTCGTCGGCTCGGCCATGGCGGTGTTCATACCCGGCGGCGTCACGGCGACACATGGCGTTGGTAGCCTCGCCGCATGACCACCACCCTGAGCGGGCTCGAGCTCCATTCGAGCGGCAAGGTCCGGGAGATCTACGAGGACGGCGACGAGCTGATCATGGTCGCCTCCGACCGGATCTCTGCTTACGACGTCGTCCTCGCCGAGCCGATCCCCGACAAGGGGCGGGTCCTGACCCAGATGTCGATCTTCTGGTTCGAGACGACCGGCGAGATCGTCCCCAACCACCTGATCAGCGAGGATGTGCCCGACGAGGTCTCGGGCCGGGCGATCCGCGTCCGCAAGCTCGAGATGTTCCCGGTCGAGTGCGTGGTCCGCGGCTACCTGTCCGGCTCCGGCTGGAAGGAATATCGGGAGACCCAGGCGGTCTGCGGGATCGAGCTGCCCGGCGGCCTGCAGGAGTCGGATCAGCTCCCGGAGCCGATCTTCACCCCGGCGACGAAGGCCGAGATCGGCGAGCACGACGAGAACATCGATTTCGATCGGGCCGCCGAGATCGTCGGCTCGCGGCCGCTGATGGAGGAGCTCCGGCGGGTCTCGATCGAGCTCTACGAACATGCCCGCACCCACGCCTTCGAGCGCGGGATCATCCTCGCCGACACGAAGTTCGAGTTCGGCTCGGCGCCGGGCGCCGAGATCGTCCTCGGGGACGAGGTGCTGACGCCGGACTCCTCGCGGTTCTGGCCCGCCGACGACTACGAGCCGGGTCGTGGCCAGGCGTCGTTCGACAAGCAGTACGTCCGCGACTACCTGAACGAGCAGGACTGGGACCACTCGCCGCCGGCGCCGGCGCTGCCGCCCGAGGTGATCGCGGGCACGACCGCGAAGTACCGCGAGGCGTACGAGCGGATCACCGGCCGCAAGCTCGACTGAGATCGGCCGGGCCGGCCTGGACGCGGCCGTCCCGTACCCTGCCGCCGGCGATGGCGCAGGCGATCCTGATGCAGGGCATGCGGCGGTCGGGGACGACGATCCTCTACGACGCGCTGCTCGAGGACCCGGGCCTCCACTGCTTCTACGAGCCGTTCCGCGAGGACGCCGAGACGCCCGGCGGCGGCAGCGGCGCCCGCACCACCGACCCGTTCGCGGAGACCCGGGGGCTGCGGCGCGCCTACCGCGACGAGCACTGGCCCGGCCTCGACCTCGCCGAGTTCAACCTCGGCGGCCCCGGCAACCCCGAGCGTGAGATCGGCCCGGAGATGCCCGAGCACTGCGCCGGCTTCCTGCGGACCCTGCTCGATCGCGACGAGCCGGTGCTGATCAAGGAGACCCGCCTCTACGACAAGCTCGAGGCGGTCCGCGGCCTGGCGCCCGGGAATGCGGTTCTCGTCCACGTCGTTCGCGATCCCCGCGCGGTCGCCGCCTCGATGATGACCGGCAAGTCGCGGAGTCGGGCCTACGGAACCGCCGACGAGTTCTTCGCCGAGCGCGAGAAGCGGAAGCTCTGGTCGAGCCGGGCGCTGTCGCGGATCCTCCTCCAGCGACCCGAGTACGCGCACGTCCGCCGGCCGGCGAACTTCGAGCGGATCCTGCTCGTCTGGAAGCACACCTTCGAGAGCACCCGGCGCGAGGGCCGGCTCCTGTTCGGCGACCGCTACGTGCTGCTCCGCAACGAGGAGCTTCGCGCCGATCCGGTCGCCGCGATCGCCCGCGTCTACGAGGCTGCCCGCCGCGAGACGCCGGCCGCGGTCGCCGAGTGGGCGCGCGGCAAAGTCAGAGAGCCCGAGGTCCCATTCGCCGCCACCGACCCGCGCTGGAGCGAGGCCTTCACCGAGCTCGACATGGGCCCCGCCCTCCGCGACGCCGGCTACGCGCAGATCGCGGAGTCGGTCGGCGAGCCGCCCGCCGCCCGCGGCGGCCTGCGTCGCCGCCTGCTCGGCCGGCGCCGTTCGTCCGCGTGATCACGGTCGGCCATCCCGTCGGTGGTCTAACTTCTGCGCCGTGATCGCCCGGGTCCTGATCAAGCCGAAGGACGGCATCCTCGACCCGCAGGGGAAGGCGGTCGAGCGGGCGCTGCCGACGCTCGGGGTCGAATCGGTCAGCGACGTCCGCATCGGCCGGATGGTCGAGCTCCGCTACGAGGACCGTGCCGAGCTCGAGGGGCTCTGCGAGAAGCTGCTCGTCAACCCGCTGATCGAGGACTACGAGATCGAGGAAGTCGAATGACTCCGGCGGAATGCTCCGCTTCGCGTCCGCTTCCGCCGGCGCGCCGATCAATCGGGGTAGGTGACCCTCGATGAGGTTCGGCGTCCTCCGATTCCCCGGGTCCTGCGACGAGGTCGACGCGCTGCAGGCCTGCGGGCGGGTCGCCGACGCACGGATCGTCTGGCACGGCGACACCGACCTCGACGGGATCGACGCGGTCGTCGTCCCCGGCGGCTTCTCCTACGGCGACTACCTCCGGGTCGGCTCGATCGCCCGCTTCGCGCCGGCGATGGAGAAGGTGATGGAGTTCGCCGCGGACGGCGGGCCGGTGCTCGGGATCTGTAACGGCTTCCAGGTCCTCTGCGAAGCGGGCCTCCTGCCCGGAGCGCTCCTGCCCAACGAAGGGCTGCGCTTCCTCTGCCGCCAGGTCGACGTCGAGGTCGCCGACGCCGAGACCGCCTGGACGGGTGCCTGCCGCAGCGGCGACGTGCTCTCGATCCCGGTCAAGCACACGACCGGGCGCTGGTTCTCCCCGCCAAAGCTGCTCGACGAGGTCGAGGCGAACGGCCAGGTGGTCTTCCGCTACGCAAGCGACCACAACCCGAACGGCTCGCTGAACGACGTCGCCGGGGTCCGCAACGAGCGCGGCAACGTCGTCGGGCTGATGCCCCATCCCGAGCACGCGGTCGACGAGCTGACCGGCTCGACCGCCGGGCTGCGCCTGTTCGAGTCGGCGGTCCGGGCGTTGGCGCCGGCCTAGAAACCGGGCCGAGCGGCGCGCTGCGGCTATCTTCCCCGGCCCATGCGCGTCGGGATCTGCGCCTTCTGGTTCAACCGCGGGCAGGGCGTCGTCGCCCGCCAGCTCCGCTCCGCGCTCGACGAGCTCGGGCACGAGACGTTCGTGCTCGGCCGCCCGACCAAGGAGAGCTTTCCGATGCCGCAGGACGCGCGCACCGACGACGTCTGGGCCCAGGCGGGGGTGACGCCGGCCTCCGACTTCTTCATCCCCGCCGCGGAGCTCGTCGGCTGGGCGCGCGAGACCGGGATCGAGGCCTGCTTCTTCGACCAGAACTACGAGTTCGACGCGATCGCGGCGCTGCGCGAGTCCGGGGTGCGAACGATCGGCCGGTTCGTCTGGGAGCGGTTCAGCGACGAGCACGTCGAACCGGCCAGACGCGCCTACGACCTCGTCTACTCGCTGACCCGGGCCGAGCAGGAGCGCTATGCAGGGATGGGGATCGAGACGCCGTACGTGCGCTACGGCGTCCATCCCGAGTACTTCGAGGTGACCCCGGACCGGGAGCACGAGGGCGTGAGATTCCATTACCACGCGGGATTGCTCGGCAAGCGGAAGCCGTTCAAGGAGGTCATCAACGCCTTCACGGCGACGCGCGAGCCGGAGCTGCGACTGATCGTCAAGGCGCAGATCGAGCGGCGGATGAAGTTCCTCGAGAAGGCGGTCAAGCGGGACCGGCGGATCGAGCTCGTCCTCGAGGACCTCCCCACCGACGTCCACCTGCAGATGTTCGCCGACGCCGACGTCTGCATGGCCCCGGCCCGCTGGGAGGGCCTCGGCCTCCACCTCTACGAGGCGATCGCGTTCGGCCAGCCGATCGTCTGCAACGACGACCCGCCGATGAACGAGCTCGTCACCGACGGCGTCAACGGGCTCCTCGTCCGCTCCCACGACGACGGCCTCGCCAACTCCGGGATCCCGGCCCGGACGGTCGACGTCGACGCCCTGACCGGCGCGATCTCGCGCCTCGCCGACCCCGGCCTCCGCGCCGAGCTCTCCGCCGGCGCCCTGCGGATCCGCGAGGAGCGCTCCTGGGATCGCACCGTCGCGGACTTCGCCTCACTGATCTCCTAGATCGCGGGGCTTCGCGGCGTCGCCTACGCTTCGACCGATGGCGCTCTTCAGCAGGAAGTCCGGGGACTCGGCGCGTCCGCCGGTCCCGTTCATCGTCGGCGTGGGCCGTTCCGGCACGACGATGCTGCGACTGATGCTCGACGCCCATCCCGATCTCGCGATCCCGCCGGAGACGCACTTCGTCCCGGAGCTGATCGATGCGATCGACGGCGGGGCGACGCCCGAGCAGGCGGCAGCGACGATGACCGCGGTCCGGCAGTGGGGCGACCTCGACACCGATCCCGCCGACGTCGTCGCGCGCTGGCGACAGCTCGAGCGGTTCGAGTCGGGGCCGGCGCTCCGCGCCTTCTACGAGATGTACGCGGAGCGGCAGGGCAAGCCACGCTATGGCGAGAAGACGCCGGCCTACGTGAAGAGCATGGTCAAGATCGAGGGGGCCCTGCCGGAGGCGCGTTTCGTCCACGTGATCCGCGACGGCCGCGACGTCGCGCTGTCGCGCTGGAAGCGGACCCTCGGCGACAAGGACCCGGCGCCGGCCGGCCAGGTCGCCGAGACCTGGCAGCGGCGGATCCGCCGCGCCCAGCGGCACGGTCGCAAGGTCTCCCACTACCTCGAGCTCCGCTACGAGGACCTGGTCACCGACACCGAGCCGAACCTGCGGCGGATCGCCGAGTTCCTCGAGCTCCCCTGGGATGCGGCGATGCTCACCTACTACGAGAACGCGGCCGAGCGGATGGCGGAGATGGCGCGCGATCTGCCCGCCACCGACGGCAAGCCGACCCGGCCTGGCGAGGAGCGGATGCAGGCGCACGCAATGACGCAGAAGCCGCCCGACCCGAGTGCCATGTACCGCTGGAAGGAGAAGATGTCGCCCGAGGACGTCGCCGCGTTCGACGCTGCGGCCGGCGAGCTCCTCGCCGACCTCGGCTACGAGGTCGGCACCGAAACCGCGGCGACGGGCGCGTGAGCGATCCGAAGTTCATCGCGCTGACGCCCGAGCTCCACGACTACGTGGTCCGGAACGGCTCGCGCGAGGATGCGGCGCTGGCCGCGGTCCGCGAGAGCACCGCGGCGCTCGGCGACATCGCGGTCATGCAGATCTCGCCTGACCAGGGCGCGCTGATGACGATGCTCGTCCGCCTGATCGGCGCCTCGCGCGCGATCGAGCTCGGCACCTTCACGGGCTACTCGGCGATCTGCATCGCCCGCGGCCTCGGCGAGGGCGGCCGGCTGACGGCCTGCGAGCTCGATCCCGAGCGGGCCGAGACGGCGCGGGCGAACTTCGCGGCCGCCGGCGTCGAAGACCGGATCGAGATCGCGATCGGCCCCGCCGGCGAGACGCTCGCGGAGCTGACCGCGGCGGCGGCCGGCACCTACGACTTCGCGTTCATCGACGCCGACAAGACCGGGTATCCGTCCTACTACGAGTCGTGTCTGACGCTGCTCCGTCCCGGCGGGCTGATCGTTCTCGACAACGTCCTCCGCGGCGGCACCGTCCTCGATCCGGCGCCGGACGACGAAAGCGCGCAGGTGATCGCCGGGCTGAACGAGTCGATCGCCGGCGACGAGCGGGTCGACGTCGCGATGCTCGCGGTCGCCGACGGGATCACGCTCGCCCGCAAGCGCTGATGGGCACACTCCCGCGCACGCCCGGACGCGAAGCAGAGGACGCGTGCGAATAGGTCTGGTCAGCAAGTGGAGGGCGAGCGGCCAGGCCGTGCTCTCGCGGCAGGTCCGCTCCGCCCTCGACGGCCTCGGCCACGAGACGTTCGTCCTCGCCCGACCGGGCTCGGGACCTCGCGCTCAGCAAGTGGCGAGCGGCGAGCCCGATCCGGTCTGGGACCAGCCCGGGGTGACCGAGGCGTCGGCGCACGACGTCCCGCTCGCCGAGTACGAGGACTGGGCGCGGGCGGCTGCGCTCGATTTGATCCTCTTCGACGAGAACTACCAGTGGGAGGAGGTCGGAGCGCTGCGCGCGGCCGGGATCCGCACCGTCGGCCGGTTCGTCTGGGAGTACTTCGCCCCCGAGCACGTCGCCGCGGCCCGCGACGCCTACGAGACGATCTACTCGCTGCACCGCGCCGAGCGTGACCGCTACGCGGAGATGGGGATCGAGAGCCCGTATGTGCAGTGGGGGATTCACCCGGAGCTGCTGGCGGCAGCAGAGGACAGAGGACAGAGGACAGAGGACAGGCACCAGGCCGAGCGCGGAGCCGCCGCAGCATCCCCGGCACCCCCGGAGGGCGAAGCCCGAGGAGGTGGCCGTGATTCCGGCGGCGGGGCTGAGGCTGAAGCCGGCCAAAGCGGACGCGAAGCGGAGCATTTGGCCGGAGTTGTCTCTTTCTACTTCCCCGGTTCGTTCCTGGGGCGGCGGAAGCCGGTTCGGAAGGTGCTGAAGGCGTTCGCGAAGGCCGAGGGCGAGCACCTGCGGCTGCTCGTCAACGCTCAGGTCCCCCGCAACGACGAGACGCTGCGCGACGCCGCCGCCGCCGACCCGCGGATCGAGCTGATGCTCGAGGACGAGCCCGAGGCCGCACACCGGGCGCGCTTCGCCGCCTGCGACGTCTGCCTGGCGCCGTCGCGCTGGGAGGGGCTCGGCCTGCCGCTGTACGAGGCGACCGCGTTCGGGATGCCGATCGTCACCAACGACAAGCCGCCGATGTCGGAGATGGTGCTGGACGGGCGCAGCGGCATCCTCGTCGCCTCGACCCAGAACGGCACCGCCCGCTCGGGGATCCCCGCCTGGGATCCCGACGTCGTCGGACTGACGGCCGCGATCGAGCGGCTCGGCGACCGCACCGAGCTCGAGCGGATGCGCGCCGGCGTCGCCGAGCTGGCCGAGCAGCGGTCGTGGTCGCGGACCGTGGCCGACCTCGCAACGCTGGTCGGGAGCTGACCCGGGCACGCCTCCGGCTACCCTCCCGGCTCGCGATGGCCGAAAGCGGAGACACCCGGATCGAGGCGGTCGGCGAGGAGCTCGCCGCCGCCGGCAAGCCGAGCCGCTGGGAGCAGTTCCGGTTGCCGGTCGAGCTCTCCGGCCGGTCGTTTCTCGACGTCGGCTGCTGGGAGGGCGTCCACTGCGCGGAGGCCGTGCGCCGCGGCGCATCGCCGGTGGTCGGCGTCGACATCTGCACCGGCGAGGACCTCCGTGCCAACGTCGATCGCTACGGCTTCGAGTTCCTGCAGATGGACGTCTTCGGGGAGCTCTGGCAGGGGCTCGGGAGCTTCGACGTCGTCCTCTGCTCGGGGCTGATCTACAGCGTCCCCAACCCGATGTCGCTGCTGCTCCGCCTCGCCCGCGCCACCGACGAGCTGTTGGTCATCGAGTCCGCCTCGACGACGAAGGGCGGCGGCGATCCGATCATGCTGTTCCGCGGCACCGAGGACGGCAACCCGTCGAACTGGTGGATCCCGAACGTCCCCTGCCTCGAGCAGATGCTGACCGCCGCCGGGTTCGCGGGGGTCGCGACGGTCTGGGAGGAGCCCCGCGAGGAGCACTGGACCCGGGTCTGCATGCACGCGGTCCCGCGCGAAATCGATCGCGAGCGCCTGCTGCCCCGCAAGCCACGGCTGATGAGCGTCCGCGGCGGCGATCGCGGTCGCGGCCGCCGCGCCGCGGGCTGAAGGGCTGAGGGCGGGCCGGGCGTGAACGTCGGGATCGTCAGCAAGTGGTTCAACCGCGGCCAGCCGGTCGTCGGCCGCTACCTCCGCTCCGCCGTCGACGAGCTCGGGCACGAGAGCTTCGTCCTCGCCAAGCCACGGCGCGAGAAGGGGCCGATGGCGGGCGCGCTCGAGCGGACCGGCGTCTGGGATCAGCCCCGCGTCACCGCCGCGTCGAGCTTCGAGACGCCGCTCGCCGAGTACGAGGACTGGGTGCGCACGAACTCGCTCGATGTCGTCCTCTGCGACCAGAACTACCAATTCGACGAGCTCGCGCAGCTGCGTTCGCGGGGCGTTCGGGTGATCGGCAGGTTCGTCTGGGAGCACTTCACGCGCGAGCACCTCGAGCCGGCCCGCGCCGCTTACGACGTCATCTACACGGTCACCGCCTGCGAGCAGCGGCGCTACGCCGGCTGGGGCCTCGAGACTCCGCGGGTGCCCTGGGGGATCCATCCGGAGCTGCTCGCGGTTCCGGCCCGCCGCAGCGACGACGGCCTCGTCCGGTTCGTCTTCCCGGGCGGCTTCCTCGGCCACCGCAAGCCCGCCGAGCCGGTCGTCGAGGCGTTCTCGAAGGCGCGCGGCGAGCAGCTGCGACTGCTCGTCAAGGCGCAGGTCGAGCGCTCGCGGCTCGAGGCGCTGCTGCCGATGA
The DNA here is from genome assembly GCA_035759925.1 of Solirubrobacterales bacterium. Classification (GTDB taxonomy): domain Bacteria; phylum Actinomycetota; class Thermoleophilia; order Solirubrobacterales; family 70-9; genus RHKX01. The sequence goes on from DASTTY010000077.1 coordinate 21,165, forward strand.
TCGAGGCCGACGAGCGGATCGAGCTGCGCCTCGTCGACGAGCCCTGGTACGAGCACCTCGCCGCCGTCGCCACCAACGACGTCTCGCTCTCCCCCTCCCGCTGGGAGGGCCTCGGCCTGCCGCTCTACGAGGCGGTGGCGTTCGGGATGCCGACGATCGCCAACGACGACCCGCCGATGAACGAGGTGGTCGTCGATGACGTCAATGGCCTCCTCGTCCCCTCCCATCCCGACGGCACGGCCCGCTCCGGCATCCCCGCCCGCCGGCCCGACATCCCGGAGCTGACCGCCGCGATCGAGCGGATCGCGGCGCCCGAGGTGCTCGCCCGGCTCCGCTCCGGCGCCGAGCGCTCCCGCGCCGACCACCGCTGGGAGCGGACCGTCGCGGCGCTCGGCGAGCTGCTCGCCTGACCCGGCGCGACGACCTACAATCCCGCGCTCGCCCGGCCGCCGCGCTGATCCGCATCGGGACGCTTCCCCGGGCCGCGGTGAAGATCGCAGCGGGGGCTACCCTCCCTCTGCGAACCCCAGAATGGCACTCCCGAGCCCACAGAGAGCCTGGCGCCAGTCCAGGAGCCGCCGCGCCTCGGCGCGGGGAGCCGAGCGCGTCCCGGCGCCGTTCGTCGTCGGCGTCAACCGCTCCGGGACGACGCTGCTGCGGATGATGCTCGACGCCCATCCGCTGTTGACGATCCCACCCGAGACGCACTTCGTCCCGGAGCTGATCGAAGCCGCCGAGGAGCGCGCGGCAACACCGGAGTCGCTGCTGGCGACGATCACCGGCCAGCGCGAATGGGGTGACTTCGGGCTCTCCGAGGACGAGCTCCTGGAGCGGTTCCGGGCGATCGATCCGCTCAACGCCGGCGACGCCCTGCGCGCGTTCTACTCCGCCTACGCGGAGCGGGCCGGCAAGCCGCGCTGGGGCGAGAAGACCCCGATCTACGTGAAGAGCATGCGGAGGATCGAGCGGGCGCTCCCCGAGGCCCGCTTCGTGCACGTGATCCGCGACGGCCGCGACGTCGCGCTGTCGATCCGCGACCGGGCCGTCAAGGATCATCCGATCGACCGGATCGCCGAGCGCTGGGTGCGGCGGATCACCCGCGCCCGCGAGCAGGCGAAGCGTCTCGAGCACTACGAGGAGATCCGCTACGAGGCCCTGATCCTCGACACCCGGGCGACGCTCGAGCGCGTCTGCGAGGTCTTCGAGCTGCCCTGGGACGACGCCCTGCTGGAGTACCACGAGCGCTCCGCCGACCGGCTCGAGGAGATGAAGCGGGAGCTTCCCGAATCCGGCAAGCGCACGACACTGAGCGTCGAGCGGCGGATGGCCACGCACGCGCGAACGACCGAGAAGCCCGACCCGCGACGGGTGAGCCGCTGGCGGGAGAGCATGGACCGTGGCGACCGCGAGCTGTTCGAGTCGATCGCCGGGCCGCTCTTGACGGAGCTCGGCTACGCGACCGGCGACGGCCCCGGAACCGAGCCGCGCGGCGACGCAGAGACATGATCGCCCGGCGACAGCCCGACTGGCGCCATCCGATCTCGATGGCGTCGCGGCTCCGCCGCCGGATCCGGGAGCCGAAGCGCCTCCCGGCGCCGTTCGTCGTCGGCGTCAACCGCTCCGGGACGACGCTGCTGCGGATGATGCTCGACGCCCACCCCGAGCTGACGATCCCGCCCGAGACCCACTTCATCCCCGAGGTGATCCGCCGGGCCAACCACGAGAACACGCGGCGCCGGCTGATCCGCTCGATAACCAAGCACCCGCGCTGGGGTGACTTCGGCCTCGACGAGGGCGAGTTGCGGGCCCGTGCGAAGCGGATCCGGCCGCTGACCGCGAGCGGCGCGATCCGCTGCTTCTACGAGCTCTACGCCGAGCAGCAGGGGAAGCGGCGCTGGGGCGACAAGACGCCGCGCTACATGCGGGCGATGCCGCGGATCGCGCGAGCGCTGCCGGAGGCGCGGTTCGTCCATCTGATCCGCGACGGCCGCGATGTCGCGCTGTCGCAGCGCGAGCGGGTGATCGACGACGAGACGGTGACGATGGCGGCGATGGCCGAGCGCTGGCAGCGGCGGATCGTCGCCGCCCGCGAAGGCGCCGCCGAGATCAAGCCCAGCGCCTACCTCGAGGTCCGCTACGAGGACCTGGTCAGCGACACCGAGGGCACGCTGCGAAGGATCTGCGAGTTCGTCGAGCTCGACTTCGACGCGGCGATGCTCGACTACCACCGCCACGCCGCCGAAAGGCTCGCGGAGATGAACCGCGACCTCGACAACGCCGACAACGGGATCGTCCGCACCGCCGACAACCGTCTCGCCGCCCATGCGCTGACGACCGAGCCGCCGACGACGAACCGCTCCGGCCGCTGGCGGGCCGAGATGACCGCGGCCGAGATCGCCGAGTTCGAGGCGGTCGCCGGGGAGCTGCTGACCGGGCTCGGCTACGAGCTCGGCGGCGACCGCGCGACCGCCGGAGAGAGCGTCGAATGAGGCTGCCCTCGCCACTGCGCCGCAAGGGGCCGACCGGGCCCCCGGTCCCGTTCATCGTCGGCGTCACCCGCTCGGGGACGACGCTGCTGCGGCTGATGCTCGATGCCCATCCGGAGATGGCGATCCCGCCGGAGACGCACTTCGTCCCGGCCCTGATCAAGGCGACCCGCAAGCGCGGGGTCACCTGCGATGAGGCGCACGCGATCGTCACCGGCCATCGCCAGTGGGGCGACTTCAACCTCGACTCGGGGGCGCTGCTCGAGCGCTACTGCGCGCTCGACCGGATCGATCCGGAGACGACCACCCGCGCCTTCTTCGAGCTCTACGCGGAGGGCCAGGGGAAGCCGCGCTGGGGCGACAAGACCCCCAACTACGTGAAGCGGATGAAGCAGATCGACCGCTGGATCCCCGAGGCGCGGTTCGTCCACATGATCCGCGACGGCCGCGACGCGGCGCTCTCGCGGTTCAAGCGGATCCTCAAGGACCCGCCGCCGACCGACGTCGTCGCCGAGCGCTGGGTCCGGAAGATCGAAGGCGCCCGCGCCGACGCCGCCGGCCTCGACTACATCGAAGTCCAGTACGAGGCGCTGGTCCGCGACACCGAGCCCGAGCTGCGCCGGATCGCCGAGTTCCTCGAGCTGCCCTGGGACGACGCGATGCTCCACTACTACGAGCGCGCCGAGGAGCGCCTCGCGGAGATGCACCGCGACCTGCCCGGAGCGGAGGGCCAGCCGCTGCGCCCCGCCGACCACCGCAAGGAGGCGCATGTCCTGACCTCGAAGCCGCCGGACCCGAGCCGGCTCGCGCGCTGGCGGCAGGAGATGGATCCCGCCGACGTCGCCGCCTTCGAGAGCGTCGCAGCGCCGCTGCTGCTCGAGCTCGGCTACGAGGTCGTCGGCGATCCGCCCGCCGCGGCCGCGCCGATTGCCGACCGGGACGGCGAGGAGGACCGCGGATGAGCCGATCGCCGCTGAGCCGGATCCGCCATGACGGCGACCGGATCGACGAGGCCCGGCCGCCGGCGCCCTTCGTCGTCGGCCTGACGCGGTCGGGGACGACGCTGCTGCGGATGATGCTCGACGCCCATCCGCTGCTGACGATCCCACCCGAGACGCACTTCGTGCCCGACCTGATCAAGGCCGCGCGGGCCGAGCAGGGCAGCGCCGGGATGCTCGCCGCGATGACGTCGAACCGGACCTGGGCCGACTTCGGGATCGACGACGAGGAGATCCGCGAGCGCCTCGAGCAGGTCGACTCGGGCGACGGCGCCGGAGCGGTCCGGGCGTTCTTCGAGATCTACGCGGCCAAGCACGGCAAGCCGCGCTGGGGGGACAAGACGCCCGCCTACATGCTCTCGATCCAGCGGATCGGCCGGACGCTGCCGGAGTCGCGCTTCATCCACCTGATCCGCGACGGGCGCGACGTCGCCCTCTCGCAGAGCGCCCGAGCGCTGAACGAGCAGCCGCCGCCGGCCGAGCAGGCCGCCCGCTGGGTGAAGCGGATCGGCAAGGCGCGCGAGCAGGCGGCGGCGCTGAAGGGCCCGCGCTACGTCGAGGCCCGCTACGAGGACCTGGTCCGCGACCCGGAGACGACGCTGCGGCGGATCTGCGAGTTCATCGACCTGCCCTGGGACGACGCCGTCCTCGACTACCACGAGCGCGCCGCCGAGCGGCTCACCGAGATGGCGGGGACCCTCCGCGCCGAGGGCGCGCACGCCGAGCAGGCGGCCGGCTACCGGATCGAGAACCACGCGCCGACGACCGGGCCGCCGGACCCGGCCAAGCTCGACAAGTGGCGTCGCGAGATGGCTCCCGAGGATCTCCGCGCCTACGAGGCGGTGGCGGGCGGACTGCTGAAGGAACTCGGGTATGAGGTGGGGACATGAGCAGACAGAGGACAGAGGACAGAGGACAGGTTCGCGGGCCAGCGCTGTCCTCTATTCGATCGCGAAGCGATCGTCCTGTCCTCTGTAGCGACGCGAAGCGGAGCGTCCTGCGAGCCGGAGGCGAGCAGTGCGCATAGGCATCGTCACCAAGTGGTTCAACCGCGGGCAGGCGTTCGTCTCCCGCTACATCCGCGACGCGCTCGACGCCCGCGGGCACGAGACCTTCGTCCTCGCGCGCCCGACCCGCGACAAGGGGCCGATGGCGGCACACGTCGACCGGACCGGCGTCTGGGATCAGCCCGGTGTTACCGAGGCAACCGACTGGGAGGTGCCGTACGAGGAGTACGAGCGCTGGATCGCCGACAACGCGATCGAGGCCGTCCACTGGGACAACTGCTACCAGCACGAGGAGATCGCGCGGATCCGCGAGTCGGGCACCAAGACGGTCGGCCGGTTCGTCTGGGAGATGTTCGGTGCCGATGACGCCGAGCCGGCGAAGCGGGCCTACGACGTCCTCTACTCGCTGACCCGCTGCGAGCAGCAGCGCTACGGGGAGCTCGGGATCGACTCGCCGTACGTGCGGTGGGGGCTGCATCCGGAACTGCTCGAGGCGGCCGGCGAGGCGCAGGAGGCAAACAGCAGACAGCAGACAGCAGACAGCGATGGGCTCGTGCGGTTCTATTTCCCGGGGGCGCTGCTGGGGCCGCGGAAGCCGCACAAGGAAGTGATCGAGGCGTTCACGAACGCGCAGGGCGACAACCTCCGGCTGATCTTCAAAGCGCAGCTCGAGCGGCGCATGAACTACCTCGAGAAGGCGGCGGCGGCCGACCGGCGGATCGAGCTCGTCATCGACGACATGCCGACCGACGAGCACCTGCAGCTCTTCGCCTCCTGCGACGTCTGCCTCGGACCGAGCCGCTGGGAGGGCCTCGGACTGTTCCTCTACGAGGCGATCGCGTTCGGGATGCCGCAGATCACGAACGACAGCCCGCCGATGAACGAGGTCGTCGAGGACGGGGTCAACGGCCTCCTCGTCGGCGACGTCCACGACGGCGACGCTCCGTCGGGGATCCCGTCGATGAAACCGGACGTCGCCGGCCTGACCGCCGCGATCGAGCGGCTCGCCGACCCGGGGCTGCGGAAGCTGCTCGCCCAGGGCGCCCGCTCGAGCCGCGACGAGTACGCGTGGGAGCAGACCGTCGACGACTATGCCGAGCTGTTCGCGGGGCTGGAGCGATGAAGGCGCGCCGCGAGGTCCTCCGCTCGATCGCCGGCTGGCGGAGCCGCCGCAGCGCGCTGCGCCGCGGCTCCTCGGGACCGCCGCCCGCCCCGTTCGTGGTCGGGGCGACCCGCTCGGGAACGACGCTGCTGCGGCTGATGCTCGACGCCCACCCCGAGATCGCGATCCCCTCGGAGACCCACTTCATCCCGGAGCTGATCTCGGCCCGCGAGAAGCACGGCGCGAGCCGCGAGCAGATGCTCGAGCTGCTCACCTCGCACCGTCGCTGGGGCGACTTCACGATCGAGCCCGGCGAGCTCGCCGAGCGCTGGGCGCAGATCGAGCCGCTGAGCGGACCCGAGGCCGTCCGCGCCTTCTTCCATCTCTACGCCGACAAGCAGGGCAAGCACGGCGCCCGCTGGGGTGACAAGACGCCCGGCTACGTGAAGTCGATGCGTGAGATCCAGGGCTATCTGCCGGAGGCGCGCTTCATCCACCTGATCCGCGACGGCCGCGACGTCGCGCTCTCGGTCCTCAAGCAGAGCTGGGGGCCGCAGTCGATCGAGGCGGCCGCCGAGAAGTGGCGCAGCCGCGTCAACCGTGGCCGCTCGCAGGCGCCCTACCTCGGCTACTACATCGAGGTCAAGTTCGAGGACCTCGTGCTCGAGACCGAGCGCGAGCTGCGGAGGATCTGCGAGTTCATCGAGGTGCCCTTCGACGAGCGCATGCTCGGCTACCACCTGACCGCCGAGCAACGCCTGCAGGAGAAGGCGCGGGCGCTGCCGCGCGTGCACGGTGAAGCGCAGTCGGCGGAGAAGCGGCTGGCCAGCCACGCGAAGACCTTCGAGCCGCCGAACCCGGAGATGATCGGGACCTGGAGGCAGCGGATGAGCCCGGCCGACCGCGCCGCCTACGAGGCGCTCGCCGGCGACCTGCTCGCCGAGCTCGGCTACGACGCCGAAGCGCCGAACGGCGCCGGCAAGGTCCACGAGCCGCGCCGCGGCCCGCGGCTGCCACGTCCGCTGCGGCGCGCCGTCGCGATCACCAAGCAGGCGACCGGGTTCCGCGACCCCGCCGATCCCCGCACCCCGGCGCCGTTCTTGATCGGCGCGGCCCGCTCGGGCACCGACCTGCTCGGCACGATGCTCGGCGCCCACCCGGACATGAGGATGCTCAGCGACACCGGCTTCGTCCCCCGCCTCGCCGAGATGATCCGCTCGGAGCCGATGACGGTCGAGCGGGTGATCAAGGTGATGGCGGCCGCCGGACCGCTCGAGGCACACGGCCTCAGCGAGGAGGAGATGCGCCGCCGGCTCGCCGAGCTCGACGACCTCAAGGCGGCCGCGGTGCTGCGCTGCTTCTACGAGGCCGCGGCCGAGGACGCCGGGATGAGCCGCTGGGGTGACGACACCCCCTCCTACCTGAAGCGGATGCGGCGGATCCAGCGGGCGCTGACCGAGGCCCGCTTCGTCCACGTCGTCCGCGACGGCCGCGACACGCTCGCCGCCCGGCCGGCCGAGATCAACACCGGAGCGGCGATCGCCACCGGGCAGCGCTGGAACAAGAAGGTCCGCTCGGTCCGCGTCCAGGCCCACCTGATGAACCACCTGATCGAGATCCGCTACGAGGACCTGATCGCCGACCCGGAAGCGACGCTGCGCCGCGTCTGCGAGTTCATCGAGCTTCCCTACGACGACGCGATGACGGAGCCGCCCGAACGGTCTCGGATCGAGAACGACCTCGGCCCGGTCGGGAGCTGGCGCGAGCGGCTCGAGCCCGAGCACCTCGAGGCTTTCGAGGAGGTCGCCGGAAAGATGCTCGACGAGCTCGGCTACCGAAGCGGCGCCCCGAGCGCCGTCCGCTAGGCGCCCTTGGACGAGCCCGCCGAGCTACGGACGCCTCGGCTCCGATTGCGGCGCTGGCGCAGCGAGGACGGCCCGGTGATCGCCGCGATCAGTCGCGATCCGGAGGTGCGAACCTTCCTGGACCCGGACGCGACCGACGAGAGCCTTACTTCCTTCCTGCCGAGGGTCGAAGCGCACTGGGACGAGCACGGGTTCGGCCTCTGGGCGGTCGCGCTGGCGGAGCCTGGAGCCCATGAGGTGCTGATCGGGTTCGCCGGCGTCGCGTATCCCGACTTCCTACCCGATGTCGCCCATCGACCAGAGCTCGGATGGCGACTCGCTCACGACGCCTGGGGCCGCGGCCTCGCCACCGAGGCTGCGGCGGCAGCCCGGGACGACGCCTTCGCGCGCCTCGGCCTTGAATCACTGATCTCGATAATCCATCCCGCAAACGAGCGATCCCGTCGGGTAGCCGAGAAGCTCGGCATGGCATTCGAGACGCTCGTTCACCACCCGACGCTCGGCCGGGACATCGAGGTCTGGCGGTGCGAGCGCCCCTGACCTCGACGGTCGATCCCAGCGCGCGGGCTCGGGCTTTCACGGAGGCGGCGTCCATTCAGCTGGCGCGGCGCGCTCAGCGCAGGTGCTGGCGCTCGCCCTCGGGACCGAACAGCGCGATCAGCTCGACCGGCCCGTCGACGGCGCCGAACCAATGCGGCGTCCAGGTCGAGAACTCGACGGCCTCGCCCGGCTCGACGATCGTCTCCTCGTCGCCGAGAAGCAGCCGCATGCGACCGCTGATCACGAACAGCCAGTCGTGGCCACCGTGGACCGCAAGCTCGGCCGGGGGTTTCCGCCGTTTCGCGCTGATCTCGATCTTGTAGACGTGGAAGCCGTGGCCGGGGCCGTGGCGGGAGAGCGGCCGCATCGTCAAGCCGTCGCGCCGCTTCGTCGCCGCGCGCACGCGAGGGTCCTCGGCGCGACCGGCGAGGAGCTCGTCGGCCGTCACGCCGAGCGCAGCGGCGAGCCCCGGGACGTGGTCGAGCGCGAGCCGGCGCTTGCCCGACTCGAGGCGACTCAGGGTCGAGACGTCGATGCTGGCCGCTGCAGCGACCTCTTGGAGAGTCAGGCCGCGTTCCTCACGGAGCTCCCGGAGACGACGCCGGACCCGCTCGTCCAGCTTCTCGCCTGCTGGCGGCGGCTTTGCCATATCGGCAAGTCAGTTTGACATATCGATCAGATTGCCTCAACGTCCCGGCCCATGAGCACCAGCAACGGAACCTGGGATTGCATCATCGTCGGCGCGGGAGCCGCCGGGCTCAGCGCCGGGCTGGTCCTCGGACGCGCTCGGCGAGACACGCTGATCGTCGACGCTGGGCAGCCGAGCAACCTCGCCGCCGGGGCCGTCGGCGGCTTCATCGGCGCCGACGGCCGGCCACCGGCCGAGCTCTACGAGCGCGCTCGCGCCGGGCTCGAGCCGTACGGCTCCGTCGAGCTCCGGCCAGGATTGGTGACCGCGGGCTCGCGGGACGGCGACGGCTTCGAGCTGCACACTGACGCCGGGGCGGCCGAGCCGGCCAGGACGGTCCTGATCGCTGCCGGGATGGACTACCGGCCACCGGACGTGCCCGGGATCGCAGAACGCTGGGGCCGCTCGGTCTTCCACTGCCCGTTCTGTCACGGCTGGGAGGTCCGCGGCGGCCGCCTGGGAGTCCTCGACAGCGGCGACGGAGCCGTCCACAGGGGTTTGCTGCTGACGAGCTGGAGCGACGACGTCACCGTCTTCACGAACGGCGACGAGCCGCCCGCCGACCCGGGCCTTGCCGCGGCGGGCGTAGCGATCGACGAGCGGTCGATCGCGGAGCTGGAGGGGCCGGGTACCGAGCTCGAGGCGATCCGGTTCGCAGACGGGGAGAAGCGTGCGTGCGACGCGCTGCTCGTTCCGGCGGCGATGCACCAGCGCAGCGATCTGGCGGCGCAACTCGGAGCCGAGCCCGGGGATCCGAGCCCGATCGCCGCCGATCCGATCAAGGCCGACGACCGCGGCACCACCTCCGTGCCCGGCCTCTTCGTTGCCGGCGACGTGACCGGTCGGATGCCCTCGGTCGCGAACGCGGTCGCGTCGGGCTCGAACGCCGCGGCTGCGGTCGTCCAGTACCTGACCGCTGCGCCGGCCCGCGGCTGACGCCGCAGCCATCTAGTTGAATGACGCGGGTATGGAAGCCTCCGTCGCCAAGCACCGCGAGCTCGGCCTCACCGACCGCGAATACGGGCTGATCACCGACGGGCTCGGACGCGAGCCGAACGACGTCGAGCTGGCGATGTTCTCGCTGCTCTGGTCGGAGCACTGCGCCTACAAGCACTCGCGGAAGCTGCTGCGGCGGCTGCCGACCGAGGGCCCGCGGGTGGTGATGGGCCCGGGCGAGAACGCCGGCGCCGTCGACGTCGGCGGCGGCTGGTCGGTCGCCTTCAAGGTCGAGTCCCACAACCACCCGAGCGCGGTCGAGCCGTTCCAGGGCGCCGCCACGGGGGTCGGCGGGATCATGCGCGACATCTTCGCCCTCGGCGCCCGGCCGATCGCGATCCTCGACTCGCTCCGCTTCGGCGAGCTCGACTCGCCGCGCTCGCGATACCTGTTCGACCACGTCGTCGCCGGGATCGGCCACTACGGGAACTCGATCGGGGTGCCGACGGTCGGCGGCGAGGTCCACTTCGAGGCCCCCTACGAGCAGAACTGCCTCGTCAACGCGATGTGCGTCGGGCTTGCGCGCACCGACCGGATGGTCCGCGCCGCCGCCGCCGGGGTCGGCAACGTCGTCGTCCTGATGGGGGCGACGACCGGCCGGGACGGGATCGGCGGCGCGTCGGTGCTCGCGTCGGCGGAGCTCGGCGAGGACGACGACAAGCGCCCGACGGTGCAGATCGGCGACCCGTTCGAGGAGAAGAAGGTGATGGAGTGCTGCCTCGAGCTGCTCGCCGGCGACCTCCTCGTCTCGCTGCAGGACCTCGGCGCCGCCGGCCTCACCTCGTCGGCCTCGGAGATGGCCTCGGCGGGCGGGGTCGGGATCGACATCGACGTCTCGCGGGTGCCGCTGCGAAATCCCGACCTCGAGCCGTTCGAGGTGATGGTCTCCGAGTCGCAGGAGCGGATGCTCGCCGTCGTCGAGCCCGACAAGGTCGATCGGGTCCTCGCGGTCTGCCGGAAGTGGGAGACCGGTGGTACCGCGATCGGTGAGGTGACTGACACGGGCCGGGTCCGGGTCTTCGACGGCGATGCGATCGTCGGCGACATGCCGGTCGGCCTGCTCGTCGACGACTGCCCGCTCTACGACCTCGAGCCCGCCGAGCCGGACGGCTGGATCTACGGCAACGGCGAGCCGCGACTCGTCGACGCCGAGCCCTCCGACGCGCTGCTGACGCTGCTCGCGACGCCGACCATCGCCTCGAAGCGGTGGGCCTTCGAGCAGTACGACTCGATCGTCCAGTCGCGGACGGTGCGGCGGCCCGAGGAGGCGGACGCCGCCGTCCTGCAGCTCCCCGACGCCGGCACGGCGATCGCCGTCGCGATCGACGGCAACGGCCGGCGGGTCGGCTGCGATCCCTACGCCGGCACCGTCGAGGCGGTCCTCGAGTGCGCGCAGAACCTCGCCTGCGTCGGCGCCGAGCCACTCGGCCTGACCAACTGCCTCAACTTCGGCAATCCCGAGAAGCCGACGGTCGCATGGCAGCTCGACCGCTCGACGCAGGCGCTGGCCGACGCCTGCGATGAGCTCGGCGTTCCCGTCGTCGGCGGCAACGTCTCGCTCTACAACGAGACCGAGCGGGGGCCGATCTACCCGACCCCGGTCGTCGGCATGGTCGGCGAGCTGCCGTCGCCCGAGGGGTTGCCGACGGCGGCGTTGCGAGAGGGCGACGCGATCGCGATCGCCGGCCCGTTCGCGCCGGCTCTGGCCGGCTCGCAGCTCGCGAAGCTGCGGGGCGAGCTCCGTCCCGGCCTCGGGGGGTTCGAGATCGGTCTCGTCAAGACCGCGATCGCCGCGGTTCGCGAAGCGGTCCGCGACGGCCTGCTCCACACCGCCCACGACATCAGCGACGGCGGCCTCGCCTGCGCGCTCGCCGAGGCTGCGATCGCCGGCGGCGTCGGCCTGCAGGTCGATCTCGGTCCGCTGATCGGGGCCGCCGACCCGGAGGCGTGGCTGTTCGGCGAGGGGCCGGGCGGCTTCGTGATCGCGGGCGACCCGGTCGAGCTCGAGCGCCTCGTCGCGGCGGGCGCGGCGACCGTGGTCGGGGTGGCGAGCGGCACGGGGATCGCGATCGACGCCGGCCCGCTCCGAGTCGAGGTGACGGTCGACGACGCCGCGGCGGCCTGGCGCTCGCTCGGCGCGCTGATGGAGGCGACGCCGGCGTGAGCCGGGTGGCGGCTGCGGGGGGCGGCATTCTCGCCGCGATCCTCGCCGCGCTGGCCCTCGCCGCAGCCGGCCCGGCGGCGGCGAGGGCGGCCGAGGTCGATTCCGGCCCGCTCCGCGCCGTGACCGGCAGCGAACGCTGGGGCCTGTCTTTCACCGACGGCGGCGGCGGCCGCGTCCTCACCGAGAGCGCCGATCGTGGCAAGGACCCGGCGGGTACGCTCGGGTTCCGCGACGGCGATGTCTGGCGCCATGCGACGTCGATCGCCTCCGAGCGACGGCGGGGAACCGGAATCGAGGCGCGGCTCGACACCAACGATCCGCTCGGGCGGCAGATCGACGTGGTCCTGACCCCGCAGCGGCGCGGCGTCATCCGGCTGCGAGCGTCGATCGTCGGGTCGCGGGAAGGCATCACCGCTCTCGGGATCGGCTTCGATGCCCGCCGCGGCGAGCGCTACCTCGGCTTCGGCGAACGCTCGAATGCGGTCGATCAACGCGGCAACGTCGTCGAGAACTACGTCGGCGAGGGCGCCTACCCGACCGAGGAGCGGCCGATCATCGCCGCGTTCGTGCCGCCGTGGGGCTATCAGCAGCGCGACGACGCGACCTACTTCCCGGTCCCGTGGCTGCTCTCGACCGCCGGCTACGGGGTCCTGGTCGACAACACCGAGACGAGCTACTTCCGGCTCGGCACCGGCAGCAGCGACGCCTGGAGCCTCGAGGTGACCGCGGCGCCACCCGACCAGCCGCAGGGCGCCGGCGCTCCCGCACCCGACGAGCTCTCGCTGCGGGTCTTCGCGGGACCCGACCCGGCCTCGGCGCTGCGCCGCTTCACGGCGACGACGGGCCGGCAGCCGCGAGCCGCGGCGCCGTGGTACTTCGGTCCCTGGTTCCAGCCCTCCGGCGACGATCAGGCCCAGGTCGAGACGCTTCGCGATGCCGACGCACCGGTCTCGGTCAGCCAGACCTACACCCACTACCTGCCCTGCGGCGACCACGTCGGTCGCCGCGACGAGCAGCGCGAGCGGACCGACTGGTTCCACTCGCGGGGCCTCGCGACGACGACCTACTTCAACCCGATGATCTGCACCGGCTACGACGGCGCCTACGACGAGGCCGTCGATCGGGGCGCGCTGACCGCGGATCAGGCGGGCGATCCCTACGTCTACCACTACAGCACCGACACCGGGTTCCTGGTCTCGCAGTTCGACTTCTCGCGGCCGGCCGGCCGCGGCATGTTCGGCGAGCTGCTCGGCGAGGCGGTCGCCGACGGCTACGACGGCTGGATGGAGGACTTCGGCGAGTACACCCCGCTCGACTCCCGCTCCGCGAACGGCATGGACGGGACCGAGATGCACAACCTCTACCCGGTCCAGTACCACTGCGCGGCCCAGGACTTCGCCCGCCATGCTGAGCGACCGCTCGGGCGCTTCATCCGCTCCGGGTTCACCGGCGTCGCGCCGTGCGCGCAGATCGTCTGGGGCGGCGACCCGACCGTCGGCTGGGGCTTCGACGGACTCGCCTCGGCGGTCACCAACGGCCTGACGATGGGCCTGTCGGGAATCAGCACCTGGGGCTCCGACATCGGCGGCTTCTTCGCGCTCGGCGCCAACGCGCTGACGCCGGAGCTGCTCCAGCGCTGGGTCCAGTTCGGCGCCGTCTCCGGCGTCATGCGGACGCAGGCGAACGGGATCGCGCTGCCGGCGAAGCCGCGGCCGCAGATCTGGGACGCCGATCAGATCGGCAACTGGCGCCGCTACGCCAAGCTCCGCACCCAGCTCTATCCCTACATCGACGCCGCTGCGACGGCCTACCGACGCAGCGGGATGCCGATCATGCGCCAGCTGGCGCTCACCTACCCCAACGACCGCCGCGCGGCCGGCCAGGACGACGAGTTCCTGTTCGGGCCCGACGTGCTGGCAGCGCCGGTGATCGAGCCGGGAGCGCGAGAGCGTCGCCTCTACCTACCGCACGGCCGCTGGATCGACCTCTGGCGATCGGCCGCCTACGACGAGGACACGGGCGGGCTGCGGCTCGGGACCGCGAAGCTGCTGCGCGGTCGTCGCGAGGCGACGATCCCGGCTCCGCTCGACGAGCTGCCGCTGCTGGTCCGCTCCGGCGCGGTGCTGCCGCTGCTGCCGCCCGACGTCGACACGCTCGCCTCCTACGGCGCCGGCGACGACGGGCTCGTCCGGCTCCGCGACCGCGCCGGGCGAGTCGAGCTGCTCGCCTTCCCGCGCGGGCGCAGCGCGTCCCGCTTCTACGACGACGGGCGGATCGCATCGATCGAGCGGTCCGGGCGCTGGACGCTGCGGGTCCGCGGCAATCGCGGCCGCTCCTACGGGCTGCAGGCCTCGCTCGGCACGCTGAAGCAGCCGCTTCGCCCCTGCCGGGTCCTCGTCGACGGCCGCCGCCTGCCCGGCTCCGAGTGGGACTACCGAGCCGGCAAGGAGCTGCTGACCGCGCAGTTCAGCGGCGCCCGCGCGAAGCTCACGGTCATCGGCCGCGCCGGCGGCCGCTGCGGCTGAGCAGGGGGACGGGCGCCGGGCCGGGACGAGCCGGTCCCGTTGCTACCTTTCCCGGTACAGGCCGCGGCCGCGGCCTCCTACCCGATCGAACGGCTACTCCCAGAAGGCCATTGATCCCTTGACCGAGCGGCCCCTAGACGACCGCGACGGACCGCGCGACGAGTGCGGCGTCTTCGGCGTGTACGCGCCGGGGCACGACGTCGCCCGGCTCACCTACTTCGGCCTCTACGCGCTCCAGCATCGCGGCCAGGAGTCAGCCGGGATCGCCACCTGCGAGGGCGGGATGATCATGACCTTGCGCGACCTCGGGCTCGTCTCCCAGGTCTTCGACGAGGAGAAGCTGCAGGGCCTCGCCGGGACGATGGCGATCGGTCACGTCCGCTACTCGACGACCGGAGGCGGCGCCTGGGAGAACACCCAGCCGGTCTGGCGTGACGACGGCCGTGAGGTCGCGCTCGCCCACAACGGCAACCTGACGAACGCCGTCGAGCTGTTCGCCGAGCTCCGCGACCGTGGGATCTCCTTCCGCGGCACCTCCGACTCGGAGATCATCGCAGCGCTGCTGTCGTCGTCGACGGAGAAGCGGATCGAGGACGCGGTCGTCGAGACGATGCCGCGGCTCGAAGGCGCCTACTCGACGGTCGTGATGACGAAGAGCGGGATCTGCGCCTTCCGCGACCCGAGCGGGGTCCGGCCGCTTGCCCTCGGCCGGCTCGACGGTGAGTTCCTCGTCGCCTCGGAGAGCTGTGCCTTCGACATCGTCGGCGCCGAGCTCGTCCGCGAGATCAACCCCGGCGAGATGGTCTCGCTGAGCGAGCGCGGGCTCGAGGTCCGCCAGGCGGTGAAGGCGAACAACCCGTCTTTCTGCGTCTTCGAGCACATCTACTTCTCCCGGCCCGACACCCGCCTCGAAGGCCGCGTCCTCCAGCAGGTCCGCGGCAAGATGGGCGAGATCCTCTGGCGCGAGGCGCCGGTCGACGCCGACCTCGTCATCTCGGTCCCCGACTCCGGCAACCCGGCCGCCGCCGGGTTCTCACGGGCATCGGGGCTGCCGAAGGACGACGGGCTGATCAAGAACCGCTACGTCGCCCGGACGTTCATCCAGCCCGGCCAGGAGCTCCGCAAGCACGGGCTGCGGATGAAGTTCAACCCGCTCCCGGAGATCGTCGCCGGCAAGCGAATCGTGGTCGTCGACGATTCGATCGTCCGCGGCAACACGACCCGGCAGATCGTCGGGATGCTCCGCGACGCCGGGGCGCTCGAGGTCCACCTGCGGATCTCGGCGCCGCCGATCCGCTTCCCCTGCCACTACGGCGTCGACATGTCGAGCCGCGAGGAGATGGTCGCGCACGAGCGGACCGTCGACGAGATCGCCGAGCACCTCGGTGCCGACTCGCTCGCCTACCTGTCGCTCGACGGCGTCTACGAGGCGATCGGGACCCCGGCCGAGGACCACTGCGACGCCTGCTTCACGGGTCGCTACCCGCTCGGCGAGAACGCGAACGGCAAGTTCGCGCTCGAGCAGTTGACGACCGTGCCCGCGGGCTCCGCCTGACTTGGGCGGAGGCGAGTCCGGGGAGGGTCGGCGAGGGCCGCTGCGAATCGCGGTCATCGCATCGGGCAGCGGCACGAACCTGCAGGCGATCCTCGACCGGCTGCACGGCCGCGGCAAGGTCGAGGTCGTCGGCGTCGCCTCCGACAAGCCCGATTGCCGGGCGCTGCGCCGCGCCGCCGATGCCGGGGTCGCCACCGCCGTCTTCCCGGCCGCCGACTTCGCCGACCGGGCCGCCCGCGACGCTGCGCTCGCCGACTGGTTGGAATCGGTTCAATGCGAGCTGGTCGTCCTCGCCGGCTACATGCAGCTGCTCGACGTCGGGTTCGTGCGGCGCTTCCGCAACCGGATCCTCAACGTCCATCCGGCGCTCCTGCCGGCCTTCCCCGGACTCGACGCGATCGGGCAGGCGATCGCCCACGGCGTCCGCGTGACCGGCGTGACCGTCCACTTCGTCGACGAGGGGGTCGACACCGGGCCGATCCTGCTGCAGCGCTCGATCGAGCTGAAATACACTCGCCCGGTGCACGAGGTGACCGAGGAGATTCACGCCGTCGAGCACGAGCTGCTGCCACGCGCGATCGAGCTGATCGCCGACGGAGTCGTCAGCTTCGACGACGAGAATCCGCGACTGTGCCGGATCGAGGAGCGATGAGCGCGAAGCCGACGATCGCCGCGAACCCGGCGAACGAGACCGAGCCGCAGCCGCTGCCGATCCGGCGGGCGCTGATCTCCGTCTCCGACAAGAGCGGCGTCGTCGACTTCGCGCGGGGGCTGGAGGCGCTCGGGGTCGAGATCGTCTCGACCGGCGGAACGGCGGCGGCGCTGCGGGAGGGAGGCGTCGAAGTCCGCACCGTCGAAGAGCTGACCGGCGCACCGGAGATCCTCGACGGGCGCGTCAAGACGCTCCATCCGCGTCTTCACGGGGCGCTGCTCGCGGTCCGCGACGACCCCGATCACGCGGCGACCCTCGCCGACGAGGGGATCGAGGAGATCGACCTCGTCTGCACGAACCTCTACCCGTTCGAGCGGGCCGCGGCGCGGCGCGAGGCGAGCGACGCCGAGATCATCGAGAACATCGACATCGGCGGGCCGGCGATGATCCGCGCGGCGGCGAAGAACCATCGCTACGTCGCCGTCGTCGTCAGGCCGGAGAGCTACGACGCGGTCCTCGCCGAGCTCGAGGAGGGCGACGGGGCGATCTCGACGGGGACGCGGCACTGGCTCGCCAACGAGGCGTTCGCGGTCACCGCCCGCTACGACGCTGCGATCAGCGGCTGGTTCGGCGAGCGCTACGAGGACTTCCCGACCCACCGGACGGTCTCGATGGAGAAGTTCCTCGACCTCTCCTACGGCGAGAACCCGCATCAGCGTGGCGCCCTCTACACGGAGGTCGGCGCCCGCGGCCACGTGCTCAGCCGGGTCTCGAAGGAGCACGGCAAGGACCTCTCGTTCAACAACGTCCTCGACCTCGATTCTGCGCGGAGCCTGCTCGCCGACCTCGACGACCCGGCCTGCGTGATCGTCAAGCACAACAACCCGTGCGGGGCGGCCGAGGGCGAGAGCGCGCTCGACGCCTACGAGAAGGCGCTCGCCTGCGATCCCCTGTCCGCCTACGGCGGGGTGATCGCGCTGAACCGCCCTGTCGACGAGGAGCTGGCCCGGCGGCTGCACGAGAATTTCGTCGAGGTCCTGATCGCCCCCGGCTACGAGGGCGAGGCGATGGCGACCCTCCAGCAGAAGCAGGCGATCCGGATCCTCGAGAACACCGAGCAGCGCCTGCACCGCTCCGACCTCGACATGAAGCGGGTCCGGGGCGGGATGCTCGTTCAGGAGCTCGACGGCGTCGCCGGCGACCGGGAGGGAATGACGGTCGAGAGCGGCGGCGAGCCGAGCGAGCTCGAGTGGCTCGACATCGCCTTCGCCTGGAAGGTCTGCAAGCACGTCCGCTCGAACGCGATCGTGCTCGCCAAGGACCGCCAGACCATCGGGATCGGCGCCGGACAGATGAGCCGCGTCGACTCGGTCCGGCTCGCGATCGAGAAGTGCCGGACGGCCTTCGGGGAGGAGGCCGATGCGCGGCTGAACGGCTGCGTCGTCGCCTCCGACGCCTTCTTCCCGTTCGCCGACGGGCCGCAGGCGGCGGTCGAGGCCGGTGCCCGCACGGTCGTCCAGCCGGGCGGCTCGAAGCGGGACGACGAGGTGATCGCCGCCTGCGAGAAGGCGGGCGTGACGATGGTCTTCACCGGCCGCCGCCACTTCCGCCACTGATTCGCATGCCGCCGGGCCCGGCCGAGATCGAGGTCCGGGTGCCGCGGGTCTTCTGCGCCGCCGACGGCAGCTTCGGCAACCCGCTCGGCGTCGTCCGCGACGGTCCCGCGGTGCCGGCCGGCGACCGCCAGGCGCTCGCCCGCCACCTCGGCTACTCGGAGACGGTCTTCGTCGACGACGCCGCGAGCGGCCTGATCGCGATCTACACGCCCGAGGTCGAGCTGCCCTTCGCCGGCCACCCGAGCGTCGGCACCGCCTGGATGCTGCTCGCCGAGGGCATCGAGCTCGACGCGCTGCGGCCGCCGGCGGGGACGGTCCCGGTCCGCGGCGACGGCGAGCTGACCTGGGTCGCGGCGCAGCCGGAGTGGTGCCCGGACTGGGAGCTCGTCGAGTACGGATCGGCTGCCGAGATCGACGCGCTGCCGGTCCACACCGAGGGCTTCCGCTACGCCTGGGCGTGGATGGACGAGGACGCCGGCCTCGTCCGCGCCCGCTGCTTCGTCCCCGAGGTCGGCGTCGCCGAGGACGAGGCGACCGGCTCCGCGGCGCTGCCGCTCTCAGCCGAGCTCGGCCGGGCCATCGAGGTCCGCCAGGGCCGCGGCTCGGTGATCCACGCCCGCCCGATCGGCGACGGCATGGTCGAGATCGGAGGGCGGGTGGTGGAGGTGGAGAAGAGCACCCGCCCGCGCTCTCCCTTCGAGATACGCGCCCCATTTCCTGACATGCCTCCGCCGGGACTCGAACCCGGAATCTCATCGCTTAAAAGGCGAGCGCGTTAACCAATTCCGCCACGGAGGCAGGTCTCAGACTAGCCCCGTACGTCCGGCCGGAGTGCGAACGTCCGTTCGATTGCTCTGTTAAGTCACACCCGCCCAACGCCAACTCACCATTGAGCTCGAGTCAGTGGACGAACTCAGACCGGAGGCTCAGGGCCGGCTTACGAGTAGACGGGTGCTGGCCGACGCGAGGCCTGGAGCGAGAAGTCGCACCGGCAGCGTATTTTCGCGACGAATCCTCATCCGCAGCGAAGCCGTGCCGTTCGAGTCCGTGACGAGCTCCCGGCCAGCGATCTGGATCGAAGCCCCCGGAAGCGGCCAGCTCTGGCGCCGATCGGAGCCGGAAGCGGTGAACGACAGGCTGGTCCGCTTACCTGCTTCAACGCGGCGCGGGCGGAGCCGGAGAATCGCCTTCGGGTCCGGCGCTCGGCGCTGTGCGTAGCTTCTGAGCGGCTGCTCGACCGTGAACAGGCCGGCGCTGCCGTAGTTGGCTCCGGCGTTGGCGGCACCGATTGCGATCTGCTCCTCAACGTCCGAGGCGTCGACGCCGGCAGGGTAGATCCGTGAGCAGACTCCTGCGGGCATCCGCCCGCCGCGCGCTGGTCCCTTGTGACGCAGAGCATCGCGGACGAGTGCAATCGCGACAGCATCGAAGCCGAGATGGGCATGGTTCACCTCGCGCCCGGGGCAGATTGCCTGAACCTGCGTCTGGCTGTCGTTACGGTCACCGTTCACGTCCGGATATGGCGGCGAGATGGTTCCGTCGTTGGCCGACGAGATCACCGTGTAAGGGAGCCTTCCCGGTGTCTCGTCGCCGGAGTTGAGCGCCTCGAAGTACTTGGAGTCGGACTTCAGCTGGCGTGTTGCCGGCGGGCAGGGACCGCCGCAAAGCGGCGCGGCGAGATCGAAGCCGCGGTTCGACGGCGCGATCCCGATCACATCATCGACCAGGGAGCGCACATCCGGCCACCATTTGACCGCCCAGCGCACGAGCATCCCGCCCGAGCTGACTCCGATCATGCTCACACGTTGCTGCGATCGGGCAGCGATCTCCCGGACCGCGGCGACGACGTACTCGGCCTGGAGCTGAAAATCGGCGAAGCCCGCGCCCGGCAGGGTGAGCAGGCAGGTCGGATGGCCTCCGGCTTCGAGCACAGGCTCGAGGCCGGCTGCGAAGACGGTCACCGGATCGCCGCCCGCGCCCGGCACGAGCAGCACCGGACCTCTGCTTCCGCGCACACCCTGAGGGCAGCTGAGTGCCGCATCGAGCAGCTCCGGCTCGGTTCTCAGAGCCGGTCCCGGCGGATCGGCGGCGGCGGTCGCGACGCCGCCGCCGATCGCGGCGGTCAGCAGGACGACGACCAAGCCGGCGGCGAGCGCCTCGATCAGTCGCGTCGGGAGCTGAACGGCCACGGGGATCACCGTCTCCTCAGCCGCGCTTGCAGGGCATCGTGCTGGTCGAGCGCTGCACTCCGTAGGGCTCGACGTACTCGGGCAGATACGTGAACTTCCAGCGCCCGCTCTTCGGGCAGGTGCTCGGCGTCCTGATCCCCGGATGCCTGGCGGTTCCGGTCTTCTCGCTCCGAAGGTAGAACTGCGTGAGCGCCGGCTGGTATCCGCCAGGGAGCGATGACGGAGCAACTTCCCCCGTGACCTCGTTGCCGTCGATGCTCATCCGGATCACCTTCAGGACGGTTCCGCTCTCGGCGGTGATCACGAGCACGACGCCGGGCCGCGCAGTGAACTCGTAGACGTTGACCTTCCATGTTCCGAGCAGGCCCAGGAACAGGGTCCCGTTGCCGGCGCCGATCTGCGAGCGGCTCGGGCAGGCAGCCACGCCATCG
The DNA here is from genome assembly GCA_035759925.1 of Solirubrobacterales bacterium. Taxonomy (GTDB): domain Bacteria; phylum Actinomycetota; class Thermoleophilia; order Solirubrobacterales; family 70-9; genus RHKX01. Next base: position 41,979 of record DASTTY010000077.1, read on the forward strand.
GTCGTGATCTCCTCGTCGGAGGCGGTGCAGTTTCCCCCTCTCGTCAGGTCGAACTTCGTGCCGCGTGGATAGACGAGATGAAGCACGCGTTGCGGTGGGACCTGCACACCCTCCGGGAAATCGACGACCTGTCCGTCGAAGACCCAGCCGGTGGAAGCACCGGGCTTCCTGGTCGTGAACCGCTGGTTCATCTTCTCGTAGAGCGGAGCGAGGGTGTCGCGATCGACCGAGCTCGAAGTTGGCTCGGCTGAGGCGGCGGCCGGGAGCAACGCGCCCAGCACCAGGCTCAGTACGAGAAACGTGAGGTGATGTCGTCGCATGGCAGAGACCTCCTTGGACGAGTTGGATTGGACTGAGGCGACCCTGCCACCGAAGGGGTCGGAGAACATCCTCCGAATGGAGGATTTCCGGGCGATCTCAGGTGTCGTCCGCGGGCGCACGACGAGCCCACAACCCGGAAAGCTCGGCGCGATTGTGGACGTCGAGCTTCTTGAAGACGTGGGCGACGTGGGTCTTGACCGTTGTCGTCGACACGAACATGCGCTCTGCGATCGCGGGGTTGGTGAGGCCGTCGGCGACGAGCTCGGCGACCCTGGTCTCGGTCGGGGTCAGCGACTCCCATCCTCCGGCTGGCCGACTCCTCGGCCCGCGTCCGCGCCGGGCCCACTCGAGCGCCTCCTCGAGGCTCAGCTCCGAACCCTCGGCACGGGCCTCCTCGTAGCCCGCCTCGCCCAACTCATAAAGAAGCCGCTCGTCGATCGCGGCCCAATGGCCCGTTTCTGGCGGAACCCGGACCGTGCCCAGCTCGGCTCGAGCTCGGTCCGCCGCGGCAAACAGCCGCACGGCCTCGCGATGATCGCCGAGACCCGCCGCGGCTTCCGCGAGGGCGTCGAGACCGGACGGCGCCCAGAGCTTGTGACCTTCCGCGGCTGTGAC
>DASTTY010000078.1:0-76427 GCA_035759925.1 Solirubrobacterales bacterium
GACCGCCGTGTTCGGGAACCTGACGCTGTTGCCGGGCTTCACGACCGACAACTACGCCAGCTTCATGGTCCCGGTCAGCATGCTGCAGGGAGCCGGCTTCACGGGCGCGGCGATGGGCGTCAACCTCGCCCGCGACATCGAATTCGGCCTCTTCGACCGCTTCCTCGCCTCCCCCGCCCCGCGCTGGGTCCTGCTCACGGGCCTCGTCCTCTCAGCGGCGATCCGCTCGGTCATCCCCTCGACCTTCGTCTTCCTGATCGCGCTGGTGGTCGGTGCCCACTTCCCGGGCCCCGGCGGCCTCGTCGTCACCTACCTCTGCGTGATGGGCACGGCGACGATCGCCGCCTGCTGGTCGGCGCTGATCGCGCTCCGCTTCAAGACCCAGTCGGCGGCGCCGTTGATGCAGACCGTGATGCTCGCCGCCGTCCTCTGCACGACCGCCTACGCGCCACAGGCGCTGCTGACCGGCTGGCTGGCCACCGCCGCCGAGTACAACCCGTTCACCCAGGTCGTCGACGCGGCCCGCCAGGGCTTCGTCGGCGGCGTCAGCTGGAGCGGCACCTGGCCGGCGATCGTCGTCATCGCCGCCCTGACGGCGCTGCTCGGGTGGCTTGCGCTGCGGGGGATGCGACGGACTGCGTACTAGCCGGGGCTCGGCCGAGCGGGACCGCGCCCCACTCGCGGGCTGAGGTGCAAATCGACCACGCCAGGGCAGGACGATCTGCGGTTCACCGGCCTGGCGAGCCGGCTCGCCCCGGCCGCCGCTACTTGTAGCGGTAGGTGATTCTGCCGCGGTCGAGGTCGTACGGCGAGAGCTCGATCTTGACGCGGTCGCCGGGGAGGATGCGGATGTAGTGGCGGCGCATCTTGCCGCTGATGTGGCCGAGGACCTCGTGGTCGTTGTCGAGCTTCACCTTGAACATCGTGTTGGGCAGGGCCTCGACGACCTCGCCCTCCATCTCGATCTTCTCTTCCTTGGCCATCAGCGGGGCGGCACAGTAGCACCAGCCGGCCTATTTCCCCTCGAAAGTTGCCTTCCCCGGTCCATCGGCAAGGAAGCTCTCAACCGCGTTCTTGAGGTCCTCGGAGTCGAACAGGGGCCCGGCGATCTCCGGCACCGTCGCATCGGCCGCGGCGACGCCGCCGTCGAGGTAGGCGCGGACGAGCCGTTTCGTGGCACCGTGGGCGAGCGTCGGCCCGGCGGCCAGCTCGCGAGCGAACTTCATCCCCTTCTCGACCAGGTCGGCGGCGGGCAGGACCCGGTTGACGACGCCCCAGTCGAGCATCTTCTCGGCGTCGTAGAGGCCGCCGGTCATCACGAACTCGCGGGCACGGGCGGGGCCGGCGCGCTCGGCCATCCGCTGGACGCCGCCCCCGAACGGGGTCAGCCCGACGACCCGCTCGACGAGCCCGAAACGGGCGTCGTCGGCGGCCCAGATCATGTCGCAGCCGAGCGACGCCTCCAGTCCTGCCGTCAGGCAGAGGCCGTGGACCAGCGCCAGCGTCGGCACCTCGAGCGACTCGAAGGCCTGCAGCTCGCGGATCCCGTCGGCGGCCAGCCGCGCTCCCTCCTCGCCGCCGGAGACGTCCTTGAAGACCCGGCCAACGTCGACGCCGCCGGTGAACAGGTCGCCCTCGGCCCGGAAGACCATCGCCCGCGCGTCGGAGCCGGCGACCTCGTCGCGGGCCGCCCGCATCGCCGTGAAGGTCTCCTCGGTGAACAGGTTCAGCGGCGGGTCGTCGAGCACCAGCACGGCGACGTCGCCGTCGCGCTCGAGCCTGATCGGCGGTTGCCCGGATTCGGTCATCGGTCCTCCCGGATGGTTGCTGCGATCGTGGCGATCTCGTCGAGGTCGGCCCCGCGCGGGATCCACGGCAGCTTCAGTGGATCGTCCTCGTAGCGGGGAACGACGTGGATGTGGAAGTGGAAGACGGTCTGCCAAGCGGCGGCACGGGTGGCGTTGATTAGGTTGAAGCCGTCCGGCTCGAGCGTCGCCTCCATCCGCTTGACGACCCGCTGGGCGGCGATCGCGCACGCCGTCAGGTCGTCCTCGCCGATGTCGAGCAGGTCCTCGCTGTGACGGCGCGGGATGACCAGCGCGTGGCCCTTCGTCGCCGGGTTGATGTCCATCAGCGTCACCGTCTGCTCGTCGGAGTCGACGATCTCGGCCGGGGATTCGCCGGCGGCGATGGCGCAGAAGATGCAGTCGGGAAGGGCCTCGGGCACGACCCGCGGCAGGCTATCGGCCCGCCGCCCAGGCGCGCAGGTGATCGATCGCCGCCGCGCGGTCGGTGACCTCGCCCGTGTACTGCGCGGCCGCGAGCTCGGCGACGGCCTCGCCGAGCGCCGGCCCCGCCTCGATCCCGGCCTCGGCGGCGATCTCGTCGCCGCGGAGCAGCGGCTCCGGCGGTCCCTCCCGCTCCCAGGCGACCGCGGCGCCGATCATCTGCCGGGCGAGCTGGAGATGGCCCTCGATCGCCTCCTCCGGCACCCCTCCTCCCTGCGCCGAGAGCCGGTCGGCCACGGTCAGGAGCGTCGTGTCGACCGACTGCGGGGCGGTCCGGCTCAGGTAGTCCCAGATCCGTCGCGGCGGCAACGGCTGCTCGCGGACCATGAAGCCGAGGACGAGGTGATCGCGCGTGAGCGCCGCGAGGTGAGCGGCGAACCGCCGCGAGGTTCGCAGCCGCTCGCAGAGCGCGGTGACCATCTCGGCTCCGGTGGCATCGTGGCCGAGGAAGCTGACCCACCCGTCGCGCTCGGTTCGCGTCGCCGGCTTGCCGATGTCGTGGAGGAGCGCCGCCCAGCGCAGCGCGTCGCCGCGGGTCAGCTCGTCGGCCAACGGCGCTGCGAGCAGCTCCGCCACCGCGGCGGCAGCATCGCCGCAGTAGGTCGGCAAATCGTTCTCGACCTCGAGCGTGCGCCGCAGGACCTCGATCGTGTGGTCGTGGGCGTCGAGGTGGTGGTTGGCGCTCTGGCCGACGCCGCGCATCGCCGCGACCTCGGGGAGGACCACCGCCGTCGCCTCGAAGCGGTCGAGCATCCCGAGCCCGGCGAGCGGCTCCGGCCCGGACAGGAGCCCGGCGAGCTCGGCGAACTGCCGCTCGCCGGCCGGCTCGGCGGCGCGCGGCGCCTCACGACGGGCGAGCGCGACCGTCTCCGGCTCGGGCTCGATGCCGATCCGGGCGGCGAAGCGGGCCCCGCGGAGGACCCGCAGCGGGTCGTCGGCGAACGAGCGCTCCGAGCAGGCGCGGAGGATGCCCGCCTCGAGGTCGTGCAGGCCGGCGGTCGGGTCGATCGGCGAACCGCCGGCGAGCGGCACCGCGATCGCGTTGACCGTGAAGTCGCGCAGCCGCAGATCGACCTCGATCGAGCCGCCGCGCATCCCGGCGATGTCGATCTTCCAGTCGCCGTCGTGATCGACGACCCGCCAGGTGTCGAAATCGCCGGAGAGCTCGAACGGGTGACCGCCGACCTCGGCGGCGAGGCCGCGCGCCGCCGCGGCGACGTCGCCGGCGAAGGCGATGTCCACGTCGACGACGTCGCCGCCGAGGACCGCGTCGCGAACCGCTCCGCCGACGACCCAGGCGCGGTCGGAGACGTCGCGGAGCCCTGAGCGCGCCACCTCGATCGCCGGCGCGGCGCCGAATCGCTCCTCGAGCCGGGTCAGGTGGACCGAATTCGACACGCGCTCAGCCCCGGAAGGCCCGCGGCACCCGGGCGCTGAGCCCGCAGGTGATCTCGTAGTTGATCGTGCCGAGGCTCTCGGCGAGCTGCTCGGCGTTGACCTCCTCGCCGTCCTGCTCGCCGATCAGGACTGCGGGCTCGCCGGGCACGACCTCGGTCTCGGGACCGAGGTCGACCGTCAGGTTGTCCATCGAGATCGTGCCGACGACGGGATGGCGACGGCCGCGGATCAGGACGTCGCAGGCGTTCGAGAGGCCGCGCCGGAAGCCGTCGCCGTAGCCGGTCGGCAGCACCGCCACCCAGGTGTCGCGCGGGGCCTTCCAGGTGCGGCCGTACCCGGCCGACTCGCCGGCGTGGAAGCGCTTGACGTCGGCGATGTAGGTGTGGAGCGAGAGCGCCGGCTCGAGCTCGAGGGCGCGCGGGTCGCGACCGAACGGGTCGAGCCCGTAGACCGCCACCCCGCAGCGGACCATCCCGAAGTGGAACTCGGGGCCGCGCAGCGCTGCGGCGCTGTTGGCGGCGTGCAGGAGCGCCTCGGGATGGCGCTCCTGGATCGGCAGCGCCACCTCGCGGAACCGCTCGAGCTGCTCGCGGAGATAGCTCTCGTCGTCCTCGTCGGCGGTCGCGAAGTGGGTCCAGACGCCGGCCAGCTCGATCCGCTCGTCGGCCACGGCCGCATCGGCGAGCCGACCGACCCCGAACGGCTCCCGCTCGCCGAGCCGGCCCATGCCGCTGTCGTACTTGACGTGGACGCGGGGCCTGAACCCGAACATGCCGGCGCGCTCGGCCAGCGCAGTGAGGAACTCCGCCGTCCAGACGGTCAGCTCGGCCCGCGCCTGCAGCGCGACGTCGAGCTCGGCGCCGGTCAGCGCCCCCATCACGAAGATCGGGACCTCCGCCCCGACCCGCTCGCGCAACTCGAACGCCTCGGTCGCGGTCGCGACCCCGAGCCTGGTCGCGCCGCCGCGCAGCGCCGCCTCGGCGCACTCCCCCATCCCGTGCCCGTAACCGTCGGCCTTGACGACCGCGCAGAGCTCGGTGCCGGCGCTCAGCTTGCCGGCCAGCAGCGCGCAGTTGCGCTCGACCGCACCGAGGTCGACGATCGCCGTGACCCGCTGGAACGGGTCGTGTGCGCTCAACGAGCCAGCCCTCCGGGAAGCGACTCGATCACGTCGCCGGCGATCACCGACTCGGCTCCCACCCGCTCCGCCGCGAGGCGCCCGGCGCGAGTGTTGGCGCGGACGCCGGCGCACGCCGCTGCGAACGGCTCGAGCCCGCGCGCGATCAGCGCCCCGATCGTTCCCGAGAGGACGTCGCCGGTCCCCGCCGTCGCCAGGCCGGGACTGTCGAGCGCGTTGACCGCGACCCGCTCACCGTCGGCGACGATCGTGTCGTCACCCTTGAGGACGACGACCGCGCCGGAGTCGGCGCTCGCCCGTCGTGCCCGAGCGAGCCGGTGGGCGGAGATATCCTCCGAATCGCAGCCGAGCAGCCGGCCGAGCTCGCCTGCGTGCGGGGTCAGCACGGTCGGCGCGGTCCGGGCGCGGAGCAGCGCGAGGTCGGTCCCGAGTGCGTTCAGCCCGTCGGCGTCGATCAGGAGCGGCACCGGGATCCGCGGCGCGAGGTCGCGGGCGAGCGCGAGCGACTCGTCGCTGCGGCCGAGGCCGGGACCGAGGACGACGCAGGCGGAGCGCTCGGCGCGCTCGAGGACCGGCGCCGCGGCACCGGCGCCGAGGCCGTGACCGACCTGCTCGAGGCCGATCGTCATCACCTCGGTCAGCTTCACCTCGAGGATCGGCTCGAGGTCCGCCGGACAGGCCACCGTCGCGTAGCCGGCACCGGCGCGAATCGCCGCGCGTGCCGCCATGCAGGGGGCGCCGGTCAGCCCGCGGGAGCCGCCGACGACGAGCACGTCGCCGGAGCTGAACTTCGTCGACTCGGCACCGCGCCGCGGCTGCAGATCGAGCACTGCATCGGTGATCGTCCCGGCGGCCGGCTCGCCCGGGGCCCCCTCGGGGATCCCGATCGGTGCGACCACGAGCCGGCCGGTGTGCGCCTTGCCCGGCGCGATCCGGTGGCCGATCTTGGCGACGTGGAAGGTGACGGTGGCGTCGGCGCTGACCGCGGCGCCCGCGACCTCGCCGTTCGACGCGTCGACGCCGGAGGCGACATCGCAGGCGACCACCGGCGCGCCGGCGTCGTCGATCGCCTCGATGGCCGTCTTCGCGGCGCCGCGCGGGGCGCCCTCGAACCCGGTCCCGAAGATCGCGTCGACGATCGCCCCGGAGCCCGCCAGAGCCGCCGCCCAGCCATCCTCGGCGACGACCCGCGCGACGCCGGACGCGAGCCGCCCGAGGTTCGCGGTCGAGTCGGGGCTGAGCTCGTCGAGCGGCCAGATCGAGAGCACCTCGACCTCGTGGCCGGCGGCTCCGAGCAGTCTCGCGGCGACCATTCCGTCGCCGCCGTTGTTGCCCTTGCCGGCAACGATCCGGATCGGCCCCGGCCGGGCCGCCAGCTCGGTCTCGCGGGCGAGGGCGGCGCCGGCGACCTCCATCAGCTCGAGCGAGGGGACGTCACGCTCGTCGATCGCCCAGCGATCCATTCCGGCCATGCCGGCGGCGTCGTAGAGCGGCTCGAGCCAGTCGGGTGCCGTCACGTCCCCAGCCTACGTGCTGGGACCGGCAGGCCCGGCGAGCACGACCGCGGCGGCGTTGTCCCGCGAGTGGGTCAGCGAGACCGCCAGGTTGACGCCGCGCTCGGCGGCCAGAGCCGCGGCCCGGCCGTGCAGCCGGAGCTCCGGGGCCGGCCCGCCGACGACCTCGACGTCGCGCGGCCCGCAACCGCCGCCGAGGGCCTTGATCGCCGCCTCCTTGGCAGCGAAGCGCGCCGCCAGATGGCGGCCGGGCCGGGCACGGTCCGCGCACGCGGCCAGCTCACCGGGCAGGAACAGCCGCTCGGCGAGCCGGGGCCTGCGTTCGAGGGCCCGCTCGACCCGATCGATCTCGATCAGGTCGATCCCGAGCGCCGCGACGCCCGGGACCGCGGTCACGGGACGATCACCGCCGAGGAGGTGGTCGTATCCCCCTCGGGCTGGTCCTGAACTCCGAGCGTGACGCCTGCAACGGAGCGATCGCCGTCGACCTTGCTGCCACCGATCAGGAAGTCGAGCGCGTTCAGGTACGGGCGGGCCGACTCGATGTCGGGATCGGACTCGCCGGTGCTGTCGATCAGGTCCATGATCGGCGCGAAGTTGACGAACACGCTCGGCGTCAGGTCGTTCCCGAGGTCGTCCTCGGCCGCCTGGAAGGTGTCCGAGTCGCCGAGCGTCTCCGACGGCGAGAGGACGTCCTGGGCGGTGTCGGCTCCAGCCGCGATGACGACCTTGTCGTCCTGAACCGCGACCTCGGCGCCGATCGGCGCGCCCTTCGCCTGGAGGTCGAAGCCGTCGGAGCTCGGCGAGACCTTGACGCCGCGCGTCTTCCCGAGCGCGCCCTGCAGCTTCGAGACCGCACCCTCGGCGGCCTGCGTGTCGTCGGTGGTGATCACGAGGCCGCCGCCGAGGCCGAAGATCGACGTCCCCTGGACGAAGCCGCCGACATCGCCGATCCAGGCGAGGTCCTGCTCGAGGTTGAGGCCGGTCGCGTCCTGGAACGCCTGAACCGGATCGATCTGCGCGGCGGCCCGCGGAGCCGCCTCCTGGAGCCCGGCTTCGAAGCCGGCCTTGAACTGGGCGATCGAGCTGGCGATCTGATCGCCGACGTCACCGGCCGCGAAGGCGAGCCAGGAGTCGGCCGGGAGCGTCGTCAGCAGGTCGGTCGGGTCTGGGGCGTCCTCGGCGGCCGGGGCCGAGGCCCCGAGGCTGAACGAGCTGTCGGTGACCGAGCCCCAGACGTCGATCGGGCCGTCGCTCATCCCCGCGAGCTGGTCCTCGATCTGCTTGAGCTGGTCGGCGGGCACGGCCCCCGAGCTCTTGACCAGGTCGAGCGCCTTCTGCGGGTCGGCGTAGAGCGAGAAGACGGTGTCGTCAGGGACCTCGTCGAGGCCCGTCGTCGAGTCGTCGACGCCGGCGAAATCGTCGCCGTCGGCGGCGTCGATCGCGTCCTCCACGCCCTGGATGCTGCCGGCGAGCAGGAAGTCGCCGTCGATCCCGACCGCGGTGTTGTCACTGCTGACCGTGAGCTGGACGCCCTTGTAGTCCTGTTGCCGCGTCTTCTCCTTGCCCTCCGCGGCGGCCTTGTCGACGAACGACTGGGCGGCGTCGGCGTCGGTCACGGCGACGACGGCCGCGCCTTCGATCTCCTCGGCGCGGCTGTTGTAGCCGTTGACGAAGAAGCCGGCGCGGGTGCCGAGCCAGGGGGCGATGTCGTTCTCGTAGGTGAAGTTGCCGCCGTTCTCGGCCAGCGACTGGTCGAGCGCGTCGTGGATCTTCCCGGAGACGTCGTCGGTGACGAGCAGCTTGCCGAGCGCGGATTCCAGATTGTCGCTGAGATCGCCCTCGGGCCGGAGCACGGCCTCCATGTAGAAGGGGGTGTCGGCCGGCGTCATCGTGGCCGGGTCGGGGCCGAGGTCGGTGGTGCTGCTCGAATCGCTGCCGCAGGCGACCAGCGCCAGGGCGGCGACGGCGAGAAGGCAGGCAGCGGTGAGGGAGAGAAGTCTGGTTCGCATCGGCGGGACTCTAGAGATTGCCGGCGCGGAAGCGACCGGCCCGGCCTACTCGACGGTGACGGTCTTCGCGAGGTTGCGGGGCTGATCGACGTTGAGCCCGAGCTGGCGGGCGGTGTGGTAGGCGAGGAGCTGGAGCGGGATGACGGCGAGGATCGGCTGGAGGATCCAGTCGGTGCGCGGGATGAACAGGGTCTGGTCGGCCGATTCGGCGACCTCGTCGGAGCCCTCGGTGCCGATCGCGATCACGTCGGCGCCGCGGGCACGGACCTCGGCCATGTTCGAGAGCATCTTGTCGAGGACCGGCATGTCGGTCGCGACGCAGACGACCGGCGTCGTCTCGTCGAGCAGCGCGATCGGGCCGTGCTTCATCTCGCCGGCTGCGTAGGCGTCGGAGGGGATGTAGGAGATCTCCTTCATCTTCAGCGCCCCCTCGAGGCAGATCGGCAGCCCGATGTGGCGGCCGAGGTAGAGGAAGAAGCGCCCCTCCGCGTGACTGCGGGCGATCGCCCGGATCCGCTCGTCACTGCTCGCGATCGTCTCGGCGATCTTGCTCGGGAGCGCCTTCAGCTCACCGATCAGCTCGACGACCCGGTCGTGGTCGATGTGATCCCGCGCCTGGGCGAGCCAGAGCCCGATCAGATAGATCGCCGCGACCTGGCTGGTGAAGGTCTTCGTCGCCGCGACGCCGATCTCCAGTCCGGCGCGCGTATAGAGGACGGAGTCGGCATCGCGGGTCGCCTGGCTGCCCATCACGTTCGTGATCGCGAGGACGTGGGCGCCGCGCTCGCGGGCGAGCCGCATCGCGGCGAGCGTGTCGGCCGTCTCCCCCGATTGGGTGATCCCGATGACGAGGTCGTCGGTGCCGATCACGGGGTCTCGGTAGCGGTACTCGGAGGCGATGTCCATCTCGACCGGGACCCGCGCCCAGGTCTCGATCGCGTAGCGGCCGACGAGGCCGGCGTGGTAGGAGGTCCCGCAGGCGACGATGACGACGCGGCGGACCTTCGCGGCCTGCTCGGGGGTCAGCGTCAGCTCGCTGAGATCGACCTTGTCGGTCTCGGGGAGGCGGTCGGTGATCGTCTCGGCGACCGCGTCGGGCTGCTCGTGGATCTCCTTCATCATGAAGGTCGGGTAGCCGCCCCGCTCGGCAGCCTCCTCGTCCCAGGTGACCTCCTCGAGGTCGCGGCTGTGCGGGGTCCCGTCGGCGGCGGTGATGTCGACGCCTTCCGGCGTGATCGTGACGATCTCGCCGTTCTCGATCTGCATGACCGTCCGCGTCTCGCGCAGGAACGCCGGGATCGCCGAGGCGAGGAAGGTCTCCCCTTCACCGAGGCCGATCACCAGCGGGCACTCCTGCCGGGCCCCGACGAGCAGCTCGGGGTGGTCGACGTGCATCGCGACGAACGCGTAGTGGCCGCGGAGATCGGCGAAGGCGGCACGTACGGCGGCGGTCAGGTCGCCGTCGTAGTGGCGCTCGATCAGGTGGGCGACGATCTCGGCGTCGGTCTCGGAGCTGAACTCGTGGCCGTCGGCGAGCAGCTCGCGACGCAACTCGGTGTGGTTCTCGACGATCCCGTTGAGGACGATGTTGACCTCGCCCTGCTCGTCGCTGTGCGGGTGCGCGTTCTCCTCGGTGACGCGGCCGTGGGTCGCCCAGCGAGTGTGGGCGAGTCCGATCGTCGCGTCGGCCTCGGCGACGGCGACGGCGCCCTCGTCACGCGGCTCGGCGACAGCGGCCCGCAGGTTGGCGAGGTTGCCGACGGCGCGGACCGAATCGATGTGCCCGTTGTCGAGCAGGGACAGGCCGGCGGAGTCGTATCCGCGGTACTCGAGCTTCTCGAGACCGGCGATCAGGAGATCGCGACAGGGTCTCTTGCCCACATATCCGACGATGCCGCACATGGAGCCTCCAGGGTTGAAGAGGACGAGAAAGGATAAGGGCCGGCCGCGGCCCGGGCAAATCGGCGCCCAGAGCGCGTAGCGGAGCCTCAGCCGAGCTCGCGCCGGGCGGCGGCGACGAGGCGGCCGAGAACCTCCTCGCACTCGGCTTCATCCGGCGCCTCGACCATGACCCGGACGAGCGGCTCGGTTCCCGACGGCCGGACGAGGACGCGGCCGCGGCCCTCGAGCCCCGCCCCCTCGCGGCCGACCGCCTCCCAGAGGCCGGTGGCCGCCGCGAGCGCCTCCCGGCCCGGCACCGGGACGTTCTCGAGCCGCTGCGGGAGCTTCTCGATCGGCCGGCGCTCCGCAAGCGGCGCCCCCCCGAGCGCCCGCATGACGAGGAGCGCGGCGGCCAGGCCGTCCCCCGTCGTCGCGAAGTCGGTCCAGATGATGTGTCCCGACTGCTCGCCGCCGATCGTCCAGCCGCGCTCGACGAGCTCCTCGATCACGTAGCGGTCCCCGACCTTCGTCGTCGCGACCTCGATCCCGGCCGCCTCCATTGCCTGGTGGAAGCCGTAGTTGCTCATCACGGTCACCGCGACGCCGCCCGGCAGCGACCCCGACTCACGGAGGTGAAGGGCCGCCAGCGCGACGATCTCGTCGCCGTCGAACTCGCGGCCCTCGCAGTCGACCGCGAGCATCCGATCGCCGTCGCCATCGAACGCGAAGCCGATCTCGGCGCCGTGCTCGGCGACGGCGCCGGCGACTTTGTCGAGGTGCGTCGATCCGCAGCCCTCGTTGATGTTGCGGCCGTCGGGCTCGGCGCCGATCGTCACGAGGTCGGCGCCGAGGCGCTCGAAGGCGGCCGGCGCGGCGCGGTAGGTCGCGCCGTTGGCGCAGTCGAGGACGATCTTGCGGCCGCTGAGGTCGAGCTCGAACGCCGACGCGAGCGCGCGCAGATAGTCGTCGAGAGCGCCCTCGAGCTTGCGGATCCGGCCTGAGGCGGCACCGGTCGCGGGTCCGGCGGCGACTCGCGCCTCGACCCGCGCCTCCTCGGCGTCGTCGAGCTTCGTCCCCTCGCGGTCGAAGAACTTGATGCCGTTGTCGCGCCAGGGGTTGTGGGAGGCGGAGACGACGGCGCCGAGGTCGAAGCCGTGCTTGCGAACGAGGATCGCCGCGGCGGGGGTCGGCAGGACGCCGCCGAGGAAGACGTCGGCGCCGGCGGCGGCGAGGCCGGACGCGAGGGCCGACTCGAGCATGTGCCCGGACTCGCGCGTGTCGCGGACGATCAGGACCTGCGGGCGGTCGCCGCGAAGCTCGGCAGCGGTCGCGCGGCCGAGCGCGAGCGCGAGCTCGGGCGTCAGCACCTCCCCGACCGGCCCGCGGACGCCGTCGGTCCCGAACAGCTTCGCTCCGTCAGGCATGCGGGGATGATTACGGGGCCGGGGAGGAAATGCCTGTCAGAAGAGGACAGAGGACAGAGGACAGGTCGAGCGGCCCCTGTCCTCTGTAAGCGAGCGGCGCAGCCGCGAGCGGCCTGTCCTCTGTAAGCGAGCCGAAGGCGAGCGAGCTCAGCGCTTCGAGAACTGCGGCCGCTTGCGGGCCTTCTTCAGCCCGGCCTTCTTGCGTTCCTTGCGGCGGTCGTCGCGGGTCAGCATGCCGCGTCGCTTGAGGTCGCCGCGGAGCTCGGGCTCGAGCGCCGTCAGCGCCCGGGCGACGCCGTGGCGGACTGCGCCGGCCTGGCCGCTGATGCCGCCACCGTGGACTCGCACCCTGACGTCGACGCTGCCCTCGTAGCCGGCGGTGACGAGCGGCTGGCGGGCGAGCGCCTGGTGCTGGCTGCTCTTGAAGTACTCCTCGATGCCACGATCGTTGATCTGGAAGGACCCGTCGCCGGCCCGGACGATGACCCGCGCCACGGCGCTCTTGCGCTTGCCGGTCGCCTGGATCCGGGTGTCGGCCGGAACCGTGACCGACCGCGGCGCGATCGCGTCGTCGTCCTCGTCGGCGGTCGCAGCCGCCTCGCGGGCGCGGCGCTCCTCCTCCTCGGCCTCGCGGGCGGCCCGCTCCTCGGCGGTCAGCTCGCGCTCCTCGCCGATCGCGATCGGCTCGAGGTCGGCGCCGGGGACGACGTCCTTCTTGGCGGTTTCGGCCGGCTTGGGAGCCGGCTTCCCGGCGGCGGGCTTCTCCTCGGCGGGGGCGGCTTCCGCCGTCTCCTCGACCTCGGCAGCGGGCTGATCGGCCTGCTCCTCGGCGGCGGGCGTCTCCGTCTCCTCCTCGGCGGCGGGCGCCTCGGCCTGCTCATCGGCAGCGGGCTCCTCGGCGGCGGGCTGCTCCTCCGCCGGGGCCTCATCGGCCGCGGCTTCGGGCTGCTCGGCCTCGGCCTCGGGCGTCTCCTCGTTCTCGCCCTGCTCGCGCTCGGCGTCTTCGCTCACTTGCTCACCTCCAGAGGCTTCGGCTGCTGCGCGGCGTGGGGATGGTCCGGCCCGGCATAGACCTTGAGCTTGAGCAGCTGCTTGCGGGCCATCTTGTTGCGGGGAAGCATCCCCTTGACGGCGCGGCGGATGACGTCCTCGGGCTTGCGGTCGAGCATCTCCTCGAGGGTCCGCGAGCGGATCCCGCCCGGGTAGCCGCTGTGCCGGTAGTAGCGCTTGCTCTTCAGCTTGTCGCCGGTGACCGCGATCTTCTCGGCGTTGACGACGACGACGAAGTCGCCGACGTCGCAGTGCGGCGTGTACTCCGGCTTCCGCTTGCCGCGCAGGGCATTGGCGATCCGGGTCGCGAGGCGGCCGAGGGTCTGGCCCTCGGCGTCGACGACGTACCAGTCGCGCGTGCGGTTCTCGGGTGTCGCTACGTAGGTCTTCATTCCGCGAAACAGCCGCGCTCCGACCCGGACGGGTCCCACGCGGCCGGCAGGATGATAGCCATTGCGGCGCAGCGCCGAGCGCGGGCCGGCCGGGTCCCGGGAAGGCCGCCCGTGCGATTCCCGCCGGCCGGGGGCGTGGTTATACTGCCGCCCGCTGAAGGACCTGCCGAATTCCCTGGCGCACGCGTCAGGGGGGCGGGGGAACCGCACGGGAGCCGGACCCGACAGGAGATGGCACCCATGGGGCGAATCCAGGCAAACGAAGCCAGGTAGCGCTGCTCTTTCCGCGCGAGCCCGACAGCTAACCCCGTAGGCCCGAACGAAAGAGAAGAAGGACTTGAGCCCACGCGCCGCGCGCACGCGAACGACCACGACGAGGATCGTCAGCCTCGCCGCCTTCGCGACGCTCGCCGCCCTGCTGAGCTGGGTCGCCGTCGCGAGCGGCGACGGCGGCATCGGCACGCCGGACCCGCCGAAGGTCAAGGACGTCGTCTGCCGCGATCGCTGCCTCGACGTCCGGACCGTGACCGAGACCGGTCGCGTGGAGGTCACCGGCAAGGCGCTCAAGGACATCACCGAGGTGAAGTTCCCGGGCGCCGACGGCCGGATCGAGGTCGAGCCCTCCTCGGTCGGCGCCGAGACCGTCACCGCGAAGGTTCCGACCGGCGCGACCAGCGGCAAGGTCGTCGTCGTCACCCGCTACGGCGCGAAGGCGAAGTCGCCCGACGAGATCAAGGTCAAGCCCGAGGACGCGATCCGGTCCGTCAACGGCTTCGCGGTACGACGGGCCGAGGCGCAGCCGAAGACCGCCTACTTCGACGGCAAGAAGGACATCGCCCTCGACTACCTGTTCGAGGCCGATGGCCCGGCCGACATCCGCGTCGACATCGTCTCCAAGGAGAGCGGCAAGACCATCGACTCGATCATCCAGAAGAACCGGCAGCCGTTCTCCAACCAGAGGGTCGTCTGGGACGGTCTCGACGCGAAGGGCAAGCCGCCGCGGAACGGCAAGTACCGCTTCAAGGTGACCGCCCTCGGCGGCGAGGGCGGCACCGGCGAGGCCACCGGGTTCGCCTACTACGGCTACAAGTTCCCGCTCCGCGGCAAGCACTACTACGGGGACGGCCTCGGCGCCGGCCGCGGCCATCAGGGCCAGGACGTCTTCGCCAGGTGCGGGACGAAGATCGTCGCCGCCCGCGGCGGCAAGGTCCAGACCAACGCCTACCAGTCGGCCGCCGGCTACTACGTCGTCATCGACGGCAAGAAGACCGGCGAGGACTACGCCTACATGCACATGGAGAAGAAGGGCCGCCCGAAGGAGGGCTCACGGGTCAGGACCGGCGAGATGATCGGCCGCGAGAGCGACACCGGCGACGCCCAGGGCTGCCACCTCCACTTCGAGATCTGGTCCGCCCCGGGCTGGTATGAGGGCGGCCACGTCCTCAACCCGACCCGCCCGCTGAAGAAGTGGGACAAGTGGAGCTGAGCCTCTAGCGCCCGGCGAGGTCGCGGGCCGCCGGATCAAGGAAGAGTCCGGTGAAGCGACCTTCGGTCGTGAGCCGGGCGATGACGCCGAGCCGGCGCCCCGCGGGCCGCCGGAGCTACTCCCACTCGATCGTCGCCGGAGGCTTCGAGCTGATGTCGAGGGCGACGCGGTTGACGCCGGCGACCTCGTTGATGATCCGGTTCGAGGCGCGCTCGAGGAGGTCGTAGGGAAGCCGGGCCCAGTCGGCGGTCATGGCGTCGTCGGAGGTGACCGCGCGGATCACGATCGGGTAGGCGTAGGTGCGGCCGTCGCCCTGGACGCCGACGGAGCGGACGACGGGAAGGACGCAGAAGGACTGCCAGAGGTCGCGGTAGAGGCCGGCGGCGCGGATCTCCTCCTGGAGGACCGCGTCGGCCTCGCGGAGGATCTCGAGGCGCTCCTCGTTGACCTCGCCGCCCACGATCCGGATCGCGAGGCCGGGCCCCGGGAACGGCTGGCGCCAGACCATCCGGTCGGAGAGACCGAGCTCGGAGGCGACGGCGCGGACCTCGTCCTTGAAGAGCATCCGCAGCGGCTCGACGAGCTCGAACTCGAGGTCCTCGGGGAGGCCGCCGACGTTGTGGTGCGACTTGATCGTCGCGGCGCCGGTGCCGCCACCGGACTCGATCACGTCCGAGTAGAGGGTGCCCTGGACGAGGTAGCCGACGTCGGGGAGCTTCAGCGCCTCCTCCTCGAAGACGCGGATGAACTCCTCGCCGATGATCTTCCGCTTCCGCTCCGGCTCGTCGACGCCGGCGAGGCGGTCGAGGAAACGCTTGCGGGCGTCGACGTGGATCAGCTTGATGCCGAGGCCCTCGCGGAACGTCTCGACGACCTGCTCGGCCTCGCCCTTGCGGAGCAGGCCGTGATCGACGAGGACGCAGGTGAGCTGATCGCCGATCGCCTCGTGGACGAGCGCGGCGGCCGTCGCCGAATCGACGCCGCCGGAGAGCCCGCAGATGACTCCGCCGTCGCCGACCTGCTTGCGGATCCGGTCGATCTGCTCGTCGATCACCGATGACGCCGACCATTGCTCCATACAGCCGGCGACCTCGCGGAGGAAGCGCTCGAGGATCGCCTGCCCGTGCGGGGTGTGGACGACCTCAGGGTGGAACTGGATTCCGTAGAGCCCCCGCTCGGTGTCCTCGCAGGCGGCGACCGGCGAGCCGGGGCTCGATGCCAGCGCCGTGAAGCCGGGGGGCGGCTCGTAGACGCAGTCGCGGTGACTCATCCAGCACTGCTGCGTCTCGGGCAGCCCGGCGAGGAGGCGGCCGCCCTCATCGACGAGGGCCAGCTCGGTCCGCCCGAACTCGCCACGTTCGGCCCCCTCGACCCGGCCGCCGAGCGACTGGACCATCGCCTGCATCCCGTAACAGATGCCGAGCACCGGGATCCCGAGCTCGAGCAGCTCGGTGCGCAGCGACGGCGCCCCCTTCTCGTACACGGAGGCGGGTCCACCGGAGAGGACGAGCGCGCGCGGGTTGCGGAGCCTGATTCGCTCGATGTCGGTGTCGTGTGGGAGCAGCTCGGCGAAGACCCCGCACTCGCGGAGCCGGCGGGCGATCAGCTGCGAGTACTGGCCGCCGAAGTCGAGCACGAGGACCTCCTCGCGATCGACCCCGACCCCGCCCGCCTCGCCGCCCGACGGATCGACGACGGGTGCGTCGATCGGGCGTTCCGGCGACAGCGCTTCGGCCATCTCCTCAGTCGTCGGAGACGGCGACGGCGTTGGCGACTGCGGAGCGGCCGTTCGAGCCCATCCCGACGGACTGGCTGCGCTGTAGCTGCTTGCCCTCGGTCTGAAGCGCCGGCGCGACCATGACCTCGGCCCGGTGGAACGAGGGGATGTCCTCGTAGCCGGTCGTGGCCATCGACGTCCGCAGCGCCCCCATCAGGTTGAACGTGCCGTCGTTCTCGTTGGCCGGGCCGAGCAGGATCTGCTCGAGCGAGCCGTCCTGAACCGTGGTGACCCGGGTCCCGCGCGGCAGCGACGGATGGAACGTCGCCATCCCCCAGTGGTAGCCGCGGCCGGGCGCCTCCTTGGCGCGGGCGAGCGGCGAGCCGATCATCACCGCATCGGCGCCACAGGCGACCGCCTTCGAGACGTCGCCGCCGGTCCGCATCCCGCCGTCGGCGATCACGTTGCAGTACTGGCCGGTCTCGAGCATGTGCTGGGAGCGCGCCGCCGCGACGTCGGCGATCGCCGTCGCCTGGGGGACGCCGATCCCGAGCACGCCGCGGGTCGTGCAGGCGGCGCCCGGGCCGACGCCGACGAGGACGCCGACCGCACCGGTCCGCATCAGGTGCAGGCCGGTCGAGTAGGAGGCGCAGCCGCCGACGACGCAGGGCACCGGGACGCTGGCGATGAACTCCTTCAGGTTGAGCGGCTCCGAGGTCGATGAGACGTGCTCGGCCGAGATCACCGTGCCCTGGACGACGAGGATGTCGAGGCCGGCCTCGAGCGCTACCTCGTGGTACTCGCCGACCTTCTGCGGGGTCAGCGAGCCGGCGCAGACTGCGCCTTCGGACTTGATCTCCTCGATCCGCTGCGCGATCAACTCCGGCTTGACGGGCTCCGCGTAGATCTCCTGCATCAGCTGCGTCGACCGGCCGGGCGGTGCCGCCGCGATCCGGGCGAGCTGCTCGTCGGCGTCCTCGTAGCGGGACCAGATGCCCTCGAGGTTGAGGACGCCGAGACCGCCGAGGCGGTTGATCAGCGCCGCGGTCCGCGGGCTGACGACGCCGTCCATCGCCGAGGCGAGGAGCGGCAGCTCGAAGCGGTAGGGGCCGAGGTTCCAGGTGATGTCGATGTCGTCGGGGTCACGGGTCCGCCGCGAGGGCACGATCGCGATGTCGTCGAACCCGTAGGCCCGACGCGCCTTCTTTCCCCGTCCGATCTCGACTTCCAACTGGTGGCGCTCCCATGGTCGACTGCTGCGAAGCAACGATTGTAGGCGCCCGGTACGACGGGCCGGTCACGGCCGTCGTCCGGAAACTGCGGCAAAACGGCTCCCCGGCGGCGCCGGCGGACCACTCAGGCGACGCGGAGCGGCGCCGTCAGCCGGCTGACCTCGACCCGGCTGGTGAGCCGCGCGGCCTCGGTGCCGTCGATCGTCCCCGCCCCGAGGTGCTGGGTCGACTCGGCCCCGCAGGCGACGCCGTAGGCGAGGCACTCCTCGACCGCCCGCCCGGCGCGGCGTGCCGCGACGAAGCCGGCCAGGAAGGCATCGCCGGAGCCGACGCTCGCAACGGTGGCGAGCGGCTCGATCGTCGCCTCGTAGTGGGCGCGTCCGTGACCGTCGTCGACGAGCGCGACGCAGCCCGACGGCGTGGTGACGATCGCCTCCTCGGCGCCCATCCCGACGAGCCCGTCGAGCGCCGAGACGAGGTCGCCGGGCTCGGTGAACTCGTTGCCCACCGCCTCCTCGGCTTCGGCGACGTTCGGGGCGACCACGGAGGGCTGGGCGCGCAGGCCGACCCGCATCGGCTCGCCGTCGGTGTCGAGCAGGGTCGGGACGCCGGCGCTGCGGAGGCCGGCGATCAGGGCCGCGTACTGGTCGGCTTCGGCGCCGGGAGGAAGCGAGCCCGCGATCACGCAGAAGTCGGCGCCGCCGGCGAGGTAGAGCAGGCGCTCGGTGAAGCGCTCGAGGTCAGCGGCGGTGACCTGCGGGCCGCGCTCGTTGATCTCGGTCTGCTCGCCCGAGGCCGGGTCGACGATCGAGAGGTTCGTGCGCGAGTCGCCGGCCACCTCGACGAAGTCGTGGAGCACGTGCTCGGCGTCGAGCAGCTCGCGGATCCGGGCGCCCGTCGGCCCCGCCGCGAACCCGGTCGCGATCACCGGCTCGCCGAGCCCCTTCAGCGCCCGGGCGACGTTGACTCCCTTGCCGCCGGCGGCCCGCCGCGTGTCGACGACCCGGTGGCGGTTGCCGAGCGCCATCCGCGGTACGGCAACCGTGCGATCGAGCGCGATGTTGAGCGTCACCGTGAGGATCATTCCCCGGCCCCTCTTCTCCGTCTGCGAATCCGCTCCTGGCGATCCCTCATTCTCTCCTCCGAGACGCGATCGCCGTTGTTGCCGTCATTCCTCCGGCGCCGCAGCGCAATCACGACCACGGCCAGTATGACGATGATCACGGCGACGATCAGCACGACCACCACCGGCCCGCCGATCTTGTCGACGATCGTCGGAGCGGCCACCGCGTGGCCGGCGACCAGCGGGACGCGGTCGATGAACCGTCCATCGACGGTCACGGTCGCCGTGCCGAGGCGCTCGCCGGCGTCGATCGGCCCCTCGACCTCGGCCGGCCCGTCGGCATCGACCTTCACCTCCTGGTCGTCGCGGACCTCGACCGACACGCCGCGGGAGGCGGTCAGGGGCAGCCTCCCGTCCTCGTAGCGAACCGCGGCGGCGGCCTCGGCGGCCCCGCGCTCGATCGCGTCCTCGCGCGCGTACAGCCCGTAGCCGTAATCGAGCAGGCGCTCGGTTTCGTCGTTGCGCTCGGTTTCGCTCGGCGCGCCGAGGACGGCGGCGAGCAGCGGAACGCCGTCGCGCTTCGCGGAAGCGACGAGGACGTAGCCGGCGTCCGTCGTATGCCCGGTCTTGACGCCGTCGACGGTCGGATCGCTGCGCAGCAGGGTGTTCGTGTTGGTGACGGTCCGGTTGCGGGCGCCGCTGGTCAGCTTCGCCTTCGGCATCGCCACGATCCGCCGGAAGCGCTTGTCGGAGAGAAGCTCCTCGGCGAGCGTCGTCAGATCCTCGGCCGTCGAGTAGTTGCGCTTCGCATCGAGACCGATCGGGTTCGCGTAGTGGGTCCGGTCGAGGCCGAGCTTGTCCGCGGCGCGGTTCATCTCGGCGACGAAAGCCGGCTCCGAGCCGGCGATTCCCTGCGCCACCGTCTCCGCCGCGTCGTTGGCGCTCGGCAGCATCATCGCGACGAGCAGGTCGTGGACGGTCAGCCGCTCACCCTTCTCGAGCCCGGCGAGCGACTCGGCGGGCTCGGCGTCATAGCGGGGAACGACGAGCTTCTCGCCCATCCGCAGGTCGCGCAGTGCCAGATATGCGGTCATGAGCTTCGTCGTGCTCGCAATCGCGCGGCGCTGCCCGGAGGCCCGCGCGGCGAGCTCGGCACCGTCCTTGAGGTCGATCAGAACCCACGAGGCGGCGTCGAGCTGCGGCGGCTTCTTCGTGCTCGCGCCGGCGCTCGCCGGAACGAGCCCGGTCGCGACGAGCGCCGCCGTCAGCAGCGCCACGGCCAGGAGCAGCCGGAGGCGGCCCGGCGCCACCGGTCGGGTCACGGTCACGGACATCCCGATCTGTCTAGCGGATCTGGAGCTCCTGGCCGGCCCCGATCGTCTGCGGATCGATGTCCGGGTTCAGGCGTTCGAGGCGCTTCACGGAGACATCGAACTTGTCGGCGACGCCGCTCAGGGTGTCGCCCTCCTCGACCACGTACGTCTTCGGGTTCTCGGGGCCGTCCTTCTTGCTCTTGCCCTCGGAGTTGATGTGTTCCTTCGTGGCCTGCTCGGCCTTGTTCGTGTCGCCGGTGTTCGACGAGACGATGACCCCGATCGCGATCAGGACGACGATCAGCGCAAGCGGCCCGAGCACTCGGTTGATCCATGAGATCCGATCTGGGGGATGCCCGTGGGCGCTCACCGTGGCCACGAGGTCGATGGTACGGAACCCGGAGCGCTGCGGCCACGAAAAATCCCTGCCTGCGGCGGGAATTGCGACCCCGCCGAAGTCCTCAGCGGACCACCGCCACGACGGTCTCGACGGAGATGCCCTCGAGCAGCTCGGCCGCCTGGTCGGCCTCGCCGGGCCGCGCGCCGGGACCGACGAGCGGCACGACCACGTCGACGACCTCGACCACCGCGTCGGCGTCCTCGCTGCCGAGCAGCGGCGGGGCCGCGTAGAGGACCAGCTCGTAGGCCCGGGCCAGCCTGCCGACGAGCTCGCTGAACCGCTCGCCGGCGACGCTCGCGACCGGGCCCGCCGAGCCCGCCGGGACGGCGGCGAACCCGCCCCCGGCTTCGATGCCGCGGAGGACGGCCTGCGGGGCAGCGAGGCCCTCGAGGTAGTCGTGGAGGCCGGGGGCGGGTGCGACGCCGAGCCGGCCGGCGAGCTCGCCACCGCTGAGGTCGGCATCGACGAGCAGCACCCGGCGCCCGGCCCCGGCCGCGGCGACTGCGAGCGCGGCGGCAAGCCCGACCGCGTCGGCTCCGGCTCCGACCGCCGTAAGCGCGACCGAGCGGGGACCGCCGGCGGCGCGGAGCGTGAGCCGGTCAGCGAGCATCCCGACGTCGGGGGACGCGGCCGGCGCGAGCGCAACGCCGTCGCGCCCGGAGACGATCGCCCCGTCCGGGCCGGGGTGAACCTCGGCGACGGCGGCGCCGAGGCGCTCGGCGAAACGTGCCGCCACGTCGCCGTCGCTTTCGACGGCAGGCGCATCCGGGGCCGGGAAGCCGGCCGACCAGGACGCGTCCGTGGGTCCCGCGCCGGGCGCCGGATCGCCTCCGGGGGCGGCGCGGCGGCGCCGGCTCAGGCGCAGCACGGCGACCACGATCAGACCGAGCAGCAGTCCCGCCGCGAGGCCGATCGCCGCCCAGAGCGGCGCCGACCGGTTCTCGAACGGCGTCGCCGGGATCTTCGTGGCGGCGCCGAGCGCCAGCGGCTTGCCCTCGACCGCGACGATCGCCCGCTGGAAGCCATCGGCGGCGGCTGCTGCGACGTCGGGCGCGTCGGCGGCGGCGGTGACGATCAGGAAGCCTCCGCGCGGCGAAGGCCGGACGCTCACGTCGGCGAGCAGGTCGGCGCCGGGGACGTCGTTGCCGAGCAGCCCCGCCGCACGGGTCGCGACCTCGTCGCTCTCGCCGCGCTGAGCGAAGCGCTCGAGGCGGGCCTGATCGGAGCCCTGGGAATCGCTCTCGACGGCGACCGTGGCGGTGGCCCGGTAGCGCGGCTGATCGGCGACGCCCCAGGCGAAGCCGAGCGCAGCGCCGATCAGGGCCAGGGCGATGAGGATCCGCCAGGCCGCCGGATCGGATCCACCGGCGTCACCGGCCGCGGTCAACCGCTCACATCTCCTCCGGCGCCTCGACCCCGAGCAGGTCGAGAAGCGTGGCGATCGCGTCGCGGGTCGCCGCGCAGACCGTCAGCCGCGCCTGCTCGAGTCCGGGGCCGGCGCCGACGACGCGGCAGTCCCGGTAGAAGGCATGGAAGTCGGCTGCGACCTCGCGCACGTAGGTCGAGATCCCGTGCGGCTCCCGTTTCGTCGCGGCGCGGCCGACCTGCTCGGGCATCTCGAGCAGGCGCGCGATCAGCGCCCGCTCGGCCGGCTCGAGGCTGCCCGCCGGAGCCGGGTCGTCGCCGGTCTCGCCGCCGCGCGCGGCGGCCATCCGGAAGAGGCTGCAGATCCGCGCGTGGGCGTACTGCGCGTAGTAGACGGGGTTGTCGGAGCTGCTCGTCCGCGCGAGATCGAGATCGATGTCGATCGGCGTCTCGTGGCTTCGCATCAGCATGAAGAACCGGGTCGCGTCGACGCCGATGTCGTCGAGGAGGTCGTCGAAGCGGGCGAAGTCGCCGCGGCGCTTCGACATTCGCGCCCGCTCGCCGCCTTCGACGAGGTTGACCATCTGCATGATCGAGACCTCGAAGGAATCGCCGGGCGCCCCGAAGGCCATGATCGCAGCGCGCATCCGGTTGACGTAGCCGTGGTGGTCGGCCCCGAGGACGTTGATCAGCCGATCGAAGCCACGCTCGAGCTTGTCGCGGTGGTAGGCGATGTCGCCGGCGAAGTAGGTCGGCGCCCCGTCCGCCCGGATCAGGACGCGGTCCTTGTCGTCGCCGAGCTCCGAGGTCCGCAGCCAGACCGCGCCCTCGCTGTCGTAGACGAATCCCCGCTCCCGCAGGGCGGTGATCGCGGCATCGAGGGCCCCCGCCTCGTGCAGGGCACCCTCCGAGCTCCAGGTGTCGAACTCGACCCGCGCCCGCGACACCGTCTCGCGGATGCCGCCGAGCATCAGCTCGACGCCGAGTCGTCCGAGCTCTCCGGCCGGGAGATCGGCTCCGCGATCGGCGACGATCCGTTCGCCGATCTCGGTCACGTAATCGCCCTCGTAGCCGCCGGCCGGGACGTCGTCGCCGGCGATCCGGGCCGCGATCGAGGCGCCGAAGAGGTCGATCTGCGACCCGGTGTCGTTCAGGTAGTACTCGCGCTCGACGCTGTGGCCCGCGAACTCGAGGACCCGCGCCAGCGAGTCCCCGTAGGCGAGGTGGCGGCCGCTCGCCACCGTCAGCGGGCCGGTCGGGTTGGCGCTGATGAACTCGACGAGGATCGACTCGGGCTGCTCGACGATCCCGGAGCCGAAGCGCCGGCCGCGGGCGGCGACGAAAGCTGCTGCGTCGCGGACCCAGCCCTCGGACATGTGGAGGTTGAGGAAGCCGGGGCCGGCCACCTCGATCCGCTCGACGGAGTCGCCGAGCCGCCCGCCGATAGCGGCGGTGAGCTTTGCCGCGACGTCCCGCGGCGGCTCACCGACCAGCGGTGCGGCGAGCATCGCGACGTTCGTCGAGTAGTCGCCGAACTCGGGCCGCGGCGGCCGCTCGAGGCCGGGGGCGGGAACCGCCGGGTGAAGCTCGGCGCTCGCCGCGGCGATCGCCTCGCGCAGCTCGCCCGTCGGGTTCGGCTCCGTCTGCATGGGCGGGGACTCTAGAGCGCGGCGGGCCCGGTTCCCGCGGCCGGCCGCCGTCCGCTCAACCGCCGGCGATCGACCAGACCTGGGCGCGGAGCTCCTCCGCCGCCGCGGTCGGGTCGGGAGCCGATGCGATGCTGCGCGACGCTGTCACCAGCACCGAGCCGGGCCCGGCGAACGCGCCGCCGAGCGCGCTCGCCGATCCCCCCTGGGCGCCGACGCCGGGCAGCAGGAAGATCGCCCGGGGCATCAGCTCGCGGAGGCGGTCGAGAAACCGCGGCTCGGTGGCGCCGACGACGGCGCCGGCGCCGCTGAGCTCGCCGGAGCCGGCGAGCCGGCCCGCGAGGCCGTCGACCGCGCGGGCGATCCGCTCGTGGAGCGGCCCGGCGCCGGTGTCGGCATCGAGGAATTCGGCGGCGCCCCGGTTCGACGTCCTGACGAGCACGAAGAGGCCGGCGCCCGCCGCGGCGGCGGCGTCGACGAGCGGCTCGAGCGAGTCCTCGCCGAGCAGCGGGTTCAGGGTCACCGCGTCGGCGCCGAGCCCGTCGACCGCCCCCCACGGCGTCTCGGTCCGGCCGATCAGGGCGTCGGCGTAGGCGGCGGCGCTGACCGGCACGTCGCCGCGCTTGCCGTCGGCGACGACGAGCAGGCCTGCGTCGCGGGCGGCGGCGACGACCGCCTCGAGAGCGGCCCAGCCCGGCGCCCCGAGCGCCTCGAAGCGGGCGAGCTGGGGCTTGACCGCGACGCAGGCCGGGCCCGCAGCCGCGATCAGCTCGCGGCAGCCGGCCTCGACGGCCGCGGCGGCGCGCTCACGGGGCGTCCCGGAACCGCCATCGCCGGACCACGGATCGCGGCCGGGGATGGGGTCGAGCCCGAGGCAGACCTGGCTGCGGCGCTCGGCCTGGAGCGCCGCGAGCCGGTCCGCGAACGGGGTCGGGCCCTCGGGCGTCCTCAGGAGCCCTTGACGGCGCTCTTCAGCCCGGCGCCGGCGGAGAACTTCGGGACCTTGCCGCCCGGGATCGTGATCCGCTCACCCGTGCGCGGGTTGACGCCCTGGCGGGGGCCACGCTCGTTGACGCTGAACTTGCCGAAGCCGGTGAAGTTCACATCCTCGCCGGACTTCAGCGCGCCGAGGATGCTGTCGAGGACGGCCTCGACAGCGTCCGTCGCTTCCTTCTTGCTGCCGATGCGGTCGTCGCTGGCGACGCGCTCGATGAATTCGGCCTTGGTCACTGTGGGTTCCTCCTGTCTGGATGCAGAGCGGGCGCCACCCTAACAAGGCCTTCCGACGACTTACGGCCGGGGGGCGAACCTCCGTTCGTCCACGGCGATCCCGCGCTCATCCGCATAGGCAAGCGCCGCGCCGATCCGCTCGACCGGAGTCGGGTGAGTGCGGAGGACCGCGGCCAGCGCTCCGGGTGGATCCGGATCGCTGTGGTTGGCTGCGACGAGGCGCTGCTGGAGCTCGATGAAGCCGCGCGGATCGTGGGTCAGCTCGAGCGCGAACCGGTCCGCGCTCGCCTCGACCTGGCGCGACAGCTGGTTGCCGGCCAGGTTGAGCCCGAAGCCGACGACGGCGATCAGCAGCGCGTAAGCCGGGATCGCCGCGGGGGTGCCGGGCCGGGAGCCGCCGCGGTCCGCCAGCACAGTGCCGGCGACCGCCACGAGCAGCATCCCGAGCGGGGCGACGATCGCGACGAAGGTCAACCCGCGCCGGAGGTCGTCGTGGGCGACATGGCCGAGCTCGTGAGCGACGATCGAACGCAGGACCGGCCCGTCGGCGCGATCGAGGAGGTTGTCGTAGAGGACGATCCGCCGGCTCGAGCCGATGCCGTCGACGTAGGCGTTGACGCCGGTGCTGCGCCGCGAGGCATCGACCTCGTAGACGTGACCGACCTCGATCCCGGCGCGGTCGGCGAGCTCGAGCAGGGCATGGCGGGCGCGGCCGGGCGGAAGCTCGGTGTAGTCGTTGAAGATCGGTGCGAGGACGACCGGGGCCAGCCAGGTGCTGAGGACGGCGTAGACGATCACGATCGCGGTGCCGGCGAGCCACCAGAGCCGCGGCAGCCGCCGTTGCAGCGCGACGAGGATCATCGCCCCGATCGCGGCGAAGACGGCGGCGATCGCCGCACCCCGGGCACGGTCGCCGAGCCAGCTCCCGAGCTCCTGGGTCGAGAGGCCGATGTCGACCGAGCGCTCGTGGCCGATCAGCCCGGTCGGCAGCGCGAGCAGCGCGAGCAGCAGCGAGATGCCGGCCCCGGCTGCGGCGGCGCCGAGGATCGGGCGACGTCCGAGCCGGCGGAGCAGCCGGCGCACCGATCGCGGGCGACCCAGCGCGAGGGCGGCGAGCACGGCGAGCTCGACCGCGAAGCCGATCACGAAGAGCACGAGCTGCCCCTGGTGGTAGTCCCGGGCAGCGGCCGTCGCAGTCGGGTCGAACCAGTCGGCGGCGCTGACCGGGACCGGCTCGGGCCCGGTGTCGTCGGGGCCGAGGACGATCACGCCGAGCTCGGCCACCGCTGCCGCGGCCACGGCGATCGCGACGATCGTGACGGTCGTCACCCCGGGGCCCGATCGAGTGCCCGAAGGTCCGCGCCAAGCCATCCGCACCTACGATAGACGCGCCCGGGCCCGACGCCGACGCGTCGCGCTGCCGTGCGTCGACGCTCATGCTCGTAGCAGTCTTCAGCGACATCCACGCCAATCTGCCCGCTTTCGAGGCGATTCTCCGCGACAGCGACGAGGCCGGCGTCGAGGAGCGATGGTGCCTCGGGGACGTCGTCGGATACGGCGCCGATCCCGACCTCTGCGTCGAGCTGGCGCGCGAGCGGTGTGAGGTCTGCCTGGTCGGGAACCACGACCTTGCGGTGCTCGGCGAGCTCGACACATCGACCTTCTCCGGGGCGGCGGCCACGGCGGTCGAGTGGACGACGGAGCACACCGAGAAGGCGAACCTCGACTTCCTCGCCGGGCTCGCGCCGAGCGATGCCGGGAACGCTGCCGCGCTCTACCACGCCTCACCTCGGGACCCGGTCTGGGAGTACGTGCTCTGGCCCGAGCAGGCCGCCGACTGCATCGCCGTCCAGGAGAAGCGGGTCAGCTTCGTCGGCCACTCCCACGTCGCCCTGTTCTTCTCGACCCCCGCCGACGACGACGGCGAGGCCGATGAGGCCCACGGCTATCAGGCCGGGGCCGGCACCCGGCTCGAGATCGGCGAGGGACGGTGGCTGATCAACCCGGGCAGCGTCGGCCAGCCCCGCGACGGCGATCCACGAGCGGCGTGGCTCGAGCTCGACACCGAGAGCTGGGAGGCCACCTACCACCGGGTCGGCTACGACATCGAGCGAGCGGCGCGCTCGATCGAGGCCGCCGGGCTGCCCGAACACCTCGCACGCAGGCTGTTCTTGGGGCGATGAGGCCGCAGCTACACTCGCCGCCGATGTTGCCGAGGCGTCTGATCGGCTCATGCCTCGCCGTGGTCGCGGCGGCCCTCGTGATGCTCGGGTGCGGGTCCTCCGGCGACCCGGTCCAGGTCGATCTCCCGTCGGAGACCGTGAGCGGCGTCAACAAGAAGCTCGACCAGATCCGGGAGCGCTTCGCGGCCGGCGACTGCACGGGGGCGAACTCGGCGACGAGCAGCCTCGACTCGCTGAAGACAGCCGTCAACAGCCTCGAGGTCGACCAGCAGTTCATCGACGACATGAACGAGATGCTCGACAACCTCGCCAAGCAGATCGACGACCAGTGCGAGCCGGCCGAGGAGACGACGACGACCGACACGACGCCCGAGACCACCGACACCGTGCCGACGACGACGACCCCGCCGCTGACCGACACGACGACCACGACGACGACCGACACGACGAAGAGCACGACGACGACCGAGACCACGACGACGGCGCCTGCGCCTCCGACCGGACCGCCCGGCAACCCCGACAACCCGAACGGCAACGGCCCCGGCGGCGGCGTCATTCCCGGCGGCGGCAACAAGAAGGAGAAGCCGAAGCACTCGGGGAAGAAGGACGAGGGCGGGAAGCCGAAGAAGGACGAGGATCCGAACCGATGAGCGGCACCACGATCGCCAACCGCTACGAGCTCGGCGACCGCCTCGGCAGTGGCGGCATGTCGACCGTCTATCGAGCCGTCGACCGCGTGCTCGAGCGGACCGTCGCCGTCAAGGTCCTCGCCGAGCACCTCTCCGACGACGAGAAGTTCGTCGCCCGCTTCCGCCGCGAGGCCCTGGCCGTCGCCAAGCTGGTCCACCCGAACATCGTCCAGGTCTACGACACCGGCGTCGATGCCGGCCGCCACTTCATCGTCATGGAGTACGTCGAGGGCCGCTCGGGAGCCCAGCTCCTCCAGCGCGACGGCGCGCTCGAGCCGGCGACCGCGGTCGAGATCGCCGCCCAGGCATGCGCCGGCCTCGAATACGCGCACCGGATGGGGATCATCCACCGCGACGTCAAGCCGGGCAACCTGATGGTGATCGGCGGCCCCGCCGGCGGCCCGCCCGAGATGACCGTCAAGCTCGCCGACTTCGGGATCGCTCGGGCGGCCGAGCAGACGCGGCTCACCCAGGTCGGCTCTGTCGTCGGCACCGCCGCCTACCTCTCGCCGGAGCAATCCCGCGGCGAGGAGGCGACGCCGATCTCCGACGTCTACTCGCTCGGGGTCGTCACCTACCAGCTGCTGACCGCACGGCTCCCCTACGAGGGCAACAGCCTCGCCGAGCTGGCGATCCGCCGCGAGAACGAGCGGCCGCTGCCACCGACCAGCTACGACAAGGACATCCCCGAGTCGCTTTCCGCAGCCGTCCTGCGGGCGCTCGAGAACGAGCCCGAGGAGCGCTACGTCGACGCCCTCGCCTACGGGGCCGCGCTCCGCGCCGGCCTCGCCGGGATCGCACCGGCATCGGAGGCGACGACCCGGATCGTCGACCAGCGCAGCACCGCCGCCACCCGCGTCGCCCCGCGCGAGCCGCGGACGCCGACCTCACCGGCGCGTCCCGCCCGCCCGCGGCGCACCTCGCCGCCGCCGCGCCGGGCTCCGATCGCGGCCGCGCAGCAGCCCCGCAAGCGCTCGCGGTTCGGCAGCTTCGTCCGCGGGCTCCTCGCGGTCCTGATGATCGCGATCGTCGCCGGGCTGATCGCGGCGGTGATCCTGCTCGCGACCGACGCCGGCCAGAGCTCCGACATCGGTCGCTTCATCAGCGACAACGTCGACGAGCAGGTCCAGAACATCAAGGACTACATCAACCAGGCGACCGGCCAGTAGGGCAGCCCGGACCGGGCCGCTCAGGCCGCGACGGCGGCCTCCCACGGGGCCGCGCCTGCTAGGACCGCGTCGCGGTAGCCGGCGAACCGACCGGCGACGATCGCCGCGCGGGCGCCGGCGACGAGCTCGCGGGAGTAGACGAGGTTGTGGATCGTCAGCAGGCGGACTCCGGTCAGCTCCTCGGCCCGCGACAGGTAGTGCACGTAGGCGCGGCTGAACCGCGCGCAGGCCGGGCAGGGACAGCCGGGGACGAGCGGGCCGGGCTCGTCCTCGTTGCGCCGCTTGCGGACGTCGTAGCGGAAGCGCCGTTCGGGAAGCGGCGCCAGCGCCATCCCGTGCCGGCCGAGCCGGGTCGGTACGGCGCAGTCGAAGGCGTCGATCCCGACGCCGATCCCGGCGACGAGATCATCTGGCTCGCCGATGCCGAGCAGATGACGGGGCGGCTCGTCGGGCAGCATCGCGGCGGTCATCGCGACGACCTCCCGCATCTGCTCCTTGTCCCTGCCGAGGGTGCCGCCGATCGCGATCCCGTCGACGCCGGCGGCGGCGACCGCCGCCACCGACTGCCGCCGCAGGTCCTCGTGGGTGCCGCCCTGGACGATCCCGAAGACCGCCTGATCGACCGGCCCGTTCGCGGCATGCCAATCGAGGCAGCGCTCGAGCCAGCGATGCGTGCGCTCGGTCGACCGGGCGGTGTAGTCGTAGTCGGCGCGGAACGGCGTGCACTCGTCGAAGGCGAGGGCGATGTCGGAGCCGAGCCCGGCCTGTACCTCCATCGAGCGCTCCGGCGAGAGGAAGTGCTCGCTGCCGTCGATGTAGGAGCGGAAGCGAACCCCGTCCTCGCCGATGTCGAGGACGCCGCCGTCGAGCGGCGGCCTCCCCCGCCGGCCCTTGACCTCGTCGGCGACGCTCCCGAAGGCGAGCGAAAAGACCTGGAAACCACCGGAATCGGTGATGACCGCCCGTTCCCAGCCCATGAACGCGTGAAGGCCGCCGAGCGACGCGATCCGCTCGCTTCCCGGCGCCAGCATCAGGTGGTAGGTGTTGCCGAGGACCATCTCGTAGCCGATCTCCGCGACCTCGTCCGGAAGCAGACCCTTGACCGACCCGCGGGTCGCGAGCGGAACGAAGCACGGCGTCTCGACCTCCCCGTGCGGGGTCCGGAGCACGCCGGCTCTGGCACCGTCGTCGGTGGCGACGATCTCGAAGGTCAGGCGGTTCGGGTCGGTTCGCACGTGTTGAACCTATTGAGATGACAGAGGACAGAGGACAGAGGACAGGACGTCAGGGCCCGAGGACTGTCCTCTGTGATCTGTCCTCTGTTCTCTACTCCCGCAGCGAGCTGCCGGTCATCCCCTCGGGCTTCGCGATCCCGAGCAGGTCGAGGGCCGTCGGCGAGACGTCGGCGAGGATCCCCTCGTGCAGGATCAGGCCGTGGACGGTCACGACGACCGGGACGGGGTTGGTCGTGTGAGCCGTGTTCGGGGAGCCGTCGGGCTCTAGCATGTGCTCGGCGTTGCCGTGGTCGGCGGTGACGATGCAGGCGCCACCCTGTCCGTGGACGGCCGCGACGACCCGGGCGAGGCAGCCATCGACCGCCTCGACGGCGCTGACCGCGGCCGGAATCGATCCGGTGTGCCCGACCATGTCGGGGTTCGCGAAGTTGATGATCCCGAAGCGGTAGCCGCCCTCCTCCCAGGCCGAGCAGAAGGCGTCTGCGGCCTTCGCGGCGCTCATCTCGGGTTTGTGGTCGTAGGTCGGGACGTCGCGGGGCGAATCCGCCATCCGCCGCTCCTCCCCGCTCCACTCGGCCTCGCGGCCGCCGTTGAAGAAGTAGGTCACGTGGGCGTACTTCTCGGTCTCGGCGACGTGGATCTGGCGGCCGCCGGCGGCGCTGATGACCTCCGCCATCGTCGTCGCCGGCGCCCGCGGCGGGAACGCGACCGGATAGGGCCAGCCGGCCCGGTACTCCGCCATCGTCGTGATGTCGAGGCCGGGGTCGCCGCCGCGCTCGAAGCCGTCGAAGCCGGGCTCGCCGAGGGCGGCGACGATCTGCCGCATCCGGTCGGGGCGGAAGTTGAAGGTGATCACGACGTCGCCGGGCTCGATCCCGTCGTAGTCGCCGATCACGGTCGGCTTGATGAACTCGTCGGTGTCCCCGGCCGCATAGGAGTCGGCGATCGCCTCGGCGGAGCTCCCGGCCCGCGGCCCGGCGGCGTGCACCATCGCGTCGTAGGCGAGCTTGGTGCGCTCCCAGCGGCGGTCGCGGTCCATCCCGTAGTAGCGGCCGCCAACCGTGCCGACCCGGCCGGCGCTGCGCAGCCAGCGCTCGACCTCTTCGAGGTAACGGGCGCCGCCGGTCGGGCTCGTGTCGCGGCCGTCGGTGAAGGCGTGGAGGACGAGGTCGGGAACGCCTTCGCGCGCGGCCAGCTCGATGCAGGCCTCGATGTGCTCCCAGCCGGAATGGACGCCGCCGTCGGAAACGAGCCCGACCAGATGCAGGCGGCCGCGGGCGCTCGCGCGGGCGCGCTCGCAGGCGCCGACGAGGACGTCGTTCTCGAAGAAGCTGCCGTCGGCGACCGCGGCGTCGATCCGGGCCAGGTCCTGCTTGACGATCGCCCCGGCCCCGAGGTTGAGGTGGCCGACCTCGGAGTTGCCCATCTGCCCGTCGGGAAGGCCGACGTCGTGCCCGGAGGCGGAGAGCTGCGTGTGCGGGTAGCCGGACCAGAGGGCGTCGAACGTGGGCGTCTCCGCCTGCGAGATCGCGTTCCCCGGGCCGGGCTCGGCAAGCCCCCAGCCGTCGAGGATGACGAGCGCGAGGCCGGCGACCGGGATCGAGTCAGGGCCGCTGGGAATCTCGCTCATCGTTCCTCCTCACGCCGCCGCGACGATCGCGGCGAAGTCGTCGGGGTCGAGCGAGGCGCCGCCGACCAGCGCCCCGTCGATCTCGCTCCGGCCGAGCAGCTCGGCGGCGTTGTCCGGCTTCACCGAGCCGCCGTACTGGATCCGGACGCGCTCCCCCGCGTCGGCGTCACGGGCGGCGATAAGCGAGCGGATGAACCCGCAGGCGTCGTTGGCCTGCTCGGCGGTCGCCGTCTTGCCGGTGCCGATCGCCCAGATCGGCTCGTATGCGACGACGACGTCGGCGAGCTGCGCGTCCTCGACGCGCGAGAGCGCGGCGTCGACCTGGCGGCGCAGGACGCGGTCGGTCTCGTCGCGCTCGCGCTCGGCCTCGCTCTCGCCGACGCAGAGGATCGGCAGCAGGCCGGCCGCGAGCGCGGCCGGGACCTTCCGAGCAAGCCCCTCGTCCGTCTCGCCGAAGAGCTGGCGGCGCTCGGAGTGCCCGAGGATCACCGCGCCGGCCCCGGCGTCGAGCAGCATCGCCGCCGAGACCTCGCCGGTGTAGGCGCCGGATTCCTCGAAGTACATGTTCTGGGCGGCGACGCCGACGCCGGTCCCCTCGCAGAGCTGCGCGACCAGAGGCAGCGCCAGATACGGCGGGCAGATCACCACTTCGGCGTCCTCCCCACGCCCCTCGACCTCGGGCAGCAGCGCCTCGCAGAACGCGCGTGCCTCGCCGATCGTCTTGTTCATCTTCCAGTTGGCCGCGATCAGCGGACGCCTCGCCATCTCAGCTCTCCTTTTCGACGCCCGCGTCCCGGAGCGCCTCGACGCCGGGCAGGGCCTTGCCTTCGATCAGCTCCAGCGACGCGCCGCCGCCGGTCGAGAGCCAGCTCACCGCTTCGGCGAGCCCGAACTCGACGAGGGCGGCGCCGGAATCGCCGCCACCGACGATCGTCGTCGCGTCGGTGGCCGCGACGGCCTCGGCGACGGCCCGGGTGCCGGCCGCGAAGGGCGGCAGCTCGAATGCCCCCATCGGACCGTTCCAGAAGACCGTCCCGGCGGCCGCGATCGCGTCGGCGTAGGCGCGGGAAGTGACCGCTCCGATGTCGAGCCCCATCATCCCGTCGGGGACCTCGACACCCTCGGCCGGAACCGGCTCGGCGTCGACCGAGAAGCTCGCGCCGAGGACGATGTCGATCGGCAGCTCGAGGTCGCAGTCGGAGCCGGCGGCGAGCTCGAGCGCCCGCCGGGCCGGCTCGATCCCGTCCTCCTCGACGAGCGAATCGCCGGTCGCGTGGCCCTGGGCGCGGAAGAAGCTGAAGCACATCGCCCCGCCGATCAGGATCCGGTCGGCGATCTCGAGGAACCGCTCGATCACCCCGATCTTGTCGGTCACCTTGGCGCCGCCGAGGACGACGACGAGCGGCCGATCGGGATCGTCGAGGACCGACGTCAGCTCGCGGACCTCGCGCTCGAGGAGCAGCCCGGCGTAGGCGGGCAGCCGGTGCGCCACCCCCTCGGTCGAGGCGTGACCGCGATGGGCGGCGCCGAACGCGTCGTTGACGTAGAGATCGGCGAGCGCCGCGAGGCCGTCGGCGAGGGCATCGTCGTTGGCCTTCTCGCCGGCTTCCCAGCGGGTGTTCTCGAGCAGCAGGACGTCACGCGGCTCGAGCGCCCGAGCGGCCGCTTCGACATCGGCGCCGACGACCCCCGGCGCCAGGGCCACCTCGGCGCCGAGGAGCTCGCCGAGCCGCGCCGCGACCGGCGCCATCGAGAGCTCCGGGTCGCGGCCCTTCGGGCGGCCGAGATGCGAGCAGAGGACGATCCGGGCGCCGCGCTCGCGGAGCAGCTCGATCGTCGGCAGTGCGGCGCGGATCCGGGTGTCATCGCCGACCGCGCCCTCGGCGAGC
The DNA here is from genome assembly GCA_035759925.1 of Solirubrobacterales bacterium. GTDB lineage: Bacteria > Actinomycetota > Thermoleophilia > Solirubrobacterales > 70-9 > RHKX01. The sequence goes on from DASTTY010000078.1 coordinate 33,345, forward strand.
GGCACGTTGAGATCGGCCCGGCAGAGCACCGTGCGGCCGGCGACGTCGGCGTCGCGCACCGACGCCTTGCCGAATCGCCCCTTCTCGCTCACGGCCGCCGGCCCGCCCAGCTGGCTTACAGGACCTTGGCGGCGAGCTCGACGAGCCGGTTCGAGTAGCCCCACTCGTTGTCGTACCAGGCGACCACCTTGAGCATCGTTCCCTCCATGACCATCGTCTGGCCGGCGTCGAAGATCGACGAGTGCGGGTCGGTGACGATGTCGGTCGAGACGATCGGGTCCTCGGTGTAGGAGAGGATCCCCTTCAACGGGCCCTCGGCGGCGGCCTTGACGGCGGCGTTGAGCTCCTCGACCGAGGTCTCCCGGCCGATATTGGCAGTCAGGTCGACGACCGACCCGGTCGCCACCGGCGCCCGCATCGCGAAGCCGTTCAGCTTCCCGTTCAGCTCCGGGAGGACGAGGCCGACCGCCTTCGCCGCCCCGGTCGTCGTCGGGATCAGGTTCAGCGCCGCCGCCCGCGCCCGCCGCAGGTCCTTGTGGGGCATGTCCTGGAGCCGCTGGTCGGCGGTGTAGGCGTGGATCGTCGTCATCAGCCCCTGCTCGATGCCGACCGTGTCGTTGACGACCTTCGCGAGTGGCGCCAGGCAGTTGGTCGTGCAGGACGCGTTCGAGATGATGTCGTGCGAGGCCGGGTCGTAGTCGTCGAAGTTGACGCCGAGCGCGACCGTGACGTCCGGCTCCTTGGCCGGCGCCGAGATGATCACCTTCCTGGCGCCCGCATCGAGGTGCTTGGCCGCATCGGCGCGGGCGGTGAAGAACCCGGTCGACTCGATCACCACTTCGACTCCGAGATCGGCCCAGGGCAGATTCGCCGGATCGCGCTCCTCGAGGGCGACGATCGACTTGCCGTCGACGGAGATCGTCCCGTCGCCGACCTCGACGTCACCCGGGAAGCGGCCGAGGATCGAGTCGTACTTGAGCAGGTGGGCGAGGGTCTCGTCGTCGGTCAGGTCGTTGACGGCGACGATGTCGAGGTCGGTGTCGGACTCATACGCGGCCCGGAAGAGGTTCCTGCCGATCCTCCCGAAGCCGTTGATGCCGACCTTGACTGCCATTTCGTTCGTTCCTCCTGGTAGTAGCTGTGGATGAGAGCGGCCGCGCGCTGGAAATCGGGGGGCGGCCAGCCCACTAAGCCTATGCAGGTGCGTCGTCCGCTGCCCCCGAGGCGACTACGGAACTCAAGGGTGGCGCGGCGACCAGCGGAAGTAGCGCATCGTCAGGAGGATCCCGGCGATCCCCCAGGCGGCGACGACCGCCAGGTGCCCCCAGTCGAACCCGGCCCCGGTCGTGAGCGGGTCGTAGGCAGTCAGGAAGGCCTGGAAGAACGGGCGGATCGGGAAGAACGAGGCGAACGTCAGAACCGCGTCGGGAATCTCGTCCTCGGGGACGAACACGCCGGAGAGGAAGTAGAGCGGCAGGACCGTGAAGTTGGTGATCGGCGGCGCCGCGTCCTCGCTGGGGATCGCCATGCTGAGGGCGAGCCCGAGCGAGCAGAAGGCGAAGACGCCGACGATCAGCGTGACCAGCAGCGCCGGGATCGTCGTCGTCGGGATCGGGACGCCGTAGAGCACGTCGCCGAGCACCGTCACGATCGCGACCATGAGCAGCGAGACGACGAAGGCGTTGCAGATCCGGCCGCCGATGTAGGCCCAGGTCGGCAGCGGCGTTCCCCGCATCCGCTTCAGCCGGCCGCTCTCGCGCATCTCGACCATCCGCATCGCGACGTTGACGAGCGTCGCCGAGACGACCGCGAGGGTGATGATCCCGGGCACGTAGTAGGTCGCGGCGTCGATCCCGAGGCCGCTGATCTCCTGGTCGCCGAACAGCGACGAGAACAGCAGCAGGAAGATGACCGGGAACATGACGGTGAAGAACACGGCCGCCGGGCTCCGCCAGAAGACCTTCTGCTCGTAGCGGAACTGATGAAGGACGAGCGCCGCCCCGCTCACGATTCCTCCTCCGCCGCGGTCAGCTCCAGGTAGACGTCCTCGAGGCTCGGCCTCGTCACCTCGAGCGCCTCGAGGCCGATCCCGTTGTCGAGCGCCCAGCCGGTCAGCTCGTGCAGGCTCCGCGTCGGATCGCCGGTCCGGAGGCTGAGCCGGCCGTTCGTCCGGCTCCACTCCCCCGCAACCGCGGCCTCGAGGGCGCCGGGGTCCCGGCCGGGGAGCTCGAAGCTGATCACGCACTCTGCATCGCGGCGGCCGCCGAGGTCGTCGGGGGTGCCGGCGGCGATGATCCGGCCGGAGGCGATCACCGCCACCCGGTCGGCGAGCGCCTGAGCCTCGTCCATGTAGTGGGTGGTGAGCATCACCGTCTTGCCGAGCTCGCGGAGGCCCTCGATGACCTGCCAGGCGGCGCGGCGGGCGGAGGGGTCGAAGCCGGTGGTCGGCTCGTCGAGGAAGAGCAGGTCGGCGTCGCCGATCAGGGCGACGGCGACGTCGAGGCGACGCTGCTGGCCGCCGGAGAGGCGGCCGGTGCGATCGTCGGCCTTGTCGGTGAGCCCGATCAGCTCGATCGTCTCGGCGACGTCGCGGGGGTGCTCGTAGTAGCCGGCGTACATCTCGAGCGTCTCGCGGACCGTCAGCAGCGCCTCCATCCGGCATTCCTGGAGGACGAAGCCGACCCGGCCGCGCCAGTCGCGGCCGGCGCTCGCCGGGTCCTCGCCGAGGACCTCGACCTCGCCGGCATCGCGCTCCAGGTAGCCCTCGAGGACGGAGATCGCGGTCGTCTTACCGGCCCCGTTCGGGCCGAGGAAGGCGAAGATCTCGCCGCGCGCGACGTCGAGGTCGATGCCGCGCAACGCCTCGAGGTCCCCGTAGGACTTCCGCAGCCCCCTGACGCTGATCACAGCTTCCGGCACGGGCGGGGATTATGAAGGCCGCGCTCAGCCGGCCTTGTTGAGCTGCCGGTGGATGTCGCGGGCGAGCTTGCCGGGGATCCCCGGGACCGCCTCGATCTCCTCGGCCGACGCGTGCAGGAATCGCTCGGGCGAGCCGAAGTGGCTGAGCAACGCCCGCTTGCGGACCGGGCCGACGCCGCGGAGTCCGTCCAGCACCGAGCCGGTCATCGCCTTGCCGCGGCGCTTGCGGTGGAGGTCGAGGGCGAAGCGGTGGGCCTCGTCGCGGACCCGCTGCAGCAGTCGCGACGCGTTCGATTCGCGGCGGATCGGCAGCGGCTCCGAGCGGCCCGGCACGTAGACCTCCTCGAGCCGCTTGGCGAGCGAGATCACGGTCGTCCCCCGCTCGATCAGCGGTTGCAGCGCGCGCACCCCGGCGGCGAGCTGCCCCTTGCCGCCGTCGATCATGACCAGGTCCGGGAGCGCTGCGAAGCTCTCGTCGAGCTCGGCGTCGTGGGGCGACTTCTCGCTCTCCTCGACGTAGCGGGCGAGCCGCCTGGTCAGGACCTCGTTCATCGCCGCGAAGTCGTCGGAGCTGCCGTCGATGCCGCGGATCCGGAAGCGCCGGTAGTCGGACTTCTTCGCGGCCCCGCCCTCGAAGACGACCATCGACGCGACGGTGTGCTCGGGCCCCAGGTTGGAGATGTCGTAGCCCTCGATCCGGATCGGCACCTCGTCCATGCCGAGCCCCTCGGCGAGCTCGGCGAGCGCCTCGCTGCGCTCGCGGCGACGGCGTTCGCGGCGCAGCTTCTCCTGGTCGAGCGCGAGGCGGGCGTTGCGCTCGGCGAGCTCGCGGAGCCGGCGCTTGTCGCCGCGCTCGGCGGCGCGGACCTCGACCGTCGCCCTGCGGCGCTCGCCGAGCGCCTCGGCGAGGAGCGCGGTGCGACCGGCGAGCTCCGGCCCGACGACGACCAGCGGCGGCACGGTCGGCGAGGCTTCGTAGTACTGGGCGATGAACTGCTCGGCGACCTCGCCGAGGTCGTTCTCGCCCTTGTTGTCGAGATAGAAGCCCTGGCGCTCGGTGAGGACGCCGTCGCGGACCTGGAAGACCTGGGCGTTCGCCTCCTGGCCCTCGACCGCGACCCCGACCAGATCGGCGGTCCCGACCTGCTCGCCGGCGACCTGCTGGCGCTCCATCAGCGAGCGGATCGCGGCGACGCGGTCCCGGAACAGCGCCGCCCGCTCGAACTCCTGCGCCGCCGCCGCGGCATCCATCTTCTCGAGCAGGTCGCGCTCGACGTCGCGGTAGCGGCCGGAGAGGAAGCGACGGATAGCGTCGATGTTGCGGCCGTACTCCTCTGCGTCGACGTAGCCGACGCACGGCGCTCCACAGCGCTTGATGTAGTAGTCGAGGCAGGGGACGCCGGAGCGACGACCGGGTTCCGCCCCGTCGCAGGTCCGGTACTGGAACAGCTTGCCGAGCAGCTCGAGCGTCTCGCGCACCCGGCGCGCCGTCGCGTAGGGACCGAAGTAGACCCGGTTCGGGCGGTGCCGCTCGCGCGTGAAGTAGACGCGCGGGAACTCCTCGTCGAGGCTGATCCCGATGTACGGGTAGGACTTGTCGTCGCGGAGCTTGACGTTGAGGATCGGCCGGTGGCGCTTGATGAACTGCTGCTCGGCGATCAGCGCCTCGGCCTCGGTCCCGGTGACGAGGAAGTCGATCGACTCGATCCGATCGGCGAGGCTGCCGAGGGTCGAGCGCGAGGAGAAGTGGCTGGCGACCCGCTTGCGGATCGAGCGTGACTTGCCGACGTAGACGACGCGGCCGTCACCGTCGCTGAACATGTAGACGCCGGGCTGGTCGGGCAGCCGCTTGCGCTGCTCGTCGATGTCCTCGCGGCGCTGTTCCCGGCGCCTGTCGTCGCTGCCTGCCATCGCCGCTGAACTGTAGGGACGGCCACCGCCATACACTCGCGCCTGACCAGCGTCCGCCGACCCGTGGAGTGAGCATGAGCGACCCCGAGAGCCGTCCGACCCCGCCCGAGCTGACCGCCATGCGGTTCGAGGCCGAGGGGCCCGTGGGGACGCTGACGCTGATGCGTCCCGACGACATGAACGCGATGGACCCGGCGATGATCGGCGAGCTCGCGACGATCGCACCGTGGCTGGCCGACCGGGCGCCGATCCGGGCGCTGATCGTCACCGGCGAAGGGCGCGCGTTCTCGGCCGGTGGCGACGTCAACTGGTTCCGGCGCGGCATCGAGGACGCGGACGCCGACCTCGTCCAGGAGGTCCGCCACGGCGCCGACGTCCTCCACCAGGCGATCGTCGACTTCAAGCGGATCCCCTATCCGGTGATCGCGGCCGTCAACGGCCCGGCCGCCGGGGCCGGATTCTCGCTGGCGCTGATGTGCGATATCCGGATCGCCTCCGACAAGTCCTTCTTCGCCTGCGCATACGGGCGAATCGGAGCCTCGCCGGACGGCGGGATGACCTATTTCCTGCCGCGCGTCATCGGCCCCGCCGCGGCCGCGGAGCTGATGCTCGAGGACCCGAACCTGAGCGCCGCGGACGCGCTCGAGCACGGCCTCGTCTCCGAGGTCGTCGCGGCCGACGAACTGCTCCTCGCCGCCGGCGCGAAAGCGGCCGAGCTGGCCGCGAAATCACCGCATTACCAGCGGATGGTCAAGAAGCTGGTCTGGGAGAGCCTCGACCACTCGCTCGCCGACCACCTCCAGCTCGAGCGCCACGGAATCGCCGACTCGATGGGCACCGAAGACCTCCGCAACGGCGTCCGCGACTTCCTCGCCGGCGAGCAGCCGACCTTCCACGGGCGCTAGCCGCGCCGGCTCGGCCCCGCGAGACTCACCGGGCCCCGCTCGGGAGTAGGGTCTCAACGACCCTACGACAATAGGAGGGACCCCTTGAGGAAGCGATTCTTGACACTGACGGCAGTCGTCGTCGTCGTTGGCGCGGCGCTCGCGCTCGCCGCCTGCGGCGGCAGCGACGACACCGGCACGTCCGCCGCGACGACAGCCACCTCGGCCGAGACGACGACCGGCGGCAGCGGCGGCGGCGGCGAGACCGTCAGCTTCGAGGCCGACCCGGGCGGCCAGCTCGCCTACACCCAGACGGACGTCACCGCCAAGCCCGGGAACGCCACGATCGAGTTCGACAACCCGGCGTCGATCGGCCATGACGTGGTCATCGAGGACGAGTCGGGCAAGGAGATCGCCAAGACCGACATCATCACCGGCTCGACCACGAGCACGACGGCCGACCTGAAGGCCGGGACGTACACGTTCTTCTGCTCGGTCCCCGGCCACCGTGAGGCCGGCATGGAGGGAACCCTCACCGTCAAGTAGGAGTCTGCGCGTGACAGGTGGGGTTGCGCCGCCTCCTTGATCCGGAAAGGGCGGTAAAGGCACCCCACCTGTTCTCGCGGCCGGGTGAACTGCGATTCACCCACGCCAGAGCAGGGCAATCTGCACCTGACCCGGGGGGTGACTACTCGACCAGGACGCGGCCGACGCTGTCGGCCACGCAGCAGGGCTTCTCGTTCCCCTCGACCTCGACGGTGAAGCGGGTCACCTGCTGGTACCAGCCCTCGCCGATCTCGTCGAGCGAGACGATCTCGGCGGTTGCGCGGACGCGTGAGTCCGCCGGCACCGGCGCCGGGAAGCGGACCTTGTTCCAGCCGTAGTTGACGCCGAGCTTGAAGCCGGTGGTCGTGACGAGCGCGCGGCGCATGCCGTCGATCAGGGAGAGAGTGAGGTTGCCGTGGGCAATCGTTTGCCCGAACGGGCTCTCCCGCTTCGCCCGCTCGACATCGACGTGGATCCACTGGTCGTCGCCCGAGAGCCGCGCGAAGTCGTCGATGTCGGCCTGGGTGACCGTCCTCCACTCGCACGGGCCGATGGTCTTGCCGACCATCGCCCTCGCCTCCTCGATCCCGTTGATCGTCGTCAGCGCCACGGCGCGCCAGCCTACCGATGATCGATCCCGCTCATCGCGATCAGGCGATCAGCCGGACCTCGAGCGCCGGCGGGCCGCCGAGCAGATCGCCGGCGCCGTCGAGCAGGGCGAGGATCCGGGCCACGTAGGCCTGAGTCTCCGGATACGGCGGCACGCAGTCGCAGGCCGAGACCGCGCCCGGCCCGGCGTTGTAGGCGGCGAGCGCCAGCTCGACCGACCCGAACTGCCCGAGCAGCTCGCCCATCAGCCGTCCCTGCGCATCGATCGCCGCGACCGGGTCGAACGGGTCGCGGAGGCCGTAGGCCGCCGCCGTCGCCGGCATGAACTGGGCGATCCCCTGCGCCCCCGCCGGCGAGACGGCGTTCGGATTGAAGTTCGATTCGGCCATCAGCTGTGCCGCCAGCAGCGCCGCCGAGACGTCGTGGCGCGCCGCCGCCGCAAGCAGCGGCGCCCGGAATCGGGACGGGACGAATCCCGGCAGACCCGGCCCTCCCCCGCTCCCACCGTCGGCTTCGGCGCCGCTGACCCGATCGCCGGCGGCCGAGCACGGCGCCGGCCCGGCCGTGTAGCCGTAGTGCCACGCCTCCCACGAGTAGCGCTGAACGAACCCGAACCGGGAGGCGTTGGCGGCGAGCCAGCCGTACGCCGACGAGGGCCCGAGATCGAGCTCGGTGCCGCAGCGGTGCAGCGAGGTGCCCGGGGGCGCCACCCAGCGCGGATCGGGGTTGGCGTTCCAGAGCCGCTGCTGCTCGGCGTCGGAGCGAAAGCCCGAGTTGATCGCCAGCGTCACCCCGGCTCCCTGCGCGGCGGCGGCCATCCGGTCGAACGCGGCGGCGACATCGGGCCGCATCGGCTTCCCCTGCCGGTAGGCGAGCGGTCCCGAGTAGCCGCCGCCGCTTGCCACCGCTGGAGCTCCCCCGGTTCCGGCCCCGGCCGCGAGCGTGACCTCGGCCTTCGCGGACGCGCTCGCGTCCGCCCCCGCCGCCGCGCCGGTCTCGCCGTCGAGGCCGATCCGCGCCTCGATGCCCACCCGGACGCGGAGCGGCGCGAACGAGGCCCGGTCGGGAAACTCGACGTCGATCAGCCCCGGCTCGAGGTCGTTGCGCTCCGCCGCCGTTTCGGCGACCGCACGCGCCCGATCGAGGTACTCGGCACGCGACAGGTGTGCCGGGTTCGGCGCGCCGTTCGGGAGGGTCGCGGGGACGAACAGGCGGCTGAAGTCGTCGCGCATCGATCGTGCCGCCGAGATCGCGGCGAGATCCGCCCCGCGCTGCAGCCTCCCCTTCGCCGTCGCGGCGCCGCCGATCGCGGCGAGGATCAGCCCGACGGCCACGATCAGGATGGCCGTCCCGAGGACGGCGGGAAGCGCCTGGGCCCGCTCCGCCCGCAGCCGCCCGGGTCGCCGAAGCCGCTCACGGCTGCCGGCTCCCCCGGGAACGAGGACGCGCGCAAGCCGCTCCGCCCGCCGCCCGCTCTCGCCGCCGGGCTCGAGGCCGGCAAGCGCGCGCCGGCCGCCGATCGCTCCGATCGGCGGCACCCAGACCTTGAACGGCGCACCCGCGTCACGCAGCTCCGCCGCCAGCAGCGCGATCAGCGGGCGATCGTCGCCGCGGGTCGCCTTGACGAGCACCGCCGGCCTGTGATCGGTCCCCACAGCGAGCAGCGACCGGAAGCCGGCCCGGTCGCAGACCGCAACGACGAGATCGACTCCGAGGCTCCCGTGGACCGCCTCGCCGAGGGCTTCCGCAGCATCGGGACCGGCCGCCGGCTCGGGGACGGCGAAGCAGAGCCTCCCGCGGGCGGCGCCGCGCAGCACCTCCGACGCGCGACATCCTTCCTCGAGCTCGCGCGCGCCCGCGCCGGCGAACACGGTTCCCCGCGGGGCCCGCGCATCCGCACGGAGGTCGAGGAGCAGGGTCCGCGACCGCGGCCCCTCGACCGGGGTCGCCGCGACCGCAACGGCGGCCGCGGCTGCCGCCAGCCCCCGCCCCTCCCCGGTCGGGGCACAGATCAGCAGCCGCGGCGCGCGCTCCATCACCCCGGCTCCGGACGGGCCCAGGCCTCCGAGTCGACGCCGAGATGCCCACTCAGTCCCGGCAGCAACGCCGGCGGCTGCAGCTCGATCGCGACGCGGCCGTCGTCGACATCGACCTCGATTCGGCGTTCCGCCCAGCCCGGCAGCCCGGCCCGCGCCGCCGCAGCGGCGTCACGGCCGTCGGCGGCGGCGATCGCGCCGGCCTCCGCCGCCCCGTCGGCGAGCGACTGCGCGTAGCCGACGGCGAAGAGCTGTAACGCGATCAGCGCCGCCAGGCCGAGCAGCGGCAGCCCGGCGATCAGCTCGAGCTGTGCCTGCCCGGCGGGACTCCGGAGCCGCTCAGCCACCGGGCACCCCGTCCGGCGGGCCGAGCAGGCTCGCAGCGCTGACCGGGATCCGCGGTCCGAGCGGCAACGCCCGCGGCGCCGTCACCTCGACGGCGGCGGAATCGGCCCCGACCTCGACCGTCGCGGCCGACCGGAAGCTCGGCGGCAGCGCCCGCCGCGCCGCACGCTCGGGATCGGCGCCAACGTAGTCGGCCCGCGCCGCCGCGCGGGCGGCTGCCGCCGCCGTCAGCGCCGCGTGGCCCGCCAGCGCCGCTTGGAGCAGCGCCAGCGCGACGATGACGAGGACGGGGACGACCGCGACGAAGGCCACCGCCGCCTGACCGCTCTCGCCGCTCCCCGTTCCCGCCGGCATCCTCTCCCCGTCCATGCATCGAAGCTAGGCCGCCGCGGGTAACGCGTGGGGTCCTGATTGCAACGATTCGGTGACGGATGCGGAGCAATTCAGCGCCGCGGATGACCTAGATGCTCTGCGCCTCGCGCCAGGTGTTGAGGATCAGCCAGCCGGCCGCGACGAGGATCGCGACCCAGGCGATCGTGCCGAGGCCGGTCGAGAGCATCTCGTCGGCGCCGGCGATCATCAGCGCGATCGCGCCGACGCTGCCGTAGACCAGCCAGCGCTGCCGCTCGGTCATCGTGTCGCGCTGCAGGCTCGTGTCCTTCCAGAACCGGACCAGCATCCCGCCGATCGCGACCGCGAAGAGGAGCGAGAGGGCGACGAGGATCCCCTCGGCTACGTTGCCGCCCGCCGGCAGGACCGTCAGCGCGAGCGCCAGCAGCAGGATGATCAGCACGTTGCAGAGCGTCCTCACCGGACGAATCCTGACGGATCGGCGCCGGCGGCACGGCGCTCGGCGTAGATGGCCGCTCTAACCGTGGATCATCACCGCGATGCCGAGCGCGATCGCTCCGGCGAAGGCGAGCGTCGCCACCCCCGCGAGGATCCCGGCACCGAGGGCCGCCAGGTCGCGGCCGTTGCGCTGCATCTCCGCCGCGGTCGCGAAGCCGAAGATCGCGACCGACGCGGCAACGGTCACGAAGATCCCGGCGACGAGCGACGCGAGCACCGAGTCGAGCAGCGCCTCGGTGTCGACCACGGTCCCGGTGAGCACGGAGATCAGCGCTGCGAGGCTCATACGGTCGGCACCGGTTGGCCCTGGCGGATCCGCCGCGCGAACAGCGTCAGCCCGAGCATGATCGCGAGGACCGAGAGGATCAACGGTCCGGCGGCCCCGTCGCCGAAGATGCTCGTGAACGCGTACGACGCGGCGCCGATCGCCGCCGCCGCCGGCAGGGTCAGAAACCAGGCGGCGACGATGTTGCCGGCCACCCCCCAGCGGACCGCGGAGAGCCGGACGCCCGCGCCCGAGCCCATCACGCCGCCGGCGATCACCTGGGTCGTCGAGAGCGGGAACCCGAAGTGCGATGAGGCGAGGATCACGGCGGCGCCGGCGCCCTGGGCCGAGAAGCCCTGCGCGGAGTCCATCTTGATGATCCGGGTACCCATCGTCCGGATGATCCGCCAGCCGCCGGTGTAGGTGCCGAGGGCGATCGCCGAGGCCGACGCGACGATCACCCAGGTCGGGATGTGGAAGCCGGTCGAGGGCAGGTTGCCGTTCGCGATCAGCGCCAGCGTGATCACGCCCATCGTCTTCTGGGCGTCGTTGGTGCCGTGGGCGAGCGCCAGCATCCCGCCGGAGACGATCTGACCGAGCCGGAAGCCGCGCGTGACCGGCCCGGGCCGGAGCCGGGCGCAGATCCGGTACGCGATGATGATCGCGATCGCGCCGATCACGAACGCCACGACCGGGGCGACGATGGCCGGGATCAGGACCTTGCCGAGGATTCCCGCACCCTCGACCGCCGAGGTGCCGACGGCGGCGATGACGGCCCCGACGACGCCGCCGATCAGCGCGTGCGACGAGCTCGACGGCAGCCCGAAGTACCAGGTGATCAGGTTCCAGGAGATCGCCCCGACCAGCCCGGCGAAGATCACCGTCGGCGTGATCGCCGCCGCATCGACGACGTCGGAGGCGATCGTCGCCGCCACCTCGATCGAGATGAACGCGCCGGCGAAGTTGAGCAGCGCCGCCATTCCGACGGCCACTCGCGGGGACAGCGCATGCGTCGATATCGAGGTCGCGACGACGTTGGCGGTGTCGTGAAAGCCGTTCGTGAAGTCGAAGACCAGCGCGGTCGCGACGACGATCACCAGGACGACGTCTCCGTCCACCTCCTACCCGCAGCCTTCCCGTCTCGTTCCCGGTCCTGCCAAGTGATCTAGGCGTTCTTGATCGCGACGCCCTCGATGATGTGGGCACAGGTCTCGGTCGCGTCGATCGCCCGCTCGAGGACCGCGAAGATGTCCTTCCAGCGGATCACGACCATCGGATCGATCCCGTTCGCGAACAGCGATGCGACCGCGTCGCGGGAGATCCGGTCGCCGTCGTTCTCGAGCCGGTGGATCTCGATCAGGTGGCTGTCGAGGTCCTTGAAGCCACGGAGGCCGTCGAGCGCCGTCGACAGCTCGCCGCAGCAGCCGACGAGGACGTCGGCGAGCGCGATCGCCTGCTGCATCGGCGCCTCGATCTGGTAGAGGCCGAGGAAGTCGCCGGCCTCCTCGATGTAGTCGACGACGTCGTCGACCTTGGTCGCGAGGCCGTAGATGTCCTCGCGGTCGAACGGGGTCACGAACGTCGAGTTGAGGCGGCGGATGATGTCGTGGGTGATCCGGTCGCCCTCCTGCTCGGCCTTGAGGATCTCCCGGTTCAGGCCCTCGGCGCCGTCGGGCCAGGTCTTGATCATCTCCTGGAGCAGATCGGCGGCACGGACGGCGTTGCGGCCGGACTCCGAGAGGAGGTCGAAGAAGACACGGTCCTTGGGCGCGAAGCTGAGGCTGACCACGAATCGCAATATCGCAGCTTCCGGGGCGCCGTCGCGACGCCGGACGGCGGAAACGCCGCAAACGGCGGATTCGCCGCCGAGCTCAGCCCCCGTGGCGGTCGGCGACGACGCGAGCGAGCCGCTCGGCCGCGTGACCATCCCAGAGCGGCGGCGGCTCCTCCGGCCGCGCCGGCGCCGCGGCGACGAGCTCCGGCACGTCGACGATCCGCTCCGGCTCGAGCCCGAGCAGGTGGTTGGTGCCGTGCTCGATCGTGATCGGCCGCTCGGTGTTCGCGCGTAGCGTGAAGCAGGGGACGCCGAGGTAGGTCGTCTCCTCCTGAATCCCGCCGGAGTCCGTGAGGACGGCACCGGCATCCGCTTCCAGCGAGAGGAAGTCGAGGTAGCCGATCGGGTCGATCAGCCGCAGGCCGGGCGGCAACCCGCCGACTCCCTCACCGAGCGCCGCCCGCGTCCGCGGATGGACCGGGAAGAGGACCGGCATCGACTCCGACACCGACGCCAGCGCCGCGATCGCCGTGTCGAGCAGCGGCCCGTCGACGAGCGCCGGGCGGTGCAGCGTCACCAGCAGATAGGTCCCCGGCTCGAGGCCGTGCCGGTCGCAGGCGCGGCGCTCGCGGAACCGGCCTTCGAGAGCGACCAGCGAGTCGATCATCGTGTTGCCGACGAGGTGGACGCGGTCGCCGGCAATCCCTTCGGCGGCGAGGTTCGCGGCCGCATCGGGCGAGTGCGTGAAGAGCAGCTCGGCGACCTGGTCGGTGAGGACGCGGTTGACCTCCTCGGGCATCGTCCGGTCGCGGCTGCGCAGACCCGACTCGACGTGGGCGACCGGGATCTGCAGGTGGGCGCAGGCGAGCGCCGCCGCGAGCGTCGAGTTGACGTCGCCGGGGACGATCACCAGGTCGGGCTCCTCGGCGGTCAGGATCGGCGCGATCGCCTCGAGGACGCCCCCGATCTGGACCGCGTGCGACCCCGATCCGACGCCGAGCATGTGGTCGGGCTCGGGCACCCCGAGCTCCTCGAGGAAAACGTCCGACATCATCCGGTCGTAGTGCTGGCCCGTGTGGACGAGCACGTGCCGGCCGCCGGGGTCGATCGCGCGCAGGGCGGCGATGACCGGCGCCATCTTCACGAAGTTCGGACGCGTCCCGACGACGTGGAGGAGCCTCATCGACCCATGCCGGTCAGGCGAGTGCGTCGATCCGGGCGGCGAGCTCGAAATCGGCGGCGGTCAGTCCGCCCTCCGAGTGGGTCGAGATCCGGACCGTGACGGTCGCCCAGGAGATCTCGAGGTCGGGGTGATGACCGAGCTCCTCGGCGGGTTCGACGAGCGCCTCCGCGAACCGCACCGAGCCGACGAAGTCGCCGCGCTCGAACTCGCGGACGATCGCGTCGCCGTCGCGGCTCCAGCCCTCGACGGCTCCGAGACGGGCTTCGATCTCCTCGTCGCTGAGCAGCATTCGTCGATCCTATAGTCAGCGGCGATGCGGATCGCAAGCCTCGTCCCCTCGGCCACCGAGATGTGCTTCGCGCTCGGCCTCGGCGACGACGTCGTCGCGGTCACCCACGAGTGCGATCATCCGGCCGCGACCGCCGCGCTGCCGCGGCTGACGCGGAGCCTCATCCCGGCCGGCCTCGACGCCGCCGCGATCGACGCGGCCGTTCGCGAGCGCATCGATGCGGGTGAGTCGCTCTACGTGCTCGATGCCTCCGCGCTCGCCGATCTCGAGCCGGACCTGATCGTCACCCAGCAGGTCTGCGCCGTCTGTGCCGTCTCCTGCGACGACGTCCGCGCGGTCGCCGCCGGGCTGCCGTCGCGGCCCGCCGTCCTCTCGCTCGACCCCGCTCGGCTCGGCGACGTCCTCGACGATGCCGAGACGCTCGCCGCGGCTGCCGGCGAGCCGGGTGCCGGGACCTCGCTCCGGGCTGAGCTCGAGGTCCGGATCGGCGCGGTCCGCTCGGCCGTCGCCGCCGCGCCGCGACCGCGCGTCGCTGCGATCGAATGGCTCGACCCGCCCTATCGCGCCGGCCACTGGCTGCCGGAGATGATCGCGGCGGCCGGCGGCAGCGACGCCCTCGCCGCTCCCGGCGAGCGCTCGCAGGAGATCGGCTGGGGCGAGGTCGCCGCCGCCCGCCCCGATGTCGTGGTGGTCATGCCCTGCGGCCTCGACGCCGACGCCGCCGAGGCCGAGGCGCGGCGGCACGCGGCGGCGCTCGCCGAGCTCGGGGCGGAGGCGTTCGCCGTCGATGCGGCTGCATCGTTCTCGCGGCCGGGGCCGCGGCTCGCCGACGGCGTCGAGTTGCTCGGGCATCTCCTCCACCCGACGCTCGTTCCCGCCCCGCCCGGCCTCGAGGCGCGGCAGCTCGGCTGAAGCGGCGATCCGGCTAGAGCGTGAAGTTGACGCCCTGCTGGGCGACGATGATCGCGGCCGCGAAGAAGACGACCGCGAGACCGGCCATCGCCATCAGCTCGCCGGGAAGGGTCTCGCGGCGGGCGAGGCTGCGCTCGGCCGCGACGACGATCAGACCGCCGATCAGACCGCCGACGATCCCGCCGAGATGGCCGCCGACGCTGATGTTCGAGGCGGCGAACGTGAAGACGAGGTTGATGACGAGCCAGAACGCGAGCTGCTGGACGACCTCCATGTGGCCGCGCTGGCGGGCGATCAGGATCGTCGCCACGAACAGGCCGTAGATGGCTCCGGAGGCCCCGACCGTGAACGTGACCGGGTCGGACATGATCAGCGCCCCGACCGCTCCGGCGATCAGCGAGACGAGGTAGACGGCGACGAAGCGGACCGTGCCGATCGCCGGCTCGAGCACCTGCCCGAGGATGTAGAGGACGAACATGTTCAGGCCGAGGTGGATCAGTCCGCCGTGGAGGAAGCCGGAGCTGATGATCCGCCACCACTCGCCGCCGTCGGACTGGATCACCTGCCCGCCTCCCCCGCAGATGCCACCGTCGCCGACCGCGTTCCCGCAGAGGGCGCCGTGGGCGAACAGCGACCCGTCGGTCCCCGACGGTCCGCCGCCGAGCAGCTGCAGCACGAACACGAAGACGTTGATCCCGATCAGCGCGTAGGTCGCCTGCATCCGGCCCGACCGCATCGACCGTGCCGTCCGCACCTCGGTCCGGTCGCCGGCGCACTCGGGACAGCGCATCCCGACCGAAGTCGGCGTCATGCATTCCGGGCAGATCGGCCGGCCGCAGCGAGAGCAGGCAACGCCGGTCTCGCGGTCGGGGTGGCGGTAACAGGTGGCGATGGGGCCGGGAAGGGTAATCGACGGCCGTCGCCCGCTCGCTCGAACCGGCCCGAATCAACATACGCTGTGGAATCGATGCCCGACAGAACGGATCAGCGGCCGCCCCGGGCGACCGACGAGGCGGGGCCGGCGCGGCTCTACGCGCTCGCCGCCGGCGTCTTCTTGTCGCTCCTCGGCGTGCTCGGCTTCTTCTACGACGCCGGCTTCGACACCGGCACGAAGCTCGCCGCCGACGACATCGCCGGGATTATCGTCGTCAACGGCTGGCGAAACGTGATCTACCTCGCCAGCGGCCTCCTCGCCCTCGCCTTCGCACCCCGGCACGCGCGCCGGACCGCGGCGGCGCTCGCCGGCTTCTACCTCATCTACGGGATCTGGGGCCTGATCGGCACCGATCACGACATCGGCAACATTCTCGAGGTCCTGCCGCTGACCGACGAGGACAACGTCCTTCACCTCGTGATCGGCGGCCTCGGCGCGATCGCGGCGCTCGCCGACCGGCCGCTTCCGAGCCTGCCGCGGCGGAAGCCGAAGCCGAAGCGGAGGCGCGCGTCTAGCCGATCGCGCGCCTGATCCCGTCGGCGAAGCCGCGCAGCCCCTCACCGCGGCGACGGCGCCGGACCTCGATCAGGACGAGCGCGGTGCCGGCGACGCCGCCGACCGCGGCGGCGGCCACCGGCCGGACCCAGTTGCGGGGGTCGCGGAGGGCCTGAAGCTCGGTCTCGGAGAGCTCGTCGGCCCACCAGGAGAGCTCGTTGGCGGCGGCCCCGGTCAGCTTCGACAGCGTCGACTCGACGCGGCTGCCGAGCCGCTCCGGCGGCTCGATCGGGCGCAGCGCCTCGGCGAGCATCCGCTCGAGGTCCTCGGATTCGAACCGGGGCTCATTCATCGCTCGCCCCCGCTGCCTGGAGCTCTTCCTCGAGCTGCTTGATCGCGCGGTGGATCAGCACCTTCGTCGCGCCGTCGCTGCGGCCGAGTGCACGGGCGATCTCGCGGTTCGACATGCCCAGCGAGAAGCGCATGATCAGCGCCTCGCGGCGATCGTCGGGGAGCCGGTCGAGCCCGGACATGATCTCGCGCATCCGCTCCCGGCCCTCGACGATGCGCTCGGTCCCGTGCGGGTGCTCGACCGGCTCGACGTTGTCGAGCGCCGCGGTCGGCCGCCGCGAGCGGTCGCGGTGATAGTTGGCGGCGAGGTTGTGGGCGATCCTGATCAGCCAGGGCCGCAGCGGCCGGCCGTCGGACTCGCGCCGCGCCCGCTCGAAGTGGCGATAGGCCTGAAGGAACGTCTGCTCGGTCAGATCCTCGGCGTCGTGGTGGTTGCCAATCCGGTAGTAGCAGTAGGAATAGACGTCCCGCAGGTGCTCGCGGTAGAGCGCCTCGAAGGCACGATCGAGGTCCCGCTTGCCGGCCGGGGCGCCGTTGCCGCTCGCGGTCGCGGCCGGGTCGGTGCTGGAGCTCTCCGCCACCCGGCAAGCCTAGTTGGTGCCGTCCGGCGGGCCCGCTCATGCCGCGGTCCTCGCCCGCTCGGCCCGGCGCAGGCCCTCGACCCACTCGATCGCCGTCAGCTCGCCGTCGATCAGCGCCGTCAGTCCGCTCAGGCCGCCCGCCTCGACACCGGCGCCCTCGACGGCCGCCGCGATCAGCGGCACCGAGTCGAGCGCCTCCGACGCCTGGCCGATCCGATCGGGGATCTGCTCGGACGGGACGCCGCTGCCGAGCAGCTCGCCGGCGCGGCGGTTGCGACTTCCCGGCGCGAGGATCGTCGCGGTCAGGTCGCCGATCCCGGCGAGACCCGCGAACGTCTCCGGCGATCCGCCGCGCAGGGTCGCGTAGGCGATGCACTCGCGCCAGATCTCGGCCGCGGCGATGCCGGCAGCGTTGAGGCCGTGCGGCGCGGCCGCGGCGGCGGCGAGCGAGGCGGCGTTCTTCGCGGCGCCGGCCATCTCGACGCCGATGACGTCGGCGGTCCGCTCGCAGATCAGCCCGGCGCGGTCGAAGACGTCGCCGAGCTGGGCGCGGAGGTCCTCGTCGCGGCTCGCGAGCGCCAGCGCCGCGGTCCCCGACGCCGCTTCCTTGGCGTGGGCGGGGCCGCCGAGCGCGGCGACGGCGCGCGAGCGGATCCGCTCGTCCACGTACTCACTCGGCAGCGTCCCAAGCGGCGGGACGAGGCCCTTGCTGAGCAGCAGCACCGCGGTCCGCGACCCGATCCGGTCCGAGAGCGCGCCGACGGCTGCGGGAACCGACGCCGAGGGGACCGCCAGGCAGACCAGGTCCAGGCCCGCGACCTCGATGTCGGCGGCCCGCTTGACCGTGATCGAGTCGGCCAGCGTGATCCCGGGCAGGTACGAGTTCTCGCGATCGGCGGCGAGCCGCGCGGCCTGCTCGGCGGTCCGGCAACCGAGCTGGACCTCGACCCCGCCGCGGGCGAGCAGCACCGCGACCGCAGTCCCCCAGCTCCCGGCACCGATCACAGCCGCCTTCCGCATCGGCGGCAGGCCGCCCAGCCATTCCCACTGCAGCTCGATGTTCGGCCAGATCCGCGCCGTCACGGTCGCCGCCAGCGACGGCGAGGGGTTCTCGGTCTGCGGGAACGTCATCGGCCGGCCGGCCCGGAGCCGGACCTTGCGGGGACGGATCTTCCAGCCGTCGCGGACGTGCTCGGAGCCGTGGACGGCAACCGGGAGGACCGCCGCACCCGACTCGAGCGCGAGCCGGCCGACGCCGCGGTGCGGCGCCGCCAGCGAGCCGCGGCGGATCCGCGTCCCCTCCGGGAAGATGCAGAGCGCCCCGCCGCGCTCGAGGATCCGCCGCGAGGTCTCGAGCGTCTCGGCGTCGGCCTCGCCGCGGCGAACCGGATAGGCGCCGAGCCGGCTCAGGATCCAGCCCTGCCAGGCCGGCTCGAAGAGCTCGACCTTGGCGACGTAGTGCATCGGTCGCCGCCACGGCAGCGTCGTCCCGAGCACGAAGGGGTCGAGGAAGCTGCGGTGGTTGGAGGCGACGATCAGGCCGCCCTCGACCCGGGCGTGCTCGCGCCCGAGTCGCTCGAGCCGGAACCAGATCAGGAAGGCCGGCACGAAGATCGCACGCAGGACCAGATAGAGCGGCCAGTTGACGCCCTTCGTCCGGGTGTACTCGTGGTAGCGGCTGATCCGGTCGGCGCCGATCCGCTCCGACGCGCCGGTCTTCGGCGCCTTCCGGGGCTGCTCGCGTGAGCCCTCCCCGGCCCCCTCGTTTGGGTCTCCCTTGTCGGCCACCGCGAAGCGGTACACGCCGCGCTGCGCCCAGTTACAGCCTCGCCGGCGTCCGCGCAGCGCCTCCGCCGCGCCTATCCTGAGACCGGCCCGCCGGAGTAGCTCAGCTGGCAGAGCGCGTGATTTGTAATCACGAGGCCACGGGTTCGATCCCCGTCTCCGGCTCTGGCGCTGTTCTCAGCGCGAGCTGACCCGTTGGCCCGGCGGCACCCACGGGACCGCGGCCTGCGACGTCTCGTCGTCGCCGGCGACGTGATGGACCGGGACGTCGACGGTGGCGCGGATCTGCTCGACGGCGCCGCGCTCGAGCCAGCGGGAGCGCTCGGGGGCGTGGGTGGAGACGATCACCTCGTCGGCACCGAAGACGGCGAGCGCATCGGTCGCGGCCGCGACCGGGTCCTCGTCGCCGACGACTCCGGTGGCGTTGACGCCGCGACTCCGGAGGGCGACCAGGGAGCGCTCGAGGCGTCGCCCGGCTTCGCCGCGGGCCCCGTCGATGTCGGAGGCGAGGTGCTGGAGACGTGTCTCCGCCAGCGCCGGGCAGACGAGCAGGATCTCGCTGCGGGAGCGCTTCTCGGCGCGGCCCGCGACCTCGTCGAGCAGCGCCCGCCGCTCGATCGTCTCGTTGGCGACGACGAGGATGCGGTGAGTGCCGCGACCGGTCGGAGCGCGATCGATGTCGCCGGGGAGCGAGCCTCGCGCCTCGCGGAGCAGGAGGACGAGACCGATGGCGGCAAGGATGGCGGCGACGATGATGCCGGCGACGACGCTGATCAGCGCGCCGACGACGATCGCGACGACGATCGCCAGCCCGATGATCACGGCACCACGGAATACGTCGTTCTCGGAGCGAACCGGGCTGTGCACGAGACCCCTCCAGTCGTCGACTTAGTGGCAATGGAAACTTACCACTCCGAGCAGGCGGCGAGCAGCCTTCCGGCCCTCCGAACGCTGCTTGCTGCAAGGCGCGCGCAGCGCGCCGAGCTGCTCGCTAGTGAAGGACCTCGCGCGAGGCGAGGTGGGTCGAGACCTTCCGCTTGACGCGCTGCAACGCGTTGTCCACCGTCTTCGTGTCGCAGGCGAGGCGCTCGGCGATCTCCTCGTAGGAGCGACCGTCGAGGTAGCAGGTGAGGACCTCGCTCTCGAGCTCGGACAGCACCGACTTGAGGCACTCGACGAGGCTGCCCAGCTCCTCGGTCGAGATCACCTTCGTGGCCGGGTCCTCGACGCGCGAGCCCGGGAGGATCTCCTCCAGGGTCGACTCGCCTTCGCCGCCGGCGGTCGGCGAGGTCGCGAAGCTGATCGACTGGTTCAGCGGCGCATGCTTGTTGCGGCTCGCGGTCTTGACCGCCGTGATCATCTGCCGGGTGATGCAGAGCTCCGCGAAGTTGCGGAAGCTCGACTCGCGGTCGGTCCGAAAGTCGCGGATCGCCTTGTAGAGGCCGACCAGCCCTTCCTGGATGAGGTCGTCCGACTCCCCGCCGAGCAGGAAGTACGACGATGCCTTGAGGCGGACGAAACCTCGATAGCGCCTGACGATCCGGTCATAGGCGACGCTGTCACCCCGCTTCGCCTGGGCGACGAGGTAGGCGTCGTTGAGCTCCCCGGCTGCCTCTCCGCCGCGCGCCTGCTTGGACGACGCGGAGATCCGCGGGAACTCCTGGGTCATTGCTGCCACGTGCTCTCCTCCAACTGGGGTGCCGTGGCGCCTTACCTCCCCAGGCGCCTGAATCTTCAGATGACAAGCGGGGCCTTCGAACCGTGAACCTTTAGTTCAGCCTTACTTGCTGCCCGCCACTCTAACCGGCAGCGGAGTTCTGTCAACCCGAACTTGGTGATTTCTGCAATTTCGCTTGCAGAAGCGCTGATCCGTCCGACTGGGGCGCTAAGACGATGGGGCTCCGCAAACCGCTCAGGAATGGGCCTCGGCGACCGCGAACAGGAGCACCGCGGCGGCGGCCGACACGTTCAGCGAGCCGACCCGACCGACCGTCGGAATCGCCACCAGCTCGTCGCAGGCGCCGGCGACCCGAGGGCGAAGGCCGGCCTCCTCGCCGCCGAGGACGACCACCACCCTCCCGCTGTAGTCGAGGGTTCGGAAGCTCGTCGGCGCGTCGCCGTCGGCACCGTAGGCCCATGCGCCGGCCTCCTTCGCGCTCGCCAGCCAGTCGGTCAGGTTGCGGACCCGCGCCACCGGCAGATGCTCGACGGCGCCGGCCGACGCCTTGCAGGCGGCGGCTGTGACCGCCGCCGCCCGGCGCTCGGGGATGACGACCCCGGCCGCTCCGGCGGCCTCGGCGCTGCGGCAGACGGCGCCGAGGTTGCGCGGGTCCTGGACCTGATCGAGCGCGACGACGAACGCGTCGTCGGCCGCGAGCAGCGCCGCGGGGTCCGCGTACGGGTAAGGATCGACCTCGGCGACGATCCCCTGGTGATCGGGTGAGCCCGCCAGCGCAGTCAACTCGTCGGCCGTTGTGTCGTCGCTCGTCCAGACCCGGTGGACCCGGCGGCGGCCACGCTCGGCCTCGCGGACCGGGTTGCGGCCGTAGATCCGCTCCCGGGCAGCCATCGCCTTAGGACCCGCGGCGGACCAGCTTTGCGCCGGCCGCCGTGTCGCGGACCTCCCAGCCCGCCGCGGCGAGGCGATCGCGGATCTCGTCGGCGCGGTCGAAGTCGCGCTCGGCGCGGGCCTGCTCGCGCTCGGCGAGCAGGCGCTCGGCCTCGGCGTCGCCTCCCCCCTCCGCCCCGCCGGCCGCCAGGGTCTCGAGGCCGAGCAGGCCGAGCATCTCGACGGCGGCCGCGCGAGCACCGGCCAGCGGCTCACGGCGGGCATCGGCGAGCAGCCCGAACAGCTCGGCCAGCGCGCGCGGGGTGTTGAAGTCGTCGGCGAGGGCGTCGAGGAACGCGTCGCGGCGCGCCTCGACCGTCGGGGCCGGCTCCCCGGCGGGATCGTCGCCCTCGCGGAAGAACTCGCGGATCCGCTGGTTGCGGGCCGCGGCCTCTTCGAGCGCTCCCTCGCCGAAGGCGATCGGCTGGCGGTAGTGGCCGGAGACGAGGAAGCCGACGACCGCCTCGGGGCCGTGGGCCGCGATCGCCTCGCCGAGCAGGAAGACGTTGCCGACCGACTTCGCCATCTTGTCGGCGTCGCCGCCCTCGCGCCGAGACTCGACCATCCCGTTGTGCATCCAGATCTTCGCCAGCGGCCGCTCCCGTGCCGCCTCGGTCTGGGCGAGCTCGTTCTCGTGGTGTGGGAAGACGAGGTCGGAGCCGCCGCCATGGATCGCGAACTCGAGGCCGAGCAGCTCCTCGGCCATCGCCGAGCACTCGATGTGCCAGCCCGGCCGACCGTCCCCCCACGGGCTCGGCCAGGCGGTGTCCTCGCCGGACTTGCGGGCCTTCCAGAGCGCGAAGTCGAGCCGGTCCTCCTTGAGCTCGACGCTGCCGGCCTCCTCTCCCTGGTCCATCGCCTCCGGGTCGCGGTTCGAGAGCTGCCCGTAGGGCGGGAAGCTGCGGACCCGGAAGTAGACGTCGCCGCCCGACTCGTAGGCATGGCCGCCGGCGATCAGGTCCTCGATCAGAGCCACGATCGGGCCGATCGTCTCGGTCGCCTTCGGCTCGTGGTCGGGCCGGCCGATCCCGAGCGCGTCGGTGTCGGCAACGTAGCCGGCGATCATCCGCTCGGCGTGCTCGGCCGACGGAATCCCGGCCTCGCGGGCGGCGTCGTAGATCTTGTCGTTGACGTCGGTGAGGTTGATGACCAGCGTCGGCGCATAGCCCTCGTGGGCGAGGAAGCGCCGGAGCAGCGAGAAGACGACGAACGGACGAGCGTTGCCGATGTGGATCGGGCCGTATGTCGTCGGCCCGCAGGCATAGATCCCGACCTCCCCGCCCGGACCCGACTCGAGCGTCCGCGGCTCGCCGCTCAGCGTGTCCCTGATCGTGATCTCGCGCATCGCGACGACTCTATGCTCCGCGCCATCAATAGGCGGCGCAGCGCATCCGGCAGCCCGCCAGGGCTGCCGTGATCTGAGCGCCGCCGCGGCTCCGCCACCGAGCCGGTGGAAGCGGACGCGAAGCGGAGCATTCCGCCGGAGTTACTCGAGTTCCCGCTTCAGCACCTTGCCGGTCGGGTTCCGCGGCAGCTCCTCGAGGAACACGACCTCCCGCGGCACCTTGTAGCGGGCGAGGTTCTCCTTGACGTAGTCCTTGACCGCGACCTCGTCGATCTCGGCGCCGGCACTGACGACGACGAACGCCTTCAGCCGCTGGCCGAACTTCTCGTCCTCGACGCCGATCACCGCCGCCTCGTCGATCGAGCCGTGGTTGGCGAGCAGATCCTCGACCTCGCGCGGGAAGACGTTCTCACCGCCGGAGACGATCATCTCGTCGTCGCGGCCGTCGATGAACAGGCGCCCGCCCTCGTCGAAGTGGCCGACGTCTCCGGAGGCGAGCATCCCGTCGACGACGTCCTTGCCGCCGCCGCCGGTGTAGCCCTCGAACGACATCTCATTGCCGACGAAGATCCGCCCGGAGGCGCCGCGGGGGAGCTCGCTGCCGCCCTCGTCGAGGATCTTCACCTCGGTACCGTGCGGGACGCGGCCGGCCGTCCCGGGGGCCTTGCGCATGTCGTCGGGCGTCGCGATCGTCGCCCAGCCGACCTCGGTCGAACCGTAGAAGTTGTAGAGGTTGTCGCCGAAGCTGTCCATCCAGCGCGTCGCCATGTCGCCGGGGAGCGCCGAGCCGCTCGCCGCCGTGATCCGCAGGCTCGGCAGGTCGTAGCGGTCGATCACCGACTGGTCGAGGTCGAGGATCCGCTGCAGCATCACCGGCACGACGACGAGCGCGTCGGCGTCGTTGTCGGCGACCATCTTCAGGGTCGCCTCGGGGTCGAACCGGCGCCGCAGCACGAAGGTCGAGCCGAGCGCCAGGCCGAAGGCGAAGTTGAGGAAACCCCAGGAGTGGAACAGCGGAGCGGCGATCACCGACTTGCGCTCGGAGCGCAGCGGGATCTTCGAGAGCAGGATCGCGAGCGGCGCCAGCGAGTCCGGCGAGTTGCGCTGGGCGCCCTTCGGCGTCCCGGTCGTGCCGGACGTGAGGATCACGAACCGGCTCGGCTCGTCGGGTGGATCGAGCGGCGCCTCGGAGTTGTGGGCGATCGCATCCTCGGCGACCTGCCGATCCCCCTCGTAGCCCTCGTCGACCCAGGAGATGATCCGGGTCAGCTCCGGGTCCTCGCCCTCGGCGCCCTCGAGCAGGTTCTCGAACTCGGAGTCGTAGACGATCGCCTGAGGGCGCTCGCGCTCGAGCACGTCGAGGAGCTGCGGCCGGGCGAAGTCGGTGTTGAGCAGCAGGACCGAGGCGCCGAGCTTCGCGGAGGCGAAGATCGCATCGGCGAAGCCGCGGTGGTTGCGGCACATGATCGCGACCGAGTCGTCGCTGGAGACCCCGGCCCGGATCAGCGCCCGGGCGAGCGCGTTCGAGCGCCGGTCGAGGTCGCCGAAGCTGAGCTCGCCGAGCTCGTCGATCAGGGCGACGTCGTCGGGCCGACGAGCGGCGCTGGAGACGATCCCCGCCGCCGGCGATGCGCCCCAGCGGCGCAGCGCCTGACCGACCGAGAGCAGCTCGCCCGGTCCCATCGGCCGGACGATGCCCGCCTCGGTCAGGACCTTGAGGTTGAAGGGCAGGTCGGCGAGGCTGCCGAGCTGGCCGACCTTGACCCCGCGCACGGCTCCGCCGATCGCCCCCCTGATGCTGTCGATCGCTCCTGCCACGATCAACTCAGGTTATTCGCTGGCGCATCCACCGGCTCGTAGGAGGCGACGGCGATCGCCGCGATCCCCTCCTCCCGGCCGATTGCGCCGAGCCCCTCGTTCGTCGTTGCCTTGACCGACACCGGCGCGCCGACCGCGCTGCCGAGCCGCTCCTCGATCGCCGCGCGGTGCGGGCCGATCGCCGGGCGCTCGCAGATCACCGTGGCGTCGACGTTGACGACTCGTCCGTCGAGCGATGCCACGATCGTCCGCAGCAGCTCGATCGAGTCGGCGTCCTTCCAGCGCTCGTCGCTCGGCGGGAAGTGGGTGCCGATGTCGCCGGCGCCGGCGGCTCCGAGGACCGCGTCGGTGACCGCGTGGGCGAGCACGTCGGCGTCGGAGTGGCCGCTGAGACCGCGCTCGAACTCGATCTCGACCCCGCCGATGATCAGCGGCCGGCCGGCGACGAGCCGGTGGCTGTCGTAGCCGATGCCGACGCGGCTCATCCGAGCGGCTCCGTCGAGCGCTCGCGACCGTTGAAGACGCAGACGCGGTCGATTCCGAGGCCGGTCATGAATTCGACCGCCTCCCCGTAGGCGTAGCCGACATGCTCGGGAACGTGGGCATCGGACGACAGTGTGAACGGGATGCCCGCCTCGACGCAGAGCCGTGCGAAGCCGGGCGCCGGATAGATCTCGCCGACCGGCTTGCGGAGGCCGGCGGTCGAGACCTCGACGGCGACCCCGGCGGCGGCGATCGCCTCGACGGCGGGCTCCCAGTAGAAGCGTGGATCGCGCTCCGGCCCCGGCCTCCCGGCTCCCCATACCTTGACCAGGTCGGGATGGGCGAGGACGTCGTAGAGCCCCGACGACGCGGCGTTCCCGAGCTCCTCGAAGTAGCGGGACCAGACCCGATCGGGGTCGTGCCCCTCCGCCTCCCAGACGTCCCAGCGATCCTGGTCGATCGCGCCCGCGCCGACGAAGTGCACGGAACCGACGACGTAGTCGAACGGCCGGGCGACGAGGACGGCCTCGATCCGCTCCTC
This sequence comes from Solirubrobacterales bacterium, assembly GCA_035759925.1. Taxonomy (GTDB): domain Bacteria; phylum Actinomycetota; class Thermoleophilia; order Solirubrobacterales; family 70-9; genus RHKX01. The sequence continues at coordinate 58,808 of DASTTY010000078.1, forward strand.
GGCGCCGGCGACGTGATCTGCCTCGATCCCGACCTTGAGGCCGGCCGTGGCGAGGAAGTCGCAGTAGGCGTCGAGGTCGTCGATCGCCTGTTCGACCCAGAACGGGTGCCGCCAGATCTCCAGCGCCTGCGCGAACCGGTGGATGTGCTCGGCGATGCCGAGCTCGGCGATGCCGGCGGCGTCGGCGGCAGTCCGGTAGCGGGCCGCGTTCGCCTCGGTGAAGTACCGCTCGGGCGGCGTGTCGTCCTCGTCGGGCCGGAGGTGGACGTGGTAGTCGGTCAGCATTCGCCGCTGCAGCTAGCCTAGTTGGACGCCGACGCTCATCGACATCGCAATCGCGCTCGGCGCCTTCGCGGCGACCGCCCTGATCGCTGCGGCGCTCGGCGCCGCGAACGCCGGGACCGCGCTCGGCGTCGGCCAGGTCGTCTTCGTGTTCGTGGTCACCGCGCTGCTCCTGCTCCGCGACTGAGCCGGCCCGCGCCTAGATGCGGCCCGCGGCGATCAGCGCTGCCGCCGCGGCCAGGTCGGCCCCGGTCGTCACCTTGAAGTTCGCCGTCGCGGTCTCCTCGAGCAGGACGCGCCCGCCGGCCTGCTCGATCAGCGTCGCCTCGTCGGTGGCGGCCGTCAGCCACTGCTGATCGCCGGCGAGCCGCTGAGCTCGGAGCAGCGCTGCGACCCGGAACGCCTGCGGGGTCTGCGCCCCCCAGAGACGGTCGCGGTCGAGGGTCCGCTCGACGACTCCGGCCCCCGGGTCGTCGCCGCCGCGGGCGGCAGCCGCGGACTTGACGGTGTCGGCGAGCGGCGCGGCGGCGATCGCCGCGTCCGCTTCGGGGTCCGCTGCCAGCCTCGCGACGACGCGATCGACGACCTCGGGCGTGATCAGCGGTCGCGCCGCATCGTGGATCGCGACGAGGTCACCGCGAACGTGTCCGAGGGCGAGCTCGACCGATGCCGCCCGCGTCGCGCCGCCGGGCGTGACGACGACCGCGGCCTTGGGAGCGGCGAGGCCGGCGGCGAGCTCAGCCTCACGCTCGTAGCCGGCCGGGGCGGCGATGACGATGGCGCCGATCGTCCGCGCCTCCTCGAGCGCCTCCAGCGACCACTCGATCAGCGCCCGCCCGGCGAGGTCTACGAAGGCCTTCGGGCCGCCGGCGCCGAGCCTCTGCCCGGAGCCGGCGGCCGCGACCACGGCCGTTGCGCGGGGTCCGCTCAGGCGGGAGCACCCGCTTCGGCGACGGTTTCGCCGAAGCGCTCGGTGAGGAGGCCGTCGAGGTACTCCTCGGCGCCCTCCTCGTCCTTGTCGAGCGCGTACATGAACTCCGAGGCGAGGATCTTCTTCGCCCGCGTGTACATCTGCTTCTCGCCGGTGGAGAGGCCCTTCTCGATCTCGCGGATCGCCAGGTTTCTGACCACCTCGGCGAGCTCGAAGACGTCGCCGGTCTTGATCTTCTCGCGGTTGTGCTTGAAGCGCCGGTTCCAGTTCTTCGGCATCTCGGAGACGTCGTCGGTGAGGACGGCCGTCACCTTCTTCACGTCCTCGGGACCGATCACCCGCCGCAGACCGGCCATGCCGGCGTTCTCGCAGGGGACCTGAACGGTCATGTCGTTGTGGAGGATCTTGATCGTCAAGTACTCGCGCTCCTCGCCGAGGAGCTCCTTGCTCTCCTTGCGGAGCACGACACCGGCCCCGTGGTGCGGATAGACGACGTTGTCGCCAACCTCGAAGTCCTCGCACTGCAGCATCTCGATCTCGAGATCGGTGTCAGTCGGTTCGTCAACTAGCTCAGGAATCGTTTCCCTCCTCTTGTTGCGGCGCGGGTTCGGTGGGCGCCTGGTTCACGTCAGTGGGTATCGCTCGAAGACCTCGGACTCGCGCACGCGGTCGAGCCCGTCACGGATGTCGGCGGCGCGGTCCTCTCCGACCCCGTCGACCGCGGCGAGCTGCTCGGTGCCGGCCGCGAGGATGTCCTCGAGGCTCCCGAAGTGCTTGATGACCTTCTCGCCGACCAGCCGCGGCAGGCGGGTGATCCGGCCGAGGGCGCGGTAGCCGCGCGCGGAGACATGCAGGTCGTGGGGGTTGACCTTGCGGTCGTAGCCGAGCAGCTCGGCGAGGCGGCCGAGGTCGAGGAGCTCCTGGTGGCTGAGCTTCGAGAGCTCGGCCAGCGTCGTGTCGAGCATCTCCTCGCTGTCCTCGACGGCGTAGTCGCGAATCAGGGCGACCCGCTCGGAGAGGACCCCGACCGAGGTCTCCTCGAGCTGCATCTCGATCATCCGCCCCTCGGCCCCGAGCTCGATGATGTAGCGCTCGACCTCGTTGGCGGTGCGGAGCAGGAGCTCGGCCCGCTGGAGGACCGTGAGGACGTCGTGGAGGGTCGCCGCGCCGGCCATCTCGACGGTGGTCAGCCGGGCGGTGACGCGGTCGAGGCGGAGCCGGTACTTCTCCATCGTCGCGAGGCCCTGGTTGGCCTTGCTGAGCACCGTCGTGATGTCCTGGAGGATGTACTTGACGCCGCCGAGGTAGATCGAGACGACGTCGCGCCGGGCGGAGATCGCGATCACGAGCGCGTTCGTCTGCTTCGAGACGCGCTCGGCGGTCCGGTGCCGCGTCCCCGTCTCCGAGGAGTGGATCGTCGGGTCCGGCATCAGCTGGACGTTCGCCCAGGAGATCTTCCGCGCCTCCGGATCGAGGACGATCGCGCCGTCCATCTTCGCCACCTGGTAGATCAGCCCCGGCGTGTAGTCGACGTCGAGCTTGAGGCCGCCGCTGAACAGGAAGGAGATCTCCTCCGGCTCGCCGATGACGATCAGAGCGCCCGTCGAGGCGTGGATGACGTTGTCGATGCCCTCGCGGAGGGTGGTGCCGGGCGCGACCATGTCGAGCGCCCGCAAGAGCCTCGGATCCTCGTGCACCAGCCCCGTATTCGTATCGTCCCAGGATGCCAGCGCCATCAACGCGATCAATGATGGCAGAAGCGCATAAAGAGCCGATTTCCGGCCATTCCGAGTTGAAAGATCGGATTCTCGTTTGTCAAGCGGGACCCGTCGCGCCGGCCGCCGGCGCGGCGGCGACCAGGACGGTCAAGCCGCTTCCCGGAGCGGGCCGCCGAAGCGCTTGCGGGCGGTGCCGAGCGCGGCCCGCAGGGTCGCCGCCCCCTCGAGCCCGCGGGGTGCCTCGCGGATCGCCGGTCCGAGCACCGGCGAGAGCCCGAACTTGAGTGCCTCGGCGACCCGGCGCTCGGCGTGAGCGACGTAGCGCAGCTCCCCGGTCAGCCCGACCTCTCCGAAGCAGGCGAGCGGCCGGCCGGCCGGGTCGCTGAGCGGTTCGCCGCGATGCGCCGACGCGATGGCGAGCGCGATCGCGAGATCGGCGCCGGGCTCGTCGACGCGGACGCCGCCGGCGACGTTGACGAAGACGTCGGCGTTGCCGGCCGCGACGCCGCCGTGCCGGGAGAGCACGGCGAGGATCATCGCCAGGCGGTTGCGGTCGATGCCCGTCGCGACGCGGCGCGGCGGGACGACGTCGGTCGGGGCGACGAGCGCCTGGACCTCGACGAGCAGCGGCCGCGTCCCCTCCATCGCGCAGAGGACGACCGAGCCGGCGGCGGCGGTCGCCTCGCCGACGAAACGCGCCGACGGGTCCTCGACCTCGACGAGCCCGGCTTCGCGCATCTCGAAGACGCCGAGCTCGCTGGTCGCTCCGAAGCGGTTCTTGAGCGCCCGCAGCGTCCGGTAGGAGCGCTCGCGCTCGCCCTCGAAGAGCAGCACGCAGTCGACCAGGTGCTCGAGGACGCGGGGGCCGGCGACGGCGCCCTCCTTGGTGACGTGGCCGACGAGGATCAGCGCGGTCCCGTTCCGCTTGCCGACCTCCATCAGCGCGTTGGCGGCCTCGCGGACCTGGGCGACCGAGCCCGGCGCGCTCGACAGCTCGCCCGAGTGCAGGGTCTGGACCGAGTCGACGACGCAGGCGGCGGGCCGCTCGGCCTCGATCGCGGCGACGACGGCAGCAAGGTCGGTCGCGGCGAGCGCCGGGACCGCGAGCGCGCTCTCGCCGAGCCGCTCGGCGCGCATCCGGACCTGGGCGGCCGACTCCTCGCCGGTCACGTAGAGGACCGTGCGACCGGCGGCCGCGAGGTTGCCGAGCGCCATCGCCGTGATCGTGCTCTTGCCGATCCCCGGCGAGCCGCCGAGGAGAACGAGCGAGCCGGGGACGAGGCCGCCGCCGAGGACCCGGTCGAGCTCGCCGATCCCGGTCGCGAGCCGCTCCTCGGCCGGCGCCTCGACGTCGCGGAGGAGGACGGAGCGGGGAGCCGGGGCGGCGCGGCCGCGCGGCGAGCGGCCGGCGGCGGCGGCCGTCGTCGCGGTGACGACGACCTCCTCGAGGGTGTTCCACTCCGAGCAGCCCGGACACTGCCCCGCCCAGGCGAGCGACTCGTGGCCGCACTCGCGGCAGACGTACCGGCTTCGCTGCTTCGCCATCACTCCCGATCCTGCCAAGCCCGGGGGACGGCATCCCGCCCTGCCGCCATGCGACGAGTTGACCCCGGGTCGATGGTTGGAAACGTCCCTATGGGGGACGTTTTCGGCCACCCGGCTCCGAGGACGCGACGAAGCGGGCGATCCCGAGCGCGAGCGCGATCAGCCAGAGGCCGAGCACCAGCTGGCTGCCGCGGTGGAAGATGCCGCGAACGTCCTCGAACGGGTCGACCAGGTACGACGCGCCCATCAGCGCGTTACAGAGGGCCCAGAGGACCCCTGCGACAGCGGTCGCGTAGCCAAGCCGCACCAACCGCGGGTCTGGCTCGGCGATCAGTCCCGCCGCAAGCAGCGTGAAGGCTGCGATCGTCGCGGCGATCGCCACGAACGTCTCGGCAACATGGACGACGTCGACGGCGTCGTAGCTGAGCTGGCACGGCCCGGGCAGTGATTCGGCGCAGCTCAGCGGAAAGGCACCGTCGAGGACGGCGCAGGCTCCGGCCACGATCAGCGCGAGAGAGCCCCGGCGCAGGGTCGGGCTCAGACCGGCCAGCAGCGGCCGGACGAGCAGCGCGAACGCGAGCAGGAGCACGCCCGAGGCGGCATCGAGGAGGTCGAAGATCCAGCCGGTCGATTCCGACCGCGCCCCGAGGTCGCTCACCCATCCACCGGCCGCGTCCGTCCGGTCGGCCAGCAGCCCCTCGAGGAGCCAGTAGTTCGCCGCGAGTCCCGCGAGGATCCCGACGACCGCCACCGCGCGCGAGCGGCTCATGCTCGGGGTCCGCTGATCAGGCCGGGCCTTCCTCCCGGCCGGCTCCGGCCGCTACTCGGCGGCTTCGGAGCCGGCGTCCCGATCCTCGCCGGCGGGCTCCTCGGCCGGCTCGTCCTTGTCGGCGCCCTTGGCGCCGACGGCTACGGGCTGCTGCTTCTCGCCCTCGCCCTCGCCGAGCGCCGGCTTCGTCGGCGGGATCAGCTCCAGCTTCAGCGGCTGATCGTCGTCGTCGCCGCTCTCGTCGCGGGAGACGAGCACGGTCGTCCCCGACTCGATCGACTCGGGGCCGGCCTTGAGAACCTCGTCCGCGAGCGGATCCTCGATGTAGCGCTGGATCGCGCGCCGCAGCGGACGGGCGCCCATCGACGGATCCCAGCCCTTCTCGACGAGCAGGTCCTTCGCCTCTTCGGTCAGGTCGAGCTGCAGCTCGTGCTCGGAGATCTGCGTCCGGACACGGCCGATCAGCAGGTCGATGATCACCTTGATCTCGTCGCGGCTGAGCTTGTGGAAAACGATGACCTCGTCGATCCGGTTCAGGAACTCGGGACGGAAGACCTTCTTGAGGTCGCCCATGATCCGCTTCTTCATGTCGTCGTAGGTCGTCCCGGTCTCATCGGTGACCGCGAACCCGAGCGGAGTGTTGCGGGCGATGTCCTGGGCGCCGACGTTCGACGTCATGATCACGATCGCGTTGCGGAAGTCCACGGTCCGGCCCTGGGCGTCGGTGAGGCGGCCGTCCTCGAGGATCTGCAGGAGGATGTTGAAGACGTCGGGATGCGCCTTCTCGATCTCGTCGAGCAGGAGGACGCAGTACGGCTTCCGCCGCACGGCCTCGGTGAGCTGCCCGCCCTCGTCGTAGCCGACGTAGCCGGGCGGCGAGCCGACGAGGCGGCTGACCGCGTGCTTCTCCATGTACTCGGACATGTCGATCCGGGTCATCGAGTCCTCGTCGCCGAACAGGAACTCGGCGAGCGTCCGGGCCAGCTCGGTCTTGCCGACCCCAGAGGGGCCGAGGAAGATGAACGAGCCGGACGGGCGCTTCGGGTCCTTGATGCCGGCGCGGGCGCGGCGGATCGCCTTCGAGACCGCGGTGATCGCCACCTCCTGGCCGACGACGCGCTTGTGCAGCTCCTCCTCCATGCGGACGAGCTTCTTGGTCTCGGCCTCGGTCAGCTTGAAGACCGGAATCCCGGTCCACATCGAGACGATGTCGGCGATCTCCTCCTCGCCGACGACCGGGCGCGTGCCCTCCTCGCCGGAGCTCCACTCCTCCTCGAGCTCGCGCTTCTTGGCGGTCAGCTGGCGCTCCTTGTCGCGGAGGTTGGCGGCCTTCTCGAACTCCTGGGCCTCGATCGAGGCCTCCTTGGCGCGCCGCGTCTCGTCGATCTCGTCCTCGAGATCGCGGTAGACGGGCGGCTGCGACATCGACTTGATCCGCAGCCGTGAGGCCGCCTCGTCGATCAGGTCGATCGCCTTGTCGGGCAGGAATCGCTCGGAGATGTAGCGGTCGGCGAGATCGGCGGCGGCGGCGAGCGCCTCGTCGCTGATCTTCACCTTGTGATGCTGCTCGTAGCGGTCGCGCAAGCCCTCGAGGATCTGCACGCTCTGCTCGATCGACGGCTGGTCGACCTTGATCTGCTGGAAGCGCCGCTCGAGCGCCGAGTCCCGCTCCAGGTACTTGCGGTACTCGTCGAGCGTGGTCGCGCCGATCGTCTGCAGCTCGCCGCGGGCGAGCGCCGGCTTCAGGATCGACGCGGCGTCGATCGCGCCCTCGGCGGCGCCGGCGCCGACGAGGTTGTGGAGCTCGTCGATGAAGAGGATGATGTCACCGCGCTGGGTGATCTCCTTCATCACCTTCTTGAGCCGCTCCTCGAACTCGCCGCGGTACTTCGAGCCGGCGACGAGCGCCGCCAGGTCGAGCGTGTAGATCTGCTTGTTGCGGAGCAGCTCCGGCACCTCGCCGTTGGTGATCCGCGCGGCCAGGCCCTCGACGACGGCGGTCTTGCCGACGCCGGGCTCGCCGAGCAGCACCGGGTTGTTCTTGGTGCGGCGGGAGAGGATCTGCATGATCCGCTCGATCTCGACCTCGCGGCCGATCACCGGGTCGAGCTTGCCGTCGGCGGCGAGCTTGGTCAGGTTGCGGCCGAACTGGTCGAGCAGCTTCGAGGACTTCTTGCCCTCGCCGGAGGCGGACGAGCCGGAGCTGCCGGAGCCGCCCTGGCGGCGACCGCCGGGGCCGGAGAGCATCCGGATGACCTCGTTGCGGATCTTCTCCGAATCGGCGTCGAAGTCGAGCAGGATTCGGGCAGCGACGCCCTCGTTCTCGCGGACGAGGCCGAGCAGGATGTGCTCGGTCCCGATGTAGTTGTGGCCGAGCGAGAGCGCCTCGCGCAGGGCCAGCTCGAGCACCTTCTTGGCACGCGGCGTGAACGGGATCTGGCCGGACGTGACCTCTTCACCGGAGCCGACGATCCGCACGACCTGGGCGCGGACGCGCTCGACGGTGATGTCGAGGGACTCGAGGACGCGCGCGGCGAGGCCCTCCTCCTCGCGCAGCAGCCCGAGCAGGATGTGCTCGGTCCCGATGTAGTTGTGCTTGAGGGTCCGCGCCTCCTCCTGGGCGAGGACGACGACTTGACGGGCCCTCTCTGTGAATCTCTCGAACACTGGCTACCTGACCTATTACTCGATTACTTGCTCAAACCATCTCGGCGGCCCGGACGTTGCGGGCTCCCCGGCCTGGACGCTCTCCGGGAATGCGCTGCCACCGGAAGTCTGGATCAAACTCTTCGGCGCGTTCTTGCCGATCGATCAGCCCTCCGGTCTTGTGGTTCGCGCGGATGCAGAAGTATAGACGGGGGTGTCGGTCGGTCCGACGGTGCGGTCGGGCCCGGCGGCGGCTTTCCCGCATCCTCCGGCAGGAGCGGCCCGGCCTCTGCAGCGTGACGCTGATCTAGCCTCCACCCGATCGAGCACGCCTCACCCGACATCCGCCTCGCCAAGCGCGCCGACCTGCCGCGGATCTTCGCGATCTACAACCACGAGGTCGAGGGTGGCACCTCGACCTTCGACATCGAAACCCGCGAGCCGGGCCGCGACGACGGCTGGCTCACCGATCGCGCCCCATGGCATCCGGTCACGGTCGCGGTCGCGGGCGGCGAAGTGGTCGGCTGGGCGGCGATCGGACCCTGGTCCCCGCGCGGCGCCTACCGCCGCACCGGCGAGGTCTCCGTGTACGTCGACACCGCTCGCCGCGGCGCCGGCATCGGCCGGGCGCTGCTCACCGATCTCGTCGAACGGGCGCACTCGATCCCCGAGATCCACGTCCTCCTCGCCCGGATCGCGCAGCCGAACCCGGCCAGCGTCGCCGTCCACGAGGCCGCCGGCTTCCGCTCGTTCGGCACCCAACGCCGCTGCGGCGAGAAGCTCGGCCGGATCCTCGACGTCGAGCTGTTCGATCTGCACCTGGACGAGGGGTAAGCGACGGGTCCGCGTCACGGAAGAGGTCGGCGAAGCGGCCTTCGGCCGTGAGCCGGCCGATGACGCCGAGCCCGGCGGCTCCGGGCCCGCGTCAGGCCGCTTCGATCTTGGTGATCTTGAGCTTGCGGTTGCCGCCGCGGGGGACCTCGACGGTGACGATCTCGCCGCGCTTGCGGCCCATCAGGGCCTTGCCGATCGGCGACTCGTGGGAGAGCTTCTCCTCGCTGGGGTTGGCCTCTGCCGAGCCGACGAGCTGGAACTTGCGGGAGTCGCCGGTCTTCTGGTCCTTGACGTGCACCTTGACGCCGACGGAGACGACGCCGGTGTCGACCTGGTCCTTGTCGATGACGATCGCGCGGCGGACCCGCTCTTCCATCTGGGCGATCCGCTGCTCGAGCATGGCCTGCTCGTTCTTGGCGTCGTCGTACTCCGAGTTCTCGGCGATGTCGCCGAACTCGCGCGCTTCCTTGATCCGCTCGGCAACCTCGCGTCGGCGCACGGTCTGGAGCTCCTCCAGCTCCGCCTTGAGCTTCTCGAGACCTTCGGGAGTGATCAGGGACTCTCTGGCCACGTTTCGTACCTTCCTCGTGATCGTCACCGGAGCTCGAAACGCCCCCCGGAGACTAGAAACGCCCGATTTGCAAACCCGTGAAGGGGTCCGCTGGTCGGGCACGGCGGCGCGGAACTATAGCAATGCCCCGGATCGGCCCGGAAAGCCCGCTTTCATGCGTTGTGCAGGGCGATCGGAGGGACCTGAGCCACCGCGAGAGAGCCCGTCCGCAGCCCTCGGACCCGCTCCCGCACGGCATCGAGGTCGTCGAGCTGCTGGAAGCCGGCCGCCTCGCGATGGGAGAGCCCGATCCGCGCCAGGTACCACGGATAGAACTTGCGGAGGTAGCGGCCGGCGCGCTCGGCCCCGAGGTGCTCCTCGGCGGCGTCGATCACCCAGAGCAGCTCGGTTGCGACCTCGTCGCGGTCGGGGCCCGCGGTCCGACCCCCGGTCAGCTCGGCGAAGATCCACGGGTAGCCGAACGAGCCACGGGCGATCATGACCGCATCGGCTCCCGACTCCCGGTAGGCGACCCTGGCGCGCTCGGCGGTGTCGAGGCCGCCGGAGACGATCACCGGAACGTCGATCCGACCGGTCAGCTCGCGGACCAGCCCGTAGTCCGGTGTGCCCTTGTGCTGGACGGCGGCCGAGCGGGGATGGAAGGCGATCGCCGCGACGCCGGCCTCCTCGACGAGGCGGACGGCGACGGCGACGCCGCTGCGGTCGCCCGGTCGCAGGCCCGAGCGCAGCTTCACGGTCACCGGCCTCCCCCCGGCGCCTTCGACCGCGGCGGCTGCGACCGCGACGGCGAGGTCCGGATCGGAGATCAGCTCGGCGCCGGCGCCGGTCTTGCGGACCTTCTTGACCGGGCAGCCCATGTTCAGGTCGATCAGGTCCGCCCCGGCCTCGGCGACGACGACGGCGGCCCCGCGCATCACGCCGGGATCGGCGCCGAAGAGCTGGATCGCGGTCGGATGCTCGTCGGGATGGATCCGCAACAGCTCCGTCATCGTCCGCTCGTTGCCGTAATGGATCGCGTGGCTGGAGACCATCTCCGAGACGGTGAGGCCGGCCCCGTGGCGGCGCGCCTGCAGCCGCACGAACCAGTTGCCGATCCCGGCGAGCGGCGCGAGCAGCACCCGGTTGGCGATCTCGACGCCGCCGATCCGGAACGGCTCGGTCAGCGGGGCCTGCGCGCTCACCGGTTCCGCTCCCAGATCAGCCGCAGGCCGCGCAGCGTCAGGTAGGGATCGACCTCGTCGATGTTCTCGCAGAGCGGCGCGATCGTCGCCGCCATGCCGCCGGTCGCGATCACCGTCGCGTCGGCGCCGAGCTCGTCGCGAAGCCGCGCGACGACGCCGTCGACGAGGCCGGCGAAGCCATAGGCGAACCCCGACTGCAGCGCCGCCTGGGTGCTCCGGCCGATCGCAACCTCGGGCTCGGTGAGCTGAAAGCGCGGCAGCTTCGCGGCCCGCGAGGAGAGCGCCTCGATCGAGACCTCGAGCCCGGGGGCGATGACGCCACCGAGGTACTCGCCGTCGGCGGAGACGGCGTCGAAGTTGATCGACGTCCCGAAGTCGACCGACAGGCAGCGGCCGCCGACCTTCTCGTAAGCGGACACGGCGTTGACGAGCCGGTCGGAGCCGAGCTCGCGGGGGTTGTCGATGCGGATCGCCATCCCCGTCCGCGCGGCGGGGCCGACGAGGACGAAGCGGGCGTCGAGATGGCGCTCGCAGAGCCGCTCGTACTCGGGCTCGAGGCGCGGCACGACCGTCGACAGGATCAGGCCCGCGACCGCGCTCCACTCGAGGTCGCGGAACTGCAGCGACCCGGAGAGCGCCAGTGCCAGCTCGTCGGCGGTCGAGTCGCCGCGGGTGGCGAGCCGCCAATCACCGATCAGCTCGGCGCCCGAGAAGGCGCCGACGTGGGTCTGGGTGTTGCCGACATCGACCGCGAGCAGCATCGGCCGATTGTCGCAACCGCCGCCGGGCCGATGCGTGTAGGTTCGCGACGATGAAGGCGCGGCTGTTCACGATCCCCGCATCGCATCCGAGCTGGACGGTCCGGCTGATGCTCGAGCGCAAGGGCATCACCTACACGCGGATCGACCTCGTCAAGATCGTCTCGATACCGGTCCTGCGAATGCTCCGGTTCCCCGGCTCCACCGTACCGGCGCTGATCCTCGACGGCAGGCGGATCCAGGGCTCGCGGACGATCGCCCACGAGCTCGACGCGCTCGTTCCCGAGCCCCCGCTCTTCCCGGCCGACCCGGCCGAGCGGGAGCGGGTCGAGGAGGCGGAGAGGTGGGGTGACGAGGTCCTCCAGGGCGTCGCCCGGCGGCTGGCGTGGAACCTGCTCGCCAAGGACAGCGGCCCGGTTCGGAGCTATCTCGAGGGCTCGAGGCTCGGCGTGCCGCTCGCGGTGGCGGCGAGGACCGCGCCCCCGATCGCGAAGCTGGCAGCCCGCTTCGACTCCGCCGACGACGCGCACGCGATCGCCGACCTGGCGTCGCTTCCGGAGCTGATCGACCGGATCGACGGCTACATCGCCGACGGCGTCATCGGCGGCCCCGAGCCGAACGCGGCGGACCTCCAGATCGCTCCCAGCGTCGCGCTGCTGATGACGATGGACGATCTCCGGCCGCACATCGCCGAACGACCCGCCGGCGCCCTGGCGACGCGGCTCGTCCCCGACTTCCCCGGCCGCACGCCGGCGGCGTTCCCGGCCCATTGGCTGGCGCCGCTCGGCGGCCAGGTCTGAGCCGCCGGGCTACTGGGCGACCGGCCCGAACGGCTCGACCCGCTCGCGATCACCGAGCGCGGTGAGGCAGTCGCCGAGCCGGGTCCCGTCCGGCAGCGCCAGGTCCGGGTCGAGCTCGAGCAGCGGGACGAGGACGAACCGCCGCGAGCGCGCCTCGCGATGCGGCAGCGTCAGCCGCTCCGTCTGCAGCTCGATGTCGCCGAGCAGGAGCAGGTCGACGTCGACCGGGCGCGGGCCGTGCCGGGGGGCATCGAAGTCGCGGCCCGCGTCCGCCTCGACCGCCTTGCAGACGTCGAGGAGCTGCTCCGGTTCGAGATCGGTCGCGATCCGAACCGCGAGGTTGAGGAAGTCGGGCTGGTCGAGGATCTCGCCGACCGGCTCGGTCTCGTAGCCGCTCGAGACCGCCTCCACCGTGACCCCGCGCTCGCGCAGGCCGGCGATCGCGGCGCGCAGGTTCGCCACCCGGTCGCCGACGTTCGAGCCGAGCCCGAGGTAGCCGGTGCGGATCACGGTCGCCGCAGGGTCACGCGGCGCCTCTGCGCAGAGTCACGGCGACCTCGCCGATCGCCTCCGGGATCGGCGGCTCGGTCTTGGCGGCGCGGACCTCGATCTCGTCCGGTCCGAACTCGGCCGCGAGCCGATCGGCGATCGCGCCGCAGAGGTGCTCGAGCGTCCGGTGGCTCGTCCCGGTCACGATCTCGACGGCGACCCGGGCGACGGCGCCGTAGTCGATCGTCCCGGTGAGCTCGTCGTCGCCGACGGCGGCGCAGTCGGCGACGGTCATCGTGATGTCGAGGACGATCAGCCTGCCGACGGCACGCTCCTCCTCGCTGACGCCGTGCGGCCCGAACGCCCGCAGCCCGCGCAGCTCGATCCGGACCGGCTCGCCGCTCACCGGTCGGCTCCGACCAGCGGCGCCCGGCGCCCGGCGATCGCGTCGGCGACCCGGATCGCGTCGACCGTCGCGGCGACGTCGTGAACGCGGAGCACCGACGCCCCGCCGGCGAGCGCCGCGAGCGCGGCGGCGATGCTGCCGCCGAGCCGCTCCCCGACCTCACGGCCGGTGATGGCGCCGAGGAAGTTCTTGCGCGAGGCACCGAGGACGACCGGGCGACCGAGGTCGGCGATGCGGTCGATCCGGGCGATCAGCTCGAGGTTGTGCTCGACGGTCTTGCCGAAGCCGATGCCGGGGTCCACCCAGACCCGCTCGGGATCGACCCCGGCTGCGGCCGCGACCTCGAGCCGGGCGGCGAGGAACTCGCGGACCTCGGCGACGACGTCTTCGTAGGTCGGGTCGTCCTGCATCGTCCGCGGCGTTCCCTTCATGTGCATCAGGACGAGCCCGCAGCGGGCGCCGGCGCAGACGGCGGCCATCTCGGGGTCGCCGAGCGCGGTCACGTCGTTGACGACCCCGGCCCCGGCGGCGAGGGCGGCGGCCGCGACATCGGCCTTCGAGGTGTCGACGGAGACGCGGGCGCCGTCGCCCGCGAGCGCCTCGATCACCGGTAGCACTCGTTGCTTCTCCTCCTCGCTGCCCACGGCTGCCGCGCCGGGACGGGTCGACTCGCCGCCGACGTCGAGCACGTCGGCCCCGGCCGCGAGCAGCTCCCGGCCATGGGCGATCGCCGCGTCGGGATCGAGGTAGCGCCCGCCGTCCGAGAACGAGTCGGGGGTCACGTTGACGATGCCCATCACGAGCGTCATGGGTTGATTTCTACCCGTCCGCCTCTCCCGCGGCGGCGTGCTCGCCTGCCCTATTCGCAGCTCAACTCGTGAACGCGCAGCGGGACGTCGCGCTCGGCGCGCTCGGTTGCCACCCGTTGGAGCGCGTCGCGGCGCCCCGCCGCCGCATTGACCAGCACGAGCTCGTCGGCGGGATAGGTCCGCAAGGCGTCCTCGAGCGCGAGGCGATCATCGGCGTCTCCCACGTCGCCGGCGACGGTCCCGAAGCGATCGCCGATCGCAGCGACGATCTCCTCGACCCGCTCGCGCGCGGCCGCGCGGCCCGGCTCGAGATCGGAGGCGATCCGGTGCAGCTGGTCGGTGCGGGCCGGGACGACGATGCGAAGATCACGCGAACGGGGCTCATCGAGGCCGTCCAAACGCTGTGCGAGCGCCGCTGGATCGGCTTCGACGTCGACGAAGACGAGCGTGCGGACGACGTCATCCGGCAACGCATCGGCAACTTCAACCGGCCCGCGGCGGTCCCAGCGGAGCGCCGTCCAGAAGACCAGGGCGACGGCGATCGCGATGAGGATGAAACCCGCGACGTTGCCGATATAGACGAAGGCAGCCGCGGTGCCGACGACGAGCAGGACGACGACGACGATCACGGTCACGCCGATCCGCTCGTTGTCGGGCTGGCCATGCCGGGTCGGGGGAGCGCCGGACATGGTCCTTCCCTACCCGGAGGACCGTGCGAGCTAACGCGTTCTCAGGGCCGGCGCCGATCGCGCTCGTCGTCGGCGCGCATCTCCGCGGCGCCGCCGGCGAAACCGGGACGGGGCGGCGGCGTGATCGGCCGCGGGGTCTCCCGGTCGGACTCGCGCCGGGATTCCTCGTCGGCATCGGCGCTCGGCTCGGCGCCGCCCTCGCCGTCGGCCGAGCCGAAGACCTCGTCCTCGGTGGCGCCGTCGAGCAGGGCGACGAACTCCTTCGCTTCGATCGTCTCGCGCTCGAGCAGGATCTTCGTCAGCGACTCGAGCTCGTCGCGGCGCTCGTTGAGGATGTCCTTGGCGGTCTGGTGCGCCTCCTCGACGACGCGGCGGATCTCATCGTCGATCTCGCGGGCGATCTCGTCGGAGTAGTCGGGTTCGGAGGAGAACTCGCGGCCGAGGAACGGCTGACCGCGATCGTGGCCGAAGACGCGCGGGCCGAGGCGCTCCGACATCCCGTAGCGCATGACCATCTGCTTGGCGGTCTGCGTGACCTTCTCGAGGTCGTTGGAGGCGCCGGTGGTGATCTCGTTGAAGACGATCTCCTCGGCGGCCCGGCCCCCGAGCGTCATCGCCATCGTGTCGGCGAGCTCGGCGCGGGTCGTCAGGAACTTGTCCTCGGTCGGCAGCGAGATCGTGTAGCCGAGCGCCTGGCCGCGGCTGATGATCGAGACCTTGTGGACGGGATCGCAGTTCGGCAGCACGTGGCCGACGATCGCGTGGCCGAGCTCGTGGTAGGCGGTGATCAGGCGCTCCTTCTCGCCCATCACCCGCGACTTCTTCTCGGGGCCGGCGATCACGCGCATGATCCCCTCCTCGAGCTCCACCATCGTGATCTCGCGGTTGCCCTTGCGGGCCGTGAGCAGGGCCGACTCGTTGATCAGGTTGGCGAGGTCGGCGCCGGTGAACCCGGGCGTCTGGCCGGCGAGCACGTCGAGGTCGAGGTCGGCCGCGAGCGGCTTGCCGCGGGTGTGGACCTCGAGGATCTTCTTGCGGCCCTTGCGGTCGGGGCGGTCGACGACGATCTGGCGGTCGAAACGGCCGGGACGGAGCAGCGCCGGGTCGAGGATGTCGGGCCGGTTGGTCGCCGCGATCAGGATGATGTTGTCGGTCATCGTGAACCCGTCCATCTCGACGAGGAGCTGGTTCAGGGTCTGCTCGCGCTCGTCGTGACCGCCGCCCATGCCGGCGCCCCGATGGCGGCCGACGGCGTCGATCTCGTCCATGAAGATGATGCAGGGGGAGTTCTGCTTCGCCTGCTCGAACAGGTCGCGGACGCGGCTCGCGCCGACGCCGACGAACATCTCGACGAAGTCGGAGCCCGAGATCGAGAAGAACGGCACGCCCGCCTCGCCGGCGACGGCTCGGGCGAGCAGCGTCTTGCCGGTGCCCGGCGGGCCGTAGAGCAGCACGCCCTTCGGGATCCGGGCGCCGAGCGACTGGAACTTCTTCGGGTTCTCGAGGAACTCCTTGATCTCGTGCAGCTCCTGGACGGCCTCGTCGGCACCGGCGACGTCACGGAAGGTGATCTTCGGAGCGTCGACCGACATCCGCTTCGCGCGCGACTTGCCGAAGTTCATGACCCGCGAGCCGCCGCCCTGCATCTGGTTCATCAGGAAGATCCAGAACGCGAAGATCAGGACGAAGGGCAGGATGTAGGTGAGTAGCGAGAGGATCGAGGAGCCGCCCTGGCCATCGACGGTCGTCTCGATGTCCTGACGCTCGAGCGTGTTGACGAGCTGCTCCTCGGTGTTCGGCGGGTAGCCGGTCGAGTACTCGGTGCCGTCCTGCTCGGTGACGTCGAGCGTGTTGTCGCTCGTCTTCATCGTCACCGACTTGATCTGGTTGGCGCTCTGATCGTTGGTGATCGTGGCGATGAAGTCCGAGTAGGTCGGGTTGCTGTCCTGCTGCGGCGGCGAGATGATCCGCTGCGCGAAGAACGCGAGCACGATCACGATCAGGATCGGCACCAGTGCGCCGCTGCGGGAGATCCGCTTCATCGCAGTTGTCCTCGGGTTGCAATCCGCATGGGAATGGGATCGGCCGCGCTCGACCGAATGTTGAGCGTACCAGGGAGGAAATGCGGCTCCGACCGCTTGTCGGCGGCGGAACGATCGTGCCCGGCGGCCGCCGCTGCCTTCTCAGTCGGTCTCGAGGACGGCTACGTAGTCGAGGTTGCGGTAGCGCTGGGCGTGATCGAGGCCGTAGCCGATCGCGAACCGGTTCGCGATCTCGAAGCCGACGTAGCGGATCGGCGTCTCGACCCGGCGCCGCTCCGGCTTCGTCAGCAGCGCGCAGACCTCGACCGAGGCGGGGTCCCGCGCCTTCAGGTTGCGGAGCAGGTACTGCAGGGTCAGCCCCGAGTCGACGATGTCCTCGACGATCAGGACGTCGCGCCCGGCCACCGACGTGTCCAGGTCCTTGAGGATCCGGACGACCCCGGAGGAGTCGGTCGCCGAGCCGTAGCTCGAGACCGCCATCAGGTCGATCTCGCAGGGGACCGTCAGCGAGCGCATCAGGTCGGCCATGAAGATCAGCGCGCCCTTGAGGACGCCGACCATGACGAGGTCGCGACCCTCGTAGTCGGCGCTGATCTCGGCCCCGAGCTCGGCGACCCGGGCGTGGAGGCGCTCCGAGTCGATCAGGGTCTCGCCGATCCGGCCGGTCCCGCTGCTCAGGGGTGGATCGCCCATGCGCGGCCGAGTCTATTTCAGGGTCGTCAGGGTCGCGGCGCTGCCGGGCGGGCGGTGATCACGGCCACCTCGGTCGATTCCTCGAGGAGCCGGAACTCGTCGCTGACCGCGACTCCGGCGACCCAGGCGACCCTGCCGCCGGCGGTGACGACCGGGAGCCGCGTGCGGACCGACCGGGGAACGCCGCGGTCGGTGAAGAGGTCCTGGAGGCTCTTGCTGCCGCCGAGCCCGAGCGGGCGCATCCGGTCGCCGGCCTGCCAGGCGCGGACCTCGAGCTCGCCGCCGACCGATGCCGCGTCGAGTGCTGCGAACCGCGAGTCGGCCGGATCGATCGGCGCCGGGCGCAGCTCGGCGCGGAGCTCCCACTCGCCGAAGCGGGCGACGCCGGGGACGCTGAGGCGGACCGCGTCGGGAACCGGCGCCGATCCGGTCGCGAAGCGCACCGTCCCCGTCTCGC
>DASTTY010000079.1:0-16908 GCA_035759925.1 Solirubrobacterales bacterium
CCCCTGCCCTCAGTCGGCGGCGGCCTCGGCGACCGGCGCCCGGCTCGCGAGCTCGGCGTAGATGGCGGCGGTGCGGCGGGCGACGTCGGACCAGTCGAAGCGGAGGACGTGCTCGCTCGCCTCGGCGACGAGGCGCTCGCGGAGATCGGCGTCGGTGAGGACCCGCTCGACCATCCGCCCGAGCGCCTCGGGGTCGCGGGTGCGGAAGCGGAGTCCGACCTCGCCGTGGGGGACGACCTCGCGGAGGCCGCCGGTGTCGGCGACGATGCAGGGGCAGCCGGAGGCCATCGCCTCGAGGGCGACGAGGCCGAACGGCTCGTAGATCGAGGGGACCACGCAGACGTCGGCGATCCGGTAGAGCAGGTGGAGGACGTCGTCGCCGATCCAGCCGAGGAAGGTTCCGTGCTCCATCAGGCCGAGGTCGGTCGCCTGCTTCTTCAGCTCGTTCTCGTGGGTGCCGGAGCCCGCGACCAAGAACCGCGTCCCGGGGACGCGCTCGATCAGCTCCGGCATCGCCTCGAGGGCGATCTGGAACCCCTTCTCGTAGACGAGCCGGCCGATCAGGAGGACGAGATGCTCGCCGGGCGCCGCGAACTCGGCCCGGAGCCGCTCCAACTCGGACTCCTCGCCGAGCGGCAGATCGCCCGGGTCGATCCCGTTCGGGATCACGGCGATCCGCGCCTCCGGCACGGCGAAGATGTCGGAGATCTGCTCGCGCATGTACGCCGAGCAGGCGATCACGCGGTCGGAGCGGTTGCTGATCCAGCGCTCGACGCCATGGATGTAGGACTGCGGATGTTTCTCGACCCAGCCCTGATGGCGGCCGTGCTCGGTCGCGTGGATCGTCGTCACCAGCGGCGCCCCGAAGCGCCGGGCGAGGTGATCGCAGGCGGCGGCGACGAGCCAATCGTGCCCGTGGACGACGTCGAAGTCATAGCGATCGCCGAGCCCGACTCCGGCGGCGAGCATGTCCGCGTTCATCCGCTCGACCCAGGTGACGAACTCGCCGAGGTCGCGGGGCCGGCTCGGCTCGAGCACGCGATGGACGTTGACACCGGCGGCGACCTCGCTGCGCGGCGACTCGTCGTTGCCACGGGTGAGGACGTGGACCTCGACACCGAGCTCGACCAGGCCCTCCGACAGCTTGCGGACGTGGCGGGCCAGCCCGCCCTCGATCAGCGGCGGGTACTCCCAGGAGAGGATGAGGACGCGGCTCACGTGCGTGAAGGGCTCTGGCTCAAGGCTCGAGCAGCGGCGCCGGGGTCAGGTCGGGCGCGAGGCTGCGCATCGTCGGTTCGGTCGACGGCGCGCATTCTATGGCCTCGAAGAGCGCCCGCGAATGGCCGAGCGCACGCTGGAACGGGTAATCGCCGGTCTTCCTTCCGTAGTCGAGGAATGCCCAGTCGCTCGACTGGAGAGCGATCAGCTCGCGAGCCGCATGGCTGAGCGCCGGCCCGCGGAGGCGGCCGGCCGATGCCTCCCGGAGCAGCCGCAGCTCGGCCCTCCGCGCGCCCCAGGCGAGATCGGCGACCCGCGGCGAGTCCCAGGTCCGCCGGTCCTTGCCCTCGCCCCAGGTCGACGCTGCGAGCGGCCGCGACTCCGGCTCGTGCGCCGCCACCGCGTCGGCGAGCGTCAGCATCCGCACGCCGGCTGCCGGCAGCGCCGCGATCGCCGCCTCGAGCCAGGCCGGTCCCTCCCACCACCAGTGCCCGAGCAGCTCGGTGTCGATCGCGAACGTGAGCAGGCCACGGCGGCCGGATGCCTCGCGATAGGCGGACAGCCGGGCGGCGACGGAGGCGGCGAAGTCACGTCCCTGCTCGCCGGCGTGGGCGACCGCTTCGGCGGGGTCGTATGGCTCACCCGAGATCGCCCACGGCCGGCACCCGCGCAGCGACTTGGCGTGGAAGTCGGCATAGCCGGGATAGGAGGGGTATCCCTCCCACGACCACAGCCAGCTGATCGCCTCCCAGTCGATCGGGAAGGCGGTCACGGCGGTATCGGTCGCGATCGGCCGCAGCGCCGCGGCAGCCGGCTCATGAGCCGACTGATCGGTGCAGAAGTGCTCCAAGCCGAGCTCTGCGAGGAGGTACTCGAGCCCGGGCTCATAGGCGCACTCGGGAAGCCAGACGCCGCGCGCCGCCCCGAAGCGGCGCCGGTGTGAGCGGATCGCGGCGTCGAGCTGGAGCATCCGGCCCTCGCGGGTCGCGATCAGCGGCAGGAGCGCATGCGTGGCCGTCGATGTCATCAGCTCGAGGCGACCGGGCCCGGCGGCGGCCCGGAACGCCGCGAGCGGCTCGTCGCCGAGCTCCTCGAGGCGGGCGAGCGCGTCGCCGTAGCGACCCGCCTCGGCCTCGCACGCGGGGACCAGCGCCGCCTCGACGTCGCGGACGTCGCACTCGGCCGAGTCGACCCGGAACTCGCGCACGAACGCCCGCATCCGCTGCGCAACGGCGGCGTCTTCGAGCTGGTCGGCGAGGACCGGCGTCACCGTCAACGTCAGATCACGCGCGATCGCCAGGACCGGGAGATGGGAGCGGACGAATGCGTCGAAGAGCCATTCCTCGCCGAACGGATAGGTGCCGAAGCCCGCGACGTAGGGCATGTGCGAGTGGAGGACGATCGCGATGTCGCCGACGCTCCCGTCCGGATCGCCGCCCCCACCCTGCTGTCTGCCGCCCGCTGTCGGCGCCGCGGTCATTCGCGGCAGACGGCCACGAAGTCCAGCGCCTTGTCGAGGTCGGCCTCGCCGGCGGGGCGGAGCACGAAGTCGGAGGCGCTGATCGCCGGCGTGAAGCGGTCGTAGAACGGCTTCGTGATCCTCAGCAGCGAATGGACCCGGTCCCAGCCCAGCCCGATCGCGCGCTCGTGGACAGCGAGCTTCCCGGCATGGAAGAGCCCGTGGATCTCGACCGAGCCGAACGCCGGCTCGAGCACGGCGCGGTACTCGGCGATCGTGTACTCGCGGAGGTGCCAGGGGTTGTCCGACTTCTCGGCGCCCTCGGGCGCGAGGGTGAGCCGGTTCGGCGTCGAGATGAACGCCAGCGGGGCGGCCGTCGCGATCGCGCCGAGCAGTGCCGGAACGTCCTCGATGTGCTCGATCGTCTGCAGGAAGACGATCGCATCGAACGGTCCCGTCACGTTCTCGACGAGATCGCGCTCGAATCGCAGGTTCGGGCGCACGTAACGCGCCTTCGCATGATCGTGGGCCTCCGGGTTGGCGTCGATCCCGACGACCTCGGCGGCCCTGTCGGCGAGGACATCGGAGCCGTAGCCCTCCCCGCAGGCGAGATCGGCCACCCGCATCCCGTCGACCCGCGCGGCGATCCACTCGTAGACGGCGAGGTGGCGGCGAAACCAGTAGTTCTCCTCGGGGACGTCGGGGAGCGTCCGCTCACCGGTCAGCTCGAGCGCCGGGACGCCGTCCGGCTGGCCGGACTGGACGTAGCGCCGCGGCGTTTCGGGGACGGGAGGGCTCACCGGGCGGCGGACGCTACAGTTCCGCGCCATGCCAGCGGCTGCTGACGCCAGCGCCGAGCGGATCCGGGACGTCAACACCAGGTACCACGATCTCGCCGCCGACTCGTACGACTCGAAGTGGGGGATCGACTTCGCCGATACCGGGCGTGCCCAGGTCACCGCGAAGCTGAAGAAGGCGCTCGGCAGCGAGCCGGCGACCTTCCGGCACGCGCTCGAGATCGGGGCCGGGACGGGGTATTTCTCGCTGAACCTGCTCAACGCCGGGACGATCGAGCGGGTCACGGCGACCGACATCGCCCCGGGGATGCTGCGGGCGCTCGAGGCGAACGCGGACGAGCTCGGGATCGAGGTCGAGACCGTCGTCTCCGACGCCGAGCGGCTTCCCTTCGCCGATGGGGCCTTCGACCTGGTTCTCGGCCACGCGGTGCTCCATCACATCCCCGACCTCGACCGTGCGGCGGCCGAGTTCTTCCGGGTCCTCGAGCCCGGCGGCACGGTCGTCTTCTGCGGCGAGCCGTCCGCCTACGGCGATCAGATCGCCGCCGTCCCGAAGCGGGCTGCGATCGCCGCCGCGCCGCTCTGGCGCCGCGCCGTCGGCGCCGGCAAGCGCGACGATCAGGGCGGCGCCGACCCCGATTACGGGCACGCCCTCGAGGCCGAGGTCGACGTCCACGCGTTCGACCCGTCGGCGATCAAGCGGATCTTCGGTCACGCCGGGTTCAGCGACGTCCGCGTCCGCGGCGAGGAGCTGCTCGCGAACATCTACGGCTGGTGGCTGCGGACCGTCGAGTCGACCGCGACCCCGGAGGAGATCCCCGACCGCTGGCGGCTCTTCGCATTCCGCAGCTACCTGTCGCTGCAGCGCGTCGACAGCTCGCTGCTCGAGCCCTACCTGCCGCCGGAGATCTTCTACAACCTCGTCTTCTCGGCTCGCAAGCCGGGTTGAGGCGCCGTCCGCGTCAGCCGTCGTCCGGCTCCGGGCCGGCGCGGCGGCAGCGGTAGAGCTCGACGCTTCCCGAGACGCCCCGGAGGTGCTTGCGCCGGGCGCGCGAGAAGCTGAAGGCTCCGCTCTCGGAGTGATCGCGGATCTCCTCGGTGACGAGGACGCTCCCCGGCCGCGCGGTCTCGGTGATCCGGCTCGCGAGGTTGACCGATCGCCCGTAGTAGTCGCCGCCGCGGGTGAAGACCGGCCCGTAGGCACAGCCGGCGCGGATCAGCGGCAGCTCGTCCTCGTCCTCACCCTCGGCCATCCGCTCGAGCAGCTCGTGCGCCGCCTCGAGCAGCGCGTCGGTGTCGGCCGAGGCGAACATCACAGCGTCGCCGATCAGCTTGACGAGCCGCACCGGCCCGTGGCTGACCTCGCGGGCGATCACCTCGAGCCGGCCGGTCACCCGGCCGAGCTCCTCGGGCGGGAGCTGCTCGCCGAGCTTGGTGAAGTCGACGAGGTCGGCGAAGCCGACGGCGAGCGCCCCCGCGTCGGGAGGGCTCACCACGATCCCGTCGTCGCTCGCCTCGTCGAAAGCCGCATGGCGGAGCTGCTCACGCAGGTGCAGCCGGTAGACGTAGTCGAGCGTCGGCCCGACCGTCGGGACGAGGCCGCCGGCGCCCTGCTCGACGCGGTCGGAGACCTCGCCCTCGGTCCCACCCTCGCCGACGAAGGTCTGGCCGACGACCTGGCGGGACGCGGCGGCGAACTGCGACATCGCCACCGCGATCGTCCTGCTCAGCTCGGCGAGCTGGTCGGAGTCGAGGCCGGCATCGAGGGTCTCGCGGATCCGGTCGGCGGCCGCGAGGTCGTCGGCGCTCATCACGACCTCGTCCCGCCGCGGCACCGCGAGGCCGAGCGATCGCCACTGCCGTTCGAGCTCCTCGATCGGCACGCCTGAGCGCTCGGCGACCTCGACGGTCGTGTAGCGGGGGCGGCCGGAGAGCATCCGCTCGAGCGGCAGCAGCGCGAGACGGCCGTCTGCCACCGCCGAGCGCAGCTCATCGAGATCGCAGCCGTCGGCGGCAAGCCGCTCGAGCAGCGCCAGCCGGCTGGCCCGCTCTTCCCCCTCGAGGCCTTCGAGGAGGCCCTCGGCTTCGAAGTCGATCGTGTCGCTCATCGCTCGACATTCTCGCGGCCCGGGGACCCGGACGCATTCGCCGCCGCGCAGCGGCCTCGGCTATGCGTAGGCGACGGCGCCGCCGCGGCGTGGATCGCCTGCGCCCTCGGGGCGGCCGTGGCCGGCCGCGACCGCGTGGACGCCGCCGAAGAAGAGGCTGAGGTCCCGCCAGCGCACGACCTCGTAGCCGCAGGCCTCGAGCGCGTCGAGCGCTGCCGGGTCGATGCCGGGCTCGGCGTGAACCGTGCCGGCCTCGAAGTGGAGGCGCGGCGCCTCGACCGCCGCGGTCAACTCGAGACCGTCGCCGAGGTAGCGGAGGATCGTCTGCGTGACCGCGGAGCGGATCCGGTTCGAACCGCCGCTGCCGAGGCCGAGGACGAGGCCGCCGTCGCGGAGCGCGACGGTCGGCGCCATCATCGACGGCATTCGCCGCCCGGCGCCGGCCGCGTGGAACCCGAACGGGTTGAGGTCCTGCTCGCCGAGCATGTTGTTGAGCTGGATCCCGGTGCCGGGCACGAAGACGCCGGAGCCGGAGCCGTTCGAGCACGTGACGCTCGCGCAGCCGCCGGCACTGTCGAGCGCGGTGATGTGCGTCGTCGATCCGAGCCGGTCGCCGAGGAACCGGTTCGCGAAGCCAGGCTCGTGGAGACCTTCGTGGAACTCACGGGTGCGAGCCTCCTGGGCTTCGCGCATGACCGCGACGACGCTGGCCGGGTCGGTTGCGCCGCCGGCGCGGGTCAGGAGCTCGAGGGCGTAGGCGATCAGGATCCCGCCCGAGGACGGCGGCGGGTTGGTGAGGATCTCGCAGCCGCCGAAGCGGGCCCGGACGGGCTCGCGGTCGATCGTCTCGTAGCCGGCGAGGTCGGCGCCGGCGACCGTCCCGCCGCGCTCGATCACCGTGGCGGCGATCGCGGCCGCGATGTCGCCGAGATAGAACGGCTCAGGACCGTCGTCGCCGAGGCGCTCGAGCGTCTCGGCGAGTTCGGCGAAGTAGATCCGCTCGCCGTTGCCGAGCATCCGTCCCGCCGGGGCATAGACCGCTGCGCCAGCGGGCTCGCGAGCGAGGATCGGTGCGAGGATCTCGAACAGGTAGGCGTGCTGGGCGGTGATCTCGAACCCGTCGCGAGCCAGGCCGACGGCCGGGACGACGAGGTCTGCGAGTGGCATCGACCCGAACCGCTCGGCCGCCGTGGCCAGCCCGCTCGGGACGCCCGGGACCCCGCAGGAGGCCGGGCCGATGTTGAAGACCTGGGTGGTGTCGCCGAAGTCGATGACGACCGGCTCGAGCTCGATCCGGCGCTCGCGACCGTCGAGCCCGCCCGCCGAGACGAAGAAGTCGAGCAGCGTCGCGTCGCCGCCGGGCTTGTGGACGAGCATGAAGCCGCCGGCGCCGAGGCCGGTCAGCGGGCTCTCGGTGACGACCGAGGCGAGCACCGCGGCGATCGCCGCGTCGACCGCGTTGCCACCCTCGCGCAGCGCCCACGCACCGGCCTCCGCGGTTGCCGGATGGCCGCCGGCGACGACGCCCCGGCTCACGGATTGCCTAATTCGGGATGAACTCGGGAACGTCGATGCCGAGGTCCGCGGGGCGCTCCTCGTAATCGGGGACGCGCCGGGCGCCGGAGGACTCACCGCGCCGCGACGAGGGACGGGCCGTCGAACGGTGCACACCCGTCGAGCTGCCGTCGGCACGGCGGCCGCGGGCGTCGAAGCGGGTCGCGATCACGGTCACCCAGATCTGCTCGTCGAGCGTGTCGTCGACGTTGGCGCCGAAGATGATGTGGGCCTCCGGATGGGCGGCCTCCTGGATCACCCGTGCCGCCTCGGAGATCTCGACGAGCGACATGTCGCTGCCGCCGGTGATCGAGAGCAGGATCGAGCGGGCGCCCTCGATCGACGTCTCGAGCAGCGGTGAGGAGATCGCCCGCTCGGCCGCGAAAGCCGCCCGGGTGTCGCCGGTTCCCATGCCGATGCCGAGCAGGGCCGGGCCGGCGTCGCGCATCGTCGTCCGGACGTCCGCGAAGTCGAGGTTGATCAGCGCCGGCAGGGTGATCAGGTCGGAGATCCCCTGGACGCCCTGGCGGAGGACGTCGTCGGCGACCCGGAACGCCTCGACCATCGAGGTGTTCCGCTCGAGGACCGAGAGCAGGCGGTCGTTGGGGACGACGATCAGCGTGTCGACCTCGCCGGCGAGAGCGTCGACGCCCTTGTCGGCCTGCTTGGCCCGGCGGGTGCCCTCGAAGCCGAACGGGCGGGTGACGATGCCGACGGTGAGGGCGCCGACGTCACGTGCGAGGCGGGCGATGACGGGCGCGGCGCCGGTCCCGGTCCCGCCGCCGGCACCGGCGGCGACGAAGACCATGTCGGACCCCTTCAGCATCCGCTTGATCCGGTCCTGTTCCTCGAAGGCGGCGCGGTAGCCGAGCTCCGGATCGGATCCCGAGCCGAGGCCGCGGGTGACGCCGCCGCCGATGTGGATCGTCAGGTCTGCGGCGCTCTGCTGAAGCGACTGCAGGTCGGTGTTGACGGCCATGAACTCGACGCCGCCGATCCCTGCCTCGACCATCCGGTTGACGGCGTTGACTCCGCCGCCGCCGACGCCGACCACGCGGATCAGCGGATCGTTGACCTGGGGCGGAGCCGTCGCCGGCGTGCGCGACGGCTCCGAGCGCCCGTAGGCGGGCTCGCGGTCGGAGGCATCGCTGCTGAAGACATCGCGGAGGCGGTCCTTGGCGGGACGCCCGGATGGGCCGGCGTCCTCGGCCTCCTCCTCCTCGGCGGGCGCCGGCGACGACGGCTCGGCTGCGACCGGCTCGGGATCGGGCTCGCGCTCGCGCCGCGGCTCGGGGCGCGCCGGTGGCTCGGGAGGATCGTCGGGCGCCTCGGTGGACCGGAAGAGGTCGGCGAGGGGACCCTCGCGCATGCTCGCCCGCTTATTCCTTCGTGCCATGTTCCAGGACCTCCTCCGCCAGATCGCGATAGCACTGGGCCGCGTTGCTCTGCGGATCGTACTTGAGGACGGAGCTGCCTTTCACGGGGGCCTCAGCGAACTTGATCGCCTTCCGGATCCGCGACTTGAAGACGAGGTCCCCGAAGTTCTCCTCGAGGATCTCGACCGCCTCCTTGGCGTGGATCGTCCTGGTGTCGAGCATGGTCGGCAGGATCCCCTCGATCTGCACCTCGGGATTGAGGTTCTCGCGGATCATCTCGAGCGTGTTCTGGAGCTGGACGAGGCCGCGCATCGAGAGATACTCGCACTGGACCGGAACGATCACCTTGTCGGCCGCGGTCAGCGCGTTGATCGTCAGCAGGCCGAGGCTCGGCGGGGTGTCGATGCAGACGTAGTCGTAGTCGTCGGCGACCTGTGCGAGCGCCTTCTGAAGCGACCGCTCGCGGCCGATCTGGGTGCTCATCGCGATCTCGGCGCCGGCGAGGTCGATCGACGCGACGGCGATGTCGACCTCGCGGTGATGGATGATCTCCTTGATCGGCATCCGCTCGACGAGGACGTGGTAGAGGCTCTTCTCGACCGTGTCCGGATCGATCCCCTGGCTCATGGTCAGGTTGCCCTGGGGGTCGAGGTCGACGCAGAGCACCCGATGCCCGGACTCCGACAGCGCGACCGCGAGGTTCAGCGTCGTCGTCGTCTTCGCGACGCCCCCCTTCTGGTTGGCAAAGGCGAAGACCTGCATCGTCCGCTCGGCGGCCGGCTCCTCGGCGTCGGGGGCGAACGGGTGACGGCGCTTCGGGGCCGGGCCGATCAGCTCGTCGGCCGAGACCCGATCCTCATCCTCGGTCTCATCGGCGGCCGGCTTGACGGCCCGGCGGAGCTCGTCCTTGGCGAGCTTGCCGGCGCGGTCGGGATGCGGAGTTGCAGGTTTCTCGGCTCGCTCGGGTGCCGCCTTGCGCTCGAGCTCCTCGAGCTCGTCACCGTACGGATCGGCCGCGATCCCGGCGACGGGATCGGCGGGCTCCGCCATCGGCGGCTCCGGCTCAGGGGCCGGCGCCGTGGCGCGGACCCGGTCGGGAACGTGGCGTTCCGTCGTCACCTCGACCTCGACCTCGGTCTCGGTGCTCTCTGGCTCGCGGGAGGCGTGGCTCCCCGCGTCGCGCCCTTCTTCCGGATTCTTCCTGTTGAACAAGCCCATGGTGACCGCTTATTCGGCCAGTGCAGGCGGTTTCCTTCCGGCCGATTCCGAACCCCTCGCGAGTCGCCCCCGCCGCGCTTGCGAGAATGGGCCGATCGCCGGCCTGCTCGACAAGCGGCTCGCCTTCGTGACCGGCAAGGGCGGGGTCGGCAAGACGACCGTCTCCTACGCGCTCGGTCTCGCCGCCGCGGCAGCGGGCAAGCGCGCGATCGTCTGCGAGATCGCCCGCCAGGAGCATGGTTCAGCGATGTTCGGGCGCGACCCGATCGGCTTCAACGAGACCGAGCTCACGGACGGCCTCTGGGCGATCTCGATCGATCCCGACAAGATGGTCCGCGAGTACCTCGAGGTGCTGCTGCCGGTCCGGGCGATGGCCTCGCTGCTCTATCGCAGCAATCTCTTCGCCTACCTCGCCGCCGCCACGCCGGGGCTGCGCGAGGTCGTCTCGATCGGCAAGGCCTACGAGCTGACCCTCGACGTCCGCCGCTCCCCGGACGGCGCCGGCACCTACGACCTGGTCATCGTCGACGCGCCGGCGACCGGTCACGGGATCGGCTTCCTGGAAGCTCCGGGCACATTCCGGCGGATCGCCAAGGGAGGTCCGCTCGCCGACCAGGCATCGCGGATCGAGCGGATGATCACCGACCGCGAGCGGAGCGGGGTCGGGATCGTCGCGACCGCCGAGGAGATGGCGGTGAACGAGACCGCCGATCTGGCCGATGGGCTCGAGGAGACCGGAGTCGCGCTCGAGGAGATCTTCGTCAACGAGCTCTTCCCGGAGCGGTTCTCGGGCGCCGAGCTCGACCGGATCCGGACCGCCCGCGAGCGGCGGCCTTCGGCCGCTCTCGACGCCGCGATCGCGGAGGCCGAGCGGGCGCAGACGCAGCGGATCGAGCTCGAGCGCCTGCGCGGAATCGTCACCGGCGTCCCGATCGAAGAGCTGCCGTTCCTCTTCTCCGCAGAGCTCGGGGTCGCAGAGCTGCGGCGGATCGCGTCGGTGCTCACGTGAGCGCCCACCTCGACGCGATCCTCGCCGGGCGGTCGATCTGCATCTGCGCCGGCTCCGGAGGCGTCGGCAAGACGACCACGGCGGCCGCCGTCGCGGTCGCGATGGCCGCCCGCGGACTCAAGGTCGCGGTCCTGACGATCGATCCGGCGCGGCGGCTCGCCGACTCGCTCGGGCTGGCCGAACTCGGCAACGTCCCCGTCCGGGTCGAGCTCGGCGAGCACGGCGGAGGCGGCGGCGAGCTCTGGGCGATGATGCTCGACGCCAAGGCCACCTTCGACGAGGTGATCGACCGCTATGCGACCGACGAGCAGGCCCGGCGACGGATCCTCGACAACCGGATCTACCAGCAGATCTCCGGCGCGCTCGCCGGCTCGCAGGAGTACATGGCGATGGAGAAGCTCTACGAGCTCGACGACGAGGACGACTTCGACCTGCTCGTCCTCGACACGCCGCCGTCGCGGAACGCGCTCGACTTCCTCGACGCCCCGCGACGGGTGACGCAGTTCGTCGAGGGACGGGCAATGCGTCTGTTCATCCGCCCCACCGGCTTCGGGGCCCGGATCGCCGGCCGCGGGTTCTCGGTCGTCTCGGCGGTCCTGCGGCGGGTCACCGGCGGCGATCTGATCGCCGACCTGTCGGAGTTCTTCTCGGCGATGGCGGGGCTTCTCGGCGGCTTCCGGGACCGCGCCGAGCGCGTCGAAGGGTTGCTCGGCGACGAGCGGACCACGTTCCTGATCATCACCGCGCCGGCGGGCGAGCCGATCAGGGAGGCCGGCTACCTGCGCGGCAAGCTCGCCGAGGGAGACTTCCCGCTCGGGGCGATGGTCGTCAACCGCGTCCACACGACGAGCGCCCCGGGCGCGAACGAAGAGGACTCGCGGCAGGCCCTGATCGGCCTGCTCGAGGACGAGGACCTCGTCGCGCGGGTCCTCGCCGCCCATGCCGACCGCCGCGTCCTCGCCGACCGCGACCGCGCGAACATCGACGCACTCCGAGCCGCTTCCCCGGGGGTTCCCGTGTTCGAGCTCCCCGAGCTGAGCGACGAGATCCACGACCTCGACGGCCTCCACGCATTCGCGCGGCTACTGATGCCCGACCCGGCCGGCTGAGACTGGATGCGCGGACGCCGCGCTCCCGAGCTTCGAGGGCTGCCGGCGGGCGATCGTTCCGAATTGCCGCCTCGCCGGCTCGCCAGCCCGGTGAACTGCAGATTGCCCTGCTCTGGCGTGGTCGATCTGCGTCTCACCCGTGATGCGATTGACGTCCTGCCAGAGCGCGGAGGCAAGCGCAGGCGCAGCAACGCCATCCTTCGGCGCCGTGCGTCTGCTCCCTCGCGGCAAGCCTGCAACGGAGTGAGTGCTCCGCGGAGAATTCCGTGGGAGCTCAGGAATCGATCATCTCGCCGGTCGCCCGTCGCGGCGTGCCCCGCCCGACGGTCCAGTTCGTCTCGGTCCGCGGGAACAGGTACTGAACCCTGGCCTTGACCTCCTCGCGGTCCATCGGCGGGCGCGAGAGCTCGCGAAGGTGGTTGGGTCGCGCCGGGAAGTCCATCGTCGCACCGTCGTCGACCTCGTCGAGCCAGCCGCCGCCGCTCGCGGTTCGAGACGGCTCGCGGACTGCCTCCTCGACGATCTCCTCGTCGAGGAAGGTGACCGCCCGGGCCGGAAGGACCTCCTCGTCGTCGAATTCGGCGACGGCCTCGTCTTCCTCGTCGGGGACGATCAGCGGCAGGTGGATCTGCCTGCGCTCGCGGCTCGTCGGTTCGGCGTCGGCGGCGGGTCGTGGTGCGAAGTCGAGGTCAGGCATCGCCTCCGGCTCGGGATCGGGCTGGATCCGCGCGGCGATGATCTCCTCGTCGTCGCTGTCGAAGCCGAGGTCGAGCTCGGGACCGATCGGTTCCGTCTCCGGCTCGGCGCCGGCCATGTCCTCGATCTCGATCGCGTCGAGCTCCCACTCGGTGTCGGTGCCGAGCTCGTCCGGCGAGCCCTCGCCGATCGCCAGGCCGTCGGCCAGGAGCGCCTCGTCGGCGGCGGCGCGGAAGTCGGTGCCGATCTCGCCGGTGACGCCGCGGCGGAGGATCGTGCGCAGCAGCCCCTCGATGCTCCCGGCGATCTCGGAGGGACCGGGAGCGCCGTCCCCGCGCATCGGCTCACCGCTCCAGAGCTCGCGCTCGAGCGAGATCGCCTGCTCGACGACCTGCTTGGCGTCGTCACGGTCGTCGCCGCCCTCGGCCAGCGCCGCGACCCGCATCGGCAGGCCGACGCCGGCGGGGCCCTCGCCCTCGAGCAGGAATCGCAGCGCGAGCAGGTGGTCGTTGAGCGCATCGACGGCACCGCGGCGGTCGAGTCCCGCCTCGAAGCGGAGCAGGGCGCGTCGCAGACGGGCGATCCGGCGCGGATGGACCGAGAGGGTCCGCGAGAGGTCGCTCACGGCAGCGAGGTCGTCCTCGGTCAGCCGGTAGCCGCCGGGCCGCGGCTTGCCGGCACCGGTCGCGATCCGGCGCCAGCGATCGCCGGCGACGCGGACCCATCCGTGCGGGCCGAGGCCGACGCCGCCCGGCTTGTGGAGCCGCAGGGTCAGGACGACCTGCTCGAAGGTGCGGGCGACGCGATCGCCGGCGCCGCCGAGGCCGCCATCCTCGTCGAGGGCGACGCGGGCGCTGATCAGGAACGTCGGCTCCCAGGCGGCGCCGCCCGGGCGCTCGCCGCGGGCTGCCTCCGAGGGCACGTCGACCGCGTCGGCACGGACGATCGACGCGCCACTCAACTCGAGCCGGGAAGCGGGCATCTGCAGGCCGACCAGCGGGACGATCGCCTCGACCTCGCCGGCCTCGGGCTCGCTGCACTCCTCGATCTCGGCGACCGCCGACGCGAAGCGCTCGTCATCGATCTCGAAGTCGCCCGAGCCGTCCCAGAGACGGGCCAGGAAGTAGGTCACGGCGAGGTTCGCGCGCTCGATCGGGTCGACCGGGGGCGCGATGCCGGCCTCCTCCAGGTAGGGCCCGGCGACGTCGCTGCGCCGCATCGTCTCGGTCGCCTCGCGGAAGCTCTCCAGCTCGCGCAGCTCGGTGGCGTTGTCGCGCACGAACCGCGCGGTCAGGGGCTGGTAGTGGCAGAAGGCGAACTCGTCGCCGGCCTCGCCGATCTCATAAGGAATCTCCTGCCCGCCGTCGACGAGGTCGGAGAAGACCTCGGAGGCGTCCCGGGCGAGGGCGGTCAGCGTGTGTCGTAGGTGAAGATCGCGCACGGGGCCGTCTTCGCCCGTGCCTGCGGCCTTCCTGCCTGCAACTTCCCTTGCAAACGGCTAAGCGGCAGCCGGTTCGCGGTTGTCCGCGACGCCGAGCCAGCGGGAGCCGTACTCGCGCATGTCGTCGATCAGCGGCGAGAGGGCCCGCCCCTTCTCGGTCAGCGCGTACTCGACCCGGGGCGGCACCTCGGGATAGGTGTGGCGCTCGACGACGCCGCAGTCCTCGAGCGCCCTGAGGCGCAGCGACAGGGTCCGCGGGCTGATCCCGTCGAGGGAGCGCTCGAGCTCGCAGAAGCGACGATTGCCGTCGGAGAGGTCACGGATGACCAGCAGCGTCCACTTGCCCGAGATGATCTCGGCACATGCGCAGACGGGGCAATCTGTGTCGTTCGTCGCCATGCTCTCTGGGAGGGCGCGCGGTCGCTCACGAGCGCGCCTTCCTCAAGAGAATAGCAATACTTCAGGAAGTGAAGTGGGGACTTGGCACCGGCTCGGAGCCGGGACCGCCGACCGGCGCAGCGGGGGCGGACGCGCTGCCCTGACCGCCGCCGAGCTGGGAGATGTCGCTGGCGCGCTGGCCCGAGGCCGCGAGCATCAGCTTGAAGTCGTGCGGGCTCGACGCGTAGTCCATGGCGACCTCCTCGGAGACGTTGCCGGCTTCGACGTGGGCGAGCAGTGCCTGGTCGAACGTCTGCATCCCGTAGTAGTCGCCCTCGGCGATCACCTGGCTGATCTTGCCGGTCTCCTCGGGGTTGAGGATCAGGTCCTCGACCCGGCCGGTGACGATCATCACCTCGCTGGCCGCGACGCGCCCCTGGCCGTCGACGGTCGGGACGAGGCGCTGGGAGACAGCGCCACGCATCGTCGAGGCGAGCATCACCCGCGCCTGCTGCTGGAGGTGCGGGGGGAAGAAGTCGATGATCCGGTTGATCGTCTCGGTCGCGTCGAGCGTGTGCAGGGTCGAGAGGACGAGGTGGCCGGTCTCGGCGGCGCTCAGAGCCGTGCGCACCGTCTCCTCGTCGCGCATCTCGCCGATCAGGATCACGTCGGGGTCCTGGCGGAGGACCCGCCGCATCGCCCGGGCGAAGCTCCGCGTGTCGGAGCCGACCTCGCGCTGGTTGATGATCGAGCGCTTGTCGGAATGCAGGTACTCGATCGGGTCCTCGAGCGTGATGATGTGCTCCGCCCGGGTCTCGTTGATGTGGTCGATCATCGCCGCGAGCGTGGTCGACTTGCCGGAGCCGGTCGTCCCGGTCAAGAGGATGATCCCGCGCCGCTCCTCGGCCAGCGCCCGGATCGCCGGCGGCAGGCCGAGGTCGTCGATCGTCCGCACCTGGAACGGGATCGCGCGGCAGACGATCGAGATCGAGCCGCGCTGGCGGAATGCGTTGACCCGGAACCGCGACAGGTTCGGAATCGAGTACGAGAAGTCTGCCTCCCCCTCCTCGTCGAACTCGGCCCGCGTCGGCAGCGCGCCGATCAGCGTTCGCAGCGCCTCCTCGGTGTCGTCGGGGGCGAGCTTTCCGGAACCGGGGATCTCGCCGAGCACCCCGTGGATCCGAACCATCGGCGGGGACCCGACCTTCAGGTGCAGGTCGGAACCGTAGCTCTCGACCACGTACCGCAGCGCATCGTCGACCTGGAAGGGCATCGCCTCCCTATCGGCGCGAGCCGCGATCGCTTGAGCAGAGAGGCGCCCAGAACTTCGCCTCCCGCCCCGTCAAGGTCCTGACGAGGCCGGGAGGCTGCTGATCAAGGACGCAGGAGGCGAAGCGGCCTCTTGGCCGTGAGCCGACGAGGACGCCGAGCAGCGGCCTCCCGGGCCGTCAGGCCGGCCTACGCTTGCGGGCCTTGCGTACGGCGCCGATCGACGCGCGGGCGGCCTTGGCGATCTCGCCCTCGGTGCGGTCGGGATCGCGTGCGATCTCGAAGTCGACGACGGCGGCGGAGCGCAGCTTCGCGCGGTCCGCGGTGCTGACCTTGTCGCCGCCGGCCTTCTCGACAGCCTGCTCCATCGCCCGCTCGCGGCGGCAGACGAGGCAGTAGTAGAGCCCCTTCTCCTTCGCCCAGTTGGGCGGGGTGGCGGCGCCGAGACCCTCGGTCCAGCGACTCGTCACCTCGCAGCGGGCGCAGGTGAACTCCTTGACTTCGCCCTTGACGGGCCTTGACTTGATGGCGGTACTCATTCTGTTCGTGCTCCGTTCGTCTCTGGACGCCGAGCCGACCGGCGGCCGGCCGCGTCCGTGTCTGAGGTCTTCTTTTTCCGGCGGCCGCCCTATGTGCCCGGCGGCCGCGCGCCCGCTCGGGGCGGGCGACTTCGCGCCGTTACGCGACTTCGCGCAGCTTCTGCGCCTCGGCCAGCGTCTGCAGCTTCTTCAGCGACTGGTTCTCGATCTGCCGGATCCGCTCGCGGGTCACGTTGAACGTGCGCCCGACCTCGTCGAGGGTGCGGGGATGCTCCCCGCCGAGCCCGTAACGGAGCTCGAGCACCCGGCGCTCGCGGTAGGAGAGGTTCTCCAGCGCCTCACGCAGGGCCTCCTTGGTGAGCAGATCGGCGGCGCGGTCGAACGGCGACTCGGCCTTCTCGTCGGCGATGAACTGTCCGAACTCCGACTCCTCCTCGTCGCCGACCGGCTTCTCGAGCGAGACCGGCGCCTGGGCGGAGCGCTTGATCGAATCGACCTCATCGGGCTCGATGCCGGTGACGTCGGCGATCTCCTCCGGAGTCGGCTCACGGCCAAGCTCGGTGACGAGCTTGCGCTCGGCACGGCCGATCTTGTTGAGCTTCTCGACGACGTGGACCGGGATCCGGATCGTCCTCGCCTTGTCGGCGAGGGCACGGGCGATCGCCTGGCGGATCCACCAGGTCGCGTACGTCGAGAACTTGAAGCCCTTGCGGTAGTCGAACTTCTCGGCGGCGCGA
>DASTTY010000080.1:0-2908 GCA_035759925.1 Solirubrobacterales bacterium
CGGGCGGGCGGCGCCGACGACGGCCGAGAGCATCCCGGCTCCCGACTGGCGCATCTGATCGAGGATCCCCGGCCAGAGCTCCACCACCCGGCCGAGGTCCGGCGTGCTGGCCTCGACCACGGCGACCGGCGCGGCCGCTTCCGGGCCGTCGGGTGCATCGGTGACCTCGGCCTCGCCGGGTTGCTCGCGCGGCGCCGACGCGGTGGGCTCCGCGGCCGGAGGCGCGGGCGAATTGGCGGTGGTCTTCGCCTCCGCGACCGGCTTCGCGGGAGCCGGCTCGGCAGCCGCCGCCGGCCGGTTGCCGGCGAGCGCCTGCTCGAGTCGCTCGACGCGCTGGCTCAGCGCCGCCCGCGAGGGGTCGATCTCCGGCTTCGCCGAGCGCAGCAGCGCCAGCTCAACGGTCATCCGCGCCTCGTCGCCCTCGCGGATCGCCGTCAGCGCCGCCGAGAGCTCGTCGATCGCGCGGAGCAGCGCGACCTCGCCGAGGCGGGCGGCCTGCTCGGAGAGGCGTGCCTCCTGCTCGGCGACGACGAGAAAGTGGTCGGGGATCTCGCCGAGCGTCGCGATCACGAGGAGCTGGCGGAGATGAGCGACGAGATCGGCCGCGAACCGGGCCGGATCGTGGCCCGAGCTCGAGATCGCGGCGCTGACGCGGAGCGCCTCGGCGCCATCGCCGGCGGCGATCGCCTCGGTCGCGCGGAAGATCAGCTCCGCGTCGGCGACGCCGAGCACGGCGAGCACGTCGTCGGTGGCGATCTCGGTGCCGCTGTAGGCGACGAGCTGATCGAGCGTCCCGAGCGCGTCGCGGAAGCTGCCGTTCGCGGCCCGGGCGATCGCGCCGACGGCGCCGTCGTCGACGGCGATTCCCTCGGCGTTGGCGACGCGGCGGAGGACGACCGCGATCTCGTCCGGCGAGGGACGGCCGAAGTCGAAGCGCTGGCAGCGGTCGACGATCGTCGGCATCACCTTGTGCGCCTCGGTCGTCGCGAGCACGAAAACGGTGCGCGGCGGCGGCTCCTCGAGCGTCTTCAGGAACGCGTTCCACGCCTCGCGGGTGAGCATGTGCGCCTCGTCGAGGATGTAGACCTTCCAGGTCCCCTCCGGAGGCGCATAGCCGACCCGCTCGCGGAGCAGGCGGATGTCGTCGACCGAGCGGTTCGATGCGGCGTCCATCTCGATCACGTCCATCGAGCTGCCGTTGGCGATCGCGACGCAGGAGTCGCAGACGCCACACGGCTCCAGGGTCGGGCCGTTGACGCAGTTCAGGGAGCGGGCGAGGATCTTCGCCATCGACGTCTTGCCGGTCCCCCGCGAGCCGACGAACAGGTAGGCGTGATGGACGCGGTCGCGCTCGATCGCGTTGCTGAGCGTGCGGACGACGTGCTCCTGCCCGACGACGTCGGCGAACGACTGCGGGCGATGACGACGGTAGAGGGACTGCTCGGCCACCAGCGGCCAGTCTAGATGTCGGGCCGACGGTCGCGGTGAGGATTCCGATCGATCCCCATAGACTGCCGCCGGCGATGGCGACGGTCCGACAGATCCGCTCGATCGCGGCCGGCGCTCTCGCCGCGGTCGCGACGTTCGCGACGGTCGTGGCGATCGCGGCGCCGCAGGCCGCCGCCGACGGCGGCAGGCTCGATGCGGCACTCGACCGGATCATCGACGACCCGCAGGGGCCGCCCGGCCTCTCGGTGCTGATCCAGCGCGGCAAGCGGGTCGAATTCCGGCGCCGCGGCGTCGCCAACCTCGAGACCGGCGCGAAGCCGAAGCGGCGCTCGCCGATGCGGATCGCGAGCATGGCGAAGGCCTTCAACGGAGCGATCGCGATGTCGCTCGCCTCGAAGCGGAAGCTCGGCCTCGACGACACCGTCGGCGAATGGCTCCCCGGCGTCTGGCCACTCGCCGACGCGATCACCGTCAGGGAGATGCTCGGCCACACCGCCGGACTGCCCGACTACATCCGCCAGCAGGCCTTCATCGACGAGCTGATCGCCGATCCGGCTCAGTACATGAGCCCACTCGAGCTGATCGACTTCGTCAACGGGCTCGAGCCCGGACTCGATCCCGGCGAGGACTACCACTACTCCGACAGCGACAACATCATGGTCGGGCTGATGGCCGAGGCCGCGACCGGCAAGAGCTACGAGCGGCTGCTCCGCAGCGAGATCTATCGCCCGGTCGGCCTCCGCGACACGAGCCTGCCCGACACGGTGAAGATGCCGCGCGGCTACATGCACGGCTACGACCGCAACAAGCAGGGCAAGTTCGAGGACCTGAGCAAGTTCATCAACCCGGCGCTCGCCTGGGCATCGGGCGGGATCGTCTCGACGCCGGTCGACGTCAACCGCTTCTTCCGCGCCTACGTCGGCGGCGATCTGTTCAGCAAGAAGATCGCCCGCGCCCAGGACGTCTACGTCCACGGCCGCTCCTCCCCACCCGGCCCGGGACGCAACGACGCCACGCTCGCGCTGTTCCGCTACCGGACCCGCTGCGGGACCGTCTGGGGCCACACCGGCTCCTACCCCGGCTACCGCCTGTTCGCCGCCGCGAGCGCCAACGGACGCCGCTCGGTCGTCTTCTCGGTCAACTCGCAGATCGTTCCCGGCCAGGGCTCGCCGCGGGTCTCGGGGCTGATCCGCAAGGCCCAGGCCGACGCCGTCTGCCAGGCGCTGCGCTGAGGCGTCGGGTCGGGGCAGGAGCCGGAACGATGCCTTCCCCGATCAGCCTCGACAGGGCACCGCCGCCGGCCGCGGTCCGGATCGGCCTTCGCCTCCGGCGGCTCCTGCGTCGCGCCGGCGATCGCCTCCTGCCGCCGGAGGTGCTCGCCTGGGAGCGGCTGATGGCGTTCGCGACGACGCGCGTGATCGGCGCCCTTGTCGAGGTCGGCGCGATCGAGGCGCTCGGG
>DASTTY010000081.1:0-6837 GCA_035759925.1 Solirubrobacterales bacterium
AACTCGAACCTCGTCGGCGAATGGTCGAACTGGGACGAGTTCCGGCGACTCGAGGCGCTCGGGTTGACGATGTACGGGCAGATGACCGCGGGCTCGTGGATCTACATCGG
This sequence comes from Solirubrobacterales bacterium, assembly GCA_035759925.1. Taxonomy (GTDB): domain Bacteria; phylum Actinomycetota; class Thermoleophilia; order Solirubrobacterales; family 70-9; genus RHKX01. The sequence goes on from DASTTY010000081.1 coordinate 111, forward strand.
CAGCCAGGGGATCGTCCAGGGGACCTACGAGTGCTTCGCCGAGATCGCCCGGCGCCGGTTCGGCGGCTCGCTCGCGGGGACGGTCACGCTCACCGCCGGCCTCGGCGGGATGGGCGGCGCCCAGCCGCTCGCGGTGACGATGAACGAGGGGATCGCCCTCTGTATCGAGGTCGATCCGCACCGCATCGACCGCCGCCTCGAGACCCGCTACCTCGACGAGCGGGCCGACGACCTCGACGACGCGATCGCCCGCTGCGAGCGCGCCCGTGCCGAGCGACGGCCGCTCAGCGTCGGCCTCTGCGCGAACGCCGCCGACGCCCTGCCGGCCCTGCACGAGCGCGGCTTCGCGGCCGAGATCGTCACCGACCAGACCAGCGCCCACGACCCGCTGAACGGGTACGTCCCGAACGGGCTCACGCTCGCCGAGGCCGCCGAGCTCCGCGCCGCCGATCCGGACGAGTACGTGCGGCGCGCCCGCGCCGCCGCCGCCGCGCACTGCTTCGCGATGGTCTCCTACAAGGACGGCGGCAGCGAGGTCTTCGACTACGGCAACAGCCTCCGCCGCGAGGCCCAGCTCGGCGGCTTCGAGCGCGCCTTCGACTACCCCGGCTTCGTCCCCGCCTACATCCGCCCCCAGTTCTGCGAGGGCCGCGGCCCGTTCCGCTGGGTGGCGCTGTCCGGGAGCCCCGAGGACATCGCCGCGACCGACCGCGCCGTCCTCGAGGAGTTCGACGACGATGAGGCGCTCAGCCGCTGGATCCGCCTCGCCGGCGAGCGGATCGCCTTCCAGGGGTTGCCGGCGCGGATCTGCTGGCTCGGCTACGGCGAGCGCCGGCGGCTCGGCCTCCGCTTCAACCGGATGGTTCGCGACGGCGAGGTCCGGGCGCCGATCGTGATCGGCCGCGACCATCTCGACTCCGGCTCGGTCGCATCCCCCTTCCGCGAGACCGAGGCGATGGCCGACGGCTCCGACGCGATCGCCGACTGGCCGCTCCTGAACGCGCTCGTCAACACCGCCTCGGGAGCCTCGTGGGTCAGCGTCCACAACGGCGGTGGCGTCGGGATCGGGCGCTCGCTCCACGCCGGGATGGTCTGCGTCGCCGACGGCACCGCCCTCGCCGACGAGCGGCTCGACCGCGTTCTCACCGCCGATCCCGGCACCGGCGTGATCCGCCACGCCGACGCCGGTTACGCGCGCGCCCGCGACGTCGCCCGCGAGCGCGACGTCCGGGTGCCGATGGAGGACGCCGGCGGAGACCGCGGATGAGCGTCCGCGAGATCGTCACGATCGGCGATCCGGTGCTGCGCGAACAGGCCCGCGAGGTCGCAGGCGACGAGCTCGCATCCGCCGCCGTCCAGGAGCTGATCGACGACATGATCGAGACCAAGCGCGCCGCCGACGGCGCCGGGATCGCGGCGCCGCAGGTCGGCGAGCCCCTGCGGATCGCGCTCGCCGAGGTCGAGGGTGTGAACCGGCGCTATCCCTACAAGCCGCCGATCCCGCTGACCGTGATCGTCAACCCGGTGATCGAGCCGATCGGCACGGAAACGATCGCGATCAACGAGGGCTGCCTCTCGGTGCCCGGCCTGCGCGGCGAGGTCCCCCGCCACCTCCGCGTCCGCGTCCGCTACCGCGACCGCGACGGGACCGAGCGGGTGATCGTCGCGAGCGGGATGACCGCGGGCACCTTCCAGCACGAGGTCGACCACCTCGACGGGATCCTCTTCTGCGACCGCGCCGACCCGCGGAGCTTCAGCACCTGGGAGCAGTTCGAGCGCCGCCATCGCGACGGATTCGTCCGCCGGATGGAGGGGCTGACCGAGCGGCTCGCGGCCGAGGACGGCGAATGAGCAGGTACTGGTGCGAGCTCGCCTGGCTCGGCGGCGAGCGTGTCGAGCCCGGCGTCCTGGTCGAGACCGAGGGGGAGCGGATCACGAGCGTCGAGGCCGGAATCGCCTCCCCCCCTGCCGGTGCCGAGCGGCTCGCCGGGCTGACGCTCCCCGGGCTCGCCAACGCCCACTCCCACGCCTTCCAGCGGGCGCTTCGCGGCCGCGCCCAGGAGCGCGGCGGCGGCTCGTTCTGGGACTGGCGCGAGCGCATGTACGAGCTCGCCGGGCGGGTCGATCCCGACAACTACCTCCCCTTGGCCCGGGCCTGCTTCGCCGAGATGGCGCTGGCCGGGATCACGACCGTCGGCGAGTTCCACTACCTCCACCACCGCCCGGACGGCGACCCCTACGAGGACCCGAACGCGCTCGGGGTCGCCGTGATCGCCGCCGCACGCGAAGCCGGCATCCGGATCACCCTGCTCGACGCCTGCTACCTGGACGGCGGCGTCGGCGAGCCGCTCGCCGCCGAGCAGCGACGGTTCGGCGACGGTGACGCCGCTGCCTGGGCCGAGCGGGTCGATGCCCTGCCCGAGGGACCGGGCCACCGCGTCGGCGCCGCGATCCACAGCCTCCGGGCGGTCGATCCCGAAGCAGCGGGAACGGTCGCCTCCTGGGCTGCAGCGGGCGGGCGTCCGCTCCACGCCCACGTCTCCGAGCAGCCGGCCGAGAACGAGGCGGTGCTCGCCGCCTACGGCCGTACGCCGACCGCGGTCCTCGCCGATGCCGGGGCGCTCGCGGCCGGCTTCACCGCCGTCCACGCCACCCACCTGACCGACGACGACGTGGCGCTGCTCGGCGACGCCGCGGCCTGCTGCTGCCTCTGCCCGACCACCGAGCGCGACCTCGGCGACGGGATCGGCCCCGCCCGGCGGCTCGCCGACGCCGGTTGCACGCTCGCGCTCGGCAGCGACTCGCAGGCGGTGATCGACCCCTTCGAGGAGGCGCGGGCGCTCGAGCTCGACCAGCGCCTCGCCACCGGTCAGCGCGGCATCCACTCGGCGGCGGAGCTGCTCGCCGCCGCGACCGCGGACGGTCACCGCTGCCTCGGCTGGACGGACGCGGGACGGATCGAGGCCGGGATGCGGGCCGACCTCGTCACCGTCCCGCTCACCGGTCCGCGGCTCGCCGGCACGGCGCCGGAGCATGCCCTCGAGTCGGTGGTCTACGCCGCCGCGCCGCCCGACGTCGGCACCGTCGTCAGCGGCGGCCGCGAGATCGTCTCGGGCGGGGCCCACGTGTCGATCGACGTCGGCGCCGAGCTCGATGCCGCGATCGCCGCGCTGGAGGATGGCTCGGGGTGAGCACGCTCGCGATCGACAACATCGGGCTGCTCGTCACCAACGACGAGGCGGCCGGAGAGGGCTCGCTGGGGATCGTCCGCGAGGCGGCGCTCATCGTCGCCGATGGCCGCGTCGCTGCGATCGAGCCGGCCGGAGCGGAGGCCGACGACCGCCTCGACGCCGGCGGGCGCTGCCTGATCCCCGGCTTCGTCGACAGCCACACCCATCTGATCTTCGCCGGCGATCGCAGCGCCGAGTTCGCGGCGCGGATGGCGGGCCGCGACTACGAGGCGGGCGGGATCCGCGTCACGACCGACGCGACCCGGGCTGCGTCCGACGACGTCCTCAGGGCGCTTGCGGCGGCGCGGCGGGCGGAGGGGCTCCGGGCCGGGATCACCCACCTCGAGGTCAAGTCCGGCTACGGGCTCGACGTCGACACCGAGCGGCGCTCCTGCGGGCTGGCCGCCGAGCTCACCGACGACGTGACGTTCCTCGGCGCGCATGTCGTCCCGGCCGAGTACGAGGGTCGCGCCGACGACTACGTGGAGCTCGTATGTGGCGAGATGCTCGCTGCCTGCGCACCGCGTTGCCGCTGGATCGACGTCTTCTGCGAGCGCGGCGCCTTCGACGCCGAGCAGTCCCGGGCCGTCCTCGAGGCGGGGCGGGCGGCCGGGCTCGGCCTCCGCGTCCACGGCAACCAGCTCGGTCCGGGTCCCGGCGCCGCCCTTGCGGTCGAGCTCGGAGCGGCATCGGTCGACCACTGCACCTACCTCGACGACGCCGACATCGAGGCGCTCGCCGCGAGCGACACCGTCGCCACCTATCTGCCGGCGACCGACTTCTCGACCCGCCAGCCCTACCCGGACGCGCGCCGCGCGATCGACGCCGGCGCCCGGGTCGCGATCGCCACCAACACCAACCCGGGCTCCAGCAACACGACCTCGATGTCGTTCTGCATCGCCCTCGCGGTCCGCGACCTGCGGATGAGCGCCGAGGAGGCGCTGCAGGCGGCGACGCTCGGCGGCGCCCGGGCGCTGCGGCGCGACGACGTCGGTCGCCTCTCCCGCGGTGCCCGCGCCGACGCCTGCCTGCTCGACGCGGCGAGCTACTCCGACCTCGTCTACCGCCCCGGCGTGCCGCTGGTCGCAGCGACGGTCGCTGCCGGCGAGGTCGTGGCCGGCGGCTTCGGTCAGCGCTGAGTTCGCTCAGGCCGGGATCCGGCCCTGATCGCCGGCGCGGAGCTCGCCGCGGCGCAGCATCCGCATCCCGACGAGGACGGCGCCGAGGAACGAGGCGACGGCCAGCGTCACCTGGACGCTGAGGATGCCCTCGCGGCTCCAGTAGACGTCGCGGAGATCGAGCAACAGGGCCGCCTCGTCGAAGGTCAGCCCGACGCCGACGCCGAACGGGACCGCAAGCGTCGTCTCGACCCCCTCGCTCTCGCTGATCAGTGCGGCGGCGCCGGAGCCGAACGCGATCAGGATTCCCGGCACGAAGTGGTGGATGTGGCGGCCGCCGAGGCGGACGTTCCCTCCCCACCAGCCCTCGCGGATCCCGAGCGTCGAGACCCGCACGAACAGCGAGGCGCCGACGAAGCCCGCGAACATGTTGAAGATCGCGGTCTCGGCCCGCGATGCCGCCCGGTAGCCGGTGACGGCGACGCGAACCGTGTCCTGGGAGGCGAGCCCGGCCAGCTCCAGCGCCTCGGCCGGCGACTCGGCGCGGGGCAGGATGTGGGTGTCCTCGGGCCGGCGGTCGGCGACCCGGCCGCGATAGCGGCGGATCCCCTCGCCGAGCAGGACCGCGCCGGTCGTGACGACGGCGATCGGCGCGAGGACGCGCGTCAGCCGGTCCTCGAAGGCGCGCAGCTGGTTGCGGCGCCGGAGCACGTCAGAGCAGGACGACGTTGTCGGCGGCGAGCTCGCGGGTGACGCCGCGGAAGTCGATGACGAGCGCGGCGGCCTCGACCATGGCTTGGTAGTCGATGCCGTCGTGGGCGGTGACGATCGCGACCGCGTCCGCCGCTGCCACGGCCTCGGCGAGATCGACGGACTCGAGCCCCTTCTCGGGCAGGGCCGGGACGTGGGGGTCGTGGTAGGAGACGACCGCGCCGAGCTCGCGGAGGTGATCGATGATCTTCAGCGCCGGCGACTCGCGGAGATCGGCGACGCCGGACTTGTAGGCGACGCCGACGATCAGCACCCGCGAGCCCTTGACCGACTTCTCGCGGTCGTTGAGCGCGCGCTGGACCTTGCTGACGCAGAACAGCGGATGGGATTGGTTGATCTTGCCGGCGAGCTCGACGAACTCGGTGGCGAAGTCGTGCTGGCGGGCCTTGTAGGCGAGGTAGAAGGGATCGACCGGCAGGCAATGGCCGCCCATCCCCGGCCCGGGCTCGAACCGCATGAAGCCGAACGGCTTGCTCGCGGCGGCGTCGACGACCTCCCAGATGTCGATCCCGAGCCGGTCGGTGAGCTGGGCGAGCTCGTTGACGAGCGCAATGTTGACCGAGCGGAAGATGTTCTCGAGCAGCTTCGAGAGCTCGGCGGCCTCCGGCGAGGAGACGGGGACGACCTCGTCGCAGATCTCCGCGTAGAGCCGCTCGGCGCGTTCGAGGCAGGCCGGGGTGATCCCGCCGACGACCTTCGGCGTCGTCCGGATCGAGTGGTTGCTGCGGCCGGGATCGATCCGCTCCGGCGAGTAGGCGAGAAAGAACCCCTCACCGACGACGAGGCCGCTGCGCTCGAGCCTCGGCAGGAGCTCCTCGCGGGTCGTGCCCGGATAGGTGGTCGACTCGAGGACGACGAGCTGGCCCTCGCGGAGGATCGAGGCGATCGTCTCCGTCGCCTCGAGCACGTAGGCCAGGTCGGGCTCACGCTCGGCCAGCAGCGGCGTCGGCACGCAGATCAGGATCGCCTCGCAGTCGCCGAGGGCGGCCGGATCGGTCGATGCCGAGAAGCGGTCCGCGATCTCGCGGAGCTCGTCGGAGGGGACGTCCTCGATGTCGCTCTCGCCGCGAGCGAGGCGCTCGACGCGGCTGCCGTCGGGGTCGTAGCCGGCAACGTCGTGTCCGGCCCGGGCGAAGGCGGCAGCGAGCGGCAGGCCGACGTACCCGAGGCCGGCGATTCCGAGCTTCATGGCGGCCAGTCTAGGTGCCAGCCTCGGCGCCACCGGTTCAGCGACGCCCTCTGAGGGTAAACTTTCCCTAATGAAACGCCTACTCGGGCACTGCCTCGTGCCGGCCGTCGCGGGCGTTGCGGCGGCGCGCCATCTCGCCTGGTACGTGAGCTACCAGATGTCGGGCGAAGCGAGAAGGTAGGTCCAGCCGTGCGGGTGATCGTCGCCGGCGCCACCGGGGTGCTGGGGCGTGCGACGATGCCGAAGCTCCGAGCCGCCGGCCACGAGGTCCGCGGCTTCGCCAGGAACCCGGACGGGCAGCAGGACGTCGTCGCGCTCGACCTGCTCGATCGCGGCGCCGTGCTCGCGCTCGCCGCCGACTGGCGGCCGGAGGCGATCGTCCACCTCGCGACCGAGATCCCGACCGAGGCCGGACGCGG